>NZ_MUNP01000058.1 GCF_002001105.1 Rhodanobacter sp. C06 | reverse complement strand
CGTCGACCGATACATACGAGAACATGCCAAGCTGCTGGACGTCGGGGCTGCGCATCGGATCGGGCGGTCAGTGATTGAGAACGTCTATGACCGCGGCGGCGCGCGGAGGTTTCTCAACAGCCTGCTAATCTGACGCCATCAAGAGAAGGGTGAAGCGTGCCATGCCGTGCAGCATGATCGGCAGCCACATTTCGCCCCGTGTGCGCAAGGTATTGGCCTGCCTGGAACTGAAAGGGCTGGACTACGAGATCGACCCGATGCAGCCATTCGTGGGCGACCAAGCCTTCGCGCGCATCAGCCCCTCCAGTGATGTCGGCATCGAAACCTCAAGGCATCGCGTAACTGTTGTTGCTGCGATCCGCATCCGGCAGCTTGTGCTCGGGGTCGAGTTCCAGCTTCGCGATGCGCTTGTTCGTGTCCAGCGTCAGCTTCGGCGTGGCGCTGTAGCGCCAGGTTTCCACTGGCACGCGCATGTCGCGGTGCGTGCCATCGGCGAAGTCCACACGCAGCGTGGCGGGCATCACCAGTTTCTGCTTGCTGACGAGATTCACCACCACGCCCTTGGCCGGGTCCTTGTCCACGTAGCTGGCGCCCGTGATGCCCAGGTCCAGCTGCCAGTTGTGCAGGTACCAGCCGCGCCACCACCACGAGAGGTCCTCGCCCGCCGCGCTGTCCATGAAGCGGAAGAAGTCGGACGGCGTGGGATGGTGGTACGCCCAGGTGCGGATGTAGGCGCGGAACGCGGGATCGAAGCGATCCGGCCTGAGGATCTGCTCGCGCAGCAGGATCAGGCCCAGCGCGCCCTTGAAGTAGGTGAGCGAGTGGCGGTACTTCTCGCTGACCGAGTCGGCGTGCGCCATCAGGGTGGGCGCGTCCGGGTCGGCCAGGAGCGGCAGGATCTCGTCGACCGGGTTGCCGCCCTTGGGCGCGTATTCGCTGTCGCGCTTGGGACCGAACTTGCCGCCCTCGAACGCATCGGAGAAGTACACGTCGATGAAGGTGTTGAAGCCTTCGTCCATGAACGCATGGCGGCGCTCGTTCGAGCCCACGATCATCGGGAACCAGGTGTGGCCGATCTCGTGCGCGGTGATCCAGAACAAGAGCTTGCCACTGTCCTCGTAGCCGTCGAACACGATGCCGGGGTATTCCATGCCGGCGCCGTGACCGCCGAGGTTCACCGCCACCGGCCACGGGTACGGGTACCACTTCGAGGAGAAGTGCTCGACCGCGCCCTTCAGGTATTTGGTGGAGTCGTTCCACTTGTCCGCGCCCACGCCTTCGACCGGATAGATCGACATCGCCAGCGCGTGCTTGCCGTCGGGCAAGTTGATGCGTGCGGCGTCCCACACGAACGCGGGCGAGGCGGCGAAGGCCGCGTCGCGGGTGTGCTCCATGCGGAAGCGCCAGGTGAGCGTGCCGCTGTGCGTGGGCCGCGAGGCCGGATCGTTCACCTCCTCCGGCTTGCGGATGTACACGGTGGTGTCGCTCTTCGCCGCCTCGGCCAAGCGCGCGCGCTCGGTGGCGGTGAGCACCTGCTCGGGGTTCATCAGCTCGCCGGAGCCTTCCACGATCCAGTTCCACGGCACCGTGACCGCATAGTCGATGGTGCCGTATTCGAGGTAGAACTCCTGGCCCAGGTAGGGCAGCGTGTCCCAGCCGCGGATGTCGTCGTATACCGCCATGCGCGGGAACCACTGCGCGATCTCGTAGATGTCGCCGTTCTTCGTCGGCGTCACCGCGGTGCGCCCGCCCCAGGTGCCGGGCACGGTGTAGTGGTAGCGGATGTGCAGCTTGAGCTGGCCACCCTTGGCCTTGAGCGCCGTCGGCAGATCCACCCGCAGGCGGGTGTCGTCCACCAGGTAATGCACCGGCTTGCCGTCCACTTCCACCGCATCGAGCTGGTAGCCGTCGGTGGACTGGCCGGGTTTCTTCGGCCACGGCGAGGTGAGCGCGCCGCGCGAATCGCTCTTGTAGATGTTCTGGTCCAGCTGCAGCCACAGCTCGTCCAGCGCGTCCGGGCTGTGGTTGGTGTAGGCGATCGTTTCCTCGCCGGCCAAACTGTGCGTGGCCGGGTCGATGCGCGCCTTGATGTCGTAGTCGGCGCGGTTCTGCCAGAACGCGGCACCCGGCTTGCCCGCGCCGTCGCGAATCGCGTTGGCCGGGTGCGGCAGGGTCAGCGGCGCGAACAGCACCTGCGGATCGAAGGCGGAAGCCTTGTCCTGGGCATGCAGCGGCGCGCACAGGGCGATGGCGGCTAGCGTGGCGGCGGCGCAAGCCGGGAGCGGGTTCTTCATCGGGTGTCTTCGGCGTGGGGAGGCCTGCCCACTATAGGAAGCGCGCCGCGCCGGCGGATAGGCCAGAAGTCACCATGGCGCCGTAGGCCGGGATTCATCCCGACACGCCGACAAAACCCTGTCGGGATGAATCCCGACCCACGGTGTTGTTGCTGCCCGCGCGACGGTCTCCACCGCCTAGAATGTGCGCATGAGCACGCCCGACCATTCCCCGCTCGGCAAGTCCACCGCCTACGCCGACCGCTACGACCCCACGCTGCTGTTCCCGATCCCCCGCGCGGCCAAACGCGCCGAGATCGGGGTGGGCACACCGCTGCCGTTCCACGGTACCGACATCTGGAACGCCTACGAGCTGTCGTGGCTGGACATGCACGGCAAGCCGCAGCTGGCGGTGGCCGAGTTCCGCGTGCCGGCGAGCACGCCGAACATCATCGAATCGAAGTCGTTCAAGCTCTACTTGAACGGTTTCGCGCAGGAGCCGCTGGCCAGCGCCGCCGCGCTGCGCGCCCTGCTGCAGCAGGACCTCACCACCGCCGCGGGCGACGTGGTGGAGGTAGTCCTGCACCCCGCGCGTTGCGCCGCGCATGCCTTCGCCGACCTCGAAGGCGAGTCCATCGACGCCCTGCCCGTCGCGATCGACGACTACGGCCCACCCAAGGCCGACTACCTGCACGCCGACACGAACGCCCCAGTGGTCGAGGAGAGCCTGGTCTCCGACCTGCTGCGCTCGAACTGCCCGGTCACCGGCCAGCCCGACTGGGGCAGCGTGCGGATCGCCTACCGCGGCGCGCCGATCGATCGTGAGGGCCTCTTGCGTTACCTGGTCTCCTTCCGCACGCACAGCGAGTTCCACGAGCAATGCGTGGAACGCATCTTCATGGACCTCACCGCGCGCTGCGCGCCCGAGCGGCTCAGCGTGTACGCGCGCTACACCCGCCGCGGCGGACTGGACATCAACCCGTTCCGCAGCAGCGTGCCGGGCAACCATCCCGGCAACCCACGCGGCGCGCGGCAATGACCCCCGGTAACCGGCGCTTCAGACCCGGCGTACTAGCCTCGGCCTGACTCGCCTGCAACGGCCTCGCGCCCGGCGCGACACCGCGGCCACCGGGATACCGCCATGCACCGTCTCGCCCCCACGCTCGTCCTGTGCTGCGCCGTCGCGCTGCTGTGCGGTTGCCACCGGCACGACAGCACGCCGGCCGAACCGGCTGCGGGCACACCCGAGGCGGCGCCCATCGCGGCGCACAGCAGCAACAAGCCGGCTCCCGCCAGCCACACCGCGCCGGCGGCGCCCGCCACCACGCCCGCACCAGCCGCCAGCACCGCCAAGCCTGCCGCGAGCGACGACAGCTTCCGCGTCGCCACCCTCACCCTGGGCAGCGCGATCGATGCCGGCTACGCGGTGACCGCGCCCGCCACCCGCTTCACCGCCGACACGCCGGTGATCTACGCCAGCGTCGCCACCACCGGCCGCACCGCCAGCGCGACGCTTGACGCGCGCTGGCGCTACCTGGAAGGCCAGGGCGTGCTGGTCAACGAACTCAGCCAGACCGTCGCCGCCGACGGCCCCGCCGTCACCACGTTCAAGGTGCAGAACCCCAATCGCTGGCCCGCCGGCAAGTACAGCGTGGAGATCACGCTGGACGGCAAACCGGTGGCAAAGCAGGGCTTCGAGATCCAGGGCAAGAAGTGAGGGGCGGGTAGCGCGCTTGGCTATCGCTTTTCCCCTCGTTGCTCACGCCCCGCTTCCGTCCACTGCCCGCCGCCCCAGCGCGGGATCGTCGGTGAAGAACGCATCCACGCCGGCATCGAGCAAGGCGCGCATTTCGGCCACGCTTCCCGCCTCGTTGCGCCGCGCCGGATCGTCGCCCGCGCGCAGCGCCGGCGGCAGGAAGGCGTTCTCCGGCCGCAACGTGTACGGATGCACCTCCAGCCCCGCCGCATGCGCATCGCGCACCAGCGCCGTGGGCGCCGCGAGGCCGCCATCGGCCGCAAGCGGCAGGATCGCCCGCGTCGACGGCCCGATGGCATCGGCATACGCGGCAATGTCGCGCAGGGCCGCCGGCGTCGTCATCGCCGCGTAATCCAGCGCACCGTTCGCGGCCACGACGTCGAACGGCTGCTCCCGCGGCTCGCCCAGCAGCTGCAGCAGGCGCACGTTCGCCATGCCGCGCCGCTTCCGCTCGCCATCGAGATACCGGAGGTTGCCGACCTCGAACGACTGGATCTCCACCGGCGCCGTGCGCGTGTATGCGTGTGCAGCCAGCGCAGCGAGCAGCGCGTCTTCCATCGGCAAGCCGATGTTGCGGAAATACGTGCCGTGCTTGATCTCGGGGATGATGCCCACCGTGCGCCCGCACGCCGCGGCCAGCGCCACGATCTCGGCGAACGTCGCCACCGGATACAGCCCGTCGTGCGACGCGACGCGCAGCGCCGGAAGCCGCTCGCGCGCCCGCAGCGTCTTCAGCTCGGCGAGCGTGAAGTCCTCGGTGAACCAGCCTTCCGTCGCCACGCCGTCGACGGTTTTCGTCGTGCGACGCGACGCGAATTTCGCGTGCGTCGCCACGTCGGTGGTGCCGGAAATCTCGTTCTCGTGCCGCGACACCAGCACGCCGTCGCGCGTCATCACCAGATCCGGTTCGATGAAATCCGCGCCGTCCGCGATCGCCCGCGCATACGCCGCCAGCGTGTGCTCGGGCAGGTGCGCACTGGCGCCGCGGTGGGCGATCACTTGCACGCGTGCGGCCAGCGGTTTTTCGATCACGGTGGGCATGCCCGCACCCAAGAGCGGCGATGTCGCAGCATAGGCGCGACGGCGTCGGAAAGCGGTCAAACGCAGCTTTCCGGCAGGAAATCACGGCCGAAAACAACCGAGAGGAATGGCGCGCCCGGAGGGATTCGAACCCCCGACCAATGGCTTCGGAAGCCACTACTCTATCCGGCTGAGCTACGGGCGCGTGGTGCTGCGAGGCCGCGCACGGAGCGTTGCGATCCGCGGCGGACGGGCAGTATAGCGGAGATGGCGGGGATCGCCCATGCGGGGCTTGCGCGTGCGCCCGGCGAAGAATTCCCACTCCCCTGAGCTTGCTCGGGGGAGAGGGTTGGGGTGAGGGGGCGCATTTGGCTGGACGGAACGCCAGGGCAAAAGCGCCCCCTCACCCTGCCTTTTCCCCCAACGGTGTTGCTGTTGGGGGAGAGGGGAAACTTCGGCTGTCGCGAGCTTGCCCCCTCACCCCAGCCCTCTCCCCCGTTCCGGGGGAGAGGGGGTTTCTTCAGCGGGCCTTGAACAGCGTGGTGAGCGTGTCGGGCTTGCTGGTGTCGCGCACCAGGTGCGGGTACTTCAGGCCATCGTGGTAGTCGATGCGGATGGTCTTGTACTCGTCGAAGTTCTTCACCAGCAGTTCGATCGGCTGGCTCTTGTCCTTCGCGGCGGCGGTGACGGCGTCCTTCAGCGCGTCGGGGTCGTAGTCGTGGCCGTTGACGGCGACGACGGTCATGCTGGGGGCGAGGCCGGCCTTGAACGCGGGGCCATCCCACAGCACGTCGCCGATCTGGCCGCCCTTGCCCACCGACACGCCCAGCGAGTAGGTGAGCTCGGCGACATGGCGGCGGGCCTCGAACGCCTTCACCGCGGCGCTGGGCTGGTCGGTGTAGACCAGTTTCCAGCCATGCGCCTCGAAACCGCCGGTGATCGGGCCGTGGCCGTCCAGTCGCGTGCGCAGGTAGCTGGCCCAGTCGTACGGAGCGATGGCGTTCAGCGTCTTCACCACGTCGTCGAAGGTGTAGGTGTTGGTGACGAAGCTGCCGTTGTCCATGCCGAAGAAGTCCTTGGCAAAGTCGTCGATGCTCTTCTTGCCATGGCTCAGGTCACGCAGCTTGCCGTCCACGTCCAGCCAGATCAGCTGGCCGGCCGAGTAGTAGTCCTCGCTGCCCTGGTAGTTGCGGTAGGGCAGCGGCGCACGCTGGGCGATGATCGGGTCGTTGGTGGTGTCCTGCACGTTGCGCCAGCTGGCGAGGCCGGGGCGGCCCTTGTCGTAGGTGGCGGCCACGAAGGCCCACATGTCGTGCGCCTGCTCGGTATCCCACAGGCCCGAGCGCGAGGCCATCACCTGGCCCCAGAACTGGGTCTGGCCCTCGTACACCCACAGCAGCGAATCCTGCATCGGCACGTTGAAGTTCGGCGTCCACAGGTCGGCCGGGCGGCGGTACTTGCCGTCCCAGGAGTGGTTGAACTCGTGCGAGAACAGGTCGCGGCCCAGCGCGTTCTTCTTCCACTCGGTGAAGAAGTCGGCCGAGGTGCCGTCCTCGCTGGACTGGTGGTGCTCCAGGCCGTTGCCGCTCATCTTGTCGCTGAGCGAGACGAGGAAGTCGTAGTGGTCGTAGTGGTGCGCGCCGTACAGCTTGTACATCTGCTGCACCAGCTCGCGGAACGGCTTGATCTGCTCGGGCTTGATCTCGAGGTACTTCGGCGCGTCGGCCACGATGTCCATGTGCACCGCGGTCTTCGCGCCCGGATCGAGGTCGATGCGCTTGAAGTACTGGCCGGCGTAGATCGGCGAATCCACCAGGGTGTTGTAGGTGGTGGGCTTGAAGTGCACGGTGTCGCCGTCGCGCGAGGCCACTTCCAGCGCGCTGCCGAACTGCCAGCCGGCGGGGAACTTCACGCTGGCCTCGGTCTTGATTTGGCGGGTGTAGTAGCCGGCCGGATACACCGAGTTCGCGTTCCACTGCAGGTTGAGCATTTCCGGCGTCATCACCACGCGGCCTTCGCGGGTGTTCTGCGGCGAGAGGTACTGGAAGTCCACTTCCACGTTGCCGGCGCCCTGCGGCACCTCGACGTGGAACGCGAACACGTTGAGCGGATCGCGCGTCCACGGCAGCACCTTGCCGTTCGCCTTCACCACCAGGCCGGCGAACTTGTCGATCGGGCCGCTGGGCGAGTGGTTGCCCGGCAGCCACTGCGGGTACAGCAGGGTCAGCGGGCCGGGCTGCGCGGGCACCACTTCGTGCACGCGGAACACGCGGTGCGCGAGGTCGGTGGCGTCCACGCTGATCTGCAGCGTGCCCGGGTAGGCCACGTCCTGCGGCGGCGGCACATCGGCGATGGCGTTGAGGCTGACCAGGCCGAAGGCGCTGGCGACGATGGCGGAGGCGAGGCGGGTGGCTTTCATGGATTCTCCCTTGGGCAACGGCCCGCGCAGCGAGATGGGCGGCGGGCAAGGCTTCGATGCTAGACCGGCCGCGGGGTGGGCTCCCCTGCCAGAGGTCATGCGCGCGCACCATGCGCACAGGTGCGGAACGACGAACAAGATCGAACGCGATGGTGCCTGCCGAGTGGCAGAGCCCCTCCTTCTTGCCTGCGCCCGCGTCCCGGGCCAGCGAGCCGATGCGCCCCAGCGCGTCGCCCGAAAGCTCGTCATCCCGGCGCAGGCCGGGATCCAGTCACCATGTGGCTCGGACGGACCTTGCCGTCACTGGATCCCAGCCTGCGCCGAGATGACACCGCGTAAAGTTGCGCGACGTTACTTGCGCGGCGCCGCGATCGCGCCGAGCAGATCCTTGCCGCCGGCGCGTTCCAGGTGCGGGTAGCGCAGGCCGCCGTGGTAGTCGATCTTCGCGGTGCTGTAGATGTCGACGTTCTTCACCAGCAGCTCGATCGGCGCGTTGCCGGTCTTGGCCGCGGTGATCGCGTCCTTCAGCGCATCGGGCGAGTAGTCCTTGCCGTCCACCGCCACGATGGTGAGGCCCGGCACCAGGCCGGCCTTGAACGCGGGACCGTTCCACTGCACGTCGTAGATGTTGCCGGTCTTCGACGCGGACAGGCCGATCGAGGCGGCGAGGTTGACGCCGTGGCGGATGCCCTCCATCGCCTTGGTCTCGGCGTTCGGCTGGTCGGTGTAGACCAGCTTCCAGCCGCCCCGCGTGATGCCGTGCTCGGGCAGTTCCGCACCGGTGTAGTCCAGCCGCGCGCGCAGGAACTTCGCCCAGTCGAACGGCTGCACCTGGTTCAATGTGTTCACCACGTCGTCGAAGGTATAGGTCTTGGTGACGTAGCTGCCGTTTTCCATGCCGTAGAACGCGTGCGCGAAATCGTCCAACGAATGCTTGCCGCCCGAGAGTTCGCGGATCTTGGTGTCCACGTCCAGCCACAGCAGCTGGCCTTCCGGATAGAAGTCGGTGCCGCGACGCCAGTTGGCCCAGCCGCCGCCGCCGTAGTAGGTGAGCGGCGCGGCGTCGGCGGTGTCCTGCAGCGAGCGCCAGGCACGGCCGGTGCGCTCGCTCATCGAGGCGTCGATGTTCGCCATCGTGTCGCGGAACTGCGCGGGCGACCACAGGCCGGCGCGCGCGGTGAGTACGCTGCACCAGTAATCGGTGAGACCCTCGTACACCCACAACAGGTCGTCCTGCATCTTCACGTTGAAGTTCGGCGTCCACAGGTCGGCGGGGCGGCGGAACTTGCCGTTCCACGAATGCACGAACTCGTGCGGCATCAGGCTGGCCGCCAGCGTGTGCATGTCGTCGTTGGTGAAGAAGTCGGCCGGCAGGCGGTCGTCGCTGGACTGGTGGTGCTCAAGCCCGAAGTGGCCGGTGTGGTCGGACAGCGTGAGCAGGAAGTCGTAGTGGTCGTAGTGGTGCGCGCCGAACAGCAGGTTGGTCTGCGTCACCACCGCGCGCTGCTGCTCCAGCTGCTTGGCGGTGAGCTTGACGTCCTTCGCGCCGTCGCCCACCACGTTGAGGTGCACCGGCACCTTCGCGCCCGGCGCGAGGTCCACGCGATCGAAGTGCTCGCCCGCGATCAGCGGCGAATCGACGAAGTTGTTGAAGCTCACCGGCTTGAACTGCACCGTGCTCCCGTTCTGGTTCTGCACCTGCAGCGCCGTGCCGAACTTCCAGCCCGCGGGCAACTGCACGGTCGGCTGGATCTGGATCTGCCGCGAGTAGTAGCCGGCCGGGTAGAACGCCACCTGGTTGAACTCGACGTCCACCAGGTTCGGCGTGGACGAGGCGCTGGCGCCGAACAGGCTGCCCTCGCCGTCGCCCGGCGAGAGGAACTGGAAGGAGAGGTCGAGCTGGCTCACGCCTTCGGGCACGTCCAGGTGAATCGCGAACATGTCGCGCAGGTCGCGGCGCCACGCCAGCTGCTTGCCGTTCGCGGTGATGATCAGCCCCGCCACGTTCTGGATCGGGCCGGACGGCGCGTGTTCGCCGGGAATCCACTCCGGATACAGCAAGGTGAATTCGCCCGGCTTCACCGGGATCGTCTCGTGCACGCGGAACATCCGCTTCGCCGCGTCGGTGAGGTCGACGTTCACCGTGAGCTGGCCGGGATACGGCGTGTCTTGCGGCGCGGCACGGCGGGCATCCTGCGCGGTGGCGGCGACGGACAGCGAAAGCGCTCCGACCACCGCGGCGGCGATCAGGCTGGAACGGAAGGCAGGACGGTTCACGGGTAACTCCGGGCAGGTACCGGCCCACGCGGGAACCGCGCTGCCGGCAGGAACGCGTCGTTCGTCGTGGCGGCGAGCGGCGGCTGACCGGGCGATGGTAGATCGCGACATGCGTGCAGCACCCTGCCAGAGGTCACGCGCGAACGGCGCACGATTTTGCGGCACCGGCTCAATGCAGCGCGTATACGGTCACGAAGAACAGCAGCAGGCGATAAAGCTGCAACAACCAGAACAGGCCGGCCAGCATCCACGCAGACAGGATCGCACAGCCGATGCGCGGGTAGCAGAGGTAGGCACGCAGCGCGCGATACACATAGATCGCCACCAGCACGGCGAGCGCCATGCTTGCATACGAGTCGCTCTGCAGGATCGCGGGTATACGTCCATCCAGAAGCCATTGCGACACCCGGGTCGCGCCTGTCACCAGCCACCCGAACAGCAGCAAGATCAGCAGCAGGCCGCTCCACAGATGGGTCGCGAAGATCAGCAGTTCCGGCAGGCCACGGCGCAACGGCGCCAGCGTCAGCCAGAGCAGGCACGCCAGCATGGGCACGAGCGCGACCACCAAGGCACGCGACAGCGTCTCGGTGCGCTCGTCGAACCGCTCCTGGTAGCGATAAACCGCTTCCAGTGCGGCCGGGTGGCGACTGGCGGCAACACCCTTCTCCTCATCGGCCTTCCGCTCGGCGGCCGAGGCGGCGCGACCCGCAAGGACCGCGGCACGTTCCGATCCGTACAGCGCCCAATAGTCCGCCATCACCTCGGCCTTCTCCGTCGCCGAAACCTGCGGACCAAGCGCCTTGTCCAACACCAGCATCTGCTTTGTCTGCTGCAGCGGCGACACGCTCATCTGTGTCTCCAGCGCCGTGGAGAATGTGTTCAAGGTCGTCAGCAGGAAGTACAGCAGGTTCACCGCAAAGAACAGCGCCACCGGCCGCGCATACGGCACGCGCCGCCCGCGGAAGTATTCGCGCGTCAACTCACCCGGCTTGAGCAGCAGCGTGCGCAGCGAGACGAGCAGACGGCCCTCGCCGTGCGAGAACGCCTCGAACCACTCGCCCACGATGTGCCGCAGCGTGTGTTCGTCCGGATGCAGCCGACGCTCGCCGCACTGCGCGCAGTACTCGCCGCCCAGCGGCGCGGCGCAGTTCGCGCAGGCCGTTGCCTGGCCCGAAAGCCCCGCCATTTCCTGCATGCCCAGCCCTCCCGCGCTGCCCGGATCGGCGGATCATGCCTCGGCATGCAGACCCGGCGCATGTGCATGCCTCGCTTGTGCACCACAGCTTGCACACCACATCCTCCGAAGCCGCCGATGCGAAACCCTGTGCAGCGCCATTTCGCGTCCGGGCTGTCCGACCCATCGGCACATGACTAGACTCGCGGCACGCCCCGGGAAGCACGACCGCCGCCATGGACATACGCCTCGACACGCTGGACCGTCCGCAGGTGCTGGCCCTGCTGCGTGAGCATCTCGACTCGCTCGCCACCACGGCACCAGCCGAAAGCCGTCACGCGCTGAACCTCGACGGCTTGCGCGGGCCGGACGTCACGTTCTGGTGCGTGTGGGATGGTCCGGTGCTGGCCGGCTTCGGCGCGCTGAAGCAACTGGATCCGCTGCATGGCGAGATCAAGTCCATGCGCACTGCGTCCACCCATCTGCGCCGTGGCGTCGCCTCGCGCATGCTGCAGCACCTGATCGATGAAGCGGCGAGCCGCGGCTATGCACGGCTGAGCCTGGAAACCGGGGCGATGGCGTTCTTCGAGCCGGCACGGCGCCTGTATGCCGCGTTCGGCTTCGTGCCCTGCGCACCGTTCGGCGAATATCGGCCCGATCCGAACAGCGTGTTCATGACCAAGCGCATCGGCGCGATGGCCGATCACCGGGCCTGACCCTCGCAGCGGCGATCACGCGGGATTCTGCTGCGCGGCGCAGGCAATGCGTCGGCGACGACCTGCTGCGGAAAGCCCACGCGCGCCAGCAGGCGGATGGCGCGAAGTAGCCGGTGGACATCCATGCCTCCTGAAACCCGCAACCTGGCGCGCAGGAGCGGCTTCAGCCGCGACCGCAGATCGAATCGCGGCTGAAGCCGCTCCTACGCCACGCCTACAGCCGTTCGCCGTCGAGCTTGCTGTGACGGATGCCGTAGCCGAAGTAGATCAGGCAACCCAGCGCCATCCAGATCACGAAGCGCTCGAAGGTGATCGCGGGCAGGCCGCCGATGCGCTGCCAGCCGTTGGCGTCGAGCCACGGCACGCCGAAGATCAGCAGCAGCGAGAACGCCACGCCCAGCGGCGCCAGCACGGCGATCCACGGCATGCGGAAGCTGCGCGGCAGCTGCGGCTTGCGGATGCGCAGCACCAGCACCGCGGTGCAGATGATGATGAAGGCGCTGAGCGTGCCGATGTTGACCAGCTCGGCCACCTCGCCGATCGGCAGCAGGCCGGCCACGACCGCGGTGAACACGCCGAGGATCAGCGTGGGGCGCGCCGGCGTGCCGAAGCGCGGACTCACCTTGGCGAACCACGCCGGCAGCAGGCCGTCGCGCGCCAGCGCGAACCAGATGCGCGCCGCGCCCAGCATGAAGGCGAACAGCACGCTGGTGACGCCCACCACCGCGGCCACCGCGATGGCGATGGAAACCCAGTGCAGGCCGATCGCCTCGAACGCCTGCGACACCGAGGCGTCGCCGCTCAGGTTGCTGTAGTGGGTGATGCCGGTGAGCACCAGCGACACCGCGATGTACAGCACCATCGCCACCGCCAGCGACAGCAGCACCGCGCGCGGCAGGTCGCGCTGCGGATGCTTGGCCTCCTCCGCCGCGGTGGTCAGCGTGTCGTAGCCGAACACCGCGAAGAACACCACGCTGGCGCCGGTGAGCACGCCGGCCCAGCCGAAGTGGCCCACGCCTTGCGCGTCGAACGTGCGCGTCGGGATGAACGGCTGCCAGTTCGCGCTGTGGATGAAGAACGCGCCCACGCCGATCACCAGCAGCACGCCGAGCACCTTGATCGCCACGATCGCGGTGTTGAAGCGCGCGCCCCATTCCATGCGCACGGTGAGCAGCAGCGCCACCGCCAGCGACACGCCGGCGGCGATCACGTTGAAGCGGTGGCCGTCGCTGGGCGCGGCGACCGCCGTGCCATGCACGCCGAAGAGCTGCTGCAGATAGTAGTGCATGGTCTGCGCGCTCATGCTCTGCTGCGCCCATTCCGGCAGGTGCACGCCCGCCGAGGCCAAGAGCACCTGCACGTAGCCCGACCAGCCGATCGCCACCACCGCGACCACCAGCGCGTATTCCAGCAGCAGGTCCCAGCCGATGATCCAGGCCACGAACTCGCCCAGCACCGCGTAGCCGTAGGTGTAGGCGCTGCCGGTCACCGGGATCAGCCCGGCGAACTCGGCATAGCACAGCGCGGCGCAGGCGCTGCCCGCGCCCGCGATCAGGAAGGACAGCGCCACCGCGGGGCCGGCGTTCGCCGCCGCCTGCTGGCCGGCCAGCACGAAGATGCCCACGCCGATGATGCCGCCGATGCCGATCGCGGTGAGCTGCCATAGGCCCAGCACGCGGCGGAAATCGCCGCGCTGCCCCGCCTCGCTCTGCAACTGTTCGACGGACTTGTGGCGGAGCATTCGGCTCAAAAAACGCATGGGCTCATTCCTGCGGGCAACCGGCGGATCATAGCGAATCGCCGCCAGAGGTCATGGGCCAGCGGTCATGCACTCGCCGCGCCGCGATGCGCCAGGTGCCCGCCTCGGCGCAGCCACGGCAGCGCCAAGGCGCTGGCGCCGAACACCAGCGCGAAGGCCGACGCGATCCGGACATCCAGGTGCGCCACACCGAACCAGCGGTGCTGGACCAGCGGCAGCACGGCCATCGCCAGCACGCGCAGGCCCTCGGCCCACCACGCCCAGCGCCGGCCTTCCATCAGGGCGCCCAGCACGCACAGGCCGGCCACCTGCCACGCCGCGTAGAGCAGCAGCTCGGGCCAGGCGACGTGCCCGGCCATGCCGAGGAACTGGGTGACCATGCCCAGCAGCAGCGCGAACTGCAGCAGCACGTAGAGCTTGAGCGGCGCCGCCAGCGGCGGGTCGTAGCGCTCCGCGGGCATCGCGAAGGCCGGTCTGGGAAAGCGTGCCGCCACGTCGGCGGGGCGCCAGCCCGGAGGCTTCAACCACACCAGCAGCTTGTCGCGCCAACGGCGCGCGTGCCACGCGTCCTGCGCGGTGCGCCAGTACACCTCGGCGTTCGCCCACAGGGGATTCCAGCTGCGCAGTGGCGCGCGCGTGCCGTACACCGGCGGCTCGGCGGCGTCCTCCTCCACGAAACTGCCGAACAGGCGGTCCCACACGATCAGGATGCCGCCGTAGTTGCGGTCGAGGTAGCGGTCGTTCACCGCGTGGTGGGCGCGATGGTTGGACGGCGAGCAGAACACGCGGTCGAACCAGCCCAGCCGGCCGATCTGCTCGGTGTGCACCCAGAACTGGTACAGCAGGTCGACCAGCGCCACCACCACGAACACCTCGACCGGCACGCCGAGGATCGCCAGCGGCAGGTAGAAGATCCAGCCCAGCAGCGCGCCGCTGCCGGTCTGGCGCAGCGCGGTGCTGAGGTTGTAGCGCTCGCTCTGGTGGTGCACCACGTGGGCGGCCCACAGGATGTTCACCTCGTGGCCCATGCGGTGCAGCCAGTAGTAGCAGAGGTCGTAGCCCAGCAAGGCGCCCAGCCACACCGGCACGCTGTCGGCGGGCAGCTCGAACAACGCCAGGTGCTGCGCGCACCATGCATAGATGCCGATCGTCAGCAGCTTGCTGAACACCGCCACCAGCTGCGAGATCGCGCCCAGGCCGATGCTGTTGATCGCATCGTTGCCGGCATAGGCATCGTGGCCGCGCAGCTTCGCCACCAGCAGCTCGATGCCGATCAGCAGGAAGAACACCGGCGTCGCCCAGGTGATGATGAGTTCCTGCGTGTTCATGCCGCCTCGCGTTCGACCGGTACGCCCTGCACCGAGCGGGCGATCCACCACAACGCCAGATAGTACGCCGCCAGCACCCACAGGCTGGCCAGCGGCACGGGGCCGCGGAAGCGGTCCCAGGCCAGCACGCTGTCGCTCAGCATGAACACCAGCGCGCCGCGCGCGGCCAGCTGCGCGGCCGCATCCGCGCGCCGCATCCGCATCCGCGCCCAGGCCTGCCCGCCCATCGTCGCCAGCACCGCCACGTAGACGATCACCGGCACGCGCAGCGACGCATCGATCGCGTTCCACAGCAGGGCGAGGTTCGCCGCGCCCCAGGCCAGGCACGCCACGAGCGGCCACGCCGGCGCGGCGAAGCGGCTGTCGCCGAGAAACGCCGCGATCAAGCAGGCGTGCGCGAACAGGAACGCCACCAGCCCCGGCACGAACAGGTCGCCCGGCAGCATCAGGAAGACGTCGCCCGCCAGCGAGCAGGCGATGCCGGCGAGTATCCAGCGGCGATAGCGCGGCGACGATGCCGGCCGTGCCCGCCACGCCAGCGCGAGAATCAGCACCGTGGCGAGCGGCTTGCCGACCCAGTGCAGCCACACCCAGCCGGGGGCCTCCCGCGCCAGCAGCGCGCCCGCGATCGCGGCGCCGGCCGCCGCCAGCGTGGCCGCGGCGAGCAGGCGCGGGTACGGCGCGGCGCGGCGTCCGGACATGCGGCGCGCTACTCGTACACGTGCAGCCGCCGGAAGATCCAGGCGTAGTAGGACGCCAGCAGCGCCCTGTCCGGGCAGTCGTCGAAGCGCCCCTGGCAGCGTTCGCGCAAGGTGGTGGCGGCGGAGAAATAGGGATCCGCGGGCAGACCGGCGGCCTGCAGCACCATGGTCGGCAGGAAGGCGATGTCGAGCGCGGGATAGCCGGGCAGCGGCGGCCCGGCGAAGTTGCTCTTGATCATGTAGTAGGTGAGGAAATCGCGCTCCGGCACCAGCGCGGGCGGCAGCGTGCGCGCCAGCGGCCGGATCAGGCCGTCGAAGGACGGCTGGTGGTCGCCGAAGTGCACCAGCACGGTGGGCTGCTCGCGGTCGAGGAAATCGTTCTCCAGTCCCTGCATCGCCACGTCGGAATCGTGCAGGCGCCACAGGTAGGTGTCGAAATCCAGCGCGCTCTCGTCCTTGCCGGACAGACCCTGCACCATGTTGCGCCAGGGCGGCGGCAGCTTCGCCATCGGGTTGTCGTCGTGCGGACCGTGCTGGTTGATCGTGAGTATCATCACGAACACCGGCTGGCCCGGCTTCTTCACATTGTCGTACACGCGCTTGGCCGCGGCGAACATCTGCGCGTCGGTCTCCTCCCATTCGTCCAGCCCCAGCTCCTCCGCGCCGTACAGATGGTCGAAGCCATAGGCGCGATACGCGTCGCGGCCGTTGAGGAAATCGCTGTTGGTGGGATAGATCGCGATGGTGAGGTAACCCAACCGGCGCAGCAGGTCGGGCAACGTGTCGTGCACGTGCGGCGCCAGCACGAACGGCGCGTACATGCCGCCCGCGCCGAAGATGTCCTGCGGCAGGCCGGTATGCACGGCGAACTCGCTGACCCACGTACCGCCGCCCCATGTGTGCGTGCGCAACAGGCCGGTGCCGCGCGTGCGCGCGTCCGTCTGGAACAGCGCGAACTTGCAGCCCGGCACGTCGCAGGCGGCGAAGATCGAGGGGTCGAAGGTGCTTTCCTCCAGTACCTGCACGATGTCCGGATACGGCGCCGGCCACGTGCCGGGCCGGCCGCTCGCGGTGGCATCCCACTCGCGCTGCGCCGTGCCGTCGTCGGACATCGCCGGCACCTTCACGCCGGCGTCGTTGAGGTTGATGAAGAAGTTGGTGAGCTGGGCGTCGTCGGAGAGCTTGTCCCAGACGTTCCGGTCGTGCAGCCCGGCGAACGGCCCCTCCGGCAGCAGGCAGGCGCGGAACGCCACGACGCACAGCAACATGCCGACCACACGCCAAGCCACCCCGCTCCAGCCATGTCGCCGCGCGAACAGCGGGCGGTCCAGCCGCCACGCCAGCACCAGCAGCAGCGGCACCAGCAGCAGCACGCCCGCGGCCAGCAGGTACAGGTGCGGGTAATGGCGCAACGTGGCGACCAGGCTGGAGCGCGCGTAGTAGACGAAGTCCGCCGGCATCAGCGCCGTTTCGAGATACGTCTCCTTGAGGTTGGAGATGAAACGCAGCGCGAGGAACAGGCCGCCACCCAGCAGCAGCGAAAAGGCGAGGCGCACGGTGGCGCACAGCAGCGCAGCGGCGACGAACAGCAGCAGCACCAGCACGAACAGCTTCTGCAAGGGCTCCGGTTCCGGCCACACCGTCGCCCAGGCGCAGGCCGCGAAGGCCAGCACGGCGCATGCCCGCACCACGCCGCTGCGCGTGAAACGCGACGGAAACCGAACCATGCTGCATGCCCCCTGATGGCAATCCGGCGGACGCCGGGCTGTCATCTTACGGGGATGGGCGCGTTTGCGCGTGGGGATGGCAGCTGCGCGTTCAGCCGGGTAATCGCATCGACGCCACGCGGCACCGTTCCTGGTACAGGAGCGTGGCGATCTCTTTCGCACGGGACAAGGCGATTCTGGTCGCCTGCCGCAACGCGCTTTCCCCCTCTCCCACTCGCGGGAGAGGGGCGGCAAGAGCCGCTCAGCCTGGCAGCCGCACCGGCTCTGCGCGCCGACCGCGGCGCTTTTCGGCGCGCCGCGCACGCCACGCCTTGAAGCGTGCCCCCAGGCAAGAGAACACCACGTACAGCGCCGGCGTCGAGAGCAAGGTGAGGCTTTGCGAGATCAGCAGGCCGCCGATCAGCGCGATGCCGAGCGGGCGGCGCAGCTCGCTGCCTTCGCCCAGGCCGATGGCGATCGGCAGCGCGGCGAGGATCGCGACCATGGTGGTCATCATGATCGGGCGGAAACGCACCAGGCACGCCTCGTGCGCGGCCTCCAGCGGGCTCCTGCCGTGCTCGCGCTCGGCCACCAGGGCGAAGTCGATCATCATGATCGCGTTCTTCTTGACGATGCCGATCAGCAGCACCAGCGCGATCTGCGCCACCACCGAGAGTTCCGTATTGGTGAGCCACAGCGCCATCAGCGCGCCCACGCCCGCCGCCGGCAGGGTGGACAGGATGGTCACCGGATGGATCAGGTTCTCGTACAGCATGCCCAGCACGATGTAGACGGTGAGCACCGCGGCCAGCACCAGCCACAGCATGCCGCCCTGCAAGTCGCGGAAGCGGCGGAAGTCGCCACCGAGGTTGAGCTTGATGTCGCCGGGCATGCGCATGTTCGTCACGGTGGCCTGGATGATCGCCATCGCCTCGCCCATGCTAACGCCGGGCGCGAGGTTGAAGCTGAGATCCATCGTGGTGTACTGGTTCTGGTGGGTGATCGACGACGGCGCCAGCCCCGGCACCTGCTTCGCGATCGCGGTGAGCGGCACCATCTTGCCCCCGCTGGAACGCACGTAGACCTGGTTCAGCGCGTCCGGCGTGGCGGTCTGGTTCGGCAGCGCGTTGACCACGACCTTGTACTGGTTGATGTCCGAGTAGATGGTGGACACCTGGCGCTGGCCGAAGGCGTCGTACAGCGCGCCATCGATCGCGCCGATCGATACGCCGAGGCGCGCCGCGGTAGCGCGGTCGATCACGATGTTCTGGCGCAGGCCGCCCTCGTCCACGTCGCTGCCCACGTCCTGCAGCTTCGGATTCTTCTTCAACTCGGCCACCAGCTTCGGCAGCCACAGCTCCAGTTCGGCGAGGTCGTTGCCCTGCAGGCCGATCTGGTACTGCGCGCCCTGGCTGGTGCCGCCGCCGCTGGCGCTGGGCAGGTCCTGCAGCGGACGCAGGCGCAGGTTGAGGTCGGGGTACTTCGCCGCCTTGGCGGTCAGTCGCGCCAGCACCGCGAAGGTGTCGTCCTTGCGGCCTTCGGAGCGGGTCTTGAGGTCGATGTTGAACGAGCCGCTGGCGCCCTGCCGGCTGGTGCCCAAGCGGGTGCCCACGGTGGCCACGTCCGGGTCGGACATCAGCATGTGGGTGAGGCGCTGCATGCGCTGCTCGCTCTGCCCGAACGAGACGGTGGCGCTGGAGGTGGCGCGGCCCCAGATCAGGCCGGTGTCCTGCGCCGGGAACAGGCCGCTCTTCACCACGCCGAACAGGAAGAACGTGATGACGATCAGCACCAGCGGGGTCAGCGAGAAGGCCAGCGCGTGGCGCAGCGAGAAGTTCAGCGCGCGGCTGTAGACCGCCAGCATGCCGGCGTGGAAGCGGTCCAGCGCGCGGCCCAACCGCGACGGCTCGGCCGCCTCCGCATGGCCGTTGAGGAAGCGCCCGCACAACGCCGGGGTGAGCGTGAGCGACACCAGCGCCGACATCACGATGGCGGACACCAGGGTCACCGCGAAGTCGTGCATGAACATGCCGGTGTAGCCGCCGGCGAACAGCAGCGGGATGAACACCGCGATCAGCGAGGCGGTGATCGAGACGATGGTGAAGCCGATCTCCTTCGCGCCGGCCAGTGTCGCCTCCATGCGCGTCATGCCGGCGTCGATGTGGCGGATGATGTTCTCGATCACCACGATCGCGTCGTCGACCACGAAACCGATCGCGATCACCAGCGCGAGCAGGGTGAGGTTGTTCAGCGTGTAACCGAGGATGTACATCACGATGAAACCGCCGGCCAGCGACAGCGGCACCGTCAGCGCGGCGATCAGGGTGGGCGCCAGCCGGCGCAGGAACAGCGCCATCGTCAGCACCACCATCGCCAGCGAGATCAGCAGCGTGGCCTGTACCTCGTGCAGCGAGGCGCGGATCGTCGGCGTGTCGTCGAAGAACGGCGTCATCACCGTGCCCGGCTGCAGGTAATTGCGCAGCAGCGGCAGCTGGGCGCGCACCTCGTCCACCGTGGCGATCACGTTCGCGTCGGCCTTCTTGTACACGTACATCAGGATCGCCGGCTTGCCCTGGAACCAGGCCGCCTGGTAGGCGTCCTGGGTGCCGGCGTAGACGCGCGCCACGTCGGACAGCCGCACCGGCGTACCGCCCTTCATCGCGATGACCAGCTTCGCGAAGTCGTCGGCGGTGTGCAGCTGGGCGGTGGCGCTGATCGCCATGGTGGTCTTGCCGTTGGACAGGAAGCCCTCCGGCGAGGTGACGTTGGCGGCGACCAGCGCGTTGCGCAAGTCGTCCGGCGAGATGCCCATCGCGTTCAGCGCGCGCAGGTTCACGTCCACGCGGATCGCCGGCGTGGCGGCGCCGGCGATGTCCACCGAGGAAACACCCTTCAGCTGGCGCAGGCGCTGCGCCAGCAAGGTGTCGGCCACGTTGTAGAGTTCCGCCGCCGACTGCGTGGTCGAGGTCAGCGCGATCGCGATGATCGGGTCGTCGTTCGGGTTCGCCTTCTCGTAACTCGGCGTGCCATTGAGCCCGGTGGGCAAGTCGGGCTGCGCGGCGTTGATCGCGGCCTGCACGTCGCGTGCGGCGGAGTCCAGGTTCACGCCGCTGTTGAACATCATGAAGACGAAGGTGCTGCCTTCGGAGCTGTGCGAGTTCATCGTCTCGATGCCCGGCACCTGGCCCAGGTGGCGCTCCAGCGGCGCGGCCACGGTGGCGGCCATGGTCGAGGCGTCCGCGCCGGCCTGGCTGGCCTGCACGAAGATCGCGGGGAACTGCATGTTCGGCAGCGCCGACACGCCTAGCAGCAGGTAGCAGATCAGGCCGGCCACGAACACGCCGATCGCCAGCAGCGAGGTGCCGATCGGGCGGCGGATGAAGGCGCCGGAGATGTTCATGCCCGGAACCCGTGGCGGGGCGGCGTGGAAAAGCGGGTGGCAATGTTGCGAATCATGTCATGCTCAACGTGCACGCGGCGAAACGGTTGATCGTTTCGCCGCGCTGGATGCGACACCGCCGCGCGGTGCCAGGTGGCGTACGCCCAGAGCCTGTTTACGGTCTCCGAATGGTCCGCGCCGGGAGCTGTTTGCGCGCAGGCCAAGGAAGAACGAGGGCACGCGGGGAGAGTCCATGGATGGACTCGGCTTTGAGGCGCGAGGAGTGGACGTCTGTCCACGATCGAGTGATGACGCCGGGATGTGGGCAAACAGCCCCGGCCCCGGAATTGATGGGTGCAGGGGTTGCCTTGCCGTGGCCGCCATGCGGCAGCGCGCGGCTTGGCCTGCCAGCAGGCAGGCGCTGCGCCACGCGCCACCACCTGACGGCCACGGCAAGGCAACGCGGGCCATACGGAGACCGTAAACAGGCTCTCAATGCGCCGTACCGTCGGCCTGGGCGCGGGCCAGCAGGCGACGCTCGCGGCGCGCGTGCAGCCAATCCTGGAAGCGCTCCATGTACAGGTAGATCACCGGCGTGGTGTATAGCGTCACCAGCTGCGAGAGCAGCAGGCCGCCCACGATGGACACGCCCAGCGGCCGGCGCAACTCGGCGCCGATGCCGCTGCCCAGAGCCAGAGGCAAGGCGCCCAGCATCGCCGCCGCGGTGGTCATCATGATCGGGCGGAAGCGCAGCAGGCAGGCGCGGTGGATCGCGTCGCGCGCATTCATGCCCTTGCGCTGCGCCTCGATCGCGAAGTCGATCATCATGATCGCGTTCTTCTTCACGATGCCGATCAAGAGCACGATGCCCACGATGCCGTCCACCGACAAGTCCATGCCGAACAGGATCAGCGCGAGAAGCGCGCCCACGCCGGCCGGCGGCAGGGTGGAGATGATCGTCAGCGGGTGGATGTAGCTCTCGTACAGCACGCCCAGCACGATGTAGATCACCACGATCGCGGCCAGCAGCAGCAGCACCTCGTCACCGAGGCTGTTGGAGAACTCCGCCGCCTTGCCGATGAACTCCCCGCGCACCGTGGGCGGGAATGCCAGCTGCGCCTCGACCTGGTGGATCGCCGACACCGCGTCGGACAGCGAGTAGCCCGGCGCCACGTTGAACGACAGCGTCACCGCCGGCAGCTGCTGCTGGTGGCTGATCACCAGCGGCGCGCTGGTGACCTTGGCGCTGACCAGCGAGGACAGCGGGATGGTGCCGCCGCCGCCGATCTGGAAACCCACGTTGCCGGTGTTGCCGATGCCGGACGGCGTGGCCGAGTTGCTGGACTTCAGCTGGCCGAAGCTGGTGGCGGTCGAACCGGTCAGCGCGCCGTTGCCGTTGCCGCGCACGGTGAGCTGGTCGAGCAGCGCGGTGGTGGTGCGGAACTGCGGCGCCACTTCCATCACCACGCGGTACTGGTTGAGCTGGGTGAAGATGGTGGAGATCTGGCGCTGGCCGAACGCGTCGTACAGCGTGTCGTCGATGGTCTGTACCGGCACGCCGAGGCGGCTGGCCTTCTCGCGGTCGATGGTGAGCTTGAGCGCGTTGCCTTGGTCGGCAAGGTTGTTGTCCACGTCGGCCAGCTCGGCCCGCTGGCGTAGCGCCTGGGTCATCTCGGTGGCGTACTTCGACAGCTCGTCGGTGTTGGTGTCGGACAGCGCGTACTGGTACTCGGTGGCGGAGACGCGGCTGTCCAGCGTCACGTCCTGCACCGGCTTGAGGTACAGCGCCACGCCGGGGATGCCGGCCACCGCCTGCTGCAGACGCGGCAGGATCTTGTCCAGACCGTCGCGCTGGCCGCGGTCCTTGAGCACGATCGACAGCTGGCCCTGGTTGAGCGTGGGATTGATCGTGCCGGCACCGATGAACGCCGCCACGCCGGCCACCGCCGGATCCTTGCGCAGCGCCTCGGCGACCGCCTTGGTGCGCTGCTCCATCGCCGGGAACGCCACGTTCTGGTCGGCCTGCACCACGCCGGTAATCATGCCGGTGTCCTGCTCGGGCAGCAGGCCCTTGGGGATCGCGATGTACAGGAACACGGTCAGCGCCACGGTGGCGGCGGCGACCAGGATCATCAGCTTCTGGTGGTCCAGCACCCAGTCCAGCGAATGCTCGTACAAGCCCACGGTGCGCGACCACACGGTGCGCTTGCCGGCGGCGAGGTGGCGCTCGTGCGCGTCCTCGCCCTCGGGCAGCTGGTCGGGTTTCAGCAGGTAGGCGCACATCATCGGCGTCAGCGTCAACGACACCAGCATCGAGATCGCCACCGCGATGGTCAGCACCCAGGCGAACTCGTGGAACAGGCGGCCGGTGACGCCCGGCATCAGCAGCAGCGGCAGGAACACCGCGATCAGCGACACGGTCAGCGACAGCACGGTGAAGCCGATCTCCTTCGCGCCCAGCTCGGCCGCCTCCTTGCCGTCTTTGCCCTGCTCGATGTAGCGCACGATGTTCTCGATCATCACGATCGCATCGTCCACCACGAAGCCGGTGGCCACGGTGAGCGCCATCAGCGAGAGATTGTCCAGCGACATGCTGGTGAAACTCATCACGCCGAACGTGCCGAGCAGCGACAGCGGCACCGCCACGGACGGAATCACCGTGGCCCACAGCCGGCGCAAGAACACGAAGATCACCGCCACCACGAGGAAGATGGTCAGCAGCAGGGTGAACTCGACATCCTCGACCGAGGCGCGGATCGTGATGGTGCGGTCGGCGAACACGTCGAGGTGCACGTCGGCCGGCAGCGCGGCGCGCAGCTCGGGCAGGATCGCGCGGATCTGCTGCACGGTCTGCACGATGTTCGCGCCGGGCTGGCGACGGATGTCGAGCAGCACCGCGGGCTTGCCGTTGGCCCAGGCGGCGAGCTGGTCGTTCTCGACGCCGTCGACCACCTTGGCCACGTCGGAGAGCATCACCGGCGCGTTGTTCTTGTAGCTGATGATGGTGCTCTGGTACTCGGCGGCATCCTTCAGCTGGTCGTTGGTGCCGATCGAGTAGCTCTGTGTCTTGCCGTTCAGCGTGCCCTTCGGCGCGTTGACGTTGGCCTGGGTGAGCGCGCTGCGCACGTCCTCGAGGGTGAGGCCGAGGTTGGAGAGCTGCGCCGGGTTCATCTGCACGCGCACCGCGGGGCGCACGTTGCCCGCGATCGAGACCAGGCCCACGCCCGGCACCTGCGACAGCTTCTGCGCGAGGATCGAGTCGGCGTAGTCGTTGACGTCGCGCAGCGGCCGGCTGTCGGACTGCAGCGAAAGCGTGAGGATGGGCGCGTCGGCCGGGTTCACGCGGTTGTACACCGGCGGGTACGGCAGGTTGCTGGGCAGCACGCCGCGCGCCTGGTTGATCGCGGCCTGCACGTCCTGCGCGGCCACGTCGATGTCGCGATTCATCGAGAACTGCAGGATGATCGTGGACAGGCCCGCGGAGGAGTCCGAGCTCATCATGGTGAGGCCGGAGATCTGCCCCAGCTGGCGCTCCAGCGGGGTGGTGACCAGCACCGCCATGGTGCTGGCGCTGGCGCCCGGATACTGGGTGGTGACCACCAGGCTGGGCGCCTCGATCTCGGGCAGCGCCGACACCGGCAGCTGGCGGTAACCCAGGATGCCGAGCAGCAGGATCGCCACCATCAGCAGCGAGGTGGCGATCGGGCGGCGGATGAAGAGCGTCGAGAATCCCATGGGTGTCCGTGCGGCTGTCTGGATGGCGTCCTGCTCGCCGGCGATTGGCACCGGGAGGTGATGCGTGATCCGCCGCCATGCCGGCGGCGGGTGTCAGGCCGCCGTCACCGTGGCGACGGCGTCCGGGGTTCGTCAGCGGCCGCGGCGACTGCCGCCCTTGCCCTGCTGCTTGGCCTTCTGCAACTCCGCCGTGCTGGGGGCCGGCGGCACTTCGCCGGGCTTGAGCGGGGTGACCTTGCTGCCGGGCTTGAGGCGGAACTGGCCTTCGGTGACCACCTGCTCGCCCACGTTGAGGCCGCTGCCGATCATCACGTGGCTGTCGCCCACCTCGCCGGCCACGACCACCGGCTGCATCTTGACCGTGTTGTCGCCCTGCACCTGGTAGACGTAGTCGCCGTCGGGGCCGCGCTGCACCGCCTCGGCGGGGATCACCAGCGCGCCATCGTCCACGCGCACCTGCAGGCGCACGTTGACGAACTGGCCCGGCCACAGCTCGTTCTTCTCGTTCGGGAACTCCGACTTCAGGCGGAACGTGCCGGTGGTGGTGTCGATCTGGTTGTCGACCACCTTGAGCACGCCGCCGGTGGCCACCGGGTGCGCATCCACGCGATCCAGCGCGGTGACCTGCAACGGCGCCTCCATCTGCGCCTTGCGCACCAGGTCCAGGTTCTGCTCGGGCAGGGTGAACATCACGTTGATCGGGTGCAGCTGGGTCAGCGTGACGATGGTGCTGGCGGTGGTCACCACGTTGCCGGGGTCGACGCCGCGGATGCCGGCGAGGCCGTCGATCGGCGAGCGGATCTGGGTGTAGTCGAGCTGGGTCTTCGCGCTGCTGATCGCCGCGTCGTCGGCCGCCACCGCCGCCTGGTACTGCGTCACGGTGTTGCGCTGGGTGACCAGGTCGGCTTGCGCCACGTACTGCTTGTACTGCGGGCTCTGCGAACGCTGGTAGTTGCTGTGCGCAGTGGCCAGCAGTGCCTGGTCCTGGCTGCGCTTGCTCACCGCCTGGTCGTAGGCGGCCTGGTAGGTGCGCGGGTCGATCTGCGCCAGCAGCTGACCCTTCTTCACCGGCTGGCCCTCGGTGAAGTCGAGGCTCATCAGCTGGCCGCCCACCTGCGGGTTCACCGTGATGGTGTTGAGCGCCTGCACCGTGCCCAGCGCGGTGAGGTAGACCGGCACGTTCTCCTTGACCACCGGCACCACGGTGACCGGCACCGGTGGGGCATTGTCCTTGCCGCCCGCGTCGCCGGGCTTCCCTGCGCCACCGGGCTTGTGCAGCAGGCGCACGGCGACGATGGCCAGCACCACCACCGCGACGACGATCAGCGCGATCTTCCAAAAACGCGACATTGCAGAAAACTCCCGATATGAAAACTGTGCCAGGGTGGAACCCGCGCCGGCGCGGTCCACGGCCGGCTGATGGGGGCCAAGCATAGGTGCAGTGCAACGAAATGGAACAATGCCAGTTGACAGGGGTGGGGCATGACCGATGGCAGGGATGCGCCCGCGTCGCACCGCGGCGCTTGGACAGATGCCGGCCACCACGGTTCCCGACGCGACAGATCGCCGCTGCCGCGAGCTGAAAACTTGCCGGCGGCTTCGTCTATACTCCGGAGCCTTGCACCTGTCCGATTCGCCGCATTGTGCCGCGGCCGTGGCAGGTGCGGGCCCGCGGCAGCCAACCGGCCTGCCGGGCGCCGCAGGGGCCTTCCGGACGAACCACCGACCTGGAGTACATACGTGAGCGGTTCCATGAACGATTCCGACCGGACTTTCGTGCACCAGTTCGCCAAGCTGATCGGCGGACTGGCGGTGCTGACCGTGGTGCTGATCCTGGCCGCGCTGGCGATCTACAGCCACGAACCCAAGGAAACCGACCCGAACGTGCAGGCGCAGGTCGCCGCGCGGCTCGCGCCCGCCGGTGCCGTGTACGCCGGCAACACCGGTCGCGCCGCCATGCAGGCCGCCGCCGATGCCGCGGCCAAGGCCGCCGCCTCGCAGGTCGCCTACGGCGGCACCACCGACGGCAAGGAAATCTATGGCCAGCTGTGCCACAGCTGCCACACCGCCGGTGTCGCCGGCGCGCCCAAGCTGGGCGACAAGGCGATGTGGGCGCCGCGCATCGCCGAAGGCCTGGACACCCTGATCAAGCACGCCACCGACGGCTACCACGGCCCCGACGGCAACTTCATGCCGCCCAAGGGCGGCAATCCCGCACTCACCGATGCGCAGGTGAAGGCCGCGGTCACCTGGATCGTGGGCCAGGCCAAGTAGCAAGAGCCCGCTTCAATGAAGCTCAAGCAAACGCCGCCCCAGGGCGGCGTTTTCGTTCGCCCCCTCGCCCGCTTGCGGGAGAGGGTCGGGGAGAGGGCCCACGCCCGCGAAAGCAAGCACCCCCGCCTCGCAACCCGGCGTAGGTCTGGCTTCAGCCCGACGCGGAAGCTTTACGCGACACGCCGGCTTCGTCGGGATGAATCCCGACCCACGAGTACCGCTGCCCCCACGCCAAGCATGGCGCCGAGGCGGCGGGAAAGCGTCCGCTAGAATGTCCCCATGAACCTCCCCGAACTCCCGCCCAACCCGGCCAGCTTCCCCGCGGAAGCGGCCGCCTTCACGCTCACCGGCCCCGCCGGCGCGCTGGAGTGCATTGGCGACGTGGCCGAGCGCGCGGACGCGCGCCGCGGGGTGGCCGTGGTCTGCCACCCCAACCCCGTGCAGGGCGGCACCATGCACAACAAGGTGGTGACGATGGTGGAACGCGCGCTGCGCGAGTCGGGGCTGGATACGCTGCGCTTCAACTTCCGCGGTACCGGCGCGTCGGAAGGCACGTACGACGACGGCAACGGCGAGAGCGAGGATCTCGCCGGGGTGGTGGCCTGGCTGCGCCGCGTGCGCCCCGGCGACGCGCTGTGGCTGGCCGGCTTCTCCTTCGGCAGCTACGTCACCATCCGCAATGCGGCGCGGCTCAAGGCCGACGCGCTGGTCAGCATCGCGCCGCCGGTGGGGCGTTGGACGATGGGCGACGCCCTGCCCGCCTGCCCGTGGCTGGTGGTGATGGGCGAGGCCGACGAGGTGGTGGAGCCGCAGGCGGTGTTCGACTGGATCGCCGGCATGGACCAGCCGCCCGAGCTGATCCGTATGCCCGAGACCGGCCACTTCTTCCATCGCCGGCTGATGGACCTGCGCGGCGCGGTGAAGCACGCGATCGCCGACTGGCTGCCGCCCGCACGCGGCTGACCTCGCGTCGGTCCGTATAATCGAGCCACCTCCCCAACCCGCGGGTGCTGTCATGAAACGATGGATCGTGCTGGCCGCCGGCCTGCTGCTCGCCTTCCAGGCGCTGGCCGCCGACACCGTGCGCTTCGGCTCCAAGGTGATCACGCTCGGCGACTCGGAGGAGAAGGTGGTGCAGATCGCCGGCGAACCCGTGCGCAAGGTCGAGGTGCAGAACGTCTACGGCGCGCTGCGCGGCTACCGGCTGGATTACGTGCAGGGTCGCAAAACGGTGCAGATCTACGTCGCCCACGGCGAGGTGGTCCACATCAAGGAACTGTTCTGAGCGCATCGCGGCGGCATGGCCCGTCGATGCCGGCAACCGCCGCATGAGCGAAACCCTCTCGCCCGCACCCGGCGTGCGCTACCACGAAGGCGTGGCCGCGCACCGCTGGGAATCCGACCCCGCCCAGCTCGCGGTGCTGCCCGAATTCGACCGCCTGCGGGCCGCGCTGTGCGCCGCGGCGGACGGCAACGGCGGCAGCCTGTTCGGACGGCTGAAGTCGCTGCTCGCCAGCGAACCCGTGCCGCCGCCGCGGGGCCTGTACCTGTGGGGCACGGTGGGGCGCGGCAAGACCTTCCTGATGGACTTGTTCGCCGCCAGCCTGCCGCACGGCATGGCGCTGCGCCGGCACTTCCACCGCTTCATGCAGGAGGTGCACGAGCAGTTGCGCGCGCTGGGCGAGCGCCAGGACCCGCTGGACGAGGTGGCCGCCGGCCTCGCCGCGCGCTGCCGCGTGCTGTGCCTGGACGAATTCCTGGTCGCCGACATTGGCGACGCGATGATCCTCGCGCGCCTGCTGGAAAGCCTGTTCGCGCGCGGCGTGGCGCTGGTCACCACCTCGAACACCGCGCCGGCGAACCTGTACCAGGACGGCCTGCAGCGCGCGCGTTTCCTGCCCGCGATAGCGCTGCTGGAGCGGCACTGCCGCGTGGTCGAGATGGCCTCCTCGCACGACTGGCGCCTGCGCGCGCTGAGCCAGGCTGCGGTGTATTACACGCCGCCCGGCGCGGAGGCGCACCGTGCGCTGGAACGCATCTTCCAGGGCCACGCCCGCGGCGAAATCCATGAAGGCGGCGCGCTGCACGTGAACGGGCGCGACATCCCGCTGCGCAAGCGTGCCGACAACATCCTGTGGTTCGACTTCGCCGCGCTGTGCGAAGGCCCGCGCGCGGTGGCCGACTACATCGCGCTGGCCAAGGCCGGCCCCGCGGTCATCGTCTCCGGCGTGCCGCAGTTCACGATCTACGGCGAGGACGCCGCCAAGCGCTTCGTGCAATTGGTGGACGAGTTCTACGACCGCCACGTGAAGCTGGTGCTCTCCGCTGCGGCGCCGATCACCGAGCTCTACGACGGCGAGCGCCATCGCGCGGAATTCGGCCGCACCGAGTCGCGCCTGATCGAGATGCAGAGCGAGGAATACCTGGCGCTGCCGCACCGCGCCGACTGAGCCCGCGTCCGCAGCACCGATTGCCACGTCGCCGCCGCCGCAGTAGCCTGCCCCGGCGCACGGCATGCGACCGCGCAGGGGGATGGTGAAGATGGGGATCTCGCAGGGTTTGCTCCCGAGCGGGCAGCCCGACGCCGACGTTGTCCCGGTAGCCGCGCCTGCGGCCGAACACCATGCCGTGCCCGGCTTCGAGGCCGTGGCGCGACTGGCCTCCGGCGCACTGGACGTGTCGCTGGTGGCCTTGCTGCTCGCCGACGGCAGCGCCTTCTGGTACACCCCGCCCGGCCAGCCGGATCCGTTGCCGCTGGACGGCGCGCTGCTGGCTGCCTGCCGCGAGGCCGCGCGCCACGGCCAACCCGAGATGGTCGCCGACGCGCGCGCGGATGCCCGCTTCCTGCCCGGCGGCACCGGAACCGTGCCGTCCGCGATCGGCTTCTTCGCCTGCGAACCGGTGTTCGGCCTCGGCGGACGCTTGCTGGGCGCGCTGTGCGTCGCCGACCGTCGTCCGCGCCCGGCACTGCACGCCGGCGCCCACGCCGCCCTGCGCGACGCGGCCTCGCTGGCCAGCACCGGCGCGACGCTGCGCAGCTACCTCAACCGCACCGACCCGGCCACCGGCCTGCCACATCGCGCCGCCTTCTTCGCCGACCTGCGCACGCACCTGCCGGGCGACCACGACACGGCCTGGATCGTCGTCATCGAGGCGGCGCCGGTGGCGCGCTTCAACGCCCTCGTCCGCGCCATGGGCCACGCCTACGCCGACGCGCTGATGCGCGCGATGGCCGAGCGGACGCAAGCGTGGATGACGCCGGACATGCAGCTCTACCAGGTCGGCACGTCACGCGTGGCGGTGCTGCCGGCCGGCCTGCATGATGCGTTGCCCCCCGCGCGGCTGGACGAGCTGGTGGCCATGCTGCGCACCCCGATCGACTGCCTCGGCGTGCCGCTGAGCCTGCAGCCCGGCGTGGGCCTGCTCAAGGTCGAGGCGAACGAATTGCGTGGCGGCGACCCGCTCCGCCGCGTGATGAGCGCCTCGCATGTCGCGCAGGACAGTGGACGCGGCTGGGCCGTGTACGACCACCGCCAGGACGAGCGCCAGCGGCAGGAGTTCTTCCTGGTCACCGAGCTGGCGGCCGCGCTGTCCGAACGCGCCGAACTGGAGCTGTACTACCAGCCACGCGTGGACCTGGCCAGCGGACGCTGCGTGGCACTGGAGGCGCTGGCGCGCTGGCGCCATCCCACCCTGGGCGCGATCTCGCCCAGCGTGTTCGTACCGCTGGCCGAGCAGGCCGGCCTGATGCGCACGCTGACCGACTGGGTGATCGACCATGGCCTCGCGCAACTGGCCGCGTGGCTGCGCGACGGGCTCGACCTGCGGCTGTCGCTCAACGTCTCCAGCATTGACCTGGACGCCATGCTGGAAACGCGCCTTGCCGCGGCGGCGCGGCGCCACGGCGTGCCGCTGAGCCGGCTGGAGCTGGAGTTCACCGAGAGCGTCGCGATCCACCACGACGAACTCACCCGCTTCGTGCTCGACGCGCTGCGCGAGGCCGGCGTGGGCATCGCCATCGACGACTTCGGCATCGGCTACAGCAACCTCGACGCGTTGCGCCGGATACCGGCCACCAGCCTGAAGATCGACCAGTCGCTGGTGCGCGCCCTGGACACCCGCGCGCAAGACGCCGCCATCGTGCGTTCGATGGCGGCGCTGGGCCACGATCTCGGCTTCCGCGTGGTGATGGAGGGCGTGGAGACCGCATGCGTGATGGCGGCGGTGCGCGACATGTACTGCGACGAGGTGCAGGGCTTCCACATCGCCCACCCGCTGCCGGGCGCTGCCGTGACCGGCTGGTTGCGCGGGCATGCCGCGCGCGGCACATGAGCTGCTAAGGTCCCGGCAATCCCGCCGCCGGAAGCTCGCCATGCCTGTCGCCCTCGCCTTTGCCCTGCTGCTCGGCGGAACACCGGCAAACCCGAACGACGCTTTCGAAACGCGCGTGCATGCGGCAAAGATGGCCGAGGCCGCCGCCACCGGACCGGCCTACCAGAAGGCGCTGTGGGGCAAGATCGGCAACCCCACCACCGACGCCTACAAGGGCTGCATGGCCGGCGACGCGGCGACCGGCAAGTCGCCGTTCACCCTGGTGCTGGACGTGGACGCGCAGGGCAAGCCGCACGGCATCATCGTGCAGCCGGCCACGCCGGTCGCCGCCTGCATGGCCGGCCAGTTCGCCACCTGGACGTTTCCCCTGCCGCCGGCCTCGCCGAAACCCTATCCGCTGGAGATCGACTTCAGCGTCGGGCGCTGAACCGGTTCAGGCAGCGGCCGCGGAACGCGACTGCTGGTAGCGCCGGTGGTGCACCAGCAGGCCGGCGTAGTAGACGATGTAGTAGCCCACCAGCAGGCCGATCACCAGCATCGTCAGCGGGCTGGACTGGTAGCCCATCTGCATGCTCGTGCCGGGGGGCGCGCTGGCGGCCAGCGCCTCGGCGTGCTGCATCTGCGGCCACAGTACCAGGAAGCGCCATGCCAGCCGGCCCAGCAGCAGCGCGGTGAGCACGGCGCCGATCCAGGGGTTCGGCAGGTAGCAGTCGCCCTTCAGCGGATCGGTCTCGAAGCGGGTCAGGCGCAGGCCGACGAAACCCAGCGCCGCGCCGATCACCGCGCCGCCCAGCACGCCCTCGGCGAGTCGGATGTCCTGCAGGCCACTCAGCATCAGCAGGCCGCCGATCACGGCGAAGATCACGATGCGCGCGGTCATCCGCTTGCGCCGGATCGGCTGGCGGCCGAACTGGCGGCTGATCCGCCGCCATACCATCAGGACCATCAGCGGCACGATGATCGCGTAGGTCATCAGGTCGGGAGACATGCTCGGCGCATCCGGCGGGAAGGATGCGCGCAGCCTAACCGAGGTACGCGCGCCGCGCGATTGACGCGGAGCCGCCATCGCGCATGACAGCTGTCATGCGCGGAGGCTCTTACTTCGCCTTGCCCTGGTTGGCGACCGCGGCCATCTTCGCCTCGATCGCGGCGGCGTCGCCGAGGTAGTAGCGCTTCAGCGGCTTCAGGTCGGCGTCGAACTCGTACACCAGCGGCACGCCGTTCGGGATGTTCATCTCCACGATGTCGGCGTCGGAGATGCCGTCGAGGTACTTCACCAGCGCGCGCAGCGAGTTGCCGTGCGCGGCCACCACCACGCGCCGGCCGGCCTTGATCGCCGGCGCCAGCACTTCGTGCCAGTACGGCAGCACGCGGGCCACGGTGTCCTTCAGGCACTCGGTGTCGGGAATCTGCGCGGGCGCCAGCGCGGCGTAGCGCGGGTCGTGCACCGCCTCGTTCTCGCCGCGCTCCAGCGGCGGTGGCGGGATGTCGTAGCTGCGCCGCCACACCTTCACCTGCGCGTCGCCGTACTTCGCCGCGGTCTCGGCCTTGTTGAGGCCGGTGAGCGCGCCGTAATGGCGCTCGTTGAGGCGCCAGTCGGTGTGCACCGGCAGCCACGACATCTCCATCGCGTCGAGCACGCCCCACAACGTGTGCACCGCGCGCTTCAGCACCGAGGTGTGCGCCACGTCGAACGCATAGCCCTCGCGCTTCAGCAGTTCGCCCGCTTCGCGCGCCTCCTCGGCGCCCAGCGCGGTGAGATCCACGTCGGCCCAGCCGCTGAAGCGGTTGTCGAGGTTCCACTGCGACTGGCCGTGGCGGATCAGGACGAGCTTGTGCATGGCGTGGATTCTCGGCGGGGAAGTCAGGAATGGTAGCGGCAGGCGCCGCCCCTGCCAAAGGTCACATCAACCGTTTGCCCCCACGATGCATCACAGTCCCTGCCATCCCATGAACCGGAGTCCCGTCATGCGCCGCATCCTGCTTGCACTCGCCCTCCTCCTGCCGCTGGCGGCCGTCGCCGCGGACAACGACATCGACAAGGTCAACGGCAGCGTGCAGGTGGACGCCGGCCAGCATGCCGGCGACGTCAGCTCGGTGAACGGCAGCGTGCACGTCGGCGATCACGCGGTGGTGCAGAAGGCCAGTACCGTCAACGGCTCGGTGGATCTCGGTGCGCAGGCCCGCGCCGGCGAACTGGGCACCGTCAACGGCGCGATCCGGCTCGCCGCCGGCAGCCAGGTCGACGGCAAGGTCGAGGCCGTCAATGGCGCCATCACCCTGGCGCAGGGCGCGCAGGTGAGCGGCCATCTCTCCAACGTCAACGGCGCGATCACCCTGGACGCCGCCCACGTCGCCGGCGGCCTCGAAACCGTGGCCGGCGACATCACCGTGGGTGCCGGCTCGCATGTCGAGGGCGGCATCCTGGTCGACCAGCCGCACAACAACGGCTGGTTCCGCTGGGGCAGCGAGCGCAAGCCGGTGATCGTGATCGGCCCGCACGCGGTGGTGCAGGGCACGCTGGAGTTCCGCCGCGAGGTGGTGCTCAAGGTCAGCGACAGCGCGCAGATCGGCCCGGTGAAAGGGGCCACGGCGGAGAAGTTCAGCGGCGCCGCGCCGTAAGCCACGGCCCGGCATTCGTCGCCACAACGGGACATCCCCGAACCATTGCCGCAAGCCATCGTCCGGATGGCTCGTCCGGAGCTCGCCATGAACACCCGTATCCTCGCCGCGACCATCGTCGTCGCGGTGCTGGCCGGCTGCGCCGGCACACCTCTGAACCGCGTCGCGTTGCGCCAGCACGCCGAACGCAGCTGCCGCGTACAGGCCACCGTGTCGAAGGCCCATGCCATCGACAGCACGGGCGTCAGCATGCGCAGCGTCGCCTATATCCGCTGCCTGCGCGCCGCGGGTTTCAGGGCAGAAGCCTGAGACGAGCCGGCTACACCCAGTCGTGCGGCTGCAGGTATTCCGCCAGACGTGCCTCGGCGGAGCCAGGTTCCGGCTGGTACGCATACTCGAAGCGCACCCGCGGCGGCAGGCTCATCAGGATGGATTCCGTGCGACCGCCCGACTGCAGGCCGAACAGCGTGCCGCGGTCGTAGACCAGGTTGAACTCCACGTAGCGGCCGCGGCGGTACAGCTGGAACTCGCGCTCGCGTTCGCCATACGGGGTGTCGCACCGGCGCGCGGCGATTGGCAGCCAGGCGTCGAGGAAACCCTGGCCCACGGCCTTGGTGAAATCGAGGCAGCGCTCGAAACCGCCTTCGTCGAGGTCGTCGTAGAACAGGCCGCCCACGCCACGCGTCTCGTCGCGGTGCTTCAGGTAAAAGTATTCATCGCACCACCGCTTGTAGCGCGGATAGGTGTCCGCGCCGAACGGCGCACACAGGTCGCGCGCTACCGTGTGCCAGTGCACCACGTCCTCGTCGAACGGGTAGTACGGGGTGAGGTCGAAGCCGCCGCCGAACCACCACACCGGCTCCACGCCCGGCTTGCTGGCCTCGAAGTAGCGCACGTTCGCGTGCGTGGTCGGCACGTAGGGATTCTTCGGATGCAGCACCAGCGACACGCCGGTGGCGATGAAGCTGCCGCCGGCGAGCTCCGGCCGATGCGCAGTGGCGCTGGGTGGAAGTTGATTGCCGCTGACGCGCGAGAAATTCACGCCGGCCTGCTCGAGCAGCGCGCCGTCGCGCAGCACCCGGGTGCGCCCGCCGCCGCCCGCCGCGCGGGTCCAGGCGTCCTCGACGAAACGCGCCGAACCGTCCAGCCGCTCCAGTTCGGCGCAGATGCGGTCCTGCAATTCGCGCAGGAAGGTTTCGGCGCGGTCGGCTTGTTCGCTCATCGCGGTGACTCCGTTGATATCGGTGCGAGCTTAGCAAGAGCGGTTGCCGTCACCGCTGCGACGAGGCGTCGCGCGGGCTTGCCCGGGATCAGGAGCGCACCGCAGCTGAACGCACCTGCGCCGCCTGCGACATGCAAGCTAGGCACCGCGGAAGGCGCTCGCTAGGCTGGCGCGATGACGACACCGATGCGCCCGCTCGCGGTCAGCGCCTGCACGGTCAGCTCCGCGCTCGGTCGCGGGCTGCAAGCCCAGCACGACGCGCTGCGGCTCGGCCGCGGCGGCCTGCGCGCCAACGATTTCGGCAGCGCGCCGCGGCTGGGCTGGGTCGGCCGCGTCGACGGCCTGGAAACCACGGCGCTGCCGCCAGCACTCGCCGACTGGGATTGCCGCAACCACCGTCTCGCCTGGCTGGGCCTGCAGCAGGACGATTTCCTCGACCGCGTGCACGCGGCGCGCGCACGCTACGGCGTGCGCCGCGTGGCGCTGTTGTTGGGTACCTCCACCGCCAGCATCGGCGCCACCGAGGAGGCCTATCGCCGGCTCGACGCCGATGGTCGTTTCCCCGCCGATCTGCGCCGCCCCGCGCTGCATGCGCCGGATTCGCTGAGCGCGTTTGCCGCCGCCGCGCTGGCGCTGGCAGGCCCCTGCCTCACGATCTCCACCGCCTGCTCGTCCAGCGCCAAGGTGTTCGCCAGCGCCGCGCGCCTGCTCCAGCTCGATCTCGCCGACGCGGCGGTGGTCGGCGGCGTGGACAGCCTCTGCGACAACGTGCTGTTCGGCTTCAACGCGCTGGAACTGATCGCGCCCACCGCCTGCCGCCCGTTCGACACCGGGCGCGACGGCATCTCGATCGGCGAGGCAGCCGGCTTCGCGCTGCTGGAACGTGTCGAGGCCGCGCCGCGGGCGCCGCGCCTGCTCGGCTACGGCGAGGCCAGCGATGCCTGGCACATGTCCTCGCCGCACCCCGAGGGCCAGGGCGCGGAGCTGGCGCTGGACGCGGCACTGGCCCGTGCCGGCCTGGCCGCCGCGCAAGTCGACTACGTGAACCTGCACGGCACCGCCAGCCGGCAGAACGACGCGATGGAAGCCGCGTTGCTGGCGCGCCGTTTCCCTGCGAGCACGCGCGCGAGTTCGACCAAGGGCTTTACCGGCCACACGCTGGGCGCGGCGGGCATCGTCGAGGCCACGATTGCGCTGCAGGCGATCGAGCACGATTTCGTGCCCGGCAACCTCGGCGCCGCCACGCCCGATCCCGCTTGCGGGCCGCAGTTCGCTTGGCAAGACGAAACGCGATGCGTGGACGTGGCGCTCAGCAATTCTTTCGGCTTCGGCGGCAACAATGCCTGTCTCGTGTTCGGGCGCTCGCCATGAAGCCACTGGATCTGTTCGTCGAGGGCATCGGGTTGTGGTCGCCGCAGTTCGCGGACTTCGCCGCCTTGCGCGCCCGACTCAATGGCGACGCGCCTGTCGCACCCGCCGCGCCGACCTCCGCGCTGCTGCCCGCGAACGAACGCCGCCGTGCACCGGAGAGCGTGCGGCTCGCAGTGGAAGTCGCCGGCCAGGCGCTGGCGATGAGCGGGCGTGACCCCGCCACGCTGGCCTGCGTGTTCGCCTCGGCGCACGGCGACCAGGCGATCACCGACGCGATCTGCGCCACGCTGGCGCGCGCGCCGGCCGAGCTCTCGCCCACCCGCTTCCACCATTCCGTGCACAACGCGCCGGCCGGCTACTGGACCATCGCCACCGGCTGCCGCGCGCCGTCCAGCGCGGTCTGTGCCGGCGCCCGCAGCTTTGCCGCCGCATTGCTGGAAGCATCCACCCAGGCGCTGGCCGAACGGCGCCCGGTGCTGCTGGCGTGCAGCGACATCGCGGGGCGCGGCCCGCTGCTGGAAATGACCGGCTGCGACCGCGCCTTCGGCTGTGCGCTGCTGCTGGCGCCGGAAGCGGGTACGACCACGCTGGCGCGGCTGCGGCTGGAACTGCCGGCGGATCACGCCTCGTCGACGCCGCCGCCCGCTACGCTGCCCGATGCGGCGGTTGGCAATCCCGCCGCCGCCGCGCTGCCGCTGCTGGCACTGCTGGCCGGAGCCGGCGGCCGCTGCCGGCTCGAACTCGCCGCCGCGCTGGACCTGCTGATAGCCGTGGAGCCCGCTGCGTGAACCCTGCCCTGCCCCGCTGGTGCGTGCTGATCCCCTGCCTCGACGAGGAGGCGGCGATCCGCGGCGTGGTCGAGTCGGTACTGGCTCTGAACGTCCCCGTCATCGTGGTCGACGACGGCTCGGACGACCGCACGCCGGAGATCCTGGCCACGCTGCCGGTGACGGTGCTGCGCCACGAGCAGCGCCAGGGCAAGGGCCAGGCGCTGCGCGACGGTTTCCGCGAGGCGCTGCGCCAGGGCTACGAAGCGGTGCTGACGATGGATGGCGACGGCCAGCACCTGGCGGCCGACATCCCGCGCATCGCCGCCGCCGCCGCCGCGTATCCCGGCCAACTGGTGATAGCCGCGCGCCTGCTCGACAAGGCGCAGCAGCCGAAGGCGCGCCGCCGCGCGAACGCGTTCGCCGACTGGGGCATTTCCTGGGGCTGCGGCCAGCCGGTGGCGGATACCCAGAGCGGCCAGCGCTGGTATCCGCGCGCCGCGCTGGACCTGGTCGACCTGCCGGCGCAGAACTTCGTGTTCGAGGCGGCGATCCTGATCGCGGCCTCGCGCGAGCTGGGCATGGGCGTGGTCGCGGTGCCGATCGCTTCGCGCTATCCGCCCGGCGCGCGCGCCAGCCACCTGCGGCCGGTGCGCGATACCTTGCACATCACCGCCTACACCGTGGGCCGCGTATTCCACTACGGCCGCATGGCGGAAAGCTACCGGCGCTCGCACACCGCGCCGCGGGTGATCGAGGGCACGCACGACCCGCTGGTCAGCGCGTAGGAGCGCACCCTGTGCGCGATTGCTTTTGGCTCCGGTCGAAGCGCCAGAGCATTCGCGCACAGGGTGCGCTGCTACAGAGATGCAGAACCGTCGGCGGGCCGCTGCCAGAAATCGTGGAAGTTGAACCAGTTGTACGGTGCCACCCGCACGTAATGCTCCAACCGCTGCGCGTAACGCGTCAGCAGCGCGTCCAGCGCCGGGCCGCGCGTCTCGCGCGGAATCTCCACGCGCTCGGCGAACGGCTCGAACACCAGCCGGTAGCGGTTGCCGCCCAGGTACAGGCCGAAGCACAGCAGCACCGGTACCTTGAGCGCGTTCGCCAGCAGCCACGGTCCCACCGGCAGCGGCGCCGGTGCACCGAGGAAATCCACCGCGCGCTGCGCTTCGTGCTCGCCCGCGCGGTCGGCCAGCAGCGCCACCATCGCGCCCTGCCGGCAGGCTTCGGCGGCGGCCAGCACCACATTGGCGCCGCCTTGCGCGGCGTCGATCACCGCCGCGCCCACCTCCGGCGCCAACGCCTCCAGCAGCTCGGTCATCGCCGGCGTCTTGCTCTTGTCCAGCACCACGCGCAACGGTACGTCGGGACGCCGAGCGCCGAGCGCGCGCAAGGCCTCGAAGCTGCCCTGGTGCGAACCGACCAGCAGCACGCCGCGGCCTTCGGCGATGCGCCGTTCCAGCTCCGCCAGTCCTTCGATCTCGATCGCGAAGCCGCGTTCGCCGTGCGCGAGCAGGAAGATCCGGTCCAGCGTGGTGACTGCGTAAGCGTGGAACTGGCGCAGCATCGGCCACGGGCCGGGCGCATGCCCGAACACCTGCGTGAGGTATTGCCGCGAGGCGCGCCGCTCGGCGCCGCGGCGCAGGAAGAAATACAGCGTCACGGGATACATCAGCAACCGGCAGAAACGGCGGCCGCCGTGCAGCGCCAGCAGCCGGATCACCCGGTACGCGAAGCGGCTGCCGCCTTCGCGATGCTGGCGCCAGTGCGTGGCCTCGCTCATGCCGCAGGCGGCTTCAGCCGGGCGCGCGATGCGCTTCGACGAACGCGCTCAAGCCGCGCAAGCTGGCGAAGATGTGCTGGTTCTCGGGATGGTCCGAGCGCAGCTGGAAGCCGTAGCGTTTGGACACCGCCAGTGCGATCTCCAGCGCGTCGATCGAATCGAGCCCCAGCTCGCCACCGAACAGCGGCGCGTCCGGATCGATCTTCGCGGGATCGACCGTTTCGAGGTTCAGGCTTTCCACGATCAGGGTGGCCAGCTCGTGCTGGGCAGGAGTCAATTCGGCCATGTGCGCGGAAGCTCGGGAAACGTCGTCGAAACAGTGTAAAGCGACGGCGAAGTGTAACATGGGGCTCTTGTCTTGACCGGTTGGAAGCATGATCGAGGGTTGTGAAAACCGGCTGGCCGAACCCGGCCTGACGCGTGCTCCACGCATCGCCTATCGCAGCAGCAATGCCGCCGCCCTGCTGGCCGAGCCCGGCACGCTGGCGGTGTTCGGCTTCGGCGGCCACGCTGCGGACATCGACGACCCGCGTTGGCTGCGCGTACCGCTGGAAGCCTTCGACGCCCCCGCATCGCTGGAAGCATGGCAGGTCGACGGACCGGTGCAGCACGGTCGCCACGGTGCGTTGCGCTGGTCGGCCGGCGGGGGCTGGTTGTACGCCGCGCTGGAACTGGATGAACGCGAACACGGCGGCCCCGCGGGTGCGGCCCGCGTCGCCTACATGCAGCTGCGCGAGTTCATCCACGGCCGCGACGAACGCCAGGTGCTGCGCCTCTGGAACTACCAGGGCGCGATCAACCAGGGCGACGGCGACACCGAGCGCTACAAGCTGTTCTGCGACGGCCGCGCCGAGGGTTGCGGCGACTGGTTCGCCAATGGCTACCCCGCCGCCACCGCGATCGGCCATCACGGCGATCCGCATCTGCTGCAGGTCTACCTGCTCGCCAGCGCGCACGCCGGCACCACGGTGGAGAATCCGCGCCAGGTCAGCGCCTGGCGCTACCCGCGCCAGTACGGCCGCACCGCCCCCGGCTTCGCCCGCGCGATGCGCCTGCCCGCGCAGGACGCGCTGGCGATCTCCGGCACCGCCGCCGTGGTGGGCCACGCCTCCGCCCACGCAGGCGACACGGTGGCGCAGCTCGACGAGATCCTGATCAACCTCGAAGCGCTGCTTGCCAGCGCCGGCATGCCCGCCGGCTTCGACACTCACGCGCCGCTGAAAGCCTACGTGCGCCACCCCGCCGACGCGCCGCGCGTACGCGAACGGCTGCAGCAGCACCTGCCCGGCGTGCCGGTGCTGCTGCTGCACGGCGATGTCTGCCGCAGCGAGCTGCTGGTGGAGCTGGACGGCTGGCGCTACGCCTAGAGCGAGGAGTGAGCAGCGAGAGAAGGGCTGAAGCGCGCCGCGCCGTTGCCTTCTCTCACTCCTCACTCCTATTCACTCACTTCTGCTTCACCGGCCGCTGCCAGCCTGCCAGCGTCAGTTGGCGCCCGCGCGCGATGGTGAGCTCGCCCGCGGGCGCGTCGCGGGTGATCACCGAGCCGGCGCCGATGGTGGCCTGCGCGCCGATCGTCACCGGCGCCACCAGCGCGGCGTTGGAGCCGATGAAGGCGCCGTCCCCGATGTGGGTGACGAACTTGTTCACGCCGTCGTAGTTGCAGGTGATGGTGCCGGCGCCCACGTTGACGCCGCGGCCGATCACGGTGTCGCCAAGGTAGCTGAGGTGATTGGCCTTGCTGTTCTCGCCGATGCGGGTCTTCTTGGTCTCGACGAAGTTGCCCACGTGCACGCCGGCGTCCAGTTCGGTGCCGGGGCGCAGCCGCGCGAACGGGCCGATCGTGCAGGGGCCGTGGGTGACCACGCCTTCCAGGTCGCAATGCGCCTGTACCACGGTGCCGGCGGCGAGACGCACGTCCTTCAGGCGAGTGAACGGGCCCACGCGCACTGCGTTGCCGAGACCCACCTCGCCTTCGAGGATCACGTCGATGTCCAGTTCCACGTCGTGGCCGGCGTTCACCGCGCCGCGCACGTCGATGCGCGCAGGATCGGCGAGCCGGACGCCGGCCCGCATCAGCGCGTCCGCAGCGCGCCGGCGGTATTCGGTTTCGAGCGTCGCGAGCTGCAGGGCATCGTTCGCGCCGGATGCTTCCACCGGATCGCTGCATTCAACGCTGAGCGCGGGGCGCTTTTCCTCGTTCGCCATCGCGAAGATGTCGGTGAGGTAGTACTCGCCCTGTGCATTGTCACGGTCGAGCCCGGCAATCCACACCCGCAGTGCGGCGGCGGGCGCGACCAGGATGCCGGTGTTGACCAGGTCGATCGCGCGCTGCTCGTCGTCGGCGTCCTTTTCCTCGATCACGCAACGCACGTGGCCGTTGCCGTCGCGCAGCACGCGGCCGTAGCCGTGCGGCTCGGCCACGCGGATCGCCAGCAGGCCGAAGCCGCCTTCCACCTGCGCCAATTCGCGCAGGGTCTCCGTGCGGGTCAGCGGCACGTCGCCGTACAACACCAGCACCTGCGCCGCGTCGGGCACCCCGGGCAGCGCCTGCTCCACCGCGTGGCCGGTGCCGAGGCGCTCGGCCTGCAGCACCCAGTGCAGATCCTTGTTGCCCGTGAACGCGGCCCGCACCTGGTCGCCACCGTGGCCGTACACCACGTGGATCGCCGCCGGCTGCAGCGCTCGCGCGGTGGCCAGCACGTGCGCCAGCAGCGGCCGCCCGGCCAGCGGCATCAGCACCTTGGGGCGCACGGATTTCATGCGCGTGCCAGCGCCGGCGGCGAGGACGATGACGTGGAGCGGGGCCTGGCTCATGCGGGTCTGCCCTGACGTGGAGAATCCGCGGAGTCTATCAGCCCCCTGCCGGACGCCGGCTCAACCCTGCGCCGGCACGGACATCACCGTCGCCTTGCCGGCGTGGCACTCGAAGCGGAACGCGTAGCTCAGGCTGAACGGCTTGGTCTTGCTGTCCACCGCGTGGGTGTTGCCGTCCGCGTCCGCGGCCCAGTGGTTGATGCGCAACGGGTTGAACTCCCATTGGAGCACTGCCGCGCGCACGGCGGCGTAGAACGACGGACTGCGCGACGCGGCCGACACTTCGTCCGTCGACAGATCACGCACGTCGCTGACCTTGCCCTCCTCGTCCACGATCACCTGCACCCGCACCTCTTGCACCGGCGGGCAGGCCGCGAGCTGTTCCGGTGGATACACCGGCGTCACGCGCCGAAACGGCGTGGCACCCGTGGCGGTGTCACCCATCGCCAGCTGGTAATGCGCCACGTAGCCGTCGTCCAGCATCCGGTAGCTGGCCGAGCCTTCGTTCGGCGCTCTCGCAGGCGGCGCAGCAACGGTGGCACAAGCCGCCACGCCCAGCACGACCATGCCCGGAGCCAGCAACCTCATGCGCGCCATCACGACCCTCTCCATCCGGCGAGTGTCGGCAACGCTATCAAATTACATACGTAATTTGAAGCACCGATCGTATAGATGATTACCGGACACGAAAACGCCGGCGCAAGGCCGGCGCTCTTTCCGCAATACTCATAAAAGCGACCGCTTCATCCCTGAGTGCGGCCATGGATGGCCGCTTCTTGATCCTGCCCTGCGCTCACGGACGAGCGCACAGACTAATGCTTGAGGTTTTTCCGCAGCCGCTCCAGCGCCTGCAGCTGGGCCATCGCCTGGGCCAGCTTGGCCTGCGCCTCGGACACTTCCAGCGCGTCGGTGCGGTTGGCCAGCGCGTCCTCGGCTTCCTTCTTCGCGCGCTGCGCGGCGGCCTCGTCGAGGTCGGCGGCGCGGATCGCGGTGTCGACCAGCACGGTGACCACCTGCGGCTGCACCTCGAGAATGCCGCCGGAGATGTAGAACTGCTGGCGCTCGCCCGCAGTCAGCACCACGTCGATATGGCCCGGCTTGAGGCGGGTGATCAGCGGCGCGTGGCGCGGCGTGATGCCAAGCTCGCCCAGCTCGCCGGTGGCGACGAGCATCGTGGCCTCGCCGGAGAAGATCTCGGCTTCGGCGCTGACGATGTCGACTCGGAGGGTGGTCATGGTTGCTTACTCGTCACGTTCGCGGGAAACGATGGGTGGGGGAAAACAGGCTCAAGTCGCGGCAATGTCGCCGGCTCGCGCCTGCTCTCGCGAAAGCCGCTTAAGCGGCTTTCTTGGCGCCCATCTCCTCGCCCTTCTTGATCGCCTCGTCGATGCCGCCGACCATGTAGAACGCCTGCTCGGGCAAGTGGTCGACGTCGCCCTCCACGATCATCTTGAAGCCGCGGATGGTTTCCTTCAGCGACACGTACTTGCCCGGCGCGCCGGTGAACACCTCGGCCACGTGGAACGGCTGGCTGAAGAAGCGCTCGCACTTGCGCGCGCGCGCCACCACCTGCTTGTCTTCCTCGGACAGCTCGTCCATGCCGAGGATCGCGATGATGTCCTTCAGTTCCTTGTAGCGCTGCAGCATGCCCTGCACGCGACGGGCCACTTCGTAGTGCTCGGTGCCCACCACCTGCGGATCGAGCTGGCGGCTGGTGGAGTCCAGCGGGTCCACCGCCGGGTAGATGCCCAGCGAGGCGATCTGGCGCGACAGGGTCACGGTGGAGTCCAGATGCGCGAAGGTGGTGGCCGGCGACGGGTCGGTGAGATCGTCCGCGGGCACGTACACGGCCTGGATCGAGGTGATCGAACCGGTCTTGGTCGAGGTGATGCGCTCCTGCAGCACGCCCATCTCGTCGGCCAGGGTCGGCTGGTAGCCCACCGCCGACGGCATGCGGCCGAGCAGCGCGGACACTTCGGTGCCGGCCAAGGTGTAGCGATAGATGTTGTCGACGAAGAACAGCACGTCCTTGCCCTTGCCGGACGCGTCCTTCTGGTCGCGGAAGTATTCGGCCATGGTGAGGCCGGTCAGCGCCACGCGCAGGCGGTTGCCCGGCGGCTCGTTCATCTGGCCGTAGACCATCGCCACCTTGGACTCGGGCAGGTTGTCCAGCTTCACGACGCCCGCGTCCTGCATCTCGTGGTAGAAGTCGTTGCCTTCGCGGGTGCGCTCGCCCACGCCGGCGAACACCGACAGGCCCGAATGCTGGGTCGCGATGTTGTTGATCAGCTCCAGCATGTTCACCGTCTTGCCCACGCCGGCGCCGCCGAACAGGCCGACCTTGCCGCCCTTGGCGAACGGGCAGACCAGGTCGATCACCTTGATGCCGGTTTCCAGCAGCTCGTTGGCCAACGCTTGGTCGGCATACGACGGCGCCTCGCGGTGGATCACCCAGCGATCCTCGGCGTTGATCGGGCCGACCTCGTCGATCGGGTTGCCGAGCACATCCATGATGCGGCCCAGGGTGGCGTTGCCCACCGGCACCTTGATGCCTTCGCCGGTATTGCGGGCCACGAGGCCACGCTTCATGCCGTCGGTGGAACCCAGCGCGATCGTGCGCACCACGCCGTCGCCCAGCACCTGCTGCACTTCCAGCGTGATCTCGGTGCCGTCGATCTTCAGCGCGTCATACACCTGCGGCACCTGATCGCGCGCGAACTCGACGTCGATGACCGCGCCGATGATCTGAACAACTTTGCCCTGGCTCATGGATGTGCTCCGGATGGATCTTTAGTGTCTGTTGCGGCGCCGCTTCGCGTCGCCATGAATTCTTTCTTGAGAGCAGCTGCGGTCAAACCGCAGCGGCTCCTCCGACGATCTCGCTGATTTCCTGCGTGATCGCCGCCTGCCGGGTCTTGTTGTAGACCAGGGTCAACGTGTCGATCACCTTGTTCGCGTTGTCCGACGCGCTCTTCATCGCGACCATGCGCGCGGCGTGCTCGCTGGCGAGGTTCTCCAGCACGCCCTGGTACACCACCGACTCGATGTAGCGGCCCAGCACGTGCTCCAGCACGGTCTGCGCGTCGGGTTCGTAGATGTAGTCCCAGTCGTGGGCCTGCTCCAGCTTGATGCCGGCATACGCCGACTCGCCGGCCGCCTGGTGCGCTTCCATTTCCGCGGCCACCAGCGGCAGCGGCAGCAGCGCGTCGATGGTCGGCTTCTGCGTCATGGTGTTGACGAAGTCGTTGTAGGCGAGGAACACGCGGTCCAGCGCGTTCGCCGAATAGGCGTCCAGCACCACCTTGATCACGCCGATCAGCTGCTCCAGCTTCGGCCGCTCGCCGAGGTGCGTGGTGCTGCCGGCCAGGTTCACGCCCTTGATGCGACGGAAGAACTGCAGCGCCTTCTGGCCGATCGCCACCACGTCGACCTGCACGCCCTTGTCCTGCCACTCGCGGATCGCGGGCAGCAGGCGGCGGAACATGTTGGAGTTCAGGCCGCCGCACAGGCCGCGGTCGGTGGACACCACGATGTAGGCCACCCGCGCCACGTTCTCCCGCTCGACCAGGAACGGATGCTTGAAGTCGGTGCTGGCCTGGGCCACGTGCGCGATCACCTTGCGCATCGAACGCGCATAGGGACGCGAGGCCTTCATCAGATCCTGCGCCTTGCGGATCTTCGAGGCCGAGACCATTTCGAGCGCGCGCGTCACCTTGCGCATGTTCTGCGTGCTCTTGATCTTGGTTTTGATTTCGCGTCCGCTGGCCATCTATTTCGCTCGCTGTGCTCGCTCGGGGAACGGGGTCTGGGGAACGGGGTGGTGGCGCTCCCTGCTCCCCGCTGCTCTTACCAGCTACCCGTCTTCTTGTACTCGTCCAGCGAGGCCTTGAAGACGCCTTCGATCTCGGCATCCCAGGCGCCGGTGGCGACGATCTTCTTCATCAGCTCGGCGTGGTTCTGGTGCATGAAGGCGTGCAGGCCCTTCTCGAACGGCAGCACCTTGTTCACCGGCAGGTCGTCGAGGTAGCCCTTCTCGGCCGCGTACACCGACAGCGCCAGCTCGGCGATCGACAGCGGCGCGTACTGCGACTGCTTCATCAGCTCGGTCACGCGCTGGCCACGATCAAGCTGCGCGCGGGTAGCCGGGTCGAGGTCGGAGGCGAACTGCGCGAACGCCGCCAGCTCGCGGTACTGCGCCAGCGCCAGCTTCACGCCGCCGGAGAGCTTCTTGACGATCTTGGTCTGCGCCGAACCACCCACGCGCGACACCGAGATGCCGGCGTTCACGGCCGGGCGGATGCCGGCGTTGAACAGGTCGGTTTCCAGGAAGATCTGGCCATCCGTAATCGAAATGACGTTGGTCGGCACGAACGCGGATACGTCGCCGGCCTGGGTCTCGATGATGGGCAGCGCGGTCAGCGAACCGGTCTTGCCCTTCACTTCGCCATTGGTGAACTTCTCGACGTACTCCTCGGAGACGCGCGAAGCCCGCTCGAGCAGGCGCGAGTGCAGGTAGAACACGTCGCCCGGGTAGGCTTCGCGACCCGGCGGGCGCTTCAGCAGCAGCGAGATCTGGCGATAGGCCACGGCCTGCTTGCTGAGATCGTCATAGACGATCAGCGCGTCCTGGCCGCGGTCGCGGAAGTATTCGCCCATGGCACAGCCGGCGTACGGCGCGATGTACTGCAGCGCGGCCGATTCGGAAGCGGAGGCGACCACCACGATGGTGTTCGCCAGCGCGCCGTTCTCTTCCAGCTTGCGCACCACGTTCGCGATCGACGAGCGCTTCTGGCCGATCGCCACGTAGATCGAGAAGATGCCCGAATCCTTCTGGTTGATGATCGCATCGATCGCCAGCGCGGTCTTGCCGGTCTGGCGGTCGCCGATGATCAGCTCGCGCTGGCCGCGGCCGATCGGGATCATCGAGTCGACCGACTTGTAGCCGGTCTGCACCGGCTGGTCGACCGACTTGCGCCAGATCACGCCCGGCGCGACCTTCTCGATCGGCGAGCTGAGCTTGGCGTTGAGCGGGCCCTTGCCGTCGATCGGGTTGCCCAGCGAATCGACCACGCGGCCGAGCAGCTCCGGGCCGACCGGCACTTCGAGGATGCGGCCGGTGGTCTTGGCGACGTCGCCTTCGCGCAGGTGCTGGTATTCGCCCAGCACCACCGCGCCGACCGAATCGCGCTCCAGGTTCAGCGCCAGCGCCGTGGCATTGCCCGGCAGCTCGATCATTTCGCCCTGCATCACGTCGGCCAGGCCGTGGATGCGCACGATGCCATCGGACACGCTGATGATCGTGCCCTCGTTGCGGGCCTCGGCGCCGAGCTTGAACTGCTCGATGCGGTTCTTGATCAGTTCGCTGATCTCGGACGGGTTCAGGGTGGTGCTGGACATGGGTCGATATCCTGAAATTTGAGGCGTTCTTTCAAGAGTCCGGCCACGGACGGCCGGTTTTTTGCTCTTCGCGAACGGACTTCGCGTGAAAACTTTGATTGTCCGACCATGGGTGGCCGGTTTTGCTCTTCGCGAAGCGGACTTCGCGTGAAACTCAACTTGCGAGGGCGTTGCCCAGACGCTCGAGGCGCCCGCGCGCGGAGCCGTCGATCACTTCGCTGCCGGTGTCGATCACCACGCCGGCCAGCAGCGAGGCGTCGACCCGTGCATCGAGTTCGATCTCGCGCTTGAAGCGGCGCTTCAACGAAGCCTTGAGCTGCTCGGCCTGCGCCGCGTCCAGCGCCATCGCACTGGTCACCTTGACCAGCAGCTGCGACTCGGACTCGCGGCGGTACTGCTCGTACAGCGCGGCCACTTCCGGCAGCAGCGCCATGCGGCGGTTTTCAGCCAACTCGCCCAGGAACTGCGCGAACGGCGCATCCGCCGTCATGCCCGCGGGCAGGTGCAGCGCCACCAGCTGCGCCGGCTGCACGCGCGGATCGTTGCCGAGGCCGGCCACGCGCGCGTCGCTGGCCACCGCGGCGGCGAAACCCAGCGCCTGCGACCACGCGGCCAGCGCGCCGCTGGCATGTGCCAGCTCGAACGCGGCGCGAGCGTAGGGACGGGCGAGAGTGATTGCCTGGGCCATGGATCAGACCTCGGCGGCGAGCTGGTCGAGCAACGCCTTGTGCGTCGAGGCATCCACCTCGCGCTGCACGATCTTCGACGCGCCCTGCACGGCCAGCGCACCCACGCGCTCGCGCAGCTGCTCGCGCGCCTGCTGCGCCATCGCGGCGATGTCGTCCTGCGCGGCGGCCTTCAGCCGATTGATCTCGACGATCGCGTCGGCGCGGGCCTTGTCGAGGATGCCGTTGGCCTGTTGCTGCGCCTTGTCGATGATCTCGGACGCCTGCTGGCGCGCCTTGCGCACCTCGTCCGCCACCTTCGTGTCGGCCGCCTTCAGCTCGGCGTGCGCGCGCTCGGCGGCGCTGAGGCCCTCGGCGATCTTGATCTGCCGCTCCTCGATGGCCTTGCTGATGTGCGGCCAGATGAACTGGACGCAGAACCAGATGAGGATGGCGAAAGCAATCATTTCGCCGATCAGAGTGCCGTTGGGAAGCATCGCTGCGTTACCTGTAACGTGGATTTACGAGCGCGGGTGCCGAAGCTCCCGCACGAGGCAACGGCGCCGCCGGGACGGCGCCGTGAACCAGGGCGATCAGTGACCAGCCGCGGCCGTCAAATTCGACAGCAGCGGGTTCGCGAAAGCGAAGTACATCGCCAGCGCCACGCCGATCAGGAACGCCGCGTCGATCAGGCCGGCCAGCAGGAACATGCGACCCTGCAACAGCGGCACCAGCTCCGGCTGGCGGGCAGCGGCTTCCAGGAACTTCGAACCCATCACGCCGATGCCGATACAGGCACCCAGCGCACCGAGGCCGATGATCAGGCCGAGCGCGATGGCGGTGAAGCCCTGGACTTGAGCAATGTGAGCGACTAGTTCCACGGTGATCTCCTCGAAAAAGAAAAATGCTTGTTGCGTTGAAGGGTTGAAGAACTGAAACAGGACTGGAATCAGTGATGGTCGTGCGCCATCGATATGTACACGATGGTCAGCACCATGAAGATGAAGGCCTGGATCGAGATGATCAGGATGTGGAAGATGCCCCACACCGTGTAGCCGATGATGCCGGCGCCGTACAGCGCCCAGCCGGCCGCGCCGGCGCCCGCGCTGAACAAGCCGGCGATCAGCATGAACACCAGCTCGCCCGCGTACATGTTGCCGAACAGACGCATCGCCAGGCTCACCGGCTTGGACACCAGCTCGACCAGGTTGAGCAGGAAATTGGGGATCCACAGCAGCGGGTGCTTGCCGAACGGTGCGGTGAACAGCTCGTGCATGTAGCCGCCAAAGCCCTTGGCCTTGAAGCTGTAGACGATGATCAGCAGGAACACCGTGATCGACATCGCGAAAGTCATGTTGGTGTCGGCGGTGGGCACGGCGCGGAAGTGGCCGATGCCGAACTTCTCGGTAATCCAGGGCAACAGGTCGACCGGCAGCAGATCCATCGCGTTCATAAGGAACACCCAGACGAACACGGTCAGCGCCAACGGGCCCAGCACGCGGCGGTCACCATGGAATACGTCCTTGACCTGGCCATCGACGAATTCGAGGATGATTTCCACGAAGGCTTGGCCCTTGCTCGGCACACCAGAGGTAGCCTTACGAGCCATCGACCAGAACCACAGGCAGAACAGCACGCCCAGCACCAGCGACACCGTGATCGAGTCAAGATGCACCGCCCAGAAACCGCCCTTGCTCGCATGCGGAACGAGGTGCGTGAGGTGGTGCTGGATGTATTCGGAAAGACCGCCCGGCTCGCTTGCCATGCATCAACCCTTGAATCTGAACGCCATCAGATAAACCGCGTAGGCAGCCACCAGCCCCGTCACGGCGGCCAGCGGCGGCAATTTGTACTGAAACAGGATCAACCCCAGCCCACCGACGACCACTGCCCACTTCAGCAGCATGCCGAGCAGCAGGCGGGCGAAAGCCGCCGCGCCGCCGACCAGGCGACCGAAGACCTGCACGGACATCAGCGCGGTACCCAGCGCCACCGTGAAAGCTCCGGCCGCGGCCGCAACCGCCTCCCGATGCCCCTTCAGCAGGAACACCGCGCCGACCATCGCCGCCACCGCGAGTTGCAGCAGCACCGTGCGCAGTGCGAGGCGCCGACCGGCGTCGAGACTGTTGAGCACGTAACCTCTCCGCACCGGTTTCCACCAGGTGGCACCGATACAGCCACGAACCATGATTCAATCCGTAAAAGTATATCAGTGCGCCGCTTGCAGCGACAAGCCGCGAACGCTGCGGCAACTTGTCCCGCAGCACGCTTCGAGTGCGGACGTTGTCGCCTGATTCACCAAAGAAAAGGGCCGGACTGGGGAAGTCCGGCCCTAGCTGCCGCGCGGGAGGGAGGGAGCCGCCGGCAGGGTGCCACTGAAGTTGTTGCTTGGCTTACTTCGCGGCAGCCTTCTTCGCGGCCGGCGCGACGACCGCCTCGTTCACGGCCTGACGCTGTTCCTGCACCAGCGCCTGCAGCGACTCCGCAGCCTTCTGCGTCACGGCGATGATTTCCTGCGAAACCGCCACGGCGCGCTCGGCCTGCTCGCGGCTGAGGCTGGCGCCCTTTTCCCACAGGCCGCGCAGGGCGTCGGCGTCGCGGGTTTCCAGCGCCTCGGCCACGAAGGCGGCCGAATCGCGCGTCTGCTGCTCAAACGCCTTGAGCTGCAGCCCGGCGACCGTCTCCAGGCTCTTCAGGGCCAGCGACTGCGCCTTGAACGCGCCCTCGGTGATCTGCTTGGTGTAGGCGAAAAACTGGTTGCTGTACTGCTGGTTCATGAGCTTGCCCTCGTGGGGTTTGCGGGTAGTGGCAAGCACTCTAGCAAGCTTTTTTGTGCAATGCAATATATTTTTTGCGGTCAGGCAAGACCACTGTGAAAATATTCAGGATATACACATCATTGGATCAGTCACGCGGCTGTCGCAACGCCGCAATACTCGCGTCGACAGGCTCAGGAATGCAGGCGATTCCTGGCCTCCGGCCGCACCGGTCTCCCGCTCGCGCGGGCGTTCGGTCCGGGCGCCAGGAACGATGCCGGAGCGTTCGCTTTCCCGCCGGACCCGGATTCCGGCCTACCCCCGGTAGCGGCAGCCCGATGTGCAGGTCTCGTGCACGGCGACTTCGGACAACAGCGGCAGCGCCGGCTTGAGGCGCTCCCAGATCCACATCGCCAGCCGCTCACTGGTGGGGTTTTCCAGCCCCTCGACCTCGTTGAGGTAGTGGTGGTCGAGCCGGTCGTACAAGGGCTGGAACGCCGCCTTCACGTCGGCGAAATCCATTACCCAACCGCTGTCGGCGCCCAGCTCGCCGCTGAGGTGGATCTCCACGCGGAAGGAGTGTCCGTGCAGGCGCGCGCACTTGTGCCCCGCCGGCACATTCGGCAAGCGGTGCGCCGCCTCGAGGGTGAAGGTCTTGAAGATATCCATCGCGGCATTCTATCGCGCCGCCGCTGCGCGCCCATGGAAACCGACCCTGTTCCCGATCGCCGCCACAGCCGGCCCGCCGCGGCACCACGGAATGGTGCGACACAGCATTTCAAAGGCATGACCATGCCCGAGTCGTCTCTTTTAATTCAACATCTTCAATGAATTGCACGCTCACATCGGTTGCGTCACGGCGTTCTGCGTTGCGGATTGACACCGGTGTCAACGACTCGCAAGCTGTCACCCGTTCCGTTGCGGGGGAGCACGGTGAACGCGGCAATCGACCAACCGGATCGACCGGCAAGTGTTTCGACGACGCCATTCCTGGCGGCCGACGTCGGCGGCACGCACGCCCGCGTGGCGCTGATCCAGGTCGCCCAGGACGGGGGACGCGCGGTCGAGGTGCTGGCCTACCGCAAGTTCGCCTGCGGGGATTTCGGCGGGTTGGCGGAACTGCTGCAGGCCTTCGTCGACGACGAGGTGCAGGCCCCGGTGCGGCGCTGCGTGCTCGCCTGCGCCGGCCAGCTGATGGGCGACGAGGTGCTCAACGACAACTCCGCCTGGCCCATTCACCTGCCGTCGGTGCGCAGGGCGCTGGCGCTGGACGACCTCGCCGCGCTCAATGACTTCGAGGCGCTGGGGTACGCGCTCGACAACCCGCTGGCCTGCGGCGGCCGCCTGCTGTGCGGGCCGGATCGCCACGTCGATGGCCCGACGCTGGTGATCGGTCCCGGTACCGGCCTGGGCGCGGCGGTGCGCCTGTCCGGTCCCGCTGGCGGCGGCGTGCTGGCCACGGAAGCCGGCCAGATGGATTTCGCGCCGCACTCGATCCGCGAGCGCGAGATCCTCGCGCAGCTGGTGCCGGATGGCGGTTACCTGCCGTGCGAGCGCATCGTGTCGGGCCCCGGCCTGTTGACCCTCTACCGGACCCTGTGCGCCTTGCACGGGACAACGCCCTGGCTGGCCACACCCGCGGCCGTCACCGCGGCCGCCATGGCCTGCAGTGATGCGCAAGCCACGGAAGCGATGGAGGTCTTCTGCGCGGCGCTGGGAAGTTTCGCCGGCAGCCTGGCCATGGCCTACATGGCCAGCGGCGGCGTGTACCTGGCCGGCGGCTTCCTGGATTCGATGTTCGGCCTGCTGGCGCGCAGCGATTTCGAGGAGCGCTTCCTGCACGGACGCAGCGTGCGCGCGTTCCTGTCGCAGGTTCCGGTATGGGTGACGGAGCACGGACGCCAGGGCGTGCTGGGCGCGGCGAGGTGGTACCTCGGACGTGGCACGTCCGCGGCAACGACGCCGCGCCCCGCCGCGGCAGGCGGTCCGGCCCCGTGAACGTCATCGCGACATCGGCGCCGCGCTTTTCCCGACAGCCGGGCGCGCGGGCGTGTGCGGGAAAAGGGCTCGCCGCGTTCGCCGCCGCGTGGCTGGCGACCATGGGCGTCGCCACGGCGACACCGGCCGCGCCTGCCTGGTCGCTGCTGCCGCAGCCCGCCTACGCCCACCCCGCCGCATTGCCCGCGGTCGAGATTGCGGATGGTGCCGTGATCGCCGTGCGCGGCGCGGATCGGCCGCAGCTGCAAGCCATCGCGGACCGGTTCGTGCATTTGCTGGCCGATACGCGCGGCCTGCGATTGCGCGCGACGGCGGCGGCCGATGCGCGCGCCGCCATCACATTCGACGTGGACCCGCACGCGGACGTGGCGGGCGATGCCGGCTACCGCATCGCGATCGGCGACCGGGGCATACGGATCACCGCACGCACGCCGCGCGGCGCGTTCTACGGCAGCGTCACGCTGTGGCAGTTGCTGACGCCGCCCGGCTGGACCCGCGGCAGCGCGGCCGTGGTGGCCGCGGGCGAGATCGACGACCACCCGCGCTTCGCCTGGCGCGCGCTGCTGCTCGACTCCGGACGGCACTACCAGAGCGTGGCCGAGATCGAGCGGCTGATCGACTGGATGTCGCTCGACAAGCTCGACGTGCTGCTCTGGCACCTGACCGAGGACCAGGGCTGGCGCCTGGACATCCCCGGGTACCCCGCACTGACGAAAACCGGCGCCTGCCGCAATGCAGTGGGCCTCGATGCCGAGTTGACTGGCTCGCCCGACCAACCCTACTGCGGCCACTACACCGCGGCCGAGGTGCGCGAGATCGTGCGTTACGCGGCCGAACGCTACGTCACCGTGGTGCCGGGCATCGACCTGCCCGGGCATGCGCAGGCGGCCATCGCCGCGTATCCGTGGCTGGGCGTCAGCGGCCGGCGTCCGCCCGTGTGGACCGACTGGGGCGTCAGCCCGTGGCTGCTGAAGCCCGACGCGAAGACCCTGCGCTTCGTCGACGACGTGCTCGACGAGGTGATGCGGCTGTTCCCCTCGAAGTACGTCTCGATCGGCGGCGACGAAGCGGACAAGCAGCAGTGGATCGCGTCGCCCGCGGTACAGGCGCAGCTGCACCAGTTGGGCCTCGCGAACATGGACCAGCTGCAGGGCTGGTTCACGGGCCAGGTCGCCGCGCATCTCGTCGCGCACGGACGCACGCCGGTGGGCTGGGACGACGAACTGGTCGCGGGCGCGACGCTGCCAGCTGCGGAAGTGGTGATGTCCTGGCACGGCGACCACGGCGAGCGCGTGGCGCTGGCCGCGCTGCGGCAAGGCCACGACGTGGTGATGACGCCGCAGGAGTCGCTGTACTTCGACCATTACCAGTCCGGCCTGCCCGACGAATGGCCGGGGCAGCCGCCGATGGCGACGCTGCGGCAGGCCTACGACACGATCGTGATCCCGCACGGCGCCAGCGCGGCCGAAGCCGGCCACGTCATCGGCGTGCAGGCCGGGCTCTGGACCGAACTGATGCCGGACTTCGCGCGCGACCAGCATGCGCTGTACCCGCGCATCGCCGCCCTGGCGGAACTGGGCTGGTCGCCGGCGGCCGCGCACGACTGGCGCGGTTTCCTGCAGCGCTTGCCCGCCGAGCTGGCGCGCTACCGCGCCCTCGGCATCGACTATGCCGACACGGCGTTTGCGGCCGCCTTCGAGGTGACGGCAGGTGCCGGCGACACGCTGCGCGTCGCGCTCGCCAACCAGACCGACTTCGGCACGATCCGCTACACGACCGACGGTTCCACGCCGACGCCGACTTCCACGCCATATGTCCGTCCGCTGGCACTCCCTGCACGAGACCGGACGATGCTGCGCGCGGCAACCTTCGCGCCCGACGGCTACCCACTCGCCGCGCCGCGCACAAAGGTACTGGATGCCGCGACCCTGCTCGGCCGCGACGGCAGCCAGCTCGCCACCTGCTCGCACCAGCCGGGCATGCGCCTGGGCGGCCAGCAGCCGACACGGGGTCCGCGGCCGGTCTACACGATGGAGGTCGGCGACATGTGCTGGCTGTGGCCGCAGGCGCCGCTGGCAGGCGTCACGCACGTCGACCTGAGCGTGGCGCGCGTGACATGGCGCTTCGGCGACGAGGCGAAGGATGCCGTGGTGCGCCCGAAGGCCAGCGCGTCCGGCGAGTTCGAGATCCATGCCGACTCCTGCACGGGGCCGCTGCTCGCCCGCCTGCCGCTGGCGCCGGTGGCGCAGGCACCGGGACAGACCCGCCTCGGCGCACCGATCGCGACGACGCCGGGCAACGGCGCCCGCGACCTGTGCATCGTCGTCACGGGCGACCCGCGCGACGGGCAGTGGGCGCTGGCCCGCATCACGTTTTCGAAAGACAGCACGAAAACCGGCGTTCCGCAGGGGGAGCGCCGAACGGGGAAACGGTGATGGCGCGCAGCGCCACGCCGGTTGCATCGAGTGACCGCCGCACCGTGCCGCGTCGCACGGCGGACGTCATCCGGATGCGCAGGTTTTGAAGCAACGCGGAGCAGTTGGGATTCGACCGACATCAACCGAGAGGCAAAGTCCATGTCCACCGACCATCGCAAGCACCCATTGTCATTCGCCATCTCCATGTCGCTGCTCGCCGCCGTGGCGACCTCCGCCATGGCATCACCGCGCCCGGGTGCCCAGGCGGACAACCCGGGAGCGCAGGCCGCCGCACCGCAAGACGCGCAGGCTGCGTTGCCGGCCAATGCCGCGAAAGCCAAGTCCAAGGCCGACGCCGCGAAGGAGAAAGCGGCAGTCACCTTGTCCACCGTCACCGTCTCCGGCGTGCGCGCGTCGCAGATGCGCGCGATCGACCTGAAGCGCGATGCGCCGAACATCCAGGACAGCATCACGGCGGAAAACATCGGCGCACTGCCCGACGTGACCATCACCGACTCGCTGCAGCGCGTCACCGGCGTGCAGATCAACCGCGACGCCGGCGTGGGCACCTCGGTGGACGTGCGCGGCCTGCCCCAGGTCGGCACCATGCTGAACGGCGAAGTGTTCATTACGGCGGACCAGATCGACTCGCAGCAGCCCGACTTCACCATGCTGCCGTCCACGCTGTTCCACGGCGTGGACGTGCTGAAGTCGGCTACCGCCGACACCACCGACAGCGGCATCAGCGGCGCGATCAACCTGCATACCTATCGCCCCTGGGATCTGCCCAGCGGATTCACCTACAGCTATTCCGCCAACGGCGAGCGCGGCAGCACCACCCGCCATTGGGGGCCCGAGGCCAACGGCCTGATCTCGTTCAACGACGACGGCCATTGGGGCCTGCTGGTGTCGGCCGACTTTTCCAACACCAGGCGGTCGAACTCCACCGAGGGCCTCGACCAGTACGGCGTGGTGCTGAACGGCGAGAACGCCACCAGCGCAGGCGGCTACGGCGGCTTCCTGACGTCGTGGAACGGCGCACCCATTCCCTCGCAGATCCGGCAGAACGCCGATGGCAGCGTGGACGTCAACGGCGACGGCAAGTCCAACGGCGTGTTCATGGGCAGTCAGGACATCGGCCTCAACGACATCACCACCCAGCGCAAGCGCAAATCCGGCAATGCCTCGTTCCAGATGGACCTCGGCAACGGCTTCAGCCTGACCAGCGACTACTTCTACTCGCAGCAGCGCGAGTACGACCGCAACTTCGGCATCCAGTTCAACTCCACCAACTGGCAGGGCGCCACCTACGTGCCGCTGCAATCGCGCAATACCGGCAGCCCCGCGCTCGGCAGTTACGGCACGCCGGAGCCGGGCTGGGAGGGTTCGCAGCTGTTCACCACGCAGGTGTACGAGAAGTGGCCGGGCGACGTGGAGTCGTACTCGCAGATCATCCAGAAGAGTTCGGTCGCGAAGAACTTCAACCTGCAGCTGGACTACGACAACGGCGGCAATTTCACGGCCAGCCTGCGTGGGATCCGCGACACCGCGTCGCAGTCGAACGTCGAGACCGACGTCAACATCTCCGACTCCGACGGCGCCCTGTGGCCCAACGTGCTGAACGACGGCGTGTCCGTTCCCGACGGCACCATGATCTATCCGTCGCAACTGGGCGGCAACCGCGTGTTCAATGCCAATGGCGTGCCGCAGAACACGGTGCCGATCATCGCGAACTTCGGCGGCCGCTACCTCACGGTCAGCATGCCCTCCTCGCTAGCGACCGATTTCGCCAACCCCGCAGGCTGGACGATGAAGACGCTGGAATCCTCCGGGGACTACAACCGCGAGGTGGCACTGAACGCGCTGCGCTTCGACGGCAAGTACGATTTCCAGGACGGTTTCCAGCTCGAATTCGGCGTGCGCAACAGCATCCGCAGCGCGAACAACCTCGGCTGGACGCTGGAAACGCCGGTCTATGCCGGCATGGGGGCCACCGATCCGAACGGCTGCCTGGTGCGCTACGTCGGCGCCGACGTGGTCATGAACAGCGGCTCGTGCACCGCGGGCAACGACCAGGGCTACTTCCGCGCGGGGCCGCTGTCCGCCATATCGATGCCGAACACCGCCGCGCCGCTGTCGGGCAACTTCAAGCAGTACACCAACCTGCTCGGCTCGGGCATCAACTTCTGGGCGATCAACCCCTCCGCGATGATCAACCCCATCGCATACTGGAAGTCGCTCTACCCCGATACCGTCCAGGTGGGCGAGCCGGGCACCAGTTGGGGCGTGGGGCTGAAGGAGTTGACGGGCTATCTGCAGGGTGATTTCAGCGGCACCCTCGGCAACATGCCGTACAGCGGCAACGTCGGCGTGCGGGTGATCCGCACCCATCTGAACGTCACCCAGCACCTGAGCGGTGACCCGGGTTCGTACGGCGACGAACCCGCCGACGTCGGCACCTCCATCACCAACCGCAGCTACCAGGACGTGCTGCCGTCGGCCAACTTCTCGCTGGACATCACCGACCAGCTGAAATTCCGGCTGGCCTATTCCAAGAACATGATGCCGCTGGACCTCAGCACCTGGGGCGGCGGGCTGCAGTTGAACTACTCGCTGATGGAGACGCCGCAGGGGCCGATCTTCCGCGTCGCGAACGGCCAGTCGAGCGGCAACCCCAGCCTCAACCCGTGGCGCTCCACCAACTACGGCGCGTCGCTGGAGTACTACATCAACCCCACCAGCATGCTCAGCCTCGCGCTGTTCCGCATCAACGTGCAGAGCTTCATCAAGAGCGGCAGCGTGACCAACTGCACCTTGCCGGACGAGGATGGCGTGGTGCGCGACCACTGCATCGTGATCAACGAGCCCGTGCAGGGCACCGGCAACAGCATCCACGGCGCGGAGTTCGACTACCGCCAGGGCTTCACCTTCCTGCCGGGCATCCTGTCCAAGACCGGCATGGAGGTGAACGCCACCTACGCGCCCAGCAACTCGGGCGAACGGGACTTGTCCGGCGCCAAGATCCCGTTCCAGGACAACTCCACCAAGTCCGGCAACTTCATCCTGTGGTACCAGGACGACCGCTTCCAGGCCCGCCTCGCGTACAACTACCGTTCGCGGCGCGCGGTGATGGACAGCGTGGGCGGTATCACCGGCATGGAGATGTACGAGGCGCCGCAGAAGTACCTCGATGCATCGGTCTCGTACAAGATCAACAAGTACGCCGAGGTGTTCGTGGACGGCACCAACCTTACCAATGAGTACCAGAAGTACTACCTCGTGTGGCCCGACCAGCCGGCGCACTCGAACTTCTCCGAGCGCATGTTCATGGTCGGCGTGCGCGGGCAGTGGTGATCGAGGCGACCGGAGCGGTTCCCTCGCCGCTCCGGCCCCGATGCTGGCGCCATGCCCGCTGCCGCGGGCATGGCGCCACCGCAGCGGCTCGAGCGCAACGCGTTGCATCCAATCCACAACGGCCGGACAGACATGCCAGATTCCAGCGCACAGCAGCCCGCCCGCAGCGACGGCTTCCACCGATCGATCGGCCTGTTCTCCGGCACCGCGATCAACATGACCCAGATGTGCGGCATCGGGCCGTTCATCACCATCCCGATCATGGTCGCCACCATGGGCGGCCCGCAGGCGATGATCGGCTGGATCGCCGGCGCCCTCCTCGCGGTGGCCGACGGCCTGGTGTGGGCGGAGCTGGGCGCGGCCATGCCGGGTTCCGGTGGAACCTACGTCTACCTGCGTGAAGCGTTCCAGTACCGCACCGGCAAGCTGATGCCGTTCCTGTTCATCTGGACGGTGCTGCTGACGATCCCGCTGCTGATGTCGACCGGCATCATCGGCATGGTCGAGTACCTGGAATATTTCTTCCCGCACCTGGGCTGGTGGCCGGTGCATCTGGTCAGCCTGGCGGCGACCGGCCTCGTCACCTGGCTGCTGTACCGGCGGATCGAGTCGATCCGCGCGATCACCATCGCGTTGTGGGTGATCATGCTGGTGTCGGTGATCGGCGTGTCGGCGGCGGGCTTCTCGGACTTCCACCCGGCGTACGCCTTCAGCTACCCGGCCGGCGCGTTTGGCAGCCACTTCTTCGTGGGCCTGGGCGCGGGACTGATCCTCGGCATCTACGACTACCTCGGCTACTTCACCACCGCCTACATGGGCGACGAGCTGCGCAACCCCGGCCGCACGATGCCCGGCTCCATCATCATCTCGATCATCGCGATGATGGTCGTCTATCTCGTGCTCAACCTCAGCGTGCTCGGCGTGGCGCCGTGGCAGGAGATCGCCCAGTCCAGGTCGGTGGCCTCGCTGGTGGTGGAGCGCAGCTGGGGGCATCTGGCCGCCGCGGGCATGACCATCCTGATCATCGTCACCGCGTTCGCCTCGGTGTTCGCGGGCCTGCTCGGTGGCTCGCGCGTGCCGTTCCAGGCAGCGCACGAAAAGGTGTTCCTGTCGGTGTTCGGCAAGTTGCACGCGAAGCACGGCTTCCCGCACGTGGCTCTCCTCACGATGGGCGTGGTGACGGCGATCGGCACGTTCTTCGACCTCACCGAAGTCATCAACATGCTGCTGGCTGCCACCATCATCGTGCAATCCATCGCGCAGATAGCCGCGCTGGTGGTGCTGCGCAAGCGCCAGCCGCTGCTGATCCGGCCATACCGGCAATGGCTGTATCCGATACCGTGCGTGGTGGCGCTGCTGGGCTGGATCTACGTCTACGTATCGGCGTCCACGATGTCGCTGATCCTGTCCGGTGCGTGGATCGTCGCCGGTCTCGTGGTGTTCGCAATCTGGGCCAGGGTCAACCGCTGCTGGCCATTCGCGCCGGTGGAAATCCGCGAAGCCTACCTGGGGAACGACTGACATCATGCGCACCCTCACCCGACCCGTATTGCTGATGCTCGCGGCGCTGGTGGTCGCGCCGTTGGCGCACGCTGCGACAACCTACGCGCCCACACCGGTGAATGGCGGCGCCGGCGGCGGCACCGTCACCGCCATCGCCCACTGGCAGATCCAGGACAGCGCCAAGGCGCAGGAAGGCGGCGCCGCGATCTCCGCCGCCGGTTTCTCCACCCGCGACTGGTATCCGGTGAGCGGACGCGCGACGGTGATGGCGGGCCTGCTGGAGAACGGCAAGTTCCCGGATGTGTTCCACAGCGACAACCTGCGCGCGGTGCAGGTGCCGGACGCCAGCGGCCAGCTGTTCGTGAATCCGTGGTGGTACCGCAGCGAATTCACGCTGGCGAAAAGCGCGGCGGGGACGCACACGCTGTTGCGTACGAATGGCATCGTCGCCAGCGCCGACCTGTGGGTGAACGGGCACCTGGTCGCCGACCATGGCGCCATCGCCGGCGCCTACCCCGTGCACGAATTCGACGTGACGCGCTGGATGCATGCCGGCGTCAACGTGCTCGCGCTGCGCGTGCATCCGGCCGATCCGCGCCGGGCCCTGACCATCGGCTGGGTGGACTGGAACCCCACGCCGCCAGACAACAACATGGGCCCGTGGCGCGGCGTGGACATCGTGCAGACTGGGCCGGTCGAACTGCGCTTTCCGCACGTGACGTCGACGCCGTCGCTGCCCGATCTCGCGCACGCCGCGCTCACCGTGACGGTGCAGGCACGCAACCTCGACACGGTGGCGCACGCGGCGACGATCACCGGCGAAGTCGCCGGCGTGTCGCTGCGCCAGACCATCCAGCTCGCCCCCGGCCAGACGCAGGCGGTGACGTTCTCGCCCGGCACCGATCCCGCCCTCACGCTGAGCCATCCGGAAATCTGGTGGCCGGTCGGCATGGGCGAGCATCCGCTGTACGACTTGCAGATGGCCGCCACGGTCGACGGCGCGACGTCCGACAAGGCCGGCACGCGCTTCGGCGTCCGCAGCGTCAGCTCGCATCTCACGAAGCAGGGCTATCGCCAGTTCGTCGTCAACGGCAAACCACTGCTGATCCGCGGCGCGGGCTGGGCGCCGGACCTGTTCCTGCGCGACGATCCCGCGCGCATGGAGGCCGAGTTCAGCTACGTGCGCAACCTCGGGCTCAACACCATTCGCAGCGAAGGCAAGCTGGAGGACCAGCGCTTCTACGAACTGGCCGACCGCGACGGCATCCTGGTCCTGGCCGGCTGGGAGTGCTGCGACATGTGGGAGTCGGCGGCGAAGACCGGCGGCAAGCCGTGGAACGAAACGGACGTCCGGACGGCCAGGGAATCCATGGCCAGCGAGGCGCGCCTGCTGCGCAACCATCCTTCGGTGATCGCCTTCCTGATCGGCAGCGACAACGCACCGCCACCCGGGATCGCGAAGATGTACGTCGACACCTTGCATGCGGAAGGCTGGACGCTGCCTATCATCGCGGCGGCCGCGGCCCAGGCCACGGCGGAAACCGGGCCGTCCGGCATGAAGATGACGGGCCCCTACGCCTGGGTGCCGCCGTCCTACTGGTACGCCGACAAGCAGGGCGGCGCGTTCGGTTTCAATTCCGAGACCGGCGCGGGCGCCGTCATCCCGCGGCTGGAGGACCTGCAACGCATGTTGTCGCCGCAGGAGCAGGAGGCGCTGTGGAAGTACCCGCAGACGCGGCAATACCACGCCTCCGCCGCATGGTCGCCGTTCGCCAGCCTCGCACCGTTCGACAACGCGCTGGCCACGCGCTATGGCGCACCGAAGGATCTCGCCGACTACGTCGCCAAGGCCCAGCTCGACAACTACGACAACACGCGCGCCCAGTTCGAGGCGTTCAACGCGCACATGGAAGCGGCCAGGCCCGCCACCGGCGTGATCTACTGGATGCTCAACAATGCGTGGCCTTCGCTGCACTGGCACCTGTACGACTGGTACCTGAACCCGGCCGGCGCCTACTTCGGCGCGAAGAAGGCCAACGAGCCGCTGCACATCCAGTACGCCTACGACACACACGGCATCGTGCTGGTGAACCACGCGCCGGACGACGCGCGGGGTCTGCAGGTCCACGTCCGCGTACGCAACCTCGACGGCAGCGTGCGCTACGAGCGCAAGCTGCAAGGCATAGTCCTCGCCGGCAACCATGCGCAGCAGGTCGCGACGCTGCCGGCGCTCGCCGGGCTGTCGCGCACGTACTTCGTCGAGCTGGAGCTCGCCGCCGCCGACGGCAGGCCGCTCAGCCGCAACGTCTACTGGCTGTCCATCCAGGCCGACCGGCTCGATTGGCCGCATTCGAACTGGTACCTCACGCCGCTGACGCAGTACGCCGACTTCACCGCGCTGCAGTCCCTGCCGGGCGCAGCCAGCGACGTGCGGGCGAGCGTGCGGCGCGAGGGCGCCCGGGACATCGCCACCGTCACGCTGTCGGTGCCGGCGGCATCCAGGACCGTGGCACTGTTCCAACACCTGTCGATCAAGCACCCCGGCGACGGCCAGCCCGTGCTGCCGGTCTTGTGGAGCGACAATGACGTTACGCTGTGGCCCGGCGAGTCGCTCACCCTGACCGCGCATTTCGCCGCGCAGGGCACGGCGACGCCGGTCATCGAAGTGAGCGGATGGAACGTGCCGAGCCGGCGCGTCCCCGTCACCATCGAGCACCCGGCAGGCGCCGACCAAGGAACCACGCATTGAATCCGGCCAGACTTTCATGACGCGCGCGACCATCGACGACGTCGCCCGCGCCTCGGGCACCTCGAAAAAAACCGTGTCGCGCGTACTCAACAACGAGCCGAACGTGCGCGACGCCGTGCGCGAACGCGTGCTGGCCGCCATGGCGGAACTCCATTACCGCCCGCTCACCTCGGCGCGCAGCCTGGCGACCAACCGCTCCTTCATGATCGGCCTGCTGTACGACAACCGTTCGCCCAGCTACATCATGGAAGTGCAGACCGGCGTGCTGGAGGCCTGCGAGGCCCAGCACTACAGCATGATGGTGCAGCCGCTGGTCTCGGAGGCGGCGGACTTCGTCGAGCGGGTCGAGGAGATCCTGTCGCGGCACCGGCCCGATGGGCTGATCCTCACGCCGCCGATCACCGACCACCCGCAGCTGCTGGCACGCCTGCGCCAGGCCGGCCTGCCGTTCGCCTCGATCGCGCCGCACCACCCCGGGGACTGCATCGGCGTGATGCTGCGCGAACGCGAAGCCGCCGCGGCGATGGTGGAGCACCTGGTGGCGCTGGGCCACCGCCGCATCGCCCACATCCTCGGCGATCCCGAACACGGCGCCGGCGTCTGGCGCCTGGCCGGGTTTCGCGACGGCCTCCGGCGCGCGGGACTGCAGGAAAACCCCGCGTACATGGTCCAGGGCCGGTTCTCCTTCGACTCGGGCGTGGCCGCCATGCGCCAGTTGCTGGCGCTGCCGCAGCGGCCGACCGCGATCTTCGCGGCCGACGACGACATGGCCGTCGGCGCGATCTGGGCCGCCGCGGAAGCGGGCGTGTCGGTGCCCGGCGAGGTATCCATCTGCGGCTTCGACGACACCACGATCGCCACCCAGGTGTGGCCGCCGCTGACCACCGTCCACCAGCCCGTACGCGAGATGGGCCGGCGCGCCACCGAGGAACTGCTGCTGCGCGTGCTGGACAAGGGCGAGCCGCGGATGGTCGAAGTCGACTACGAAATGCGCATCCGCGCCTCGACCGCGGCCCCGGCCTAGCGAGGCCGCGTATATTTCGCCGGACGCCACTGCACCCGACCGATCCACTGGAGAGCGCCCCATGCCTGCCGCCCCCGCTGCCGCGACGCCGACCCGGAAGTTCCACTTCATTTCCGGGCTACCACGCTCAGGCAGCACGCTGCTCGCCGCCATCCTCAACCAGAACCCGCGCTTCCACGCGGGCATGACCAGCCCGCTCGCCGACATCATGGGCGTGGTGATCGCGGAGGCGAGCAGCAAGAACGACTTCTCGTTCGACGTCTCCGACGAGCAGCGCGTCGCCATGCTGCGCGGCCTGGTCGAGAACTTCTACGCGGGTCACGCGGGTGGCGATGCCGGCATCGTGTTCGACACCAGCCGGCTGTGGTGCAGCCGCATGCAACTGCTCGACATGCTGTTTCCGGAGGCGAAGGTCATCGCCTGCGTGCGCCAGCTGTCATGGGTGCTGGACAGCATGGAACGGCTGGTGCGCCGGCAGCCGGTCGGCGTCAGCAAGGTGTTCCGCTTCGACACCAACACCACGGTCTACTCGCGCGTCGAGGCGCTCACCGATCCGCGCGGCATGGTGGGCTTCTCCTTCCAGGCCACCAAGGACGCGTTCTACGGCCAGTACGCGCCCGGCCACCTCTTGTTGCTCACCTACGAAAGCCTGGTGCGCAACCCGGCCGCGGCCCTGCGCGCGGTCTACCAGTTCATCGGCGAACCCTGGTTCGAACACGACTTCGACCACATCGCCTACCACGCGGACGAATTCGACGCCCGCGTCGGCATGCCCGGCCTGCACACCGTGCGCCCGAAGGTGGAACCGATCGAGCGCACCTCCATCCTGCCGCGCGAAATCTTCGGCCGCTTCGTCAACGAATCGTTCTGGATGGACCCGAAGAACAACGTCAGCCAGGTGCCGATCGTGTGATACGGGCACGAAAAAGCCCGCGACGCTGGCGGGCTTTCATCACGCAACTTGCTGTTTTTACGATGAATTCTGGTGGCTATGGGTGGACTCGAACCACCGACCCCGGCATTATGAGTGCCGTGCTCTAACCGGCTGAGCTACATAGCCAGAATTCGAAATTGTACCGCGTATGACCCCAGCCTTATGAGTGCCGTGCTCTAACCGGCTGAGCTACATGGCCAAGGGGAGGCCGCCGCGCCGGATCGTTTGTGATGCCGGAGGCGGGGCGCGGCAGTTTAATGGCGGGCACGCTACGGTTCAAGCTTTCCGGCTTGCCGCGCTTCGGCCTGCATGGTTGAATCGGGCCATCGCCTTGCGCGCGTCGGCTATTGCCGGTGCGCGGCACGGCCCGAGGATGACGAGATGATCGACGTCGATGGCTACCGTCCGAATGTGGGCATCGTGCTGCTGAACACGGACGGGCGCCTGTTCTGGGCGCGCCGCATCAACCGCGACGGCTGGCAGTTCCCGCAAGGCGGCATGCGCAGCGACGAGACGCCGCTGGAAGCGATGTACCGCGAGCTGGAAGAGGAAACCGGGCTGGCGCCCGAACACGTCGAAGTGGTGGCAGCCACCCGCGGCTGGCTGCGCTACAAGCTGCCGCAGCGCTACGTGCGCCACCACCAGCACCCCACCTGCATCGGCCAGAAGCAGGTGTGGTTCCTGCTCAAGCTGGTCAGCGACGAGGCCTCGCTGCGGCTGGATGCCTGCGACAAGCCCGAGTTCGACATCTGGCGCTGGGTGGATTTCTGGTACCCGGCCGCCCACGTGGTGAACTTCAAACGGCAGGTGTACGAGCGCGCGCTGCGCCATTTCGCGCCGCTGGTGGAAGGCCTGTGCCGGGTGGAGCTGGGCCATGCGCCGCCACGCGAGGACGGCGATACCGCGCCGGACGAACCCCGGCACGGCTGGCGCGCCGCCTGAACGGCAAACCGCCGGCGCAATCCCGATAGTTGACAATCATTCGCATTTGCGTTTTGATGCGCGGCATGTACATCTGCCTGTGCAACGCCGTCACCGACCACGACATCCGCCGCGAAGTCGCCGACGGCGTGCGCACGTTCGCGCAACTGCAGGCGCGCACCGGCTGCTCGGACTGCTGCGGCTGCTGCGAACCCGAGGCGCGCGCCTGCCTCACGCAGGCGATCGAGCAGCACGAATCCGTGGTGGCGCTGCCCACCTTCGTCGCGGCCGCCTGAGCCGCCTGCGCGTTCCCACGCGCAAACCATTGCCATTCGCGTTACGCCCGCCCGACGGCGGAGTTCGTATAGTCGCCGCATCCCCAGCGAACGGAGAGCGGCCATGAAGGGCGACGCCAAGGTCATCGAATTCCTCAACAAGGTGCTCTACAACGAGCTCACCGCGATCAACCAGTACTTCCTGCATTACCGCATGTTCAAGGACTGGGGCTACGCGGAGCTGGCCGAGCACGAGTACAAGGAGTCGATCGAGGAGATGAAACACGCCGATCGCCTGATCGAGCGCATCCTGTTCCTCGACGGCCTGCCGAACCTGCAGCACCTGGGCAAGCTGCGCATCGGCGAGAACGTGCTGGAGTGCATCCAGGGCGATCTCGACCTGGAACTGGTGGCCGCCAAGGACCTGCGCGCCGCGATCGCGCACAGCGAGGGCATCGCCGACTACGTCAGCCGCGACCTGTTCAAGGGCATCCTGCACGACGAGGAAGAGCACATCGACTGGCTGGAGACCCAGCAGAGCCTGGTCAAGGACATCGGCGCGGAACGCTACCTGCAGAGCAAGATGCAAAGCTGATCGCCTGCCGCAACCGCACGATGGTCATGTCAGCGCAAGGCAGGCGAAGTATGCTTGTGGCGCCCGCCCGCGCCCCCATCTGAGTGCCATGGATACCGTCGTCCCGCTCCCCGTTGTTCCCGACTACCGCAGCAGCGGCGCGCCGCTGCTGTTCACCGAGGCCGCCGCGCGCAAGGTGCACGAGCTGATCGCGGAGGAGGGCAACCCCGCGCTGAAGCTGCGTGTGTACATCTCCGGCGGCGGCTGCTCGGGCTTCCAGTACGGCTTCACCTTCGACGAGGCCCAGGCCGAGGACGACTTCGCGCTGGAACGCGAGGGCGTGACCTTGCTGTGCGATCCGCTGTCGCTGCAGTACCTCACCGGCGCCGAGATCGACTACAGCGAGAACCTGGGCGGTTCGCAGTTCGTGATACGCAACCCGAACGCGAAGACCACCTGCGGCTGCGGCTCGTCGTTCTCGACCTGACGTCGCATGGGTACGCCAACGCCGCCCAACACCTTCGCCGGACTCAGCCTGATCCTCGACCGCATGGCCGAGCGCCGCGACGATGCGGCGTGGGTCGCTGCGCAGGCCGCCGCGCCCGACGCGCGCTTCCTGCTGCTCGACGCCGACGGCCGGGCCTTCCTGCACGCCGATCACGATGCGCTGCGCTGGCTCGATGCCAGCGAGCGCAAGCGGCTGTGCGCCGATGCGCCGGCCTGGCTGCTCGGCATCGCCCACGGCCGCCCGCATTTCCTGCTGGCGCCAGCAGGTGACACGCACGCCGCCGGCCTGGAGACATCACTGCACGCGCGCCGCGCCAGCCTGCGCGAGGCCGGCCTGCTGCTGCCTGCCGACGAGGCCGGCCTGTTCGCCTATGCCAAGGGCCTGGCGCACTGGCAGCGCGAGACGCGGCATTGCGCGCATTGCGGCGCGCCGCTCGCCATCGTTTCCGCCGGCCATCGCATGCAGTGCACGAATGCCGCCTGCGGTCGCCTGCATTTCCCGCGCACCGACGCCGCGATCATCGTGATCGTGGAGCACGAGGGCGCCTGCCTGCTCGGCCGCCAAGCCAGCTGGCCGCCCGGGCGCTATTCCACCCTGGCCGGCTTCATCGAGCCGGGCGAGGCGCTGGAGGATGCGGTGCGCCGCGAGGTGATGGAGGAATCCGGCGTACTGGTGGGCGAGGTGCATTACCACTCCTCGCAGCCCTGGCCGATGCCGGCCTCGCTGATGGTGGGCTTCACCGCGGTGGCGCGCGATCCCGCGATCCGCCTGCGCGACTGCGAACTGGAGGACGCGCGCTGGTTCACCCCGCGCCAGATCGTCGACGGCATCGCCGACGGCAGCTTCCTGCCCTCCACGCCGCTGTCGGTGTCCTATCGGCTGCTCGAACACTGGCTGCGCGAGCGCGCGGGCCTGGAGCTCGACGCACTGCTCGCGGCGCGCGCCGAACACGCTTGAGCCCGGCCTCGTGCGTCGTGTGACGCGCGAAAGGCTCGCTTACAATGCGGCGGTTCCCCGGAGAAGCGCATGGCCATACGTCTGCTCGTTGCCCTGATTGCCCTCGGCCTGCTGCACTGGCAGCCGCGCCTCGCGCACTGGCGCAACGACGCCGGCTTCCGCCGCTGGGTGGCGCAACTGGGCGACACCAGCGGCACGGGTCGCGTGGTGCTGGCGCTGCTGCTGCCGCTGCTGCTGTGCGCGCTGGCGACCTGGCTGCTGGGCCTGCCGCCGCTGGCCGACCTGCTGCAGCTGCTGTTCGCGCTGGCGGTGCTGCTGTTCTGCTTCGGCCCGCACGCGTTCGAGGCCGACCTGGAGGCGATCCTCGCCGCGCCGGACGGCGCCAGCCGCGAAGCCGCCGCGCAGGCGCTGGGCGAGGATGGCGAACACGTGGCATGGCAGGCCACCGAACTGGGCGAGGCCACCGCCTACGCCGCGCTGCGCCGCCGCTTCGGCGTGCTGTTCTGGTTCTTCCTGCTCGGCCCCCTCGGCGCGCTGCTGTACCGGCTGACGCGCGCGCTGGGCCACGACGACACGCTGCGACTGGACGCCGAGGCACGCGGCACCGCACGCCGTTTCGCCAACGCGCTGGACTGGATTCCCGCCCAGCTGCTGGTGTTCACGCTGGCCCTGGTCGGTCACTGGGACGCGGTGATCGGCGCCTGGCGCCGCTGGCACCAGCAGGCCCTGCCGAACAGCTGGCTCAACGAGGGCCCGGGCTTCCTCGGCGCCGCCGCGCGCGCAGACATCCAGGTCGACATCGAGGGCGGCGAGGGCTATGCCGAGGAGCGCAGCGATCCGCTCGTCGAACTGCGCCGCCTGCGCAGTGTGCTGCTGCGCGCACTGCTGGCCTGGCTCAGCGTGGTGGCGCTGATCGTGATCGGCGGCTGGTTGCGCTGAGGCGTTGACCCCACCCCAACCCTCCCCTGCAAGCAGGGGAGGGAGAAATCACGCCAGCTCGCCGCGCAGCTCGCGCACGCGTGCTTCCAGCGACCCGGCGCTGACCTGCTCCGGCGCCAGCGTCGCATCCACCACCAGTTCCACCCGGGCGCGGAAGCGGCGCGGCAGGCGCGCGCGATGCAGCGCCGAGTCGCGCCGGCTCCACATGCTGCCCCACAGCCCGCGCAGCGCCATCGGCAGCACCGGCACCGGGCGGCGCGCGAGGATCTTTTCCAGACCGGGTCGGAACGGCGCGATCGTGCCGTCGCGGGTCAGCGCGCCCTCGGGGAAGATGCACACCAGTTCGCCGTCGGCCAGCGCGGCGTCGATGGCGTCGTAAGCCTGCTGCAGCACGGCCGGGTCTTCCTTCTGCCCGGCGATGGGTATGGCCTTCGCCGTCCTGAACAGGAACTTCAGCAGCGGGACGTTGAAGATCCGGTAATACGTCACGAAGCGCGCGGGCCGGCGCAGGTTCGCCATCAGCAGCAGCGGATCGACGTAGCTCACGTGGTTGCATACCAGCAGCGCCGGGCCTTGCTCGGGGATGTGCTGCAGGCCGTCCGCGCGCACCCGGTACAGCGTGCGGGTGAGCAGCCAGGTGACGAAGCGCAGGATGAACTCCGGCACCAGGGTGAAGATGTAGGCCGCCACCAGCACGTTGAGCAGCGCGGCGGCGAGGAAGATCGTCACCGCATGCACGCCCAGCCAGCTCAGCGTGAAGCCGAACAGCGCCGCGGCCACGATCCACACCGCATTCATGATGTTGTTGCCGGCGATGACGCGCGACAGCTTCTCGCGCGGCGAACGCGCCTGCACGAAGGCGAACAGCGGCACCACGTAGAGGCCCGCGAAGGCGCCGATCAGGGTGAGGTCGAGCACGATGCGCCAGCTGCCCGTGCCGCGCAGAAAGCCCAGCCAGTCCACCGCGTTGCCCGCCGCGATGCCGCGCCGCGCGAGGTACAGATCCACGCCGAACGCGGTGAGCCCGAACGCGCCTATCGGCACCAGGCCGATCTCCACCCGCTTGCCCGAGAGCTTCTCGCAGGCCAGCGCGCCCAGGCCGCTGCCGATGGAGAACAGCGTCAGCACCAGGGTGAACACCGTGTTGTCGCCGCCCAGCGTCTCGCGCGTATAGCCCGGCAGCTGCGCGATCAGCACGGTGCCGAAGAACCAGAACCAGGAGATGCCCAGCACCGCGTTCCAAACCGCGCGGTCGGCGCGGGTGATGCCCAGCACGCGCGCGGTTTCGGTGAGCGGGTTCCAGTTGATCTGCAAGTCCGGCGCGGTGGCCGGCGCCGGCGGGATCGCGCGGCTGGCGAGGTAGCCGATCACCGCCACGCCGATGGTGACGCCCGCGGCCAGCCACGGCCCGATGTGCGCCACGCCCATCACCGTGGTGCCCGCGATCATGCCCAACAAGATCGCCAGCTGGGTGCCCATCTCCACCAGGCCGTTGCCGCCCACCAGCTCGGCGGGTTTCAGCGCCTGCGGCAGGATCGCGTACTTGATCGGCCCGAACACGGTGGAGTGCAGGCCCATCATGAACAGCACCACCAGCAGCAGGCTCACGTGGTGGGTGATGAAGCCCGCCGCGGCGATCACCATCGCGGCGATCTCGAACAGCTTCACCCAGCGGATGATGCGGGTCTTCTCGATCTTTTCCGCCAGCTGCCCCGCGCTGGCCGAGAACAGAAAGAACGGCAGAATGAACAGCGCCGGCGCGAAGTTCGTGTAGAACGACGCCGTGCGCTCGCTCAGTCCCATCTGGAACGCCACCAGCACGATCAGCGCATTGCGGAACGCATTGTCGTTGAATGCCGCCAGCGCCTGGGTCCAGAAGAACGGCGCGAAGCGGCGCTGGCCGAACAGGGCGAACTGGCTCATGCATATCCATGGCGGCGGAGTCGGCGGAGAGCTTAGCCGATACGCAATTGCCGGCCGCAGACAGCGAAACGCCCGCGACGTGCGGGCGTTTCGTCAGCCGTGCAAGCGCGGCGTACTCAGTTGCGCGATTGCAGCTTCGACAGCAGGCGCAGCATCTCCAGGTACAGCCACACCAGGGTCACCACCAGCGCGAAGGCGCCGTACCACTCCATGTACTTCGGCGCGCCGGCGCCCACGCCCTGCTCGATCATGTCGAAGTCGAGGATCAGGTTCAGCGCCGCGATCACCACCACGGCGAGGCTGAACAGGATGCCGACCGTGCTGCTGCCGGTGATGAAGCCGAAGGAGTGGCCGAAGAAGCCCATCACGAAGCTGGCCAGGTAGACCAGCAGGATGCCGCCGGTGGCGGCGACCACGCCCATCTTGAACTTGTCGGTGGCGCGGATCAGCCCGCTGCGATAGGCCAGCAGCATCGCCGCCATGGTGCCGAAGGTCAGCCCCACCGCCTGCATCACGATGCCGGGGTAGCGCATCTCGAAGATCGCCGACAGCGCGCCCACGAACACGCCCTCGGCCAGCGCGTACAGCGGCGCGGTGACCGGCGCCCAGGTCTTCTTGAACGCGGTGACCATGGCCAGCACGAAGCCGACCAGCGCGCCACCGAGCACCAGCGGCCCCAGCGCAGGCAGGCTTTCGGCGCCGTGGAAGCGGCTCCAGCTGAACATCGCGCCGAGCACCACCAGCACCAGCAGCAGGCCGGTCTTGTTGACCGTGCCGTTGAGCGTCATGGCGTTGCCGTCGTGCTGGAATACCGCGCCGCTGGCCGCGTCGAGGAAGGTGTTCTTGTTGAGGGCGGGATTGCCGCTTTGCATGTCGTACTCCTGTCGTTTGCACCATCCTAGCCGGTCGCCGTGCGCCTTGCCGACGGCGACCTCGCCTGCACGCCACCGGTGCGAAGATGCCGGCATTGTCAGCAGACAGAGACCACCATGATGGGCACACAGTTCCACGTCGGCGACCACGTGCGCTGGAATTCCGAAGCCGGCCACGTCACCGGCCACATCGTGAAGGTGCACACGGCGGACACGCTGTACAAGGGCCACCCACGCCACTGCAGCCCGGACGATCCGCAATACGAGATCAAGAGCGACAAGACCGACCACGTCGCCATGCACAAGGGCAAGGCGCTCTCGAAGATCGCGTGAACGCCGCCGATCCCGCCACGATCTGGACGATCGGCCACTCCACCCGCACGCTGGAGGAGTTCCTGGCCCTGCTGGCGACGTACTCCATCGGGGCGATCGCCGACGTGCGCCGTTTCCCCGGTTCGCGGCGCTGGCCACAATTCGCGCACGATGCGCTGGCCGTCAGCCTGCCTGCGCAGGGCATCGGCTACCAGTGGTTCCCCGCGCTGGGTGGACGACGACGGGCGAAGCCGGACTCGCCGAACACCGCGTGGCGCAACGCCGCGTTCCGCGGCTACGCCGACCACCTCGCCAGTGCGGAATTCGCCGAGGGGCTGGCCGCGCTGCTGGACTTTGCCGCGCGCCAGCGCACGGCCATCATGTGCGCCGAAGCGGTGTGGTGGCGCTGCCATCGCGCGATCATCGCCGACGTGCTGAAGCAGCGCGGCATCGAGGTGATCCACATCCTCGACCTGCGGCACAGCGCAGCGCATCCGTGGACCTCGGCGGCGCACGTCGCGAACGGCGAGCTGAGCTACGCGGCCCCGCAATCGACGCTGTTGTAGGAGCGCACTCTGTGCGCGAATGCTCTGGCGCCTGATCGAAACCAAAAGCCATCGCGCACGGGATGTGCTCCTACCGCGGCGGCACCTGATACGCGCCCTGCGCCAGCTGCAGCAGGATCTTCATCTCCTCGCGCAGCGGCAGCGGTGCGATCACCTCGGCGTCCGGGCCGTACTTGAGCACATCCATCAACAATTCCTTGGAATTGGAATACGGCAACTGCAGCTCGTAGCGGCCGTCGCCCAGCCACTCTCCCTTCTGCTGCGAATGCCAGTGCTCGTCGGCCACCCAGCGCGCGGCGTGCGAGGAAAAGCGGATCGTGGCCCAAGCCTTGGGCTGGCCGGCGAAGATGCCGTAGCTGGAAGCCAGCGCCTGGTCCAGCTCGGCATCGGGCACGTCGCGCGCGGGCGTGTCCAGCGCCTGCGCCTCGGCGATGCGGTCCACCGCGAAGCTGCGCAGCGCCTCGCGGTCGTGGTCCCACACGTCGAGGTACCAGTTGTCGCGGTAATGCGTGAGGCGCTGCGGCGAGACGGTGCGGCGGCTGTCCGCGCCGGTGGTGCGCGCGCGGTAGCGGAAGCGCAGTTGCTTGCGCTCCAGCACCGCGCCGGCCACGATGCGGAACGCCTGCTGGTCGAGCTTGCGCGCGCCCCACGGAATCACCCGGATGCGCTCGACCGGCAGCGCCTTGCCGCTGCCGCGGTCGGATAGCAGGTGCTCGATGCGCGACTTGAACGGCGCCAGCGCGCCGGCCAGCACGCCGGGGCCGCTGCGGCCGATCAGCTCGTTCAGGGCCAGCAACGCCGCCAGTTCGTCGGAGGTCAGCCACAGTCCCGGCAACTCGAAACGTTCGCCCTCGCTCAGCTCGTAGCGGAACGCGGCGTGCTCGCCGCCCGCGCTCTCGATCGGCGCGCCCAGCGCGTCGCGCAGGAAGGCCACGTCGCGGTACAGCGTGGCGCGCGAGCACTCCAGCTCGTCCATCAGCTTCGGCAACGGCACCGGGTAGTGCGCCGATTTCAGCAGGCGATGCAGGGTGAGGATGCGTTCGTAGCGGTCCATGGCGGGCTCGGCGGTCGCGGCGGGGTGCGTGAGCCTCCTAGCATGGGTACGCCCGCTGGCGCCCGCAAGCCTGCCGAACGTTTGGCTAACCCGCATCCGTGACGGCTGGCTTAAGCTTGCAGCCCCGCCTTCCCCGACGGAATCCTCCATGCAGTCCACCCGCGAGTGGCCCGATGCGATCGCGGCCGATACAGCGACGGCCTCGTCGACCGCTCGCCCGCACCGCGCCGCGGCACTGCTGCAGGTGCTGGCGACCACCGGTTACGGCATCTGGCTGTGGCTGGGCCTGTCCCTGTTGCTGGGGCTGAGTCCGCCGGGCCGCAGCAGCACCCTGATCCCGCTGGGGCTGGGCTCCGTGCTGGCAGGCAGCGGCCTGCTGCTGGCCGGTCTGCGGATACCCGGGCTGGCCAGTTGGCACGGCTGGTTGCCGCGACCGGGCCACCGTCCCACGCGTTCCGCGCTGATGGCCCTGGCGACCTGGTTGCCGGTGCTGGCGGTGGCGGGCCTGGCACATGGCGACAACGGCTTCTGGGTGACCCGACTGGCCGGCACGGCGCTGATGCTGTGCAGTCTGGTCAGCCTGTTGCTGGCCACCCACGACGACCGTGCCCGCCTGCCGTCCACGCTGCAACGCGCGACTGCCCTGCTGCCGGCCTGCCGCATCACCATCGCGGCTTACATCGGCGGCCTCTGGCTGTGGCTGAGCGTGCTGGCGCAAGACGAGTTCATTGGCGGGCGCGGCGCCTACCTGTGGGTCCTGCTGCTGCTGGCGCTGGCGCTCGGCCAGGGCTTGCTGGAAAGCGGGCTGTGGCAATCGCTGCGCGAGCCCGAAACCGCCGCCGGCGAGGCCGCGGCGAACCGTGGCCGCCTCCCCGCGCGCCTGGTCGCTTCGCTGCTGAGCTACGCGCTGCCCTGCACGGCCCTGCTGCTGGGTGGCGCTTCCGGCAACCTGCTCGCAGCCGCGCTCGCCGCGCCCGGTTGCCTGCTGGGCCAGCTGCTGGAGCGCTGGCTGTACGAAGGTGCACTGGCCGACGCCGTGGGTGCAAAAGCGGCCTGATCGGCTCGTGTTCATTGAAAATTCAAGCCGTTGCGTTAAGGTGTGCCACTTACAATTGCTTAACGAAACGGATATCCACCCATGAACAAGACCCTGATGGCCGCCCTGCTGCTGGCGGCATGCGCGAGCTTCGGCGCGCAGGCGCAAGACGCCAACAGCGCCACCAACAACGGCGGCTGGAGCGGTTCGGGCGAATTCGGTTTCGCCTCCGCCACCGGCAACACCCGCTCGCAGAACGTCAACGCCAAGCTCGGCCTTAACCAGGAAAACGAGCAGTGGAAGAACAGCTTCTTCCTGGACGTGCTGCGCACCAAGGTGCAGCAGAAGGTGATCGACCAGAACGGCAACACCATCAACGAATTCAACACCACCGCCAACCGCTACGACGGCGGCGCCTCGGTGGGCTACAAACTCGATCCGCGCAGCTACATCGTGGGCGCGGGCCGCTACGACCACGACCAGTTCGGCGCCAACCTGTGGCAGGGCGTGGTCTCGCTGGGCTACGGCTACATCGCGCTGAAGGACGCCCGCAACGAGCTGTCGTTCGAAATCGGTCCCGGTTACAAGAAGTACCGCCCGGCCGACCTCACCGTGGACACCGCCGGCGTCGTCACCAAGGAACGGCAGACGGTGCAGCACGAAGTGGTGGCTCGCGGCCTGGTCAACTACAAGTTCCGCCTGACCGACAACACCTCGTTCGAGGACACGTTCCTGACGGAAGCGGGCTCCAAGAACACCTACCTGCAGAACGACGCCGGCCTCGCCGTCAGCATGACCAAGAAGCTGGCGCTGAAGGTGGGCTTCCAGGTGCGCCGCAACAGCGACGTGTTGCCCGGCATCCGGAAGACCGACACGCTGACCACCACCAACCTGGTCTACAACTTCTAAGGAAGGTCTGAACAACCGGCCTCTTGCTCGTCATTCCTGCGAGGCGCCTTTCAACAGCCGAAGGCTGGTCAAGCAGGAATCCAGTGTCATTACCTTCAATGACTCGAAGGCACTGGATCCCGGCTTTCGCCGGGGTGACGAGCAAAATCAAAGCATCCCCAAGGGCCGGGATTCACGAAAGCATTGGCGGCTCCTGCCTTCGGCGGGGGCCGTTTTCGTTTCGGCGTCTATGCGCCCAGAAACTCTGCGGCGCCCTGCGCGAACAGCGCTTGCGCCACCGCCTGCCCCAGCGCCTCGGCCTCCTCGCCGTCCGCCTGCGCGTGCAGCAGCCGGCCGCTGGCCGCGTCGCCCACCAGTCCACGCAGGTGCAAGCCGTGTTCGGTGAGCGTGCACCATGCGCCCACCGGCACCGTGCAGCTGCCGCCCAGCGCCTGGTTCATCGCGCGCTCGGCGCCCACTTCCTGCCGCGTGTCGGCGTCGTCCAGCACCGCGAGCAGGGCCAGCGTGGCCGGTTGGTCGACGCGCGCCTCGATCGCGATCGCCGCCTGCCCCGGCGCCGGCAGCCAGTTCGGCGCGGCGAGCCGGCTGCGGATGCGCGCGGCCAAGCCCAGCCGCTCCAGCCCCGCGCAAGCCAGCACGATCGCGTCGTAGTGGCCCGCGTCCAGCTTCGCCAGTCGCGTGCCCACGTTGCCACGCAGGTCCAGCAGTTCCAGGTCGGGCCGCAGCGCGCGCAGCTGCGCCTGCCGGCGCAGCGAAGAGGTGCCCACCTTCGCGCCCGGCGGCAAGGCGGCGAGATCCGCATGGTGGTTGCTGACGAAGGCGTCGGCGGCATCCGCTCGCGGCAGGATCGCCGGCAGCGCGAAGCCCGGCTCCAGCTCGGCCGGCACGTCCTTCAGCGAATGCACGGCGAGGTCGGCGCGGCCTTCCAGCATCGCCACTTCCAGCTCCTTCAGGAACAGCCCCTTGCCGCCGATCGTCGCCAGCGGCTGGTCGAGGATCTCGTCGCCGCGGGTGGACAGCGGCACCAGCTCCACCGCCAGCCCCGGATGCGCCGCGCGCAGCAGCGCCGCCACGTGCTCGGCCTGCCACAGCGCGAGCGCGCTCTTGCGGGTGGCGATGCGCAGGGTGGTCGGGGTCATGCGGGCTCCACGGTTCGGCGTTGCGCCATTGTCACCGATGCGGCCGCACGCGGCGCGGCAAGCGACGGATCGACGCAGCTCAGCCCATCCTGAGCAGCTTGCGCAGCGCCGGCAGGTTGCGCCGGCTCACCTCGGGGCTGAAGTCGGTACCGGCGAGGCGGGCCAGCACGCGACCGTCGGACAGCGGTTTCAGCCCCAGCAGGCGGGCGGGCGGCACCAGGCAATTGCGATGCAGGCGGATCAGCTGCTCGGGATAGGCCTCCTCCAGCTGGCGCAGCGATTCGTCGATCAGCAGCTCGCCGCCGGCGTGCCGCACGCACACGTATTTCTCCTCGGCGAGCAGGCAGATCACCTCGTCCAGCGCCACGCGCACCTGTTCGTCGCGCACGCGCGCGTGCAACCACGCGGTGGCGGCCCGCGGCGCGTCCGCCTGCCGCTTGCGCGCGCGCTGCAGCGCCTCGCGCAGGCGCTCCAGCCGCACCGGCTTCAGCAGGTAGTCCACCGCGTCCAGCTCGAAGGCGTGCAGCGCGTGGTTCTCGTAGGCGGTGCAGAACACCACCTGCGGCCGCGCGCGGCCGGCCAGCCGCGCGGCCAGCGCCAAGCCGTCGAGGCCGGGCATGTTGATGTCGAGCAGCAGCAGGTCGGGCCGTAGTTCGGCGAGCGCGGCCAGCGCGGCCTCGCCGTCGCCCACGCTGCCGGCCAGCACGGCACCTTCGCATTCGCCCAGCAGCGTGGCGAGTCGCATGCGCGCCAGCGGTTCGTCATCGACGATCAGTACGCGCATCGTCATTCCCCTTCGTCTCGAACGGCAGTCGCAGGCTCACCACGTAGCGCTCACCCTGCGCCCCCGCCTGCACCACGGCGCGCGGGCCGTAGCGGAACGCCACGCGTCGGCGCACGTTGTCCAGGCCATGGCCGTTGCCGCCGCGCGCGGGCGCGGACGACAACGGGTTGGCGATCTCGATCACGACGGCGTCGCCCCGGCGCTCGCCGCGCAGCGTGACCACGCCGCCTTCGCGCAGCGGCTGGATGCCGTGGCGCACCGCGTTTTCCACCAGCGGCTGCAACAGCAGGCGCGGCAGCGGGAACGCCTGCGGCAGATCGTCCAGTGCACGCTCGACGCGCAGGCGTTCGCCCAGACGCAGCTGTTCGATCGCGAGGTAACGGTCGAGCAAGGCCAGTTCCTCGCCCAGCGTGCCGTCGCCCTGCTCGTGCTGGCCCAGCGCGGCGCGGAACAGCTCGGCCAGGTCCTCCACCGTGCGTTCGGCCGCCGCCGGATCGAGCGGGATCAGCGCCGCCACGGTGTTCATGCTGTTGAACAGGAAGTGCGGGCGGATGCGCGCCTGCAACGCCTCCACCTGCGCCCGGCTCACCGCGGCGAGGCGCAGCCGCCACTGTGCGGCCACGTAGAAGTAGCGCAGGATCGCCGCGCCGAGCAGGGCGGCGATCAGCACGTTGTCGCGCACGAAGGCCGCCGCGCCGTCGCGCACCAGGCCCATCTGCAGCGCCTCGTCCAGCCCGTGCGCCATCCAGCTCGCCGCGCCCACGATCGGCATCATCAGCAGCCACGCGGCGAGGTAGGGCAGGTGGCCCGGCAGCCGCTGCAGCCACGCCCGCAACAGGCACAGCACCACGCCGATCACCAGCGCCAGCCAGGTCACGAACAGGATGCCCACGCTGTAGCCGGATAGATCGCGATGGTCACCCGCCGCCAGCCACACCACGGTGGCAGCGAGCGCACCGGTCACCAGCAAGGTGAACAGCACCGGCAGGCTGCAGAAGTCCGGCAACGGGCTGGGTTCGTCGGGGTGGCGAAAGAAGGGCTCGCGCATGCGCGCAGTATGCCGCAGCGTCGCGCCAGTTCAGCTCAATCTGGCGCCCAGCCAGCGGCGCAGGTCGGCGATCTCTTCGGCGCAGACCGCGTGCGCCATCGGGTAGCTGTGCCAGTCCACGCGATAGCCCAGGCCTTGCAACAGGTCGCGGCTGGCACTGCCGCGCGGCGGGATCACCACCGGATCGAAGCTGCCGTGCGCCTGGAAGATCCCCACGTCTGCGTTCGCCGCGCTGCGCTCGGCGGCCAGCGTGTCGGCGATCGGCAGGTAGGTGGACAGCGCCACGATGCCGGCCAGGCGCGATGCGTGGCGCAGGCCCGCGGCCAGCGCGATCGCGCCGCCCTGCGAGAAGCCGGCGAGGAAGATCCGCTCGTCGGGCACGCCACGCGCGTTCTCGCGCGCGATCAGCGCCGCGGTGGCGGCGATCGAGGCGCGGATGCCCGCCTCGTCCTGCTGCGCCAGCAGGTCGAAGCCGACGATGTCGTACCACGCGCGCATCGGCAGCCCGCCGTTCACCGTCACCGGCCGCACCGGCGCATGCGGAAACACGAAGCGCAGCGCCGGCCAGTCCGCCGCCACCAGCTCCGGCACGACAGGCGCGAAGTCGTGGCCGTCCGCGCCCAGGCCATGCAGCCAGATGATGCTGTGGCGGGGGCTGGCGGCGGTTTCGTGTTCGACGGCGGGAAGCAACTCGGGCATGGCGGAGATCGCGGCGGAAAGGCGCACAGCTTAGCGCCTGTCGAGCCTGCGATCTCCGCCTCCCTGCCTCAGGCCGCCACGGCCAGCTGCGCCAGCGCCCGCTGGTGCGAGGCGTGGATGGTGTCGCGCTCCGGCACGGTGCCTGCGGCGAGGTGGCCGATCCATTCGTCGGTCGTCATCACCGCGGCGTAGCGCGACTGCTCCACCACCGCGAACACGCGGTGGATCTCCTCCGCCGTGGCGGCTCCCGCGCGGTTCGCGTAGGGCACGCTGCCGGAGGCGTCCATCAGGAATTCCACCGCCAGCCCCGCATCGAAGGCGTGCTTGATCGTGGTGTCGTTGCAGTTGTGGGTCATGTAGCCGACCACCGCCAGCGTGTCGATGCCGTGGGCCGTCAGCCAAGTGCCGAGATCGGTGCCCGCGAACGCGCTGGGCAGCTTCTTCTGCACGAAGTGCTGGCGCGGCCGGCTGGCGACCACCTCGTGCAGTTGCCAGCCGTGCGTGCCTTCGGCGAACAGCGGGGCGTCGGCGGGCGCCATCTGCTGCACCACGATCACCGGGATGCCGGCGGCACGGGCGGCGTCCATCGCCGCGCCGATGCGGCACAGCGAATCGGCGACCGGCGGATACTCGATGCCCAAGCCGCCACTCTCGTATTCGTTCTGCACGTCGACCACGACGAGGGCGCGGCGGGGGATGTGGGTCTGGGTCATGGCGGCATGTCTCGGGGATGGGACGCTTCGTCCCGGTGACGCCATGATCCGCGCCCGCCGGCTCCGGCAGCAGTGGCCCGAATGCCAATTCTGGTTAGCATCGGGCCACATTGGCGTAGGACATCCATATGACGACGAGGCAGCGCGTGGCGGTGGTGGCGTTCGACGGCATCCGACCATTCCATCTGTCGGTGCCGTGCGCGGTGTTCGGCGAAACCTCCGACGGCGCGGCGTCGCCGTTCGAGCTGCGCGTGTGCGCGGTCGAGCCGGGCGAACTGCGCAGCCAGGCCGGCTTCGGCATCGTGGCGCGGCATGGCCTGCGCGCGTTGGCCTGGGCCGACATCGTGGTGGTGCCGTCGTGGCGCGATCCGCACGAAACGCCGCCCGCGCCGCTGCTGGCCGCGCTGCGGCGGGCGCACGCGCGCGGCGCGCTGATCGTGGGCTTGTGCGTGGGCGCCTTCGTGCTGGCCGAGGCCGGCCTGCTCGGCGGCCGCCGCGCCACCACGCACTGGCGCTGGGCCGCGCGTTTCGCCCAGCACTACCCGCAGGTGCGGCTCGACCCGGACGTGCTGTACGTGGACGAGGGCGACGTGCTCACCTCGGCCGGCACCGCCGCCGGCATCGACTGCTGCCTGCACTTGCTGCGCCAGCGCCTCGGCGCGGAAGCGGCGAACCGCATGGCGCGCACCCTGGTGGTGCCGCCGCACCGGCAGGGCAGCCAGGCGCAATACATCGAGCTGCCGGTGCTGGCGACCGCGCGCGACACGCCGCTGACGAAGACGCTGGACTGGGCCGCGCGCCACCTCGACGCCGTGCACAGCCTCGACTCGCTAGCCGCGCGCGCCGCGATGAGCCGGCGCAGTTTCACCCGCCACTTCCGCCAGCACACCGGCACCACCGTGGGCCAGTGGTTGCTCGCGCAGCGGCTGGCGCTGGCGCAACGCCTGCTGGAAACCACCGCGCAGCCGATCGAACGCGTCGCCGAACGCGCCGGCTTCGGCACCGCGCTGTCCATGCGCCAGCACTTCGGCACCGCGCTGCACACCACGCCGTCGCTGTACCGGCGCGAGTTCCGTGGCGGTTAGCGCCCGCGCGTCTGCTCAGGTGCCTTCCAGGTCCTCGTAGGCCTCGGGCCGGAAGCGCGGCGTGCACAGTGCATGGAACAGCAGGTCGCCTGCGCTGTCGTTGGTGATTCGCTGGCGGCAGCCGGCGGGAATGACGACGACGTCGCCGGGCGCCACGGCCTGCGGCGGCAACCCGCCCAGTTCCATCACGCCGTGGCCGGCGAGGATCACGTAGCGCTCGTCGATGCCGCGCAGACGGTGCCAGCGTGTGGTGACGCCGGGTCCCACCCGCGCCAACGCCACCAACAGCGCCTCGTCCGCGGGCGAGTTGGAGAGCTCGGTGATGTGACAAAGCTCCGCCGTGAAGAACTCCGCGGAGCGTGCCATCAGGATGGCGGGCGCGGGGGCATTCACGGCGTGGGCAGCCCCAGCTCCTGCGCGAAGAACGTCAGCAGCAACGCCGTATTGCCCACGCGCTGGGAGAACGGCGCGCCGATGCCGTGGCCGGCGTTCATGCGGGTGAGCAGCAGGATCGGCTGCTTCGAGCTGCTGGCGTTCTGCAGCGTGGCGGCGAACTTGCGCGACTGCCACGGCGCCACGCGCGGGTCGTTCGCGCCGGTGGTGAGCAGCACGGCGGGGTAGGCGGTATCCGGCTTGACGTTCTGCAGCGGCGAATACGCCAGCGTGGCCTTGAACTGCGCGGGATCGGCCACCGTGCCGTATTCGGGCACGTTGTAGGCGCCGTTCGCGAACTCGGTTTCGTGGCGGATCACGTCGTGGATGCCGACCATCGCCACCACCGCGCGGTAGTCGCCCGGGTGCTGCACGATCTGCGTGCCCATCAGCAGGCCGCCGTTGCTGCCGCCCAGCGCGCCCAGGTGCTCGCGGTCGGTCCAGTGCGTGTCGATGAGCGCCAGCGCGGCGGCGTGGAAGTCGTCGAACACGTTCTGCTTGTGCAGCTTCTGGCCCTGCGCGTGCCACAGCTCGCCGTTCTCGTTGCCGCCACGGAGGTTGGCGTAGGCGAGCACGCCGCCGCGCTCCAGCCAGGCCAGCTCGGCGCCCACGAAATGCGGCGCCACGGGTATGTCGAAGCCGCCGTAACCGTAGAGGATGGCCGGCCGCTGACCGTTCGGCGTGATGCCCTTCATCGCCAGCACGGTGACCGGGATTTTCGTGCCGTCCCTAGATACGCCGTCGATACGGTGCGCCTCGATCTTCGAGTAGTCGGCGGCGGCCTTCACCGCGAACACGGTCTTCAGCGTGCCGGCTTTCGCGTCGTACTCGGCCCAGCGCGAGGGCAGCGTCCAGCCGCCGTAGCCGATCAGCGCGCGCGCCTGGCCCGCCTCGCCGGCGATGCCGCCGATGCCGATGCCGTGCGCGGGCAATGGCAGGCGGCGCACGAATTTCGCGGCGTGGTCGTACTGCTCCACCCACCAGTCCGGGCCCCAGCTGCGCACCACGAGGAAACCGTCGGCGATCGGCGCCACGTCCTGGAGCGCACCTTCACGCTGGCCCAGCACCTCGCCGGCCTTGCCGTTCGCGGCTACGGCGAGCAGCTTGCCTCGCGGCGCGCCGGCGAAGCTGGCGACGAACAGGCGCTGGCCCACCCAGCCGGCGAAGCGCACGTCGGCGGCGTCGCCCAGCACCTTCTTCCATACATCGCCTTCGCGCAGCCACACCTCGGCCGGGCCGCCGTCGCCCACGTTCGCGAGCACGGCGAGCTGCTTCGCGCCGGGCGAACTCAGCAGGCGGTACTCGGCCACCTTGGAGAAATCCTTGCCGAACACCGCGACGTCCTTCGCCGCGGGTTCGCCCAGCACGTGATGCACCAGCGCGGCGTGGAACTGCACGACGTCCTCGCCCTTGGGCGGCGGCGGGAAGCGCACGTAGGTGAAGCCGCGCTCGTTCGCATCCCAGGCCAGACCCTGCGGCGTGGTGCCGCCGCCGGCCCAGGGCAGGGCGTCGGGCAAGGTCTGGCCGCTCTTCACGTCGAGCACGTGGAGGGTGGTGAGCTCGCTGCCGCCCTCGGCCGTGCCGTAGGCGAGGTAGCGGCCGCTGGGCGAGGGCCAGTAGCCGGTGATCGCGGTGTTGCCGCCGTTCGCGTTGAGGTCCACCAGCACGCGCGGCGCACCGTGCGGCCACGGCTGCGCGATCAGCTGCGGCTGCGCTTGCGGCGGCGTCTCCTGCATATAGAACAGCGTGCCGCCGGCCAGCAGCGGGCCGGAGCGGGTGGTGGAGGTGATCGCCAGTTCGCGCACGCGCGCGTTCATCGCCTGGCCGTCCGGCATCGTCGCCAGCACCTGCTCGGTATACGCGTTCTGCGCCTTGATCCAGGCCGCGACCGCGGGGTCGGCGGGGTTTTCCAGCCAGCGGTACGGGTCGGCCACAGTGACACCGTGCAGCACGCTGGCGTCGTCGTGCCGCGGCGTGGCGGGCGGTTCCGGCATGTGGCCGCCGATCAGCGACACGTCGCGTTGCGGAGGCGTGGGCATCTGCCGGGCATCGGCGATGCAGGCGGCCATGCCCGCGAACAACGCAAGCGACAGGGCAAGTACGGGACGCATGCGGATTCTCCGACCGTGGGACCGCCCCCGAGGGTAACCCCGGCTCCCGGCCCATGCACCTGACTTTCGGCACAGGCGCGGCTGCGCCTCCGCCGCGCCCGGTATCCTGAAGGTTTCCCCGCCAGGAACTCCCATGCGCCGATTGCTGCTCGCCGGCCTGATCGCTCTCGCCACGCTGCCCGCGGCGAGCTTCGCCGCCCCCGCGGCACCGACCGCCGCCAGCGTACCGCTGGACCTGGCCACCATCATGGCCAGCCCCGACTGGATCGGCCATCCGGTGGAGGCGCCGTACTGGAGCGTGGACGGCAAGAGCCTCTACTACACACTGAAGCGCGACGGCGACAGCGTGCGCGATCTCTACCGGGTGAGCGCGGCGGGCGGTGCAGCGACGAAGCTGGATCCCGTCGCGATGGCAGCCGCCGACGGCCCGTCGGTGGTCGACCGCACGCACACGCACGCGGCCTACATCCTGCACGGCGACGTGTTCCTGGTCGATCTGGCCTCGGGCCGTCGCGTGCAGGTGACGCGCTCGCCGCAGCCGGAATCCTCGCCGCAGTTCAGCGCCGACGGCCGCGCGCTGCAGTTCCGCGACGGCAACGACTGGTACGGCTACGACCTCGCCAGCGGCGTCACCGCGCCCGTCACGATCCTGAAATTCGCCGACAACCCGGCCGACAAGAAACCCGACGCGATGGAGCGCCAGCAGCTCGCGCTGTTCAGCACGCTGCGCGAGATCAAGGCCGACCGCGACGCGCACCGCGCGCAGCAGCAGGCGCTGGAAGCCGCCGACGCCAGCCGCGCGCCGCAGCCGTTCTGGCTGGGCGACAAGGTCAAGGCGGTGGACACCGAGCTGTCGCCCGATGGCCGCTGGATGCTGGTGATCACCGAGCCGGCGCACCACGACGACGGCAAGGCGCCGGGCGTGATCCACTACGTCACCGACTCCGGCTATACCGAAGTGCAGAAGGCGCGCGACTACGTGGGCCGCAACGATCCCGCGCCGCAATCGTTGCTGCTGCTCGATCTTGCCGCGCACAAGGCGTGGCCGCTCGCCACCGACACGCTGCCCGGCATCAAGGACGATCCGCTGAAGGCGATCCGCGAGCGCACCGTCGCCGCGCTGGAAAAGGCCGGGCACGCCGATGAGGCCAAGGCGCTTAAGGCGCCCGCGGTGCGCCCGGTGACCATCGCCAACGAGGGCAGCGGCGGCGGCGTCGTGTGGAACGAGGACGGCACGCAGGCGGCCGTGCAGCTGCGCGCGATCGACAACAAGGACCGCTGGATCGCCAGCGTCGACTTCGCGAAGCACGCGCTGGTATCGCAGGATCGCCTGCACGACGACGCGTGGATCAACTGGAGCTTCAACGACTTCGGCTGGCTCAAGGACGGCCGCACGCTGTGGTACCTCAGCGAGGCCAGCGGCTGGTCGCGGCTCTACGCGAAGCCGCTGGATGGCAAGGCCAGGGTGCTCACCGACAACACGCGCTACGAGGTGAGCCAGCCCGCGCTCAGCCCCGACGGCAAGTGGTTCTACCTGCTGGCGAACAAGATCGCGCCGTACAGCTACGACGTCTACCGCGTGCCGGTGGGCGGCGGTGCGCTGACCCGCGTGACGCAGTACGAAGGCGTGGACGGTTTCACACTGTCGCCCGACGGCAACCGGCTCGCCGTGCTGCACTCGGCGCCGTACCGGCTCAGCCAGCTCGCGGTGCTGGACGCCGCCGGCGGCACACCGCGCGAACTCACCGACACCATGAAGAGCGCGTACACCACGCGCGCCTGGATCCAGCCGCAATTCGTCGAGGTACCGTCCTCGCACGGCGCCGGCACGATCCACGCGAAGTACTACGGCTCCGCGAACGAAACCGATGCGCCTGATTCGCGCCCCGCGGTGATCTTCGTGCACGGCGCCGGCTACCTGCAGGACGTGTCCAAGCAAGAGACCTATTACATCCGCGAGCAGATGTTCCAGAACCTGCTGGTGCAGCAGGGCTACGTGGTGCTGGACCTGGACTACCGCGGCTCCGCCGGCTACGGCCGCGACTGGCGCGACGCGATCTACCGCAAGATGGGCCACCCCGAGCTGGAAGACCTGCTCGACGGCAAGGCCTGGCTGGCCAAGCACCACGGCGTCGACCCGAAGCGGGTGGGCATCTATGGTGGCAGCTACGGTGGCTTCATGACCGAGATGGCGCTGCTGCGCGCACCGGGCCAGTTCGCGGCGGGTGCCGCGCTGCGCCCGCCGGCAGACTGGGCCACCTACAACCACGAGTACACCTCGAACATCCTCAACGATCCCCAGCTCGATCCCGAGGCTTACAAGACCAGCTCGCCGATCGAGTACGCGGCGAACCTGCAGGACCCGCTGCTGATCGAGCACGGCCTGATCGACGACAACGTGCTGGCCAGCGATTCCATCCGCCTGTATCAGCGCTTCGTCGAGCTGCACAAGAAGAATTTCTGGATCTCGCTGTACCCGCTGGAACGCCACGACTTCAAGCACGCCGACGACTGGTACGACGAGTACCGGCGCATCGATGAGTTGTTCGATACGTATGTGAAACAGCGTCCGGCGCAAGGCCCGAACTGAGTGCAGAATGGCGCGGCTGCCACCATGGCAGCCGCGCACCCAACCCATACTCAAGGAGAGTACACATGCGTCTGCTCACCCTCGGCCTGCTGGCCGGCTTCCTCGTCTGCGGCTCAGCCGCCGCCGCCACGACGGCAAGCCAACCGCCCAGCGCTGCCTCGATCCAGGAGCTGCTGCAGGTGACCCAGTCGCACAAGATGCTGGATGCCATGAAGGCGCGGATGGATGGAATGATGCGCCAGGCCAGCGAACAGGCCTTGGCTGGACAGCCTGCCGACGCCGGCGAACAGAAGATCATGGACGCGCAGATGGCCAAGCTGAGCACCCTGATGAAGAATCAGCTGTCGTGGGACTCGCTGGAGCCGATGTACGTCGACATCTACCGCCAGAGCTTCACTCAGAAGGAGGTCGACGACATGATCGCCTTCTACAAGTCGCCCTCGGGCCAGTCGATGGTGGCGAAGATGCCGGCAGTGATGGGGCAGGTCATGCAGACCATGCAGGGCAAGATGGCCACCCTGGCGCCGCAGCTGCGGCAGATTTCCGAGGACACGGCGAGCCAGCTCAAGGCCTATGAGGCGAGCAAGCAGAGCGCCGCGGCACCCGCCACCAAGGCCAAGTGATGCCCGTCACCCCGGTCAGGCTTTCAGCATCGGGGTGACACGGCCGGCGACTACGGCTGCGGCGCGATGCGTCGCAGCCGGTCGGCCAGGGTGGCGCGCGACAGTTCGCCCATGTGCTGGTCGCGCAAGATGCCGTCGGCGTCCAGGAACAGCGTGGTGGGATAGCCGTGCGCGCCGTAATGGGCGGACAAGTCGAGCTTGCCGTCGATCAGCACCAGTTGCGGCGCCAATCGCTCCCGGCGCAGGTAGTCCGCCACGGTCGCGGCATCCTCGCCCTGGTCGGCGAACACGAAACGCAACTGCAGCATCCGACGCTGTGCGTCCACCAGCATCGGCAGTTCGCTGCGGCACGGCCCGCACCAGGTGGCCCAGAGGTTGACGACCAGCGGCTTGCCGCGCAGCGACTGCATGGCCACCTCGTGCCCTTCGAGATCGCGCAGCACCACGGCAGGCATGGGCTGCCGCGTCGCCTCGCGAAGGAGCTGCGCGGTCAGCGTGGCGAAGCCCCAGGCGGCCACGCCCGCCAGCGCGCCCGCGGCCAGCGCCTTGCGCAGGGCAGGACGATGCCAGCCGATCAGCAGCGCCGCCAGCACCAGGCCGGCCACGCCGGCCACGGGATCGAAACCGCCGTCGCGCAGGTTGAGGATGCCGAACGGCTGCTCCAGATATTGCTGCCGCCAGCGCAGCACGTAGGCCACGCGCGCCAGCAGCAGGCCGGCGATCACGGCCAGGTACAAGGCGGCGCCGGCGTCGGGCAGGCCGCGCTTGCGCAGGAAGCCGGCGGTGCCCAGCGCGGCGACCAGGCCGAACAGCAGGGCGATCAAGCCGGTGGGAAAAGCGAAGGGACCAAGGTTCACAAGCGGTGCTCAGAAATGCAGGTTGCGCACCAGCATGTACACGGCCACCGCCACGATGGCCAGCGCGAACACCAGGTTGAGCGCGCCGCGGGTGCGCGCCAGTCGCCGCGCGAGGCGTGCGCCAAGCCAGCCGCCGACGATGCCGCCAGCCACGAACAGCGCGGCCACGCGCCAGTCGACCAGGCCGGAGGTGGCGTAGTTGATCGCGGTGGTGGAGGCGAACGCACCCACCGCGACCAGCGAGCTGCCTACGGCGGCGATGATTTCCATGCCGCTGGCGAAGATCAGCCCCGGCACGATCAGGAAACCACCGCCGATGCCGAAGAAGCCGGCCAGCGCGCCCGCGCCGAAGCCGGTGGCGCCGAGCCGGGGAAACAGCCGCGGCTTCGGGTAACGGTTTTCCGCGCCGTTGCGCCGGCCGCGCAGCATCAGCACCGCCACCACCAGCATCAGGACTGCGAACAGCACGAGCAGATGGTGGCCGTCCACGCGCTTGCCCAGCGTGGAGCCGGCGAACGCGCCCAGCACGCCGGCCGCCGCGAACGCCAGCGCGGCCGGCCAGCGCACGTGGCCGGCGCGCGCGTGCGGGATCAGGTTCGCCCAGGCGTTCGCACCCACCGCCACTGCGCTGGTGCCGATCGCGAGATGCGGATCGGGCAGGCCCACCACGTACAACAGCATCGGCGTGGCCAGGATGGAGCCGCCGCCGCCGATCAGCGCCAGCGAGAAGCCCACCAGCCCGCCGCAGGCCAGCGCCAGCAGGTCGGCAGGCAGCATCAGGGCGACGCCCCCGGTGCGCGACGCAGCACCGCGGGGTGCAACACATAGCCGGCATCGGCGGCGATGCGCTGGAGGCTTTCCGCATCCCGCGTGCCCGCCATCGCCAACGCCCACAGGTGGATCGAGCGCGTGCCCGTGCGGCAGAACGCCAGCACCGGCGCGGGCAGCGTGCGCAACGCCTCGGCGAACGCGGCGACATCGGCGTCGCGCCATTGCCCGGAGACGACGGGAATGTGACGCCACGCGAGCCCGTGCGCTGCCGCGGCCTGCACGAGTTCGGCGCTGGCCGGCTGGTCTGCCGTCTCGCCATCGGGGCGATTGCAGAGCAGGCTGCGCCAGCCTTGCGCAGCCAGCGCGGCGATGTCGTCCGCATCGAGTTGCCCGGCCACGCCGAACGCGGGCGTGAGGCGATGCACGGGCGTGCTCATTTCGCCGCCCCGCTGCCAAGCAGGTGGCCGTTGACCGTGGTGCCGTACAGCGACATCGGGGTGTCGTGGTACTTCGCGCGCGTGGCGGCCACGTCGCCGGCGTAGCGTGGATCCTGCGGGCGCTCGTGCGCATCCATGTACATCGCCACGTCCCAGGCGTCCTGGTCGCTGAGCGTACCGCCGCGGCTCAGCGGCATGTTCGCCTTGATGAAGGCGGCGGCGTTGTCGAGCTGGTGCATGCCCGCGCCCCAGTTGAAGGACTGCGGTCCCCACAGCGGCGGGAACACGTTGCGCCCGTTCACTTGCTGGCCCTGGCCGTCGGCGCCGTGGCACAGCGCGCAGTCCTTCGCGTAGACCGCGGCGCCACGCGCGTAGTCGGGCGGTTGCGGCGGCTTGAAGCCCTGCTTCGGATAACCCGCGCCGGCCAGCTTCACGCCGGTGGGCGCGCCCTTGGCCATCCACCACGCGTAGGTTTGCAGCGCCACGATCACGTCGCTGTCCAGCGGCGGCGCCTTGCCGTTCATGCTGTAGCGGAAGCAGCCCTGCAGGCGTTCGCCGAAGCTGTTCACGCGGCCGTTCTTCTTGCGGTATTGCGGGTACACGCCCCAGGCGCCCCACAGCGGCGCGGAGTTCGCGAGGCGCCCCGCGTCGAGGTGGCAGTTGCTGCAGCTGAGGCCGTTGCCCACGTAGTCGTGCGCGTGCGCGGGCGTGTCGGTGAAGATCGCCATGCCGCGGCGAATCTCGTCGCCCAGCGGGCCGGCGGGAATCTCGGCTTCAGCCGGCGGCGTGAATGCGGGCGGCGCCTTGGCCTGCGTCGGTTCGCTCGTCGTTTTCGCCACGCTGGCAGCGGGCGCCGGCTTCGCGGCGACCGGCGCCTCGGACGCGGGATGCGAACACGCGGCAAGCACCAGCGTGCCGAGCAACGCGATCGGCAAATGTTTCATGGCGTGCTCCCTCTGGCCGGCAGCGGCTGCGCGGCGAACCAGCCGGCCACGGCCTGGATCTCCTGCGGCGTGAGCTGCTTCGCGACGTGCTGCATCAGCGCCAGCGGATCGTTGCGGCGCGTGCCCTGCTGCCATGCACGCAGCTGCGACTCGATGTAGGCCGCCGGCTGGCCGGCCAGCGGCGGGAAGTTCGCGCCCACGCCCACGCCCCCGGGCGCATGGCATTGCACGCAGCCGGGCAGCGCGCGGCTCCAGTCGCCGCGCGTGGCCAGGCGTTCGCCTTCGGCAGCGGGCTTCGCCGCGGCCGGCTTGGCCAACTGCGCCGGCAGCGGCAGCGCGCTGTAGTACTGCGCCAGCGCCGCGCGCTCGTCTTCGCTGAGCGCCTTCGCGTTCGGCTGCATCACCGGATTCGTGCGCGCGCCGTTCGCGAAGTCGTCGAGCTGGCGCTGCAGGTAGGCCGCGTCGAGCCCGGCGAGCCGCGGATAGCCGGTGGCTTCCATGCCGCCGCCGTCGACGCCGTGGCAGGCCATGCAGGGCGCGGCACCCTTGCCGTTGCCTTGCTTGACGATCTTGGCGGCACTCGTGGCGGCATCGGTGGCGCCGGCGGCCAGTGGCGCCAGCAGAGCGAGCAGGGCAAGGATGCGCAGCATGGCAGGCCTCACTTCGGCGGCTGGAAGCCGTACTTGCGGTAGATCGCCTGCGCGATCGGGCTTTGCATGAAGGCAAGGAAGTCCTTCGCCGCCTGCGGATGCGGCGCGGCCTTCAGGCGCGCGGCGGTGTAGGTGGCGACGGCGTTCTGGTTCGCGGGGATCGCCACCGTCTCGACCGGGTGATGCAGGATCTGCTGCTGGAAATACGCCTCGGTGGACCACACCGGCGCGGCGTCGGACTCGCCCTGCAGCACGCGCAGCGGCGACTGGCGGTGGTGGATGTGGGTGAGGAAGGTGCTGCCGTCCTGCACCTTGGTCACCATGATTTCATGATCCAGCGCCTCGCCGCCGGCCTTGCGGTAGCCGGCCTCGATCTGTTTCGCGATGCCTTCCCACGCGGGGTTCGGCATGCTCACGCGCACATCGGGGCGACCGAGATCCTTCAATCCCTCGATGTGCTTGGGATTGCCCTTCGCCACCAGGATCGCCAGCGGGTTGCGCGCGTAGTCGGCGGTGGCGGCGAACCAGCCGTGCTCCTTCTGCAGCCGCTCGACCGCGCCCTTGCCGGCCGTGTAGACGTCCGGCTTCAACGCCAGGCGCAAGTTGCCCATCACCAGCGCGCCGCTCGCGATCTGCTTCGCCAGGATGCCGGGCGGCAGGGTCTCGACGAACACGCGCTGGTATTCGGGATGCGCCTGCTTGAACGCCGCGACCAGGTCGTGCACCACCATGAACTGGTTGCCGGCGAAGAACACCGTGAGCTGCGGATCGACCACGTCGCCGTGCAGGTCGGCGATCGCGTCGAACGGCGGCACGCTGAATTGCAGGCCCGCGGGCGGCGGGTTCCAGGGCGGAAGGTAGTCGGGCTGGGTTTGGGCGGCGGCTTGGGCGGCGGCGCAGAGTGCGCCGAGCGCGAGGGCAAGCAGCCACGAGTGTTTGTGCTTCATTGGTATTCCCCAAGAGCAAGAGCGCGTGCTTGATGCCAAAAAAGTGCGCCCTGCACTTTTTTGGCTCGCCGAGCCCGGCAAGGCCGGACCCGGCTCCGATCGAGCAGGCGCGTGCCGCGCCGGTTCGACGTCGGGCCATCCATGGCCCGGCTGATGCCCCTTTACAGGGGCATCAGGGCATAGCCCTGCTGCTGCAGCTCGGTGATCGTGGTGAGCGCGGACAGCGCCACCTCCACGTCCTTCGCCACCCAGGCGTCCTCGAAGTGGTTCTCGATCACTGCCTGCCCGCACACCGCCACCGTGACGCCGGCTTTGCGCAGCTGCGCGATCGCGGCGAGGTTGGGGTTGGCCACGCCGAACTTCGCGCGGTAGTGCGCGTCGTCGAGCACGAGCGCGGTGGCCGGGCCGTAGGCGATGGCGACGAACTTCAGGTGGTCGAGCGGCACGCCCGCGGCGGCGTACAAGTTCACCGTGCGCGCCACGCGCTCCAGCGCGGGGTTGACGTGGTCGGGCTTGTCGCCGGGTTTGGTCATCGCGAACACCACCTTGTAGGTGGCGTTGCGATCGGGCAGGTAGGCCGCGTGCGGCACCGGGTGGAACGCGCCGGCGGCGGTGATGACGGGTGCCGGGTTGTCGGCCGCCATCGCGGCGGCGGGCAGCAGGCTGAGCACGAGCAATCCGGAGAGCAGCGGACGGAGCATGGCGACCTCGATGCATGGCGACGCGGATGAGCGACGCTGCATGCTAGGCCGGCCCGCATCGATAAGCCAAGACGGTTTTGATGATGGTGACGATAAACACGTCTTATCAGGCCAGCTCCGGCTCCGCCTCGCCCGCATGCTGCAGCCGGCGCGCGATGCGCGCGAAGCTGGTCGCGGTCGCGGCGTCCTCCGGCACGAAGAAGAACGCGGTGGCGCCGCTGGCGGTGCCGTCGGCGTCGCGCAGCGGGAAGCGGTTGGAATGCAGGCGCACCTCGCCGAATTCGGGATGGCGGAAATGTCCCGACCACGCGGTCAGTGGCGCGGTGTAGTGGCGCCGCCACAGCGCGGGGAACTCGGGGCTGGCCGCGCCGAGCGCCTCGATCAGTGTCTCGAAGCGGGGATCGTCGGGGTGCGCCGCCTGGTTCACGCGGAAGATGCCGAGCAGGTTGAGCAGGCCCGGCTCGAAGCAGGGTTCGTACAGCCGCCGCCGCGCCGGGTTCATGAACGCGTTCCACAGGTGGTTGGCGGCGAAGCGGCCGCGGCATTCGCCGAACCGGTACAGCCGCTCGGCCAGTGCGTTGCAGGCCAGCACGTCGAACACCGGATCGAGCACGAAGGCCGGCGCCTGGTAAAGGTCGAGCACGCCTTGCACCGTGGGCGGCAGCAGCACGTGGTTGCGCACCGGCTCCGCGCGCGCCAGCCCGGCCAGCGCGAACAGGTAGGCCTCGTCGGTGGCGTCCAGTTGCAGCGCCCGCGCGATGCGCGCCAGCGCCGCGGCGGACACGTTGATCGCGCGCCCCTGTTCCAGCCACGTGTACCAGGTGAGGCCCACCTCGGCCAGCGCGGCCACTTCCTCGCGGCGCAGGCCGGGCGTGAGCCGGCGCCCGCCGCGCGGCAGGCCCACCGCCTCGGGCGCGAGCGCGGCGCGGCGAGTGCGCAGGAAGGCCTTCAACTCGGTGCGTTGCCGGGAATGCTGCATGCGTGCGGGGCCGGGGTGGTAGTAGGAATACCAGCAGCGGGAACTGTCTCCCCATGCTGCTGACGGCGATTTATGGTGACGCTACCCATCGGATCCAACGCTACTCCCCAGATCCAACGGATGTCCCGGCCCGTCCGTCATGGATGGCACTGCCGGGCCGGGATATCCCGCGGTTGCGTGCAACGCGCAACCCCTTCGCCGCCTCGCACCCCGTTCCCCGCACGCTCCGGATGGAAGCTCCGCGCGTGCCGCCGGTAACGTCGAGGCCACGTCCCACGTCCCTGTTGCCATGCAAGGAGATCGACATGTCGTTGCTGATCACCGACCGCGAAGCCGCCAGCCGCGTGCTGGCGGAACCCGATGCGCTGACCGATTTCGTGGTCAATGCGCAACTGATGCTGGACCCGGCCACGCCCGAGCCGGTGCGCCGCGAGGCCGAGCCGCGGCTGCTGGCCCTGCTGCCCACGCTGCAGGCGCTGGGCGTGTTCGAACTGTTCGCGATCCGCGATCCGGCGCTGGCAGCGATGGTGCGCGACGAATTGCCGGAGGACCGGCGCTGAGCGAGGCCGGCTCAGGCGGACACCGCAGGCGCGCGTTCGAAGTAGCGTGCCGGCGACTGCCCGCAGGCGCGCCGGAACATCGCGATGAAGGCACTCGTGTTGGCATAGCCGGTGGCCTCGGCCACCTGCGCCACCGGCATGCCTTCGGCCAGCCGTTCCAGCGCGCGGCTCAGTCGCGCTTGCTGGCGCCACTGCGCGAAACTCAGCGCGGTCTCGTGACGGAACAGCCGGCTGAGGCTGCGCGCCGACAGGCCGGCGTGCCCGGCCCAGTCCTCCAGGCTGCGGTTGTCCTGCGGTGCCTTCAGCACCGCATGGGCGATGCGCAGCAGGCGGCGGTCGACCGGCATCGGCAGGTGCAGCGGCTCCTGCGGCGCACGGCGCAACTCGTCCAGCAACACCACGGACACGCGCTCCTGTTCCGATTCCAGGCGCTCGGCCAGCACCCAGCTGCTGGCGCGCCGCACCAGCGCGCGCATCAGCTCGCTGGTGCCGAGCACGCAAGGGCGCTCGGGCAGACCCGCGCAGACATCGGGCGCGAGGAACAGGCCCCAGCCGCTCATCGGCCCGCTCACGCTCACCGTGTGCAGTTCGCCGGGCGGCATCCAGCCGGCACGGTGCGGCGGCAGCAGCCAGGAACCGTAGCGGGTGTGCACGTGCAGCAAGCCGCTCTCGATGCAGTACACCTGCCCGCGCAGGTGGCGGTGCCAGTCGTGCGTACGGGTTTCCCCGTCCTGCTCGCTGGCCGCCTCGCCCTCGTCCCAGTAGGCGATCACGGCGGGGCCGTCGGCGCTCTCGATGCGGTCGTGCAGCTGTTGGTGCCAGGCGCCCATGTCCGATTCTCGACATTTATTGACCAAGTAACGTTATCAGTTTGCCGCCGCGCGTGCGTAAGCTGGCCGACGTCCGGCACCGACCGCCGGATCGCGCTGCCGCTGCCATCGCCCGCGGTTCCCCGCCTCCCCGCTCGCCGCTCCAGCGTCCCCACCGGAGAGTCCGCATGCCCCCGTCCACGCTGTCCGTTGCCGTTCCGTTCCGTTCGCCGCTGGAAACCTTCGTCGCCTGCGCCCACGAGATGCTCGATCCGGCCACGCCGGAAGCCGCGCGCCGCCGCGCCGAACCCCGCCTGCTGGCCGTGCTGCCCGCGCTGCAGGCGCTGGGCGTGTTCGAGCTGTTCTCGATCCGCGACCCGGCCTTGGCCGCAATGGTGCGCGACGAGCTGGAGGCGCGCCGGCAGCGCCACGGCTGATCTTGCCGGGACAAAATTCGACGCACATATATTTGCCTTGACAAATATAATTTTGGCAATAGAATGCGCGGCCATGAACACCGAATCCATCGCCTTCTCCAGCCCGCGCGAGAGCCTCGGCGTCCTGCTGGGCCTGGTGCGCACCGAGATCGTGCGCGCCATGGAGGCGGAGATCACGACCAAGGGTCTGGAGCTGAAATTCACCCAGTTCCTGATACTGAAGCGGCTGGCCCGGCTGGGCCCGATGAGCGCCACCGAGCTGGCCCGTTCGGTGGAGCTGGACGGCGGCGCGATGACCCGCCAGCTCGACCAGCTCGAACGCAAGGGTTACTTGCGCCGGCGCCCGCACGAGCAGGACCGGCGCGCGCTGCGCATCGAGCTCACCGCCGAAGGCGATGCGCTGTGGCGGCAGCTCAACGGCTGCAACGAACACGTGCTGGCCGCGGCCCAGGCCTCGCTGGATGCCGACGAGCGCGACCGGCTGCACGACTACCTGGAGCGCGTGCTGCACGCGCTGCGCAACAAAGACTGACCCCTACTCCCACCTGTTTCGAGACCGAAAGCTCATGCGTCTGCATCTCCTTGCGGCAGCGGTCGGACTGACCCTCGCGCTGGCCGGTTGCGCCAGCAGCGGCGGGCTGCATCCGGACGGCACGCCGATCGACCCGTCCTCACTCCAGGCCGGACGCAGCCTCGCCCACGTGCCGGCCGACGCCGCGTGGCCGCAGGCGGATTGGTGGACCGGGCTGGGCGATCCTCAGCTCGACGCGCTGATCGCCGAGGCGCTGCACGACAACCCCAGCCTCGCCGTCGCCGATGCACGCGCTCGCGGAGCGCAGGCCGCGGCCGGTGTCGCCGAGGCTGCGCGCCGGCCCAGCGTGAACGGCGGTGCCGCGATCGCCGGCGCCCGTCCGCCGGGCGCGTTCGGCAGCAAGCTGGCGCACTTCTCGATGGCCAAGTACGGCTACGCCAGCTTCAAGTGGGATCTCGACCTGTGGGGCGGCAAGCGCGCCGCCTGGGAAGCGGCGGTGGGCCAGGCCCGCGCCGCCGAGGTCGAGGCGCAGGCCGCGCGTATCGAGCTGTCCGGCAACGTGGCGCGCGCCTACGTGCAGCTGGGCTACGCCTATGCGCAGCAGGACGTGGCGAAGGCCGAACTGCAACGCGCGAACGAGTCGCGCGAGCTGACCCGTCAGCGTGTCGCCGCCGGTATCGACAACCAGTTGCAGCTGAAGCAGGGCGACGCCGAGGTGGCGAGCGCCGAGGAACAGCAGGCCGTGGCCGCCCGCGCGATCGACGCGGCGCAGTCCGCACTGTCGGTGCTGCTGGGCAAGGGCCCGGATCGCGGCCTCGACATCAGCCGACCGCGGCTGTTGACGCCGTCGACCCTGAGCGTGCCGGCGAATCTGCCGGTGGATCTGCTCGGCCATCGCGCCGATCTGGTCGCCGCGCGCTGGCGGGTGGAAGCGGCGAGCAAGGACATCAAGGTCGCCAAGACCGAATTCCTGCCGAACGTGAGTCTCGGCGCGATGGCCGGCCTGCTCAGCCTGGGCGGCGGCAACCTGTTCGAGGCCTCGTCGCGGTTCTATCAGGTGGGCCCGTCGCTCAGCCTGCCGATCTTCGATGGCGGCCGGCTGCGCGCGAACCTCGGCGGCAAGGATGCGCAGTACGACCTCGCCGTGGCGCAGTACAACCAGACCCTGGTGAGCGCCGTCAACGAAGCGGCCGACGATGTCGACGCGCTGCAATCGCTCAAGGAGCAGGCCTCCGCGCAGCAGCGCGCCGTGGATGCCGCGAGCGACGCGTGGAAGCTCGCCGAACAGCGCTACACGGCCGGCGTGGGCAGCTATCTGGAGGCGCTGAGCGTGCGCCAGCAGCTGCTCGCCGCCGAGCAGCGCATGGCCGCGTTGCAGGCGCAGCAGTCCGACCGGTCGGTGCAGCTGATCCAGGCCCTCGGCGGGGGCTACCGCCCCACGCCCGACCAGCCGGCCGAGCAGCCGGCGCCGGCGTCCGCCGCATCCGTTTCCCCCGCATCCGCACACCATTCCTGAGGCAGCTCCATGTCCAGCCAGAACCCCACCGCGGCCGCCACCCCGGCCGCCCAGCCGCCGCAGAACAACAAGCGCCGCGGCTTCCTGTTGCGCGCGCTAGCTGCGATCGTGGTACTCGCCGCGATCGCCTGGGCGCTGTGGTATTTCCTCGACGGCCGCTGGCACGAGGGCACCGATGACGCCTACGTGGGCGGCAACGTGGTGCAGCTCACCCCGCAGATCCCCGGCACCGTGGTCACCATCGGCGCCGACGACGGCGACCTGGTGAAGCAGGGCGACGTGCTGGTGAAGCTCGACCGCTCCAACGCCGACGTGGCGGTGGCCGAGGCGAAGGCGAATCTCGCCGCCACCGTGCGCAAGGTGCGCGGCCTGTATTCCAGCGTCAACGGCCAGCAGGCGTTGGTCGCCGCGCGCGAGACCGCGGTGGCCAAGGCCAAGGCCGACTACGACCGCCGCACGGGGCTGGCGAAGTCCGGCGCGATCTCGGCCGAGGAGCTGTCGCACGCCCGCGACGAGCTGACTGCCGCGCAGAGCGCCCTGGTCGCCGCCCAGCAGCAGTACCAGACCAGCAAGGTGCTGGTGGACGACACCGTGGTCGCCTCGCATCCCGACGTGCAGGCCGCCGCGGCGCAGTTTCGCGCCGCCTACCTCGACGACGAGCGCACCACCCTGGTGGCGCCGGTGACCGGCTATGTGGCGATGCGCTCGGTGCAGCTGGGCCAGCGCGTGGCGCCCGGCACGCCGCTGATGGCGGTGGTGCCGCTGCACGAGGTGTGGATCGACGCAAACTTCAAGGAAACCCAGCTCACCCACATGCGCATCGGCCAGCCGGTGGAAATCGAGTCCGACGTCTACGGCGGCAAGGTGAAGTACCAGGGCAAGGTGTCCAGCCTCGGCATCGGCACCGGCAGCGCGTTCTCGCTGCTGCCCGCGCAGAACGCCACCGGCAACTGGATCAAGATCGTGCAGCGCATCCCGGTGCGCGTGGTGTTCACCGACCCGAAGCAGCTCGACCAGCACCCGCTGCGCATCGGCATGTCGCTCAACGTGGACGTGAGCCTGCACGACCAGAACGGCCCGATGCTGGCGCAGCAGCCGCCGACCCAACCGGCCTTCAGCACCGATGTCTACGAACAGCAGGCACACAAGGCCGACGGCCTGATCGCCGAGATCATCCACGCCAACATGGCGGGCAATTCCAAGTGACGTCTGACTCCCTCCCCTGCGCGCAGGGGAGGGTTGGGGTGGGGTGCCTTGGCTCGGCGAAAAGCCACCCCCTCCCGACCTCCCCCTGCACGCAGGGGGAGGAGCAACTCCACCGCACTGACCAGACTCCATGAGCACCCATTTCCGTCCACCGAATCTCGCGCTGACCACGTTCGGCCTGTCGCTGGCCACCTTCATGCAGGTGCTGGACACGACGATCGCGAACGTGTCGCTGCCGACCATCGCCGGCAACCTCGGCGTGAGCAACGACCAGAGCACCTGGGTGATCACCTCGTTCGCGGTCAGCATGGCGATCTCGTTGCCGCTGACCGGCTTCCTCACCCGCCGCTTCGGCGAGGTGAAGCTGTTCGTGTGGTGCACGCTGCTGTTTTCGCTGACCTCGTTCATGTGCGGCGTGTCGCAGAGCATGGGCATGCTGCTGCTGTTCCGCGCGCTGCAGGGCGCGGTGGCCGGACCGATGTACCCGGTGACGCAGAGCCTGCTGATCGGTGTCTATCCGAACGAAAAGCGCGGCATGGCGCTGGCATTGCTGTCGATGGTGACGGTGGTGGCGCCGATCGCCGGCCCGATCCTGGGCGGCTGGATCACCGACAACTACTCATGGCCGTGGATCTTCTTCATCAACGTGCCGATCGGCATCTTCGCCAGCGTGGTGGTGGCTGCGCAGTTGCGCGAGAAGCTGGAGAAACTGGAGCGACCGCGGGTGGATTACGTCGGCCTGATCACCCTGATCATCGGCGTGGGTGCGCTGCAGGTGGTGCTGGACAAGGGCAACGACGCGGACTGGTTCCATTCCAACTTCATCATCATCACCAGCATCGTGTCGGCCATCTCGCTGGCGATCTTCCTGATCTGGGAATTGACCGACAAGGACCCGATCGTCGACCTCAAGCTGTTCCGGCACCGCAACTTCACCACCGGCACCATCGCGATGGTGCTGGGTTACGCGGCGTTCTTCTCGATCGCGCTGCTGGTGCCGCTGTGGTTGCAGCAGAACCTGGGCTACACCTCGACCTGGGCCGGCTTCGCCACCGCGCCGCTGGGCGTGATCCCGGTGCTGCTGACCTTCTTCGTCGGCAAGTACGCCACGCGCATGGATCTGCGCCTGCTGGCTGCGCTGTCGTTCATGGTGATGGGCGCCACCTGCTTCATGCGCGCGGACTTCTACCTGCAAGTCGATTTCTACCACGTGGCGATGGTGCAGCTGTGGCAGGGTCTGGGCGTGGCGTTGTTCTTCATGCCCACCTTGACCATCCTGCTGTCGGACCTGCAAGGCAACGAGATCGCCGCGGGCTCGGGGTTGTCGACCTTCCTGCGTACGCTGGGCGGCAGCTTCTCGGCATCGATCACCACGCTGATGTGGACGCGGCGCGCGGTGACCCACCACGAGCAGTTGGCCGAGCACATCAATCCGTACAACCCGGTATCGCAGGCGGCGATGCAGCACCTGGGCCACGGCAACCCGCAATTGGGCGGCAGCGTGATCAACGGCATGATTACCCAGCAGAGTTTCCAACTCTCGTTCAACGAGGTGTTCTACGTGCTGGGCTGGATCTTCATTGCCCTGATCGCGGTGATCTGGCTGGCCAAGCCACCATTCACGCCGAAGACGAAAGGCGCACCGGCCGGCGGTCACTGACGCACGGACGGCCCACACGACAACGGCCCCGTTCGGGGCCGTTGTCGTGTGGGGGTGACGCAGTGCCTACAGATCGAAGCCCACGCCCACCAAGGCCATCGTCTCGCCGCGGTTAGGCTCGTGCAGCTTGCCGTTGGAGATGTGGCGGACCTGGAAGCTGAGGTGGCGCCACTGCCAGCCCACGGTGTTGACGAATTCGTAGGCGCTGCTGAGCGCCTGGGTGCGGCCGCTGTGCAGCGCGACTTGGAAGCCGTAGAAGAAATGGCTGTACCAGTCGCCGGGGCCGCCCGCGCTGAGGCGCACGCCGCCGGCGGCCAGCCAGATGTCGTCGCTGGTGCCGTAGTGGGCATGGCGGTAACGCTCGATATCGCGACCGTTGATCCAGCCCAGCGAGAGATCGGGTGCCCAGCGGACGCCGGTGTCGCCGAGCGGGTGGGCGGCGAACACGCTTTCGACGAACACGGCGTTGGCGGCGCGGCTGTCCATGTAGCTGCGGCCGGCCTGCAGTTCGATATGGGCGGCGGCGACCGGCAGGGCCGCGAACGCCAGAGCGATCGCCGCGAGGGGGCGAAGGAAACGCGGGGAGCGGGACATGAAGAAATACCTGCGGGGACAGAGGATCTAATTCATGAACTATACCGCACGGTATTGTAAATGAACCGTACTCGACCGGTGCCTGCGACGACCGGAAACACAGCGTTTCGCCTGCGGCAACCATGCGGGGCACCCCACCGGGCCCTTGGCGATCAGCCATGACCGCGAAGGTCAAACGGGCAGCCACCCGTGGCCGCCCGGCTTAATCCTCTTGCGATCTTCCGTGATCGCGAAGATCACACGGGCGACCATCCATGGCCGCACTCTTCAAAAAAAGAAAAACCCCGGACGGAGCCGGGGTCGGAGGCAACGCGAAGCGGCGGATCAGGGTCGGACGGCGGCCGCCGGCTGCAGGCTCGGGCTGTCCAGGTCCAGCTGGCCGGCCTCCAGCAACGCGGCCTTCGGATCGGCCTTGCGCAGCGCCGGCGCGAACTGGGTGGCGTCGCCCACCACCACCACGCGGGTGTACTTCGCATCGAGATGCTTGCGCGCGTAGGCCTCGATCTGTTTCGGCGTGACCGCCTGCACCTTGGCGATGTACTGGCCGATGTCCGCCAGCGGCAGGCCGTAGACCGCGAGTTCGGCGACCTGCTCGGCGAGGCCGGCGGTGGTCTCCAGGCTGCGGCCGTAGCCGCCGACCAGGGTGGCCTTGCGCGCGGCCAGTTCCGCCGCCGGCACCTGGCCGTCGCCGAGTGCCGCGAACTGCTGCCGCATCAGTGCCACCACCTGCGGCGCGGAGGGATTCTTGGTCTGCGCCGCGGCCAGCCACAGGCCGGCGTCGGCCATCGGCTGCAGCCGGCTGCTGGCGCCATAGGACAGTCCACGCTTGATGCGGATCTCCTCGTTGAGCCGTGCCGAATAGGAACCGCCCAGCACCGCGTTGGCGACCACGCCGGTGTAGTAGCCGGCGTCCTTGCGCGGCGGCGCGGCGTGCGCGGCGACCACGCCCGCCTGGCCGGCGCCGTGCTGGTCGATCAGCAGCAGCGCGGGCAGCTTGCTGTCGGTGCTGCCCTTGGGCTTCGCCGGCAACGGTGTGGCGGGATTCTTCCAGTCGCCGAAGCTGGCCTGCGCCAACTGCGCCGCCTGTGCCGGCGTGATGTCGCCGGCGAGCACGAGGATCGCGTTGTCCGGCCGGTACAGCTCCGCATGCAGGCGTTCGACATTGGCGCGGGTGATGCGCGCAATCGAGGCCGGCGTGCCGGTGCGCGAATGGCCATAGGCGCCGTCGCCGAACACCGCGCGGCCGGCGGCCAGCGAAGCCAGCGCGATCGGCCGGCTCAGCGCGAGACGCAGGTCGTCCGCCGCCTGCGCTTGCGCACGCTTCAGCTCGTCCGGTGCGAAGTCGGGATGGCGCACCACGGTGGCCAGCAGGTCCAGCGCCTTGGGCAATTTCGGCGTGATGACGGTGATGCCCACCGCGCTCTCGTCCCAGCCCGCGGCGGCCTGCAGCGAACCGCCCAGCGCCTCGGCAGCGGCGGCGATCTGCGGCGCGCTCTTGCCGCCGGCGCCCTTGGTCAGCAGGTTCGCGGTGAGGTCGGCGAGGCCGGCCTCGTTGGCCGGGTCCATCTCGCCGCCGCTGCGCAGCACCAGTTGCGCAGTAACCAGCGGCAGCCCGGCACGGCGCACGCTGACCACGACCAGGCCGTTCGACAGGGTCTGTGCGGTCGGCACGGGCACGTTGAGCTGCGGCGCGGGGCCGGGTGCGGGTGGCGTGACTGGGAAGCCGGCGCCGGCATCCGCCGCGAACACACTGCCGGCGATGGCGCACAGGATGGCCGTAAAGACGGCCGAACGTAGCAAACCACCGGAACGATGGCGACGGATCATTTCGCGTCTCCCTGCTTGCCGGCGCTGGACTCTGGCATGTAGTCGATGGTGACGCTGCGGGCACCGGTGACGTAGTCGCGCAGCACGCGGTGCACGTCCTGTTCGGTGACCTGCTGCAGCGCGTCGAGGTCGCTGTTGGCTCGCGCGGGGCTGCCCTCGGTGAGCGTGGCCTGCCCCAGCGCGAAGGCGATGCCTTGCGCGGTCTGGCGCTGCTTCAGCTCGCTGGTCAGCAGCTGGGTCTTCACCTTGTCCAGCTCGGCCGCGGGAATCGGCTGAGTGGCGAGCCAGACGATTTCCTCGTGCAGCAGCTTCTCCGCCTCCTTCGTGGTGTGCCCGCTGGCGAGGATCGCGTAGACGGTGAACAGCCCCGGCCCGACCCGGCCATCGGCGTCGGCGCCGACCTGCTGCGCCACCTGGTGGCGGTAGACCAGCGACTGGTACAGCCGCGAGGAATCGCCCTGCGCCAGCAGCGCGGCGGCCACCTGCAGCGGGATCAGGTCCTTGGCGTCGTGCGCGGACGGGATCAGCCAGGTCACTGCCACCGCGGGCAGCGGCGCGGTCTCGCTGGTCACGGTGTAGCGTGCGTCCTTCTTGCGCTTCGGCTCTTTCGCGTCCACCTGCGGGATAGGCGTGGCCGGCTTCGGAATCCAGCCGAAGTACTGGTCGACCCAGGCGTCCAGCTGCTTGGGATCGAAGTCGCCGGCCACGATCAGGGTGGCGTTGTCGGGACGGTAGTACGTGTCGTGGAACGCGATCACGTCCTTGAGCGAGGCGGCCTCCAGGTCGGGGATGCTGCCGATCGTGGGCCGCTTGTACGGGTGCACCTGGTACGAGTATTCGTCGATCGCGTTGAACAGCTTGCCGTAGGGCTGGGCCAGCACGCTCTGGCGGTATTCCTCCTCCACCACGGCGCGCTCGGACTTGAAGTTCGCCTCGTCCACGTTGAGATTGGACAGCCGCTCGGCCTCGGCCCACAGCAGGGTCTGCAGATGGTTGCTGGGCACCACTTCGTAGTAGTTCGTGATGTCGTCGCCGGTGGAGGCGTTGTTGGCGCCGCCCACGTCCTCGGTGAGCCGGTCCATCTGCTCGGCATGCATGTGCTTGGTGCTCTTGAACATCAGGTGCTCGAACAGGTGCGCGAAGCCCGAGCGGCCCTGCGGATCATCCTTGGAGCCCACGTGGTACCACACCTGCACCGCCACGTTGGGGCTGGCATGGTCCTCCATGCTGAGCACCTGCAGGCCGTTCGGCAGCGTGCGCTCGCGGTACTGGATCGGCGGAATGCCGAGGCTCTCCGCCGCCACGACGGGCGGCGGCGACAGCGTGGCGACGCAAAAGGTGAGGCTGGCCAGCAAGGCGGCCGGGCACAGGCGCATGGGCTTGGGTCCGTTCGGCAGGAAGCCCGAACCATAGCAAGCCCCGCTGAATCGTGCCCGCGATCGTGCCCTGCGGGCGCTCCGTGTTTGCCGGATCGCAGGCGCGGCGCAGGAGCGGCCGCAGGAGCGGCTTCAGCCGCGATTCCTCCGCCAGTCGCGGCTGAAGCCGCTCCTACCCCGGCAACGCCGGCATCTGCTTGGTCACCAGCTTCTGGCGGCGGCGCTCCTCGCGCAGCGCCTTGCGCTTCGCCTTGCGCTCGCGGCGGTCGTGTTGCCACAGGTAGATCGCCGGCGTGGAGAGCAGGGTCAGCAGTTGCGACACCATCAGGCCTCCGACGATCGCGATGCCCAGCGGCTGGCGCATTTCCGAACCGATACCGAAGCCGATCGCCAGCGGCAGCGCCGCACCCATCGCCACCAGGGTGGTCATGGTGATCGGACGGAAACGCACCAGCGCGGCCTCGCGGATGGCCTCGGGCGCGGGCACGCCGCGCGTTCGCTCCGCCACCAGGGCGAAGTCGACCATCAGGATCGCGTTCTTCTTGACGATGCCGATCAGCATCAGGATCGCGATGATCGCCATCAGCGAGAGCTGCGTCTGCGTCACCAGCATGGCGAGGAAGGCACCGGCACCCGCGGCAGGCAGGGTGGAAAGAATCGTCAGCGGATGGCCAAGGCTCTCGTAGAGGATGCCGAGCACGATGTACATCGCGATGATCGAGCCGATCAGCAGCACCATGCCGTTGGACTGGGCCTGCTGCAGGCGCTGGTTGCGGCCGGTGAAATCGACCCGGACGCCGGTCGGCAGCCCGGCCGCGTAGGCCGCCTGCTCGACCAGCTTGATGCCGCGATCCTGCTGCACGCCTTCGGCGAGGTTGTAGGTGATCGTGGCCACTTCCATCTGGTTGTGATGGCGGATGCGCAACGGGCTGCTGTTGGGTGCGACGTGCGCCAGCGCGGACAGCGGGATCATCCGCCCCTGGTGGTTGCGCACGCGCAGGTTCAGCAATCCTTCCGGGCTGACGCTCTCCGCCGTACCGGCGGTGAGCACCACGGCGTACTGGTTGATGTCCGAATAGATCGTCGAGACCTGGTGCTGGCCGAACGAGTTGTACAGCGCCGTGTCCACGTCGCCCATGCCGACCTGCAGGCGGCTGGCCGCCTGGCGATCGACCATGAGCAGCTGCTGTTTGCCGACCTGGTCGAAGTTGCTGCTGACATCACGGAATTCCTTCATCGTGCGCATCCGCCGCACCATCTTCAGTGCCGACGGCTGCAGGTCGCCCCCGTTGCTGTCGATCAGCTGGAATTCGTATTGGCCGCCCTTGTCGCCACTGCCGCCACCGCCGAGGAACTGCGAGGCGCTGACCGACACTTTCACGTCGGGCAGCTTGTCGTACTTCTTCGACAGGCGCTCGATGACCTTCTTGATGTTCTCCGGCCGTTCGCCCGGGCCGCTGCCGCGCGGCTTCAGGTCGACGAACATCTGCGCCGAATTGCCCACCGCGCCGCCGGCGTCATTGCCGCCGAGCATGGTCAGCTGATCCAGCACGGCCGGGTCGGCCAGCATGATCTTCATCACCGCCCTGGTGCGCTCGGCCAGCTGTGCCGGCGAGATGTTGGCATCGGCGCTGATATCCACCTGCAGCTGTCCGGTGTCCTCTTCCGGCATGAAGGTGCCGCCGGCGGTCTTCACCACCGCCATGCCGAGCAGAACGGTGACGACCAGCAGGGTCAGCGGCTGCCAGCGCATGATCCGCCGGTGCCGCATCGCCCAGTCCAGTGCGCGTTCGTAGACGCGCAGCATGCCGCGGTCGAAGCGCTCGACCGCGCGCTCCAGCCGGCCCGGCGGTTTCCGGTCCACCGGCTCGTGCTTGAGCAGGTGGGCGCACAGCGCCGGGGTCAGCGTGAGCGAGACCAGCGCCGAGATCACCACCGCCGCGGTCAGCGTCACCGAGAACTCGCGCAGCAGCATGATCAGCATGTTGTTGCCCAGCAGCAGCGGCGCGAATACCGCCACCAGCGACAGCGTGATCGAGATCACCGTGAAACCGATCTCGCCCACGCCGGTGAGCGCCGCCTGCATCGGCGACATGCCGCGCTCCATGTGGCGCACGATGTTCTCGATCACCACGATCGCATCGTCCACCACGAAACCGATGCACAGCACCAGCGCCACCAGCGACAAGGTGTTGAGCGTGTAGCCGAGCGCCCACATCACCACGAACGCGCCGGCCAGCGACAGCGGCACGCTCAGCGTGGCGATCATGGTCGGGCGCAGCCGGCGCAGGAACACCAGCATCACCAGCACCACCATCGCGATCGAGATCAGCAGCGCCACCTTCACTTCGTGCAGCGCCGACTTGGTGGTCTGGGTCAGGTCGAACACCGGCGTGAGGGTGATGTTGGAGGGCAGCGACGCGCGCAGTTGCGGCAACCGGGCGCGGATCGCCTCCACCGTCGCCACCGCATTGGCTTCCGGCCGCTTGGTGATCTGCAGGCCCACCGTATGCTGGTCGTTGAACCATGCCCCCTGGTATTCGTCCTGCTCGCCGCCGTAGACCCGGGCCACATCGGACAGGCGTACCGGGACGCCGTTCCTCACCGCGATCAACAGGTGGGCGAAATCAGCCGGCTGGCGCAAGCCGTCGTTGGCAGTCACCGTCATTTGCGTGCGGCCGTCGCTCAGCGTGCCCTGCGGCGAGGTGACATTGGCCGCACGCAGCGCGTTGGCGACATCGTTCGAAGTGAGTCCCTTCGCCGCCAGCGCGTTGTTGTCCAGTTCGATGCGCACCGCATGCGGCGTGCCGCCGAACACCTGCACCTGTGCCACACCGTCGATTTGCGCCACCGCCGGCTTGAGCAGCGTATCGGCGAGGTCGTACAGCCCGTCCCGGGGCAATCCGGTCGAGGTCAACGTGATGAACACGATCGGGATCTGCGAGGTGTCGAACTTGAAGAACTGCGGCGGCGTCGGCATGCCCGGCGGCAGGTCGATCGCGGCCGCGTTGAGCGCCGCCTGCACGTCGCGTGCCGCGCTGTCCGCGGTGCGCGAGAAGTTGAAGCGCACGCTCACCGATGCGGCACCCTCGGTGGCATTGCCGTACATGTCGTCGATGCCGGGAATCTGGCCCAGATGGCGTTCCAGCGGTGCCAGCACCGTGTTGGCCATGGTTTGCGCACTGGCACCCGGCTGGTTGGCCACCACGTAGACGCCTGGAAAATCCAGCGACGGCAACGCCGCCACGCCCAGCAGCAGATAAGCCCAGGTGCCGGCCAGCGCCAGCCCGATGGCCAGCAGGGTAGTGCCGACGGGCCGGCGAATCATGGGAGCGAAGACGTTCACGCGGCCTCCGTGGCACGCATGCGTGTCGAGAGCACATACGCGACCGCCAGCGGCATGGAACGGTTCCCGGTCATGCGCTCTTTATGCTCGGCTTCGCGTGTCTGCGTATGTGCCTGAAGGCGGCCCCTGCCGAAAGACAGGGGCCGAACGGCAGCGCCGCTGCCGCCCGGGGTCCGCGGCCCGGCGCAGCCTATTTCGGCAGCGCCGGCACCTGCTGCGCCAGCACGCGCTGGCGGCGGATCTCCTCGCGCAGCAGCTTGCGCTTCGCCTTGCGCTCGCGGCGGTCGTGCTGCCACAGGTAGATCGCCGGCGTCGAGAGCAGGGTCAGGAGCTGCGACACGAACAGGCCGCCCAGGATCGCGATGCCCAGCGGCTGGCGCATCTCCGAGCCCACGCCGAAGCCGATCGCCAGCGGCAACGCCGCGCCCATCGCCACCAGGGTGGTCATGGTGATCGGGCGGAAGCGCACCAGCGCCGCCTCGCGGATCGCCGCGGGCGGATCCATGCCGTGCTCGCGCTCGGCGACCAGGGCGAAATCCACCATCAGGATCGCGTTCTTCTTCACGATGCCGATCAGCATCAGCACCGCGATCACGCTCATCACGGTGAGCTGGGTATGCGTGAGCAGCATCGCCAGGAACGCGCCCATGCCCGCGGCGGGCAGGGTGGAGATGATCGTCAACGGATGGATCAGGCTCTCGTACAGGATGCCCAGCACCACGTACATCGCGCCGATCACCGCGAGCAGCAGCAGCAGCGAGTTGACCAGCGCATCGAGCATGTCCTTGTTCTGGCCGGTGTACTTCTTCTGCACGCCGTCCGGCAGGTGCGCGGCGTAGATCGCCTGGTCCACCAGCTTCAAGGCCTCGATCTGGTTGACGCCCTTGGCGAGGTTGTAGCTGACCGCCGAGGACTCGATCTGGTCGAAATGCTGGATGGAGATCGGCGCGATGTGCGGCCGGATGCGCGCCACCGCCGCGAGCGGGATCATCTTGCCCTGCGTGTTGCGCACATAGGTGTTGAGCAGGGCGTCCGGGCTCAGCGTGTCGGCCTTGTTCGAGGTGAGGATCACCTGGTACTGGTTGATGTCCGAGTAGATCACCGACACCGGCGTCTGGCCGAACGCGTCGTTCAGCGCGTCGTCGACCTGGCTCATGCCCAGGTGCAGCCGCGCCGCCGCGGCGCGGTCCACTTCCAGCATCTGCTGCTTGCCGATGCTGTCGAAGCTGGTGGTGACGTCGCGGAACTGCTTCATGCCGCGCATCACCCGCGCCACGTCCAGCGTGGGTTGCTGCAGCGACGTGCCGGTGGTGCTGGTGAGCTGGAACGAGAACATCGGCCCGCTGCTGCTGCCGCCCCCGCCGCCGCCGAGGAACTGCACCGGGGTCAGCGACACGGTCAGGTCGGGCAGGTCCTTGAACTGCTTGGTGAGACGCTCGACGACCTGCTGCGCGGTGTCGCCGCGGTCACCGGGCTTGTCGCCGCGCGGCTTCAGGTCGATGAACAGGGTGGAGTGGTTGCCCACGCCGCCGGCGTTGTTGTTGCCGCCGAGGATGGTGGTGATGTCGAGCACGTCCTTGTCGGCCTGGATCGCCGCGGTCACGTCCTGGGTGCGCTTGGCCATCAAGGTGGGCGAGATGTTCGCGTCCGCGCCGAGCTGCGCCTGCAGCAGGCCGATGTCCTCCTTCGGCATCAGGCCGCCGCCGGCGGTCATGCCCACCAGCACCGCCAGCAGCACGGTGAGCACCAGCAGGATCGGCGGCTGCCAGCGCATCAGCCGGCGGTGGTGCATGGACCAATCGAGTCCACGTTCGTAGATGCGCAGCATCCAGCGGTCGAAGCGCTCGGCCCAGCGCTCCAGCCGCCCCGGCGTGCGCGCGGCCGCCACGTCGTCGTGCGCCAGCCAGCTGCCGCACAGCGCCGGCGTAAGCGTCAGCGAGACCAGCGCCGAGATCACGATCGTCGCGATCAGGGTCACCGAGAACTCGCGCATCAGCAAGGTGAACATGTTGTTGCCGAACACCATCGGCCCGAACACCGCGATCAGCGACAGCGTGATCGAGATCACCGTGAAACCGATCTCGCGCACGCCGGTCAGCGCCGCCTGCAACGCCGGTTTGCCCTGCTCCATGTGGCGCACGATGTTCTCGATCACCACGATCGCGTCGTCCACCACGAAACCCACGCACAGCACCAGCGCCACCAGCGACAGGATGTTGAGCGTGAAGCCCATCGCCCACATCAGCACGAACGCACCGGCCAGCGACAGCGGGATGCTGAACATCGCGATCACGGTGGGCCGCACGCGGCGAAGGAACACCAGCATCACCAGCGCCACCATCACCACGCCCATCATGAGCGCCACTTCCACCTCGTGCAGCGCCGACTTGGTGGTGCCGGTGAGGTCGAACACCGGATGGATCTGCACGTCGGCCGGCAGCAGGCCGCGCAGCTCGGGCAGGCGGGCGAGGATCGCCTGCACGGTGGCCACCGAATTCGCGTCCGCCCGCTTGTTGATCTGCATCAGCACGGCGCGCTCGCCGTTGAACCAGGCCGCGGCGTACTTGTCCTCCTGCCCGCCGGTGACGGTGGCCACGTCGGACAGGCGGATCGGCACGCCGTTGTGGCTGGCGATCACCAGGCCGGCGAAATCCTGCACGGTGTGCAACGCGTCGTTCGCGGTCACCGTCATCTGGGTGCTGCCGTTGCCGAGCGCGCCCTGCGGCGAGGTGACGTTGGCCGCGCGCAGCGCGTTCGCCACGTCGTTCGCGGTGATCCCGGCATGCGCCAGCGCGGCGCTGTTCAGCGCCACGCGCACCGCGTGCGGCGTGCCGCCGCCCACGCCCACCTGGGCCACGCCGGGGATCTGCGCCACCGCCGGTTTCAGCAGCGTGTCGGTGAGGTCGTAGAGCTTGTCCGGCGGCAGGCTGGTCGAGGTCAGCGTGACCAGCAGGATGGGGATCTGCGAGGTGTCGAACTTGAAATACTGCGGCGGCAGCATGCCGGTGGGCAGGTCCGGCTGGGCCGCGTTGATCGCCTGCTGCACGTCGCGCGCCGCCTGGTCCGCGCTGCGGCTCATGTCGAACATGATCTGGATCTGCGCCGAACCCTCGCTGGCGTTGCCGAACATCATCTTGACGCCGGGTATGCGCCCCAGATGCCGCTCCAGCGGCGACAGCACGGTATTGGCCATCACCTGCGCGCTGGCGCCGGGTACCGCCGCCTGCACGCCCACGCCGGGAAACTCGATCGAGGGCAACGCCGCCACGCCCAGCAGCAGGTAGGCGCAGAAGCCGGCGATGGCCAGGCCGATCGCCAGCAGCGCGGTGCCGACAGGCCGGCGAATCATGGGGGCGAAGATGTTCACGTGTCCTCCGTGGCGCGCAAGCATAGCGGGAGAACGCGCGCGGCCAAGGGCGGCATGGAACGGTCCCCGATCAGGTGCCCTTTATGCACGATCCGGCGAGTCGACGTATGTGCCTGAAGGCGGCCCCCTGTCGAAAGGCAGGGGCTCGCAGGCGGGGCAGACTGCGCCCACGCCCGGGTCGCAGCTCGCGGCGACTACTTCGGCAGTGCCGGCACCTGGCGCGCCAGCAAGCGCTGGCGACGGATCTCGCTGCGCCTCGCCTTGCGCTCGCGGCGGTCGTGCTGCCACAGGTAGATCGCCGGCGTCGAGAGCAGGGTCAGGAGCTGCGACACGAACAGGCCGCCCAGGATCGCGATGCCCAGCGGCTGGCGCATCTCCGAACCCGCACCGAAACCCACCGCCAGCGGCAACGCCGCGCCCATCGCGACCAGGGTGGTCATGGTGATCGGGCGGAAGCGCACCAGCGCCGCCTCGCGGATCGCCGCGGGCGGATCCATGCCGTGCTCGCGCTCGGCGACCAGGGCAAAGTCCACCATCAGGATCGCGTTCTTCTTCACGATGCCGATCAGCATCAGCACCGCGATCACCGACATCGTGGTGAGCTGGGTATGCGTGAGCAGCATCGCCAGGAACGCGCCCATGCCCGCGGCGGGCAGCGTGGAGATGATGGTCAGCGGGTGGATCAGGCTCTCGTACAGGATGCCCAGCACCACGTACATCGCGCCGATCACCGCGAGCAGCAGCAACAGCGCGTTGCTCAGCGCATCGAGCAGATCCTGGTTCTCGCCGGTGTACTGCTTCTGCACGCCGGCCGGCAGGTGGGCGGCGAAGATCGCCTGGCTCACCCGCTGCAGTCCTTCGGCCTGGGTCACGTCCTTGGCGAGGTTGTAGCTGATCGAGGACGACTCCACCTGGTCGTAGTGGTCGACGCTGACCGGCGCGATGTTCGGCCGGATCTGCGCCACCGCCGACAGCGGAATCATCTTGCCCTGCGCGTTGCGCACGTAAGTGTTGAGCAAGGTGTCGGGGCTAAGCGTATCGGCGCGGTCGGAGGTGAGCACCACGTAGTACTGGTTGATGTCCGAGTAGATTGTCGACACCGGCGTCTGCCCGAACGACTTGTTCAGCGCGTCGTCAATCGCGCCCATGCTGATCTGCAACCGCGCCGCCGCGGCGCGGTCGACGTCCAGCATCTGCTGCTTGCCGATGCTGTCGAAGCTGGTGGTGACGTCGCGGAACTGCTTCATGCCACGCATCACCTTGGCCAGCCCCAGCGTGGGCTGCTGCAGCGACGCGCCGCTGGTGCTGACCAGGTTGAAGCTGTACTGGCCCTGGCCCTGGCCGCCGCCACCCATGTTGATGAACTGCACCGTGGTCAGCGTCACGTCGAGGTCGGCCAGCGGCTTGAACTGCTTGTTCAGCCGGTCCACCACCTGCTGCGCGCCGTCGCGGCGCTCGCCCGGCCCGTCGCCGAGCGGCTTCAGGTCGATGAACATGCGCGACTCATTGCTGCTCGCACCGTTGTTGCCGCTGCCGTAGAACGCGGTCACGTCGAGCACGGCCGGGTCGGCATGGATCCGGTCCACGATCTCCCGCGTGCGCTGCATCATCAAGGTAGGCGAGATGTTCGCGTCGGCGGTGATGTGCGCGCGGATCAACCCGGTGTCCTCCTTCGGCATGATGCCGCCACCCGCGGTCATGCCCACCAGCACCGCCAGCACGATCGTCAGCACCAGCAGGATCGGCGGCTGCCAGCGCATCAACCGGCGGTGGTGCATGGACCAATCGAGTCCACGTTCGTAGATGCGCAGCATCCAGCGGTCGAAGCGTTCGGCCCAGCGCTCCAGCCGCCCCGGCGTGCGCGCGGCCGCCACGTCGTCGTGCGCCAGCCAGCTGCCGCACAGCGCCGGCGTAAGCGTCAGCGAGACCAGCGCCGAGATCACGATCGTCGCGATCAGGGTCACCGAAAACTCGCGCATCAGCATCGTGAACGTGTTGTTGCCGAACACCATCGGCCCGAACACCGCGATCAGCGACAGCGTGATCGAGATCACCGTGAAACCGATCTCGCGCACGCCGGTCAGCGCCGCCTGCAGCGCCGGCTTGCCCTGCTCCATGTGGCGCACGATGTTCTCGATCACCACGATCGCGTCGTCCACCACGAAACCCACGCACAGCACCAGCGCCACCAGCGAGAAGATGTTGAGCGTGAAACCCAGCATCCACATCACCACCAGCGCGCCGGCCAGCGACAGCGGGATGCTGAACATCGCGATCACGGTAGGCCGCGCGCGACGCAGGAACACCAGCATCACCAGCGCCACCATCACGATGCCCATCAGCAGCGCCACTTCCACCTCGTGCAGCGCCGACATCGTGGTGGGCGTGAGGTCGAAGATCGGGGTGATCCTCACGTCGGCGGGCAGCAGGCTGCGCAGCTCGGGCAGGCGCACGCGGATCGCGTCCACCGTGGCCACGGCGTTCGCATCGGCGCGCTTGGTGATGCGCAGCACCACCGCGCGATGCTGGTTGAACCAGGCCGCGGTGTACCGGTTCTGCTGGCCGCTGCTGACCGTGGCCACGTCGGACAGCCGGATCGGCACGCCCTTGCGGCTGGCGATCACCAGGTCGGCGAAATCCTGGGTGCTGTGCAGCGAGTCGTTCGCGGTCACCGTCAGCTGGGTGGCGCCGTTGCCGATCACGCCCTGCGGCGAGGTGACGTTGGCCGCGCGCAGCGCGTTCGCCACGTCGTTCGCGGTGATCCCGGCATGCGCCAGCGCGGCGCTGTTCAGCGCCACCCGCACCGCATGCGGCGTGCCGCCACCCACATCCACCTGCGCCACGCCGGGGATCTGCGCCACCGCGGGCTTGAGCACCGTATCGGTGAGGTCGTAGAGCTTGTCCGGCGGCAGGCTGCTCGACGTCAGCGCCACCAGCAGGATCGGGATCTGTGTGCTGTTCGCCTTGAAGTAGCTCGGCGGGCTCGGCATGTCGTTGGGCAGATCCGGGATCGCCGCATTGATCGCCGCCTGCACGTCGTGCGCTACCTGGTCCGGGTTGCGGCCGAAGTCGAGCTGCAGGCCGATCTGCGCGCCGCCCTCGGTGGCGGTCGAAGTGATGTGCTGCACGCCCGGGATACGCCCCAGATGCCGCTCCAGCGGCGCCACCACGGAGGTGGCCATCACCTGCGCGCTGGCGCCGGGCAGCTGCGCGTTCACGCCCATGAACGGGAATTCCATCGACGGGAACGCCGCCACGCCCAGCAACAGGTAGGCCCACGCGCCGGCCAGCGCCAGCCCGCAGGCCAACAGCACGGTGCCGATGGGTCGGCGAATCATGGGCGCAAAAATGTTCACGTGTCCTCCGTGGCGCGCCAGCATAGTGGGAGAACGCGCGCGGCAGTCGGCAACCTGAAACGGCTTCCGATCATGCGCCCCTTATGCCGTGGACGGGGGCCACCGCGTATGTGCCTGAAGGCGGCCCCTGTCGAAAGACAGGGGTGAACGTCCCTGTTCGTGTCTCCCCCCCCGTCCCTGCACGACATCGGTGGCATGCTCCGATGCCCACCGTGTCAGCACGCGCGACAGGGGCGCGTGCTTCCTGCGACGACCGGCCTTCCGTGGCCCATCGCGTTCACCGTCCCGCGCTCAGCGCGCGGCGGGGCTGTAGCGCAGCGTCAGCGACCAGGTGCGACCAGGCTGGTTGTAGTACCAGACCGTCTCGTAGCGGTGGTCGAACGCGTTGGCGAGGCGGCCCTCGACCTGCCAGCCCGGCGCGAACTGCCAGCTCGCGCGCAGCGCCAGCGTGCTGTAGCCGCCCAGCGGATGCAGGTTCGCCACGTCGTCGTAGCTGCGGCCGGCCGCGTACCAGGTGCCGCCCACGCCGAACGCGCCGAAGCGGCGGTCGAGGTCGATGCGCGCGGTGCGCTCGGGGCGACGCGGCAGCACGTTGCCGTTGGCGGCGCCGCCGTCGTCGTTCTTCGGCTGCTGCAGCGTGAGGTAGCCCTGCAACTGCCAGCCGGCCACGGTGGCGCCGAGCTGGCCTTCCACGCCGCGGATGCGCGCGCGGCTGAGGTTGAACGGCACGTAGTTCTGCGCCGGGTCGAGCACGATCATCTGGTTGATGCGCGTCTCGTAGGCGTTCACCGCCCAGTGCCAGGCGTCCAGTTGCTGCTGCAGGCCCAGCTCGGTGCTGTGCGAGGCTTCCGGCCGCAGCTGCGGGTTGGCCGACGGCGTGCCGAAGAACGGCGGGAAGTACAGGTCGTTGAAGGTCGGCGCGTGGAACGCGGTGCCATAGCTGGCGCTGAGGCGCAGGCCGTGGTCGAACGCGTAGCCCCAAGCCAGTGCGCCGGTGTCGTGGTTGCCGAACTGGCTGTTGTGGTCGCGGCGCACCGAGGCCTGCAGCTCGTTGCGGCCGAACGTGCCCTGGTACTGGGCGAAGCCGCCGGTATCGGTGCGGTGCGTGGTGAGGTAGGCGGTGTTGCTGTCCACTTGCTCCTGCTGCCAGTCCACGCCCACGGTCAGCAGCTGGTTCGCGGCCAGCGCGAGATCGTTCTGCCACGAGGCCTGGTTGCGTCGCGAGTCGGAGAAACCGGTCTGCTGCAGCGGGTAGTACGTGCCGAGGTAGGTACCCTGGTAATACGTGGTGGAAAGGTCCTTGCTCTGCCCCGCGTTCAGCGTGACCTTCCACGCCTCCAGCGGCGAGAAGCTCAGCCGCGCACCAGCCACGCGCTGCTCGTCGACCGCGCGGTTGCTGCCGAACGGGCTGCCCGCGTATTCCACGAAGCTCTTGCTGCGCAGCCAGTCGCCGGCCAGCTCGGTGCCGTTGTCCCAGCGGTAGCCGGCGTTGAGCGCACCGTTCCAGTCGCGGAACGCGTCGTTGCGCGGATCGTCCACGAAGCAGCCGGCGAACACCTCGCCCGCGCCCAAACGGCAGGCCGGGAAGCCGCTGGTGTACTGGCCGCCGAGGCTGGCGTTGTACCAGGCGTGCGCGTCGCCGCCGGACAGCCCGACGGTCGCACCGGCGAGGCCATGACTGCCGACCGTGGTGCTGAACGAAGGCTCGGTGCCCCCGTTCGGCTGGCCGTGGCGGGTGAAGATCTGGATCACGCCGCCGATCGCGTCGGAGCCGTACAGGCTGGAACGCGGGCCCCGCACGATCTCGATGCGCTCGATCTGCTCCACCGGGATCTGCTCCAGCCGGGCGAAGCCGGCGGTGGCCGAGCCCACGCGGATGCCGTCGATCAGCACCAGGGTGTGGGTGGAATTGGTGCCGCGCAGGAACAGCGTGCCGAGCTGGCCGAGGCCGCCGCTCTGCGCGAAGCTGATGCCCGGCAGGCCGGTGAGCAGGTCCGCCACCGACAGCGGCTGCAGGCGCTCGATGTCGGCGCGGGTGATCACGGTGACCGAGGACAGCGCATCGTCGGCGGTGATCGGCGTGCGGGTGGCGGTGACGACCACCGGCGCCAGCGCGCTGGCGTCGTTCTGGTCGGCGGCGTAGGCGGTGGGGAGGCAGCACAGCAGCGCCGCGGCCAGCAGGGTCTTCTTCACGTCTCGTTCCTCGGCCGCGCACACCGCACGGCGCATGGTGTTCCATGGACCGGCAGGCGGATCGGAAGAGGCAGGAGCAGGCAGGCACGGCAAGCGCCGGACGCGTCTGTCCAGCCTCGCCCACCGCGAGCCAGCAGTCATGTCCGGGCCGGTCTCCGGGCTTGCGAGCGACGATGCTTCGACCGTCTGGCGCGGCGCCTTCCCGTGTCGTTCGACACAGTGGCGGATGGCCGCGCCTGTACTCGTTTACCGTTGCGGGGGCAGCGCCGGAATGGTGGACGAACCACGCACCGGCTTCCCGTTTCATCCCTCCGGCGAACGCCTTCGGGACACCTGAACAGGCGAAGTCTAGCTTTGGGTGGCCATGCGCGGCAACGAGAGCGTTTGTCGAAAACGTTTGCCGGATTGAAACCCCACGGCCCTCGTGGGTCGGGATTCACCCCCGACGACTCTGCTCGTGGCGCCTGATGTCGGGCTGAAGCCCGACCTACAGGGACAGCGTTTCGTCCAGCCAGATCGCCTCCCACAGCGGGTAGTCGCCGATGCGTTCGACCAGTCCGGTTCGCAAGGGGTTGGCCCCGATGTAGCGTGCCATCGTGCGCAGATCCTCCTCGCTGCGCGCCGCATGGTCGAAATAGTTCGGCTGCCATATCGCACGGCTGATGGCACGCGCCGAGCGCCCCTTCAACAGACGCACAGCGTCGGCCAGGGTGCCGGCGCGAAGCGCCATCAGCCAATGCAGGTGATCGGGCATCGCCACGTAGCACAGGGTTTCGCAGCGCCCTTCGGCTTGCAGCGCCATCAGCTCCCGCACCAACTTGCGGCCGTTGTCGAGCGCAGCGAAGTACGGCGTCCGATTCCGGGTCACGGTGGTGATGTGGTAGGCATTGCCAGGCAGCGACGCGCGCCCCTTGCGCAGATCGTTCCAGGTCATCGCGCGCGCCCGTCGGCGTGGGTCAGGATTCATCCCGACCACGGTGCCACGATGCCTGTCTGCGACATGCCGGGCAGACGCCATGGCGGTGCCGTTGTCTGGCTTGGCGTTTTGTCGGGTTTGGCGGCTGGCGTTGTCGGGCTGAGGCCCGACCTACGGATACGGCGGTGTTCGTGGGTCGGGATTTATCCCGACAAACCGCTGATCCAGGTCCGCCGCACGTTGCATCCGGCATCCATCGCGACGAGATCGGCGCGACAGCCCACCGCGATGCGGCCGTGGCTGGCGCCGAGGCCGAGGAAGTCGGCGGGATAGGTGCTGGCCATGCGCACCGCCTCGTCCAGCGGCAGGCCGAGCAGGTCGACCGTGTTGCGCACGGCGGTGGCCATGTCCAGCGCGGAGCCGGCGAGCACGCCGTTCGCGGTCTGGCAGATGCCGTCCTTCGCGATGATGGTTTCGCCGTTGAGCACGTACTCGGGGGAGTCCGCGCCCACCGGCGGCATCGCGTCGGTGACCAGCACGGTCTTGCCACGCGGCTTGGCGGCGATCGCGTTGCGCAGGCTGGTCGGGTGCACGTGGTGGCCGTCGACGATGATGCCGCACCAGCTGCCGGGATCGTCCAGCGCCGCGCCCACCACGCCGGGCTCGCGGCTGCCCAGCGGCGTCATCGCGTTGAACAGATGCGTGAAGCCGCGCACGCCCGCGGCCAGCGCGGCGCGGATGGTGGCGTGGTCGGCGGCGGTGTGGCCGGCGTTGACGATCACGCCGGCGGCGGCCAGCCGCGCGATGATCTCGTGCGGCACCTGGTCGGGCGCCAGCGTCACCAGGCGCACGCCGCGGTGCGGCGCGCAGATCATGGCGAGTTCGTCTTCACCCGGCACATGGAACCACTTCGGATCGTGCACGCCCTTGCGTGCGGGCGCCAGCCACGGACCTTCGAGGTGCACGCCGAGCAGGCCCGGCACGCCCGCGTCGAAGGCGGCGTCCACCGCGGCCAGCGCGGCGCGCATCACGTCCGTGCTGTCGCTGATCAAGGTGGGCAGGAAGCCGGTGGTGCCGAACTTCCGGTGCGCGGCGCCGATCGTGCGGATCGTCGCCACCGTGGGTGAGGCGTTGAACAACGCGCCGCCGCCGCCGTTCACCTGCACGTCGATGAAGCCGGGCACCAGCAGCGCGCCTTCGAGATCCTGCGCCGGCGCGGCGCGCACCTGCGGATGGTCGTGCGGCAGCAGCGCGGCGATGCGTTCGCCCGCGACCAGCACGGCGAGATCGTCGCGCCAGCCGTGGGCGGTGAGGACGCGGGCATGGGTGAGGGCGGTGTTCATGGAAGTGGCCTGTGTAGCCGGGTGGAACGGCGTGCTGAGTGCTGACGCAAGGCCGTGGTCGAGCCGAAGCCCTTGCCTATGTCAGGGAAAGTGCGTCACGCACTTTCCCTGACTCGCCCGGTCCTGCCTTCGGCTGGCCCGGGCTCCGCAAACCGCCCGCCATGCGGGCGGTTTGCGTGCGGCCCATCCGTGGGCCGCGAGACGGTGTGAGCGGCAGCTCGCTGCCGCTCACACCGTCTCGGTGACCTTGTTGAGGTGCGGCGGCACGTCGGGGTTGTAGCCACGACGCAGGGCCAGCGCGCTGGTCGCGCGGTAGAAGCTCTGGATGGTCAGCAGCGGCGTGCACAGCGCGGGCAGGCCGGCGGCGAGCGGCAGGAAGCCGTCACCGGTCTGGCCCGGCGCGGCCACCAGCACGTTCGCGCCGCGGCCGCGGAATTCGCGCGCCACCGCCAGCGTGCTTTCCAGCGTGTCGTCGTCCTGGGCGAAGCACAGCACCGGGAAGTCGGGACCGACCAGGGCCATCGGGCCGTGCTTCACCTCGGCGGCGCTGAACGCCTCCGCGTGCAGGCCGCAGGTTTCCTTGAATTTCAGCGCCGCCTCCAGCGCGGCGGCGAAACCGAAGCCGCGGCCCACCACGAACAGGTTGTGCGCGTCGGCGAGGCCGTCGACCAGCGCCGACCAGTCGGCGTCCCAGCCCGCACGCAGCGCACCGGGCAGCGCTTCCAGCGCGGCCGCGAGTTTCGCGTCGCCGTGCCAGCGCGCGCACAGGTGCAGGATCGCGGCCAGTGCGGCGAGGTAGCTCTTGGTGGCGGCCACGCTGCGCTCGGGGCCGGCGTGCAGCGGGATCACCGTGTCGGCGATCGCGGCCAGCGGCGAATCCTCCACGTTGACCATCGCCACCACGCGCGCGCCGGCGATCTTGGCGGCCTGCGCGTTGCGCACCAGGTCGGGGCTCTTGCCCGACTGCGAGATCGCGATGAACAGCGCGCCGTCCCACTGCTGCGGCGCCGCGTATACCGAGGTGACCGAGGGCGAGGCCGAGGCGGTGACGATGCCGAGCTGGGTCTCGAACACGTACTTCGCGTAGGCGGCGGCGTGGTCGGAACTGCCGCGCGCGCAGGTGACGATGAAGCGCGGCGGCTGCGCGCGCAGCACAGCGGCGAGTTCCGCCACCACGCGCTCGTTGGCGGCGAACTGGCGCGCCACCACGTCGGCGGATTCGTGGTCTTCGCGGAACATCAGGGTGTCGCTGGCTTGCATGGCTTTCTCGTGTCGGGGAAGCGTCGCGCCGCGCGCGACGGGGAATCAGTCGGCGTGCAGCTCGGCGACGAAGTCGTAGATGTCGCCGCGGTACCAGGAGCAGGTGAACTCGACCACGCGGCCGTCGTCGAGGAAGCTGCGCCGCTCGATGTTGAGCCCGGCGCTGCCGGCGGCGACGTGCAGCAGGCGCGCGTGCTGCACGCCCAGCGACACCGCGCGCAGCCGCTGCAGCGCGCGCTTCGGGCGGCAGCCCAGCGTCTCCAGCACCTCGTACAGCGAGTCGCGCACCACCATCGGGTCGGGCAGCACGCTGGCCGGCACCACGCTGCGCTCGATCGCCAGCGGTTCGTCCTGGCCGTAGCGCACGCGGTGCAGGCGCGCCACCAGCGAGCCGGGCGACAGGTTCATCGCCATCGCCTCCTCCGGCGTCACCTCGCCCACGCTGCGCTCGAAGAACTCCGAGCGCGGATGCAGGCCACGGTCGCGCAGGTCTTCGGTGAAGCTGGACAGCCGCGACATCGGCTTGACGATGCGCTCGGCGATGAAGGTGCCGGCGCCATGGCGCTGGGTGAGCAGGCCTTCCTCGACCAGGCCGGCGATCGCCTTGCGCACGGTGACGCGCGACAGCTTCAGCGCCTGCGACAGGTCGCGCTCGCTGGGCAACGCTTGGCCGGGCTCGATGTCGCGGTGCTCGACCACGTTGCGGATCGCGCGGCGCAGCCGCAGGTAGGCCAGCGGCTGATGGCTGGCCGGGTCACGGCAGATGCGGCGGTATTCGCGGGCCAGGGCGGTTTCCATCCCGAGAAGATACCAATAGCAAACCATTGGCCGCAAGTCGTCTGGCCATCCATTTTCACCTCTTTTGGCGAAAACCCGCCTCCGAAGCGACCTGCACGACAATCATGAATTCGTATGCAAGGGGGTGCTTGCTCTGGTATTCCACTGGTACTATCGTCACGGAACGGGCCGCTCCCCTCCCGCTTGCCCGTCTTTACCCCTGTATCGAGGTGATTGCGTGACGGCTACTTTCCAGAAGGTCGACGCCTTCGACCTGGTGATCTTCGGCGGCACCGGCGACCTCGCCCTGCGCAAGCTGCTGCCTGCACTGTTCCACCGCCACGCCGACGGCCAGATCCCGGCCGGCAGCCGCATCATCGGCGTGGCCCGCGAGCCGCTGGACGACGCCGGCTACCGCGCCCAGCTGCGCGACACGCTGGCCGGCAACGGCGCCGACCCTGCGAAGCTCGACGCCTTCCTGCAGCTGGTCGGCTACCGCCCGCTGGACGCGCGCAAGGACGAGGGCTGGGACGCGTTCGCCGCGCTGATCGGCGAGCAGCCCGAACACATCCGCGTGTTCTACCTCTCCACCTCGCCCGAGCTGTTCGAGGACATCTGCCGCCGGCTCGGCCAGTGCGGCCTGAACGGCGAACACTCGCGCGTGGTGCTGGAAAAGCCGATCGGCCGCGACCTCGCCAGCGCGAACCGGATCAACGACGCGGTGGGCCAGGTATTCGCCGAGTCGCAGACCTATCGCATCGACCACTACCTCGGCAAGGAAACGGTGCAGAACCTCTTGGCACTGCGCTTCGGCAACGCGCTGTTCGAGCCGCTGTGGAACGCCAGCCACATCGACCACGTGCAGATCACCGTGGCCGAGACGCTGGGCCTGGGCCGCCGCGCCGGCTACTACGACCGCGCCGGCGCGTTGCGCGACATGGTGCAGAACCACCTGCTGCAGCTGCTGTGCATGGTGGCGATGGAACCGCCCGCATCGCTGTCGCCCGACGCCGTGCGCGACGAGAAACTCAAGGTGCTGCGCTCGCTCAAGCGCATCGATGAAAGCAACGCCAGCCAGCTCACCGTGCGCGGCCAATACCGCGCCGGGGTGGCCGAGGGCCAGTCGGTGCCGGGCTATCCGGACGAACTGAACGGCGCGAAGTCCGATACCGAGACGTTCGTGGCGCTGAAGGCCGAGATCGAGAACTGGCGTTGGGCCGGCGTGCCGTTCTACCTGCGCACCGGCAAGCGCCTGCCCGAGCGCGTGTCCGAGATCGTGGTGGCGTTCAAGCCGGTGCCGCACTCGATCTTCGGTACCAGTGCCGGCCCGCTGGCGCAGAACCGCCTGGTGCTGCGCCTGCAGCCGGACGAGGGCGTGAAGCTCTGGCTCACCATCAAGGATCCCGGCCCCGGCGGCCTGCGCCTGCGCCACGTGCCGCTGGACATGAGCTTCGCCGAGGCGTTCGGCGTCTCGCAGCCCGACGCCTACGAGCGCCTGCTGCTCGACGTGGTGCGCGGCAACCCCACCTTGTTCATGCGTCGCGACGAAGTGGAAGCGGCATGGCGCTGGGCCGACCCCATCCTCGCCGCCTGGGCCGCCGGCGGCGAGCCGCCGCGCCCGTACGCTTCCGGCAGCTGGGGCCCCAGCGCAGCGGTGGCGCTGATCGAGCGCGACGGCCGCACCTGGCACGAGGACAGCGAGTAAACGGACAAACGCGATGCCGAACGTCACCACCCACAGCTTCACGAATTGCAGTGCCCAGGCCGTGGCGCTGGCCGAACGCGTCGCCGCGCAGCTGCGCGAGGCGATCACGGCGCGCGGCCATGCCGTGATCGCGGTCTCCGGCGGCAGCACGCCGAAGGATTTCTTCGCGCAATTGTCGAAACAGGCGCTGGACTGGGCCAAGGTCACCGTCACCCTGGTCGACGAACGCTGGGTGCCGGACAGCGACGCACGCTCCAACGCGAAGCTGGTGGAAACCACCTTGCTGCAGAACGCCGCAACAGCCGCCCGCTTCGTGCCGCTGTATACCGGCGCCGCCACGCCCGAGGCCGGGCTGGCCGAGGCCGAGGCGCGCATCGCCGCGCTGCCCGCACCGTTCGACGTGGTGGTGCTGGGCATGGGCGAGGACGGCCACACCGCCTCGTTCTTCCCCGGCGGCGACCGCCTCGCCGAGGCGCTGGACCCGCAGGGCAAGGCGAAGGTGCTGCCGATGCAGGCGCCCGGCGCCGGCGAACCGCGCATCACGCTCACCCTGCCCGTGCTGCTGGACACCCTCGCGCTGTATCTCCTGGTGAGCGGCGAGAAGAAGCGCGACCTGTTGGCCGACGTGCGGCTGGGATTGGCCGACGCGAAGAACTATCCGGTGCGCGCGGTGGTGCAGCAGGAGCGCGTGCCGCTGGCGGTGTACTGGTGCCCTTGACCGGAGCGGTCGCGGCCCATGGATGGGTCGCACGTCGGGCAACGGCTTCACCGTTGTCCGACGGAGGTCAGACCGGCGCTGCCGGGCTGGCCGAGCCGAGCGAGTGCAGGATGGCACTCGCAAGGCATGAGCAAGGCTTCGTTTTTTTGCAGGCATGGCCGAACGCCGTACCTGACGCAGACACGGCATCAGAGCAAAAGCGCCGTGCCTGATGTCAACCATGGGCTCCTGCCCATGGTTGACTCGCCGGGACCAGACAAAGTCCGGTCCCGGCTCCGCCGAAGCAGGCGCCACGGCGCCTGCTTCGCGGGCGGGCCATCCGTGGCCCGCTGCTCGCTCCGTTTGTTGATTTCCGGAATCGTGTCATGACCCTGCACCCCATACTCGCCGAAGTCACCGCCCGCATCGCCGAGCGCAGCCGCGCTTCGCGCAGCGCCTACCTGGCGCGCATCGATGCCGCACGCGGCAACGGCACGCACCGCCGCCAGCTGTCCTGCGGCAACCTCGCGCACGGCTTCGCCGCCTGCGGCACCGACGACAAGGCCGCGCTGCGCAGCGGCCATGCGCCGAACCTCGGCATCGTCACCGCGTACAACGACATGCTTTCGGCGCACCAGCCGTACGAGCGCTATCCCGAACTGATCCGCCACGCGGCGCGCGAGGCCGGCGTCACCGCGCAGGTGGCGGGCGGCGTGCCGGCGATGTGCGACGGCGTCACCCAGGGCCGCGCCGGCATGGAGCTGAGCCTGTTCTCGCGGGAGGTGATCGCGATGGCCACCGCGGTGGCGCTGTCGCACGACATGTTCGACGGCGCGCTGATGCTGGGCATCTGCGACAAGATCGTGCCGGGCCTGATGATCGGCGCGCTGAGCTTCGGCCACCTCCCGACCGTGTTCGTGCCAGCCGGGCCGATGCCCAGCGGCATCTCCAACGACGCCAAGACCGCGGTGCGCCAGCGCTATGCCGAAGGCAAGGCCAGCCGCGACGAATTGCTGGAGGCCGAGGCGGCGTCGTACCACTCGCCCGGCACCTGCACGTTCTACGGCACCGCGAACTCCAACCAGATGCTGATGGAGATCATGGGCCTGCACCTGCCGGGTTCCAGCTTCGTCAACCCGAACACGCCGCTGCGCGACGCGCTCACCGCGGCCGCGGTGCGCCGCGCCGCGGAGCTCACGGCGCTGGGCGACGATTACACCCCGCTGGGCCGCATGTTCGACGAGCGCAGCGTGGTCAACGGAGTGGTCGGCCTGCACGCCACCGGCGGTTCCACCAACCACCTGCTGCACCTGGTGGCGATCGCGCATGCGGCCGGCATCGTGCTGACGCTGGAGGATTTCGACGCGCTGTCCGGCGTGGTGCCGCTGATGGCGCGCGTGTATCCGAATGGCTCGGCCGACGTGAACCACTTCCACCAGGCCGGCGGCATGCCGTTCCTGATCGGCTCGCTGATCGACGCCGGCCTGCTGCACGGCGACGCGCACACGGTATGGGGCAAGGGCCTCGACGCCTACCGCAGCCTGCCGTTGCTGGACGAGTCCGGCGAGCTGGCGTGGCAGGCGGTCACGGCGAGCGGCAACCTCGACGTGCTGCGCCCGGCCACGGCACCGTTCCGTGCCGACGGCGGCCTGCGCGTGCTCAAGGGCAACCTCGGCCGCGCGGTGATCAAGGTGTCCTCGGTGCCCGGCGACCGCCTGGTGATCGAGGCGCCCGCGGTGATCTTCCACGACCAGAACGCGGTGCAGGCCGCCTTCGATCGCGGCGAGCTCAACCGCGACTTCGTGGCCGTGGTGCGCTTCCAGGGCCCGAAGGCGATCGGCATGCCCGAGTTGCACAAGCTCACCCCCACGCTGGGCGTGCTGCAGGCACGCGGGCACCGCGTGGCGCTGGTCACCGACGGGCGCATGTCCGGCGCCTCCGGCAAAATCCCGGCGGCGATCCACGTCACCCCCGAGGCGGTCGACGCCGGCCCGCTGGGCAAGCTGCGCGACGGCGACCTCATCAAGCTCGACGCCATCGCCGGCACGCTGGAGGCGAAGGTGGACCCGGCCGAATGGGCGGCACGCGAGCAGGTGCATGCGGATCTTTCCGCCAGCCACGTGGGCATGGGCCGCGAACTGTTCGCCTCCCTGCGCAACGCGGTGGGCTCGGCCGACACCGGCGCCACCATCTTCGGCAAGCACGACCGCCACCACGCCGCCGACGCTTGAACAACACCGTAGGAGCGGCTTCAGCCGCGACCGGCTACGGAATCGCGGCTGAAGCCGCTCCTACGGCATCAACCCTCTCCCACGAGCCTCCCATGACCCCCCAAGACCACAAGCAGACCGTCCTCGCCGAGATCCTCGCGCTCGCCCCGGTGGTACCCGTGGTGATCATCGACGAGCTGGCCCACGCGGTGCCGATGGCGCGCGCGCTGGTCGCCGGCGGCATCCGCAGCATCGAGGTGACGCTGCGCACGCCGGTGGCGCTGGACGCGATCCGCGCCATCGCCGCCGAAGTCGAAGGCGCCGTGGTCGGCGTGGGCACCGTGCTCGACGCCGTGCAGCTCGAAGCCGCGCACCAGGCTGGCGCGCGCTTCGCGGTGTCGCCCGGCGTCTCGCCGAAGCTGCTCGACGCCGCCGACGCCAGCGCGCTGCCGCTGCTGCCCGGCGTGGCCACCGCGGGCGAGGCGATGAGCCTGCTCGAACGCGGCTACAAGCACTTGAAGCTGTTCCCGGCGGTGCCGGTGGGCGGCGCGAAACTGCTGGCCGCCTGGGCCAGCCCGCTGCCGCAGATCCGCTTCTGCCCCACCGGCGGCATCAGCCTCGCCAGCGCGCCGGACTTCCTCGCCCTGCCCAACGTGGCCTGCGTGGGCGGCTCCTGGCTCACCCCCAAGGACAAGCTCGTGGCCGGGGACTGGGCCGGCATCGAACAGCTGGCGCGCGAGGCGGCGGCACTGCGCTGAACGCAGTCCCGCTTCAGTAGCGGAAACTGCCTTCGATCACGGTGACGCAGGTGCCTCCGATCCAGATGCGGCCGTCTCCGTCGTGTTCGATCGCCACGCGGCCATCGCGCTGCAACGCCGTGCCCTGGCGCACCGTGTAACTTGCCGCGGGACGCCCGCCCTGCGCTTCCAGCAGGCAGGCCAGGGCGGCATTGGCGCTGCCGGTGACCGGATCCTCGCCCACGCCGAAGCTGCCTCCGGTCATCAGGCAGCGCAGCTCGAAGTCGGTCGGGCCGCCGGCGGCGTGCGGCCCGTAGATGGCCAGCCCGTCGGTGCCGGCGGCCCGCGTCACCGGCGCGAGCGCCGCGATGTCCGGTTGCAGGGCCAGGCAGTCGGCGGCCGATTGCATGCGCACCACCAGCCACGGGGCACCATTGTCGACGGTGCAGGGTGGCGCGGCGAAATCGATCGCATCGCTGTGCAACGCACGCGCCAGTTCGACATGCCGTGCCACCGGCATCGGCGTGATGCGCGCGGGCGGCGCGGCGAAGGCCCAGCAACCGTCGTCGCGTTCGCTCAGCTCCACCAGGCCCACGCCGCACTGCTGCACCAGCCGACCCGGACGGCGCGGCCGATAGCCGCTTTCGCGCAGCGCGTGCGCCGTGCCCAGGGTGGGATGTCCGGCGAACGGCAGCTCGCCGCCGGTGGTGAAGATGCGCACGCGGTAGTCCGCATCCGGATCATCCGGTTGCAGCAGGAAGATGGTCTCCGACAGGTTGGTCCAGCGCGCGATCGCCTGCATCTGCGCGGTGTCGAGGCCGTCGGCTTCGAACACCACGGCCAGCGGGTTGCCCTTGAACGGCACCGCGCTGAACACGTCGACCTGGCGGAAGCGAACGGTGTGCATGGTGTTCATCGGACAACCCGTCTCCTCAAGCATGTGCCGCTACCCTACAGGACGATGCCGGTCACTCCGCGGCCGGCATGCGCAGCGGCGTGCCGATGGCGCGCAACGCCGGGCTGCTCATGCAGGTCAACGCGATCGCCGTGAGCGCGAGTCCCGCGGCCGCGAACATCGCGGGCAGCGACACCAGCTTCAGCAGGCTGCCGGCGAGCGCCGCCGACAACGGCCCCAGGCCCATGAAGGCGAACATCAGCACGCTCATCGTGCGACCCATCATCGCCGGCGGCACGCGGCGCTGGATCCAGCTGACCACGGCGATCTGCGCGATGCCGGCGAGCAGGCCCGTGGTGGCGAGCAATGCCGCGCCGGTCACGGTGGAGTGATCGAAGGCCAGCGCGGCCAGCGCCAGGCCGGCGAGGCTGTCGATGCACAGGATCATCAGGCCGAGTTGTCCACGCGCGCGCCGGCTGACCCAGCCGGACAGGAAACCGCCGACCAGCATGCCGCCGCCGTTCGCGGTCATCAGGATGCCGAGGGAGGCGGCGCCATGGTCCAGCCGCGTGTCGGCCAGCACCGGCAGGCCCACCTGCAACGGCCCGCCCACGAACACCGACACCACCGCCACGTAAAGCATGAAGGCGCGCAGCGGCAGGTCGGCCCAGATCGCGCGCAAGCCGCCCAGCACGTTCGCGAGCACGTGGCCTTCGGTGACGCGTGCGTGCACGTCGTCGCGCCGGCGGATCAGCAGCAGCGACGCCAGCGACACGAGGAAGCTCGCGGTGTCGACGGCGAACGCCGCGCCGAGCCCGCTGGCGTCCACCACGCCGTGTGCCGTGGCAGGCGCGGCGCCGGCGCCGATCACCAGGCCGGCCAGGCCCGGCCCCACGAACAGGCTCAACTGGCGCGCGCCCATCATCAGCGCATTCGCCGCTTGCAGCTGCTGCGGCGGCAGCAGGCTGGGCAGCAGCGCGGAACCGGCCGGGTAGGCGAACGCGGTGGACAAGCCGATGCCCAGCGCCAGCGCGTAGACCACGGGCATGCGGATCGCGCCGGCGAAAACCAGCAGCGTCAGCACGCCGATCAGCACGGCATTGATCGCGCGCGCCCACAGCAGCACGCGGCGCGGCGACAGCCGGTCCACCACCGCGCCGCCGATCAGCATGAAGGCCGCACGCGGCAGCGCCATCGCCGCCAGCACCAGGCCCAGCGCGGCCGGGCTGCCGGTGAGCTTGAGCACCAGCCACGGCAACGCGACCAGCGTGAACTGGTCGCCCAGCGCGGAAATCGCGCTGCCGGCGAACAGCAGGCGGAAGTCGCGGTGGGCGAGCGGCGAAGCTTGGGGAGTCGCGGAGGACATGGGGGATTCCGTTGGGTCGATGCGTTGCGCGGGAGGTTCAGCCCGCCTCGGCCTGCGCATCGCGGGCGATCGCGGCAAGGCGGCGAGCGTGCTCGCGCACGTCCTTCGGCCAACCGCGGGTATGGCGGTTGAAAGCGTCGCGGTCGCCGCGCCACAGCGCGCGCGAGGCTTCCTCGTAACCGGCGAGGTCGCCCGCGACCACGCGCATGAAGCGATCGGCGGCTTCGCCGGCGAGGCGGGCGCGGTCCTTCGCGCTGCTGTGGCGGCGGGCATCCTCCACCAGCTTGCGCAAGGTGACCGAGGCGCCGCCGGGCTGGCTGTTGAGCCAGTACCAGTGGCGCGGCAACAAGGTCACCTCGCGCGCCACCACGCCGAGGCGAGGGCGGCCGGCGCCGCGCGGCGCATCGTCGCCCGCGGTCGGCCGCAGGCGCGCGAACACCTCGTCCGCGCTGCCGCGGAAGTCGATTTCCACCGGCTGGCCGGTGGCGTCGTCGAGGATCAGCGGCGTGCGCGCGGGGTGCTTGTCGAGCAGGCGCTTCACCGCCGCCGCCACCTCGGCGAGTGCACCGGTGGCGATCAGCGCGTGGCCGTCGAAGGCGGTGCAGCTGGGGCTGTCGTGCGGGGACATGGGCAATCCGGGTGTGGCCGGCCACCTATTTTGCCCGGGTCAAATGTGTTGTCAATACTACCCGGGCAAAATAGGCACCCGTCCACACGGCGACGACTGCGCTCAATGCGCGCCGACGACCTGCCGCGGGCGGTAGAAGTTGTACATCGCGGCGCCCGGTTTCAGCGGGTCGGGACAGCCGTAGCGCGCGGCGATGGCGGCCATCCCCGCGTCGTCGGTGTCGACGTGCTGGCTGATCCGTTCCTGCACCGACATCGCCTGCTGGCGCTCAAGCTGGAGACAGTGCGGATCGACGGCGCCGGTCAGGCCGCCGATGATGCGCACCACGCCGGCCAGTCCCTGCATGCGCGGATCGGCCATGCGGAAGGTCGGCATGCCGCGGATCGGCGCGCCGCTGCCCGGCACGCGCACGTTCTGCTGGCCGTAGTCCGGGCCCGCGAAGCGTCCGCCTCCGGTGATGAATGCCGGTGATGGCGTGGCGATCAGGCTGTCGGCGGCACGTGGCGTGGTCGGCGATAGCGGTGCCGTCGCCTGTGCCGTCGGCAGGGTGGGCAAGGCCACGGGTGGCGGTCGATGTGCGCGCGACACGGAAGGCACGGGACGCGGCAACGCGGGTTGCGGCGGCGTGACCGGTTCGATCCGCACCGGCAACAAGCGGACGAGCAACGCATCCGGCACGGCGGTTCGCGATTCCTGCGTCGGCCAGCGCCAGCCCGACGATGGCGCGAGCAGGAAGGCGAGGAAGCCCAGATGGATCAGCAGCACCGCTGCCAGCGTGGCGATGCGCGTCCAGCGCAGGCGCCGCCGCACGGATGTCACGCGTTTTGCCGATGCCTTCCGTCCGATCACGCGGCGAGCTTCCTTCCCGGTCGTGCGGCGTCGAACGGCGCACAGGCCTGGACGCAGACCGGGCACGCGCCAATTGGTTCCGCGCAAGCGGCGGGCGCCGGATCGGTGCCCGGGAAATCAGGACGGGCTCCGCGCGCCCGATCAGCGCCGTTCGGGCGGCAACTCGCGCAGGCGCGCGGCGAACGCGTCGTGCGCCGCGAGATCCACCGGCTTGAACACGCGCTTGTCGCTGGCCGGCTGGCGGCCGAGGCACACGCCGCCTCTCCACTCCTGCGCGGGGCGGATCGGCCGCGGCACGAAACCGCCGCCGCAGTTCGGGCAGACGTCGTGCAGGAGCGCCACGCAGTCGCGGCAGAACGTGCACTCGTAGGAGCAAATCATCGCTTCCGTCGAGGCGGGCGGCAGCGGCTTGTCGCAGTGCTCGCAGGTGGGGCGCAGTTCCAGCATGCGGAGGTCTCCGGCTCAGGGGGCCAGGCGCAGCTGCATATGTTCCTCGTCGTGGAACACGCCGGCTATCTGCAGTGCCTGCGGCTGCACGCCCCAACCCACGAAGCCCATCGTTCGGTACAGCGCCTTCGCCGCCGTGTTCGTGGCGTTGACGCTGAGCCCGAGCTGGCGCACGCCGGCTATGGCCCGCGCATGCGCAATCGCCGCGCGCAGCAGCGCGGCACCACAGCCGCGCTGGCGATGCGCCGGCGCCACGTACATGCCCGCCAGCTCGGCGCCGTGGCTCAGCTTCGCCCGTTGCGGATGGAGCAGGGCCACGAAGCCGGCCAGTTCGCCATCCACGAAGATGCCGAGCGTGCGGACCGAGCCGTCCGCGGCCGGCACGAGGCGTGCCGCCACCGCGTCGACGCTGCGGTCCGCCTCGTCCTCGACGCTGGCGCTGAACGCCTGCGGGCTGTCGCGCAACGCCTGCAGGCGCAGCGCCTGATAAGCGGGGGCATCGCGGCGGTCGAGCAGCCGAATTTCCATGGAAGTCGCCTGTGCCTGCATGTGGAAGAGCAATGCTCCGAAGTCACTCACCGTCATCCCGGCGAAAGCCGGAAGCGCTTCACAACAGCGAAGCCGGTCATCCAGTGACTTTCGGCACGCGGCAGAGGCACTGGATGACCAGGCATCCGTCTGTTGAAAACCCGGCTTTCGCTGGAATGACGAGCGAGAAAGTCGCTTCACTTCGAAGCATTGCGGACAAAGGTGCCGCGCAGTCATGGTTCCACGGGAATGACGCCGATCGCAATCGACGACGCAGGCGTTAAGCTCGCGATCCTTCCGCCACGGGAACCTCCGATGATCTACGTGCTGGCGAGCGCGATCTGCAGCGTGCTGGTGTCGGTGCTGCTGAAGCTGGCGCGGCGCTTCGGGCTGGACATCGGCCAGGCGGTGGCGTGGAACTACGTGGTGGCTGGCGCGCTCGCCGCACTGCTGCTGCCGGCCCCGCTGGCGCCGCTGCGGCAAGCGGGCGCGCCGTGGTTCGCGCTGGCCGGGCTGGGCGTGCTGCTGCCGGTGATCTTCCTCGCGCTGGGCGCCTCGGTACGGCATGCGGGCATCGTGCGCTCGGACACGGCGCAGCGGCTGTCGCTGCTGCTGTCGCTGCTGGCGGCGTTCCTGCTGTTCGACGAACGGCTGGATGCCATCAAGGCGCTGGGCTGCGTGCTGGGCCTCGCCGCGCTGCTCGGCATGGTGTGGCGATCGGAACACGGCCACGATGCCAACGGTTCGGCGCGCTGGCTGTGGCCGCTCGTGGTGTTCGCCGGCTTCGGCGCGATCGACGTGCTGTTCAAGCGCGTCGCCGCGGCGCACGTGCCGCTGGGCACGTCGCTGGTCGCGATGTTCGCGCTGGCGCTGGTGGTGGCGTTCGCGCTGGCGGCGTGGCGGGCGGCGCGCGGCGGCGCGCGCTTCCGCCTGCGCAATGCGTTGGGCGGCCTGCTGCTGGGCCTGTTCAACTTCGGCAACATCCTGTTCTACCTGCGCGCGCACCGCGCGCTGCCGCAGCACCCGGCGCTGGTGTTCGCCAGCATGAACCTGGGCGTGGTGGTGCTGGGCGCGCTCACCGGCGTGCTGCTGTTCCGCGAACGGCTGAGCCGCATCAACCTCGCCGGCCTGTTGCTGGCACTGCTGGCGATCGCCTTGCTGGCCTGGGCCTGAGCGCAAGGTATTGCCGTGACGGCTGTGACTTCCGGGGCATGCACGGGCGGGCATGCGGCTCCATGCTGGCCGCTTCCCGAGGCGCCGCGCGCCTCCGTCATCCCGAGGATTTCACCCATGCGCAAGCTGCCCCTCGCCGCGGCCGTCGCCGCCCTGCTGCTCAGCACCGCCGTCGCCGCCGACACCGGCAAGCAGCACGACAAGGAGCAGCCGGCGAAGGCGCCCGACGCGGCCCTGGTGAAGCCGCAGTCGTCGACCAGCGAGGGTTCGGTGTCGGTGGAAGGGCACAGCATCGGCTACAAGGCGGTGGCCGGCACCCTGGTGCTGCACGGCTCGGGCGACAAGGAGCACGAGCCCACGGTGAGCATGTTCTACGTGGCCTACCTCAAGAAGGGCGCGAAGGCGAGCGAGCGGCCGGTCACCTTCATCTACAACGGCGGCCCCGGCTCGGCCACGGTGTGGCTGCACATGGGCGCGTTCGGGCCGAAGCGCGTGGTGACCGCCGACGACACCCACACGCCGGCCGCGCCCTACCAGCTGGTCAACAACAGCTACAGCCTGCTCGATGCCTCCGACCTGGTGTTCATCGATGCGCCGGGCGCCGGCTTCAGCCGGCTGATCGCCGACGACAAGGACCCGGCCAAGCGTGCCGAACAGATGAAGGATCGCGAGAAGGCGATCTACGGCGTGGACGGCGACGGCCACGCGTTCGCGCAGTTCATCACCGAGTTCCTGTCCAAGTACGGCCGCTGGAATTCGCCCAAGTACCTGTTCGGCGAGAGCTACGGCACCACCCGCTCGGCGGTGGTGGCCAACATCCTCACCAACGAGGACAGCGTGGACTTGAACGGCGTGATCCTGCTGTCGCAGATCCTCAGCTTCGACAACAGCATCGACGGCCCGGAGACCAACCCCGGCGTGGACCAGCCCTACGAACTGGCGCTGCCCACCTATGCGGCCACCGCGTACTACCACCACCGGTTGCCGTCGCCGCCCGCCGACCTCGACACCCTGCTGGGCGAAGTGGAACCGTTCGCCACCGGCGAATACGCGCAGGCGCTGATGGCCGGCAGCACGCTGGACGCCGCGCGCAAGCAGGCCGTCGCCGAGAAGCTGCAGCAGTACACCGGCCTGCCCGCGGCGTACTGGGTCAAGGCCAACCTGCGCGTCTCCGGCGGCATGTTCGAGCACGAACTGCAGGCGAACGACGACACCACCACCGGCCGCCTCGACACCCGCTTCTCCGGCCCGTCGCTGGACCCGCTGAGCAAGGAGTCGGAATACGACCCGCAGTCCTCGGCGATCAGCTCCGCCTACATCGCCGCGTTCAACGACTACGTGCGCAAGGACCTGAAGTTCGGCGACGGCCAGCGCTACCGCGAATACGCCGACATCCACCACTGGGACATGTCGCACAAGGCGCCGGGCAGCCACGAGGCGTTGCAGCAGTCCACCAACGTGATGCCGGACCTCGCGATGGCGATGAAGACCGACCCGGACCTCAAGGTGATGCTCAACGGCGGCTACTACGACCTCGCCACGCCGTTCTACGCCGCCGAGTACGAGATGCACCACCTGCCGATCCCCGACTCGCTGCAGCAGAACATCTCCTACCACTGGTACCCCTCCGGCCACATGGTCTACGCCCACGAGCCCTCGCTGAAGCTGCTGCACGACAACGTGGCGCGCTTCATCGAGAGCACCGACAACGTGAAGCACTGAACCCGACTGGCAGGCTCGGCGGCCCCGTGCTGAAATGCACGGCCCGCCTCAAGCCGGAACGAACGTATGCGCGCCCTGGTCGACCGCTACCTCGATGCCTACAACCGCATGGACGTCGCCGCCATGCTGGCCACGATGCAGGACGAGGTGGTGTTCGAGAACTACACCGCCGGCGTGCTCAGCGTGCGCACGCTGGGCATCGCCGAGCTGCGCCACCTGGCCGAGAGGTCGCGCCACCTGTTCTCGATGCGCCGGCAGACCATCACCGCGTGGCGCGAGGATGGCGACAGCGCCCACGCCAGCATCCATTTCGAGGGCACGTTTGCGGTCGACCTGCCGAATGGGGTGCGCGCGGGGCAGTCGATCGCGCTGGATGGGCGCAGCGAGTTTCGCCAGCATGATGGAAAGCTGATCTATATCGCTGACTACAGCGAGTGAGGGCTAGCGCGGGGCGCCGCACTTTCTCCCTCTCCCCTTCGGGGAGAGTGTCGGGGTGAGGGGCGGGTGCTCGCGACTCCCTGCATTTCCCTCTCCCACTTGTGGACGCGGGGAAGGGCCATGGATGGCCCTGCTTTGAGGAGCGAGGAAGAGGGGCCGGGGGAGAGGGGCTCTTGCTCTTCTCCCGCCAGATTCAAAGCGGTTTCGAGCCGCTGTCGCGGCCCGAGTCACTTTTCTCTGCGTGGCCAGAGAAAAGTAACCAAAAGAGAGGCCACCCTGATGGCGCGCCCTCCAGGCATCCTGCCTTCCGGGTGCACGGGCGGGTTACGGGGTTTTCCGACGGCACGTCCCTGTACCGGCGGAAAACTGGCTCGCATCCATGCGAGCCATCCTGCGGACTTTCCTCCACCCGCCCGCCGCGCCATAGGGGCCCCGGGTAAAGCAGCGCGCTCCAAGCGCGCACTCGGACGCAACCGCTGCGCGGCTGCGAAAACACGAGGATTAATTACCCATGCCCATTACCCATTAGGGATGGTCTGATCAATCACCGCCTCATGCTCTCGGCGCGTATTTGAGCCAGCGGCAGGCAAGATGCTCCTGCCCGCGAGCCCCATTCCATGTTCTTCGTGCCGCCGCCAGCCTTTTCAGGCCACGGCGGACGCAGCAACCCTATCTCGGTTGCAGCAGTATCCCGCGCGCCATCCATAGGTTGACCAGCGCAAACAG
>NZ_MUNP01000034.1 GCF_002001105.1 Rhodanobacter sp. C06 | reverse complement strand
GAGAAGTGCAGAGGCGTCAGTCTCCGTTGGCCGGGGTCAGTTCCAAGGTCAGCACTTCGAACGGTGCCAGCTTGATCGTGCCGGGATGATCGGCGTCCAGCGTCTTCGGCAGCCCGGTGCCGCCCGTCTTCCACACGTCATGCACGCTGAAGCGGCGCGCCACGCCCGGCGGCAACTGCAACTGGCGTTGCAGATCGACCACCGCCAGTTGCGGCTGGTCGTCCGGATTGCGGAACGTGACGATGGCCTTCTTCGGCGACCACGCGGCCCAGCCGTACACGTTCAGGCGACCGGGATCGCCGCCGATCCAGTGCACGTCGCGCAGCACGCTCGCGTTCGCGCGCGACCATTTCGCCGCCTCGGCCAGGGTGTCCCAATTCTCTGTGCTGAGCAGCGACGGGGTGATGTACAGCTCCTGCAGCTCGGTGCCGGTGGCGAAGTAGGAATGCACCTCGTTGGCGAAGTCGTGGCCCGGATCGGTGTCGAGTCGCGGGTTCTGCTGCGCGTAGATGATGCCGTGGAGCATCAGCGAGTTGATCGGGAACAGCGGCCCCTTCAACACGATGTTCTGGTAGGTCTGCTGGTCGCGGTAGGTGACCCACTGCTCGCGCTTCGTGCCCACGCCGGTGTGCCAGTCATCCTCGCCGTCGCGCCAGATGGTGTCGGCGTAGCGCAGCCAGAACGGCGAGGCCCAGGTGCCGGTGGTGAGGTTGATGAAGGTGTCGGGCTTGTCCTTGCGGATGTCGTCGATCAGCTGGATGGCCGCGGCGAAGTCGCTGTCGAAGCGGCTGCCCGGGAACACGCTGCTGACGTTGCCGGTGCCGTCGAACTTGAACTGGTTGACGCCGTCCTTGTTCAGGAGATTCATCACCACGTCGTGGAAACGCTGGTAGTACTTCGGCCCGGACAATTCGAAGCCACCCGCATTGGTCTCGTAGCCGGCCGCCTTGCCGTTCTTGACGCGCTCCTGCCACGGCTTGCCGTAGCCGCCCCACGGCGACAACCAGATGCCCGGCGCGGCGCCGTACTTCGCCGCTGCCTTGCGCAACGGCACGAAGCCCTGCGGGAACGCCTTGCTGAAGTTCCAGCTGCCGCTGTAGTCGTCCCAGCCGTCGTCGAACAGGAAGGAGTCGATCTTCACGCCACGCTTGACGTGCAGCTCCTCGCCGATCGTGTTGATGCGGTCCAGCGCCTCCGCCTCGGTGTACGGATTGAAGAAACCGATGTCGTACCAGGAGTTGTAGTGCAGGAACGGCCGGTACGGATGCGCGCGCTCGCGCTCCACGTAGATGTCGAAGTCGCGGCGCAACTGGCCATCACGCACCACGCCGGCCATCGCCGAATACGCCACCGTCTTGCCCTTTTCCAGCGGCAGCGTGCGCGCCAGCGTGAGCTGCACGTTGCCGTGATACACCGAGCTGTCGGACAGCGGATTCTCGAAACCGAGGTAGACGTCGCCCGCCACCACCGGCGAGCCGTTCGCCGTGCCCGTCACTTCGGCGTCGGTCGCCTTGGTCAACAACAGCGACACCTTGGCGATCTTCTCGTCCAGTTTCAGCGCCATGATGCTCACCTCCTCGCGCAGGTAGGGCGAACCGTCACGCTGCACGAGTTTCCAGTCCACGCGGAAACGGCCGTTCGTGTCGCCGAAGCTGGCCTCGACTGCCTTCCCGGGGATGCGCCCGGCCAGCCGCGAGGATTGCGCATCCACCGGCAGCTGCACCACGTGCGGCTTCGACAACAGATTCATGTCCGCGGCCTTCAGCGTGCTGCCGTCGGCCAGCGCCAGCGCGAACGGTGCGGGCACCTGGAACGTGCGGCCGTGCACGCGGTCGGTCACGCTGAAGTCGACGAGGCGCTGGCCGTCCAGCTTCCAGCACGCCTCGATCGCGGCATTGCCGAAGCTCTCCGTGCCCTGCTGGTCGGCGAAGGCTGCCGCGCCGGGCTCCAGCACCCGCTTGCCGGTGGCGACGCTGTCGGCGGCCTGCGCCGTGCCGAAACTGGCCAGCACGGCCAGCAGGCAGGAAGCGAGCAGGGTCACCCGCGGCGAACGAAGGGAATGGGGATGCGATGCTGGCATGACGGCCTCGGGTGATGATTGACGAGGTCGACCGGATCGATGCGGCTATGACCCCGTCGACGTGATTCGAAGCTGCCGCCCGGCATGACCGGGCGGCAGGAGTTGTTGCACGGCGACGCGGAGCGCCGTCGTTTACGCTCAGTAGTCGTAGGTGAGGCCCAGCCGCACGTAACGCGGCGGCTGCAGCACCAGCGGCGTACCGTAGAGCGGGTTCGGCGTGCCGCCGCTGTTGCCGTTGTAGTTGGCATTCAGATTGAGCGGTGCCTGACCGTTGAACACGTTGAACACGTCCACGCTCAGGGACAGCTTGTGGTCGGCGAACGCCGGGCGGTAGTGGACACCCACGTCAAGCTGCTTCATCCACGGCAGGCGCCCCGTTGCGCCGGGCGGCGACGGCAGGCCGTCGCACCAGTGGTAGCTGGAGCCATAGTCGATCGGATCGCTCTGGCTCGGCCCGTAGTAGCCGAGGCAGTACTTCGGCCCGCCCGAGGTCAGGTTGAGGTTGGCCGACACCATCCACTCGGGTGTGATCGCGTAGTAGCCGTAGGCCTTGATCACGTGCGTGTGGTCGTTGCCCTGCGGGCCGTTGGCGTAGACCATCACCTGCGGGAAATCCCAGTCCACGTTTTGCGTGCCGCCGGTGGCGCGGATGTCAGACTCACCTTGGCCTTCGCTGTTGCCGTAGCTGCGCGAGAAGGTGTAGCTCACCTTGCCGTACCACTTGCCGTCGAACGGGTGCTCCAGGAAGGCTTCCAGGCCGTAGTAACGGCGCACTGCATGCGGGAAGCTCATGTCGGCGTTGGACAGTGTCACGCTGTGGAACGCACCGCTGGGATCCTGCACCGCGAAGGTGTTGGCCTGGCCCGGGTTGATGTAATAGCAGGTGGCGTCGTTGACGTCGGTGATGCCTTCCGCGGCCGCCTTGTTCACCACCGCTTGGGCATCGCAGTAATCGTCGATCACGTGCCGCAGGATGCGCCGGGTCAGCTTGGCGCCATAGACCCAGTTCGGGCCGGCGGTCTTGCTGAAGCCGAGCATGAACTCGTCCTGGTCCATCGCCTTGAGGCTGGTCACCGTCATGGTGCGCGGGTCGGGCGTCTGGCCGTAGGCGCCGTTCGGCGACACCGGCGGCGACATCTGGGTCAGGCCGGTGGGCGTGCCGTCGGCCGCAATGCCGCTGTACGTGTAGTACTGGTTGGTGGCCACGTAGCCGTTGGCGGGGTCGCCCGGGGCGATCGGCGAGCCCAGGTAGTAGCGGCCCGCATTGCCGAACACCTTGAACGTGCTGTCGCCGAACACGTCCCAACTGAAGCCCAGGCGCGGCGCCCATTGCGGCTTGGTCTGGCGCATGTAGGCGCTGGCGCTGGCGTTGGTGTTGGTGAAGCTGTCGTCGCGCAGGCCGATGGAAAGCAGCAGCCGATCATTGACCTGCCACTGGTCCTCGATGTACTGGGCCTGCTCGCTGGAGAACAGGTTGCCGCCCTGGGTGAAGATGTACTTGGAGGCGTAGTAGCCGCTCGCCCCGTTCGGGTAACTGGCCGGAGCACCCACGCCGAGGGAGGGGGCTATGGCCACATTCGGCGTGCTCGTGTGGGCGTATTGCCACAGGTAACCCGGCCCGGAGGTCAGGTCGGCCTGGTCGCGCGCCGCGGTGCGCAGGTTGTCGATGCCCGCCGTGATCGTGTGGTCGCCCAGGGCATAGGACAGCGCAACCCGCAGGTTGGTGGTGACGAAGTTCTGGCCCGGGTTGCTGATCCTGCTGACGGTCTGGTTGTTGGTGATCGGCGTGCCGCCGTTCAGCGCCGGATTCTGGTTCGTATAGCCTCTGAGGTAGGTCAGGCTCGGGTCGTAGGCCGGGTTCTCGCTGTAGCTGCGCGTCTTCATGCTGCCGTACATGGCAGTCAGGGTCAGCTTGTCCGTGAGGTAGCCGGTGTACTTCGCCAGCCACAGGTCGCCACCGTGCTTCTGGTTGTTGGCGTAGGACTTGAAGCCCGCGTCGGCGAGATTGTTGTAGTCGTAGTTGTAGACCGTGCCGCTGGACAGGCTCTTCTCGGATGCGCCGGTCAGTTCCAGCAGGTTGTTGCTGGTGATGTTCCAGTTGACCTTGGCGTACCACTTGGGCAGCGTGTTCCGGTAGTGCGAATCGGTCCCGCTATCGACGCTGTTGACCGTATTTCCCTGCGTGTGGGTCATTTCCGCCGAGGCGAAGAAGAACAGCTTGTCCCTGATGATCGGGCCACCCACGTAGAGGTCGTAGACCGACGACCAGTAGTCGTTCTTGCTGTTGGGCTGATACAGGCTGCCGGCCACCGGCGACGGCGGCAGGCCATTCGCGTAGGAGACGTTGTTCTGGCTGCCCACCATCGACGACGGCTCGTAGAGGAACTGCCCGCCGAAATGCCATTCGTTGGTGCCGCTCTTGCCGATCATGTTGAGCACGCCGCCGTCGCTGCGCCCGTATTGCGCGCTGTAGCCGCCGGTGTAGACCTCTTCCTGCTCGATCGAGCCGTACGGCAAGGTGATGCCGCCCGCCGAGATGTTCGGATCGGTGGTGTTGAAGCCGTTGAGGTAGTACGCGTTCTCGGTGGACGACGAACCGCCGAAGCTGACCAGCGACTCGCCCGTCGTGCTCTTCGCACCACCGGCGCCGATGTTCGCCGCCGGCGCCAGCAACGCGGCCGCTTCCGCGGTATGCCCCAGCGGCAGCTTGGCCAACTGGTCGGCGGTGAGCACCGTGCGCGAATCCACCGAGCTGACGTCGATCGGCGGGATCGCGCTGGCGGTCACGCTGACGCCCGACAGCTGCTTTGCGTTCGCCTCCCCGCCCGCGGCGGCTTCCGTGCTGAAGGAGACGTCCGCGCCCACGCCCACCTTCAGCGCCACGTTGTCGCGCCGTTGCACTTCCTTGCCGTCGCGCATCAGGCTTACCGAATACGTACCGATCGGCAGCTGGGTCGCGTTGTAGCGGCCTTGGCTGTCGACGCCGACCGTGCGGGTCAGGCCCGCGCCGTTGCTGACCGTGACGCTTTCGCCCGTCTGCGCCGGCACGCGGCCGAAGATGCTGCTGGTGGTCGACTGGCCATGGGCGGCCGTGGACGCCAGCAGCAGGCCCAGCGCCGTGGCCAGGCCAGTCTGTCGCAACGGAGTGTTTCTGCTGGATTCGGATTTCATGATTGCCCCTCGGAACGTAATGGACCGCTTCTGGATATCCGCGAGCGAAGCACCCCCGCAGCTCGCGAACTGTTCGAACACCGATGGCTCATTCGCATCGGCAATGGGCGGACTCCGCCGTTGTTCAGTGCTTCCATTCCCGCACCCGCACCCGCACCCGGCCGAGCAATGCCTCGACCTGGTCCGGACGCACGTAACCGGTTTCCACATCCATCGCGTTGGCGGCGCCGCAGGCCACCGCCAGCCGCAAGGCTTCCCGCAGCGGCTCGCCGCGCTTGGTCGCCACCGCCATGCCGGCGAGGAAGCAGTCGCCCGAGCCCACGGTGTTGCGCACCTGTTCCAGCTCGACCGCCGCATGCCACACGCCGCTGTCGTCCATGCCCAGCGCGCCCTGCGCGCCCAGGCTCAGCACCGGCATCGCCACGCCGCGCGCGGCGAGTTCGCGCAGCGCAGCGACGGCGGCATCGAGGTCGCCGATGCTGCGGCCGAACAGCGCCTCGGCCTCGTCGCGGTTCGGCTTCAGCAGGAACGGCTGCGCTGCCACCGCCTGGCGCAGCGCTTCGCCGCTGGCATCGACCAGGCAGCGCTTGCCGGCCGCATGCACCTGCTGCGCCAGTTCCGCGTAGGTATCGGTGGCCAGCCCGCGCGGCAGGCTGCCGGACAGCACCACCAGCTCGCTCTCGGCCAGCGCGAGGCGAAAGGCACGTTGCAAGGCCGCGCGGTCGCGCTCGCCCAGTTGCGGCCCCTGCCCCAGCACCTCGGTGATCCGGCCGTCCGTATCCTGCAGCGCGATGCAGTGGCGCAACGACGCGTCGATCTCCACGCCGTGGAACAGCACGCCGCGCTCGCTCATGCGGCGCGCGGTGAGGTTGCGGTGCGCGGCGTCGATCAGGCCGATCAGCTGCACCGGCTCGCCCAGCGCGGCGATGGTCTGCGCCACGTGCAGGCCCTTGCCGCCGGGCAGCACCTGCTCGTGCACCGTGCGATTGACTTCGCCCAGATGCAGCCTGTCCACCCGCATCAAGTGGTCGATCGCGGTGTTGATGCCGACGACCGTGATCACGCGGCACGCCCCAACAGCGCCTTCGCTTCGGCTTCATCGGCCTGGCGCGCGGTGCCGCCCACGCCGCGCGTGGAGAGCGCGCCACAGGCGTTGCCCCAGCGCATCGCATCCGCCAGCGGCAGGCCGCGCAGCCAGGCGTGCAGGAAACCGGCATCGAAGGAATCGCCGGCGCCGGTGCTGTCCACCGCGTCCACCGCGAAGGCCGGCGACTCGAGCAGTCCGCCAGCGCCGTCCAGCGTGGCGCAGCCGTGCCGGCCGCGCTTCGCCACGATGCGGGTGCGGCCGTTGTCGAGCGCGCGCAGGCCGTCGAGCATACCTGCGCACCCGCTGATGCCGGCGATCTCCACGTCGTTCGGCAGGAACAGGTCGACCTGGGCGAGCAGGTCGTGCCATTCGTCGCCCCAGCGCTCCACGGGGTCGAAACCCGGATCGAGCGAAGTGCTCAGGCCCAGCTTGCCCGCCCGCACGAACAGCGACTTCAGCTCCGGGCGCAGGCCGCCCTGCAGGTAATACGAGGACACGTGCAGATGGTCGGCGCTGCCCAGCAGCTCGTCGCTGACGTCTGCGGCGCGCAGCGCGCCGATCGCGCCGGCGAAGGTGACCAGCGCGCGGTCGCTGCGGGTGGAGAACGAGGCGGTGATGCCGGTGCGCAGCGCTGGATCGCGACGCACCGCGGCCACGTCGACGCCGGCGCCCTGCAACGCCGACACGCAGAAGCCGCCCCAGCCGTCCACGCCCACCTTGCCGGCGAAGGCCACCGGGTTGCCCAGCCGCGCCAGCCCCATCGCGCAGATCATCGAGGAGCTGCCCGGCACGACCAGCGCGTCCTCGGCCAGCACCTCGCGACCCGGCGCGGGGAACGCCTGGCAGTCCCGGAACACCAGGTCTACGTTGAGTTCGCCGGCGACGAGGATGCGTTTCACGCGTTGCGCTCCCCACGCTGTGCGGAGCCCGCGGCATGCAATGCGAAGGACTCGACCACGCGGGTCAGCACGCCCTGCGCCGGCGCGTCGGGCTTGCCGCCCAGCGCGAGGCAGCGGAAGAACGCCAGCACCTGGCCCACCGCCACGTCGGCCAGCAGCGGCAATGCATCGTCGCTGGCCTGCAGGCCGGCGAGGTCCACCGCCACGTCCTGCGCGCCGATCACGTCGTCGGCGATGCCCTCGCCCACCAGCACGCGCGCCAGGCCCAGCCGCTTGCGGCCCAGCTCGCGCAGCAGGTCGTATTCGTAGGCGCGCACCGCCGGATCGGGCGAGAGATAGGCCACCACCAAGGTGTGCTCGTCGAGGCTGGACATCGGGCCGTGGCGCAGGCCGAGGAAGGTCTCGGCCATCGTGCGCACACGGCCGGCGGTCATCTCCAGCATCTTCAGCGCGGCCTCGCGCGCGGCGCCCAGCGCACCGCCACTGCCGAGGTACACCACCTGGTCGAAGTCGCCGTGGGCGACCGCGGCCAGCGCATCGGACTGCCGCTCGAACACCTGCTGCACGCAACCGGCGAGGCGTTGCACGCCGCCCATGTCGGCACGGCCGCCCAGCCAGCTGCCGGCCAGCACCAGGTTGGTGAAGCTCGAGGTCATCACCAGGCTGCGATCGTTGGTGCGCTCGTCCAGCACCAGCGAGGCGTAGCGCGGCTCGTTCCGGTACTGCGTGGCCAGCTTGCCGTCCGCGTTGCAGGTGATCGCGAGGTGGCGCCAGTCCGGCGCATGCGCCAGCAACTGGTCGACCACACCAGCACTCTCCGGGCTGTCGCCCGAACGCGCGATCGAGACCAGCAGACCGCCGCCCGGCGGCAGCGCACTGCGCCAGTGCGTGAGCAAGGTGCCCGCGGCGATCGCCTGCACCGGCACGCCCAGTGCCTGCTGCAGGTCCGGCGCGATGCATTCGCTGGCGTAGATCGAGCTGCCCGAACCGGTCAGCACGACCTGCGCGGGGCGCGGCGTCAGCGCGGCCTGCAGCAGCGCCCGCACCGATGGCTCGCCCAGCAGGGCGGCGGTGGCCTGCCAGGTCGCCGGCTGCTGCAGGATCTCGCGCAAGGTATCGGCATAGCCGAGCTCGCGTTGCGCCGCCGGCGCAGCCGCCCCCAGCGCGGCAAGACTGTCGGATGCTTTCGTTTTGTTTCCAAGTATTGACATTTGACTCATTTCATTCGAATGTGAAGCCATCCGCCCACCACCGCAGCGTATTCGAAATGAATCAGAACTTACAAGTCCCTTCGCAAGCTTCCGAAAAGTTTTCGAAACTCGCGCTGTCGCAGGGCAAGCGCGCCCGCCTGTGGCGCCTGCTGTACGGCTCGGGTCCGAAGAACGGCAGCCTGCTGGTGCTGCCGCTGGACCAGGGCCTGGAGCACGGCCCCACCGACTTCTTTCCCCACCCTCCGGCCGTCGATCCGAGCTACCAGTTCGAACTCGCCGCCGCCGGCGGTTTTTCTGCCATCGCGCTGGGCATTGGCCTGGCCGAGAAGTACATGACCGAATACGCCGGTCGCGTGCCGCTGATCCTCAAGCTCAACGGCAAGACCAACATCCCCAGCGACGCCGAGGCCACCTCGCCGCTGTTCGCCTCGGTGGAAGACGCGGTGCGCCTGGGCGCCGACGCGGTGGGCTACACCATCTACGTGGGCTCGCCGCGCCAGCACGACGAGTTCCGCCAGTTCGAGCAGGTGCGCCGCGACTGCGAGCGCTACGGCATGCCGCTGGTACTGTGGTCCTACCCGCGTGGCAGCGCGGTCAACGCCAAGGGCGGCACCAACACGCTGTACGCACAGGACTACGCCGCGCGCGTGGCGCTGGAGCTGGGCGCCGACATCGTCAAGCTGCACGAGCCGAACGACAGCGTGGCCAACGTGCCGGCGCCGTACGACAAGCTGCAAGAAGATTCCGCCGCCCGCTGCGCCCGCGTGGTGCGCTCGGCCGGCCGCACCATGGTGCTGTTCTCCGGCGGCGAGAAGAACGACGACGACGACGCGGTGCTGCGCAAGGTGGAGCACTACATGCAGTCCGGCGCCAACGGCGTGATGTTCGGCCGCAACATGTGGTTGCGCCCGTTCGACCAGGCGGTGAACCTCGTGCGCCAGGTGCACGGCATCATGGCGAAACACCCGCGCTGAGCCGGCCACGGAGCGAGCCTTGCTCCCTCTCCCCGCCGGGGAGAGGGTTGGGGTGAGGGGCCGGTCTTGCGGCATGCTCCCAACGAAGCAATCTGCACTAGCCTCATCATCGCAAGCACCCGCCCCTCACCTCGCTCCTCTCCCCGGAGGGGAGAGGAAGATGAAAAGCATGACCCACCAGAAATCCTGCCTTTGCTGCGCCCCGCCCACCGGCGCCGGCACCGTGCGCATCGAAGCGGCCGGCAAGAACCCGTTGCAGACCGCGCCGGACGCCAGCAAGGGCGAGCTCAAGCTCAAGGATTTCAAGCCGCGCAGCATGCTGCGCGTGCCGCAGACCCTGATCGAGCGTCCGCGCTTCCCGGTGATCGACGTGCACGCCCACCTCACCTGGTCGAAGAACGTGCGCAACGGCGTGTCGGTGGGCGAGGAGATCACCGTGTTCAGCACGCCGGAAGCGCTGCTGCCGGTGATGGACCGCAAGGGCGTGCGCACCCTGGTCAACCTCACCGGCGGCGTCGGCAAGGGCCTGGAGGAAAGCATCCGGCTGTTCGACCAGGCCGCGCCGGGGCGCTTCCTCACCCTCACCGAGCCTTCGTTCGCGCTGTTCCCCGAAGCGAACTATCCGCAGCGCCAGGCCGACGCGATCGAACATGCCAAGCGCGTGGGTGCGCGCGGCCTGAAGCTGCTGAAGACGCTGGGCTTGTACCTGCGCGAGCGCATCGACGAAGGCCCACTGGTGGGCGTGGACGACCGCCGCTTCGATGCGATGTGGGAAGCCTGCGCCGCGCACGACATGCCGGTGTTCCTGCACGTCTCGGATCCGGAGGCGTTCTTCCTGCCCACCGACGGCGAGAACGAACGCTACGAGGAGCTGGCAAACCATCCGGACTGGTCGTTCTACGGCCCGGAATTCCCCAGCCACCAGGAGCTGATCGCCGCGCGCAACCGCATGATCGCGCGCCATCCGGACACCACCTTCGTGCTGCTGCACGTGGGCAACAACGCCGAAAACCTGGCCGCCGTCGAGGACTGCCTGGCGCGCTTCCCCAACACCTTGGTGGACATCAGCGCGCGGATCGGCGAGCTGGGCCGCCAGCCGCGCATCGCCCAGCGCTTCTTCGACCGCTACCAGGACCGCATCCTGTTCGGCACCGACGCAGTGCCCTCGCCCTGGGGCGACGACGTGCCCCAGCAGCTGTTCGGCGACGAGCTGTACGAGATCTACTACCGCTTCCTCGAAACCGAGGACGAATACTTCGACTACGCCCCCGCCCCGGTACCGCCGCAGGGGCGCTGGTCGATCTACGGCCTGAACCTGCCGGACGCGGTGCTGCGCAAGGTCTATCATGACAACGCCGCCCGACTCCTGCATATTGCCGACGCATGAGCAAAACCCAAGCCGCCAAGCCCCCCGCCCCGCCCCGCCATCGCCTGCTGCTCGGCGAACGCCGCCGCCTGATCGTGGATCATGTGGAGGAACACGGCCGCGCCACGGTGGAGGAGCTGGCGAAAAAGTTCGCCACCTCGGCGGTGACCATCCGCGCCGACCTCGAGGCGCTGGCGAATGCCTCGGCGATCGTGCGCTCGCATGGCGGCGCGTTGCCGGTGATTCCGGTCAGCAGCGACATCCCGCTCAACATCAAGGAAACCCGCCACCAGGCGCAGAAGCTGCGCATCGGCCAGGCGGCGGCGGCGATGATCCGCGAGGGCGAGACGATCATCCTCGACTCCGGCTCCACCACGGTGGAGATCGCGCGGCAGATCCGCCAGCGCAAGTTCGAGTCGCTCACCGTGATCACCAATGCGTTGAACATCGCGCTGGAGCTGTCCGGCCTGCCGCACGTCCGGGTGATGATGCTGGGCGGCATGCTGCGCCAGACCTCGTATTCGCTGGTCGGCCCCGATGCGGAACACGCGCTGGCGAAGCTGTCGGCCGACCGGCTGTTCCTCGGCGTGGACGGCCTCGATCCCGAGGTAGGCGTGACCACGCCCGACCCGCTGGAGTCCGCGCTCAACGCGCTGATGATCCGCGTGTCGCGGCAGACCGTCGCCGTGCTGGATTCCAGCAAGCTGGGCCAGCGCAGCCTCTCGGTGATCGCGCCGGTGCGCCAGCTGCACAAGGTGATCAGCGACAGCAGCGCGCCCGCCGAGACCGTCGAGGCGCTGCGCAACGCCGGCGTGCAGGTCGAATTGGTCTGAAATTTCCACCCAAAGTGGTCGTTGCCCGGGCGGACCGCCCTGATTACGCTCGACGCCCTGTGCTCATGCGGCTCCGCAAGAGGGTGGGTGATGACTGCAGCAACCGTGGTGAACGACAGGCGCGCAGGGGTGCCCGCATGGCTGGCAGCCTGCCTCTCCATCGGTGCGAACGATTCCACCGCGCGCGGCATCGGCCCTGGCCGAATGCTGCTGGCGCTGGTGATGATCGCGCTGGGCTTGCGTGGCTTGGTGTTCGGTGATTTCGCCGGCGTCTGGCAGCGCATTCCGATCGCGCAACTGCCTGCGCAAGGCTTCTTCATCTACCTCACGGCGCTGGTCGAGCTGGCGACCGGTATCGGCATCCTGCTCCCTCGCCTCGCGAAGGTTTCCGCCGGCACGATGGCGGTGTTCGCGCTGCTGTGGATGGTGCTGCTGAAATTGCCGGCCGTCGTCTACGCGCCGTCGATGGAGGCGGTGTGGCTGGGCGCGGGCGAGATCGCGGTGATCCTCGCCGGCGCGTGGGTGGTGTTCGCCACGCTGGCGAAACCGGACGGCCGCTTCCTCGCGGGCCGCAACGGCATCCGCAACGCGCGGCTGCTGTTCGTGCTGGCGCTGCCGACGATCGGCCTTTCGCACTACTTCTATGCCGACATCACGGCCGGCTTCGTGCCGGCGTGGCTGCCTTGGCGGCACGGCTGGGCATACCTGACCGGCGCGGGCAGCGTGGCAACCGCCATCGGCCTCCTGTTCGCGTTGTGGCCGCGCCTGGCCGCCACGCTGGAGGCGGCGATGCTGGGCGTCATCACCGTGCTGGTCTGGTTGCCGCCGCTGTTCGCACAGCCGCATGACAGCGGTGCGTGGTCGGCCTTCCTGATGTCCAGCGCGATCGCGGCAGGCGCCGCGGCGGTGGCAGATTCGTATCGCGGCATCGGCTGGACGACGCGCGGCCTGCGCCCCTGAAAGTGCCTTGAGCCAACCCTGAAACCCCGGCGGCGATGCGCGATCGCATCGCCGCCGGGCCCGGTTCAGAACGCCCAGAGGTAGTTCAAGGTGGCCATCGTCGCCTCGTTGTACTGGCCGAAGTAGCGGTCGTAGCCCAGCGTCAGGTTGCTGCGCGGGCTCATGCTCCAGTCCAGCGTGGCGCCGGTCACGCCGCCGTAGCGCGAGAGGCCGACGCCGCCCAGCGGCGCCCACTGGTTCATGCCGGTGAAGCTGGCGTCGAACGCCTCGCCTCGCAGGCCGAAGGACTGCTGCCATGCCAGTCGCCCCTGCAGGCTGAGGCTGCCGCCACGCGCCAGCTGCCAGTCGCGGCTGGCACGCAGGCCTAGGCCCGCCTGCCAGCGCGCGGTGGTGAGCGCACCGGACTTCAGGCCGAAGCCGTCGCCGCCCAGTTCGTCGAAGCCGCTGTCGCGGATCTGCGCATACTCCAGGCTCGCATACGGCGTCACGCGGGCGCCGCCCAGGTTCAGCCGGTAGCCGCTCTCCCCGTAGGCCAGGCCGTAGCTGCCGCGGCTGTCGCTGCCCACGCCGCCGAACTGGCTGCCCAGTTGCAGGGTGCGACGCATGGTTTCCCGGTAGGAGCCCACGCCCAGGCGCCCCATTGCGTACCAGTTGCCGCGTAGCGTGCCGCCGTAGAGCATGCCTTCCACCGCGTGGCTGTAGCTGCGATCCGCGCTGGCGTCCAGCAGTCCCATGCTCCGGCTCTGGCTCAGCGCGAAACCGGCCACGCCGCTGCTGTCCACGCGGAAGTCCTGCCCGACCAGCGCGCCGGACAGGTTGTAGTCCACGTTGCCGTATCCGCTGCGCGACATGCCGCCTTCGTAGCCGAGATTCTGTGTCCATGCCCCGGGCTGCGGCGCATCGAGCAACCGGTCGAAGCGCGAGGACAGCGCGCGCGTGCCCGCGTCGATCGCCTCGAAGGTCATCGCCGTGCTGGCCGCGTGCAACTGGCCGGACAGGCTCTCCAGCGATTGCTGCAGGTTGGCCAGGGTGGCGGTCTGCTGCAGGCTGGCCGCGCCGGCGACGAAGCTGCTGGCCACCGGCGTGCCCGAGGCGGTGGAGGTGCCCAATTGCGTGTTGAGTTGGCCGAACGCCGCATCCACGCGCTGCGCCGCACCGTACGAGGCGGCACTGTAGCTGGTGCCCTGTACCGCGGTTACCGACACCTGCCCCACGTTGAGCCAGGCGGTGGTGGCGTTGTAATTGAGCGTGGTATTGGTGAGCACCACGTTCGAGGCCATGGTCAACGCGGCGAAGGTGCCGCTGAGGCCGCCGGCGGCGACCAGCACATTGGTCTGCGAATTTGCGGTATAGCCCGTATTGATACCGGTCACCAGCAGGTTGCCGGCGATCGTGGCCGTCCCGGCCACGTTCAGTGTCGAACCCAGCGATACCGCCAAGGTGCCGCCCGCGGCTTGCGTGTAGTTGCCGCCTACCGCGAGGTTGCTGCTGCCAACCGCCAGCGTGCCGCCGCTGGCCACCGTGACCGCGCCGGCCAGTGACTTGGCGGTCAACGTGCCGGCCTGCACCTGGGTCAGGCCGGTGTAGCTGGACGGCTGAGTAAGGTTGAGCGTGCCCGGGCCCTGCTTGATCAGGCCGCCCGCGCCGGAGATCGGGTTGTTCCAGCTCGAGCTGCCGCTGAAGCTGACGGTGACGTCGCCCCAGTTGAACTGCATCGGCCCGTTCACCGCGCGGCCCACGTCCAGCTCGCCGTAGCCGAAGGTGGCATTGGGCTGCGAACCGCCCAGCGGATCGGCGGTGCCGAGCAAGGTCTGCCGCACGAGATCGTTGCTGAAGTACGGATAGGCCTGCCATACCAGTGCCGCCGCGCCCGATACCTGCGGTGCGGCGAACGAGGTGCCTTCGACGATGTAATAGGACGGATTGGTGGTGCTGGCGGTGGCGTTCTTGTCCAGTACGATCACGTCGCCGGGCGCGGCGAGGCAGTAGCTCATCGCGCGGCCGCAAGCATTGGAATAGCTCGCCAGTTGGGTGGGATTGTTGCTGTTCACCGCCACCGCCACCAGCCAGCCCTTGTCCAAGCCCAGGCCCGGCGCCACGGTAGGCAGGCTGGCGATGTCGCTGGGATTGCTCTGCGAGCTGTTGCCTGCCGCGAACACCACCAGTCCGCCCTGCTGCACGAACGGCTGGTAGGCCTGACCGAACGCCGTATTGATCGAGGCGTTGGTGGTATCCCAGTAGATGCCGCCCCAGGAGTTGTTCTGGATCTTCACCCCGGCCTGCATCAATGCGGGGTTGAGCGTCTGCGCGAAAAAGGCGGCATCGGTGGCGGTCACCGGGTTGCCGTTGCCCGAACCGTCATCCTTCGGCTCGGTGTCGGTGATGATGCGCGCGGAGACCAGACTGGCGCCCGGCGCGATGCCGCCGGAAAACTTCCCGGACGGCGTGCCCGCGGCGATCTCCGACACCCAGGTACCGTGGCCCACCACGTCGTCGATGTTCGTGTTGTTGGCCGTGGGGTCGACGTAGATCAGCTCCTGCGTGACTCGTCCGCCCACCGTCGGGTTGCTGCGCATGATGCCGCTGTCCACCACGCCGATGGTCACGCCCGCGCCGGTGTAGCCGGCGTTGTGGGCGTTGTAGGTGTTGGTGATCGACAGCTGCGCGTCCTGCGGCGGCGGCGGGGGTGCAGTCGAGGCGGGTGCCGGTGCTGTCGGCTTGACGGTGCCGCCGCCCCCGCCGCCGCCGCAGGCGGCCAGACTCAGGGCCATGCCGATGGCAGCCGCCAACCGGCAACAACGCAGGCCGCACGCGGCCCAATCCCCTTGCGAATTCATGACCTCTCCCCTGCTCCCTGGACGACGCCCGCCACCTCGAAGAGCCACGGCCTCGGCAACGCCTGTCGGCATGGCTCCGGTGGAAGCGAAGTGTGGCACAACGCCGACCCGGCCAGAGGTGATTGCAAGTCCCGTGCGCGTGCCGCCAGCCGGTTTGCCGCACTGCGCCATCGGCTGCGATAATCGGCCGGTTGCTTCCCCGGCGCCACGCGCCATTCGTGTTTGCGGAGACCCCCATGTCCGACGTCAGTGTTGTCATCGCCGGTGCCAAGCGCACCGCCATCGGCTCCTTCCTCGGCCAGTTCACCGGCGTGCCCACGCCGAAGCTGGGCGCCACGGCGATCAAGGCCGCGCTGGAGCAGTCCGGCGTGGGCGCCGCCGACATCGGCGAGGTCATCATGGGCTGCGTGCTGCCGGCCAACCTCGGCCAGGCACCGGCGCGTCAGGCCTCGCTGGAGGCCGGTCTGCCGCCGGCCGCCGGCTGCACCACGATCAACAAGGTGTGCGGTTCGGGCATGAAGGCGATCATGCTGGGCCACGACCTGATCAAGGCCGGCTCGGCGGCGATCGTGGTGGCTGGCGGCATGGAGTCGATGACCAACGCGCCGCACATGGTGCAGGCGCGCACCGGCATCCGCTACGGCGACGGCAAGCTGGTCGACCACATGGCCTGGGACGGCCTGACCAACCCCTACGACGGCAAGGCGATGGGCGTGTTCGGCGAGTTGTGCGCCGACAAATACCATTTCAGCCGCGAGGAGCAGGACGCGTTCGCGACGGAATCGGTGAAGCGCGCCCTGGCCGCCCAGCAGTCCGGGGCATTCGCCGGCGAGATCGTCCCGGTCACCGTGGCCGGTCGCAAGGGCGACGTGGTGGTGGATACCGACGAGCAGCCTGGTCGCTCCGATATCGCCAAGATCCCCTCGCTCAAGCCCGCTTTCCGCAAGGAGAACGGCACCATCACCGCCGCCAGCTCGTCCAGCATCTCCGATGGCGCCGCGGCCGTGGTGCTGCTGTCGGCCGACGACGCCAAGGCACGCGGCCTCAAGCCGCTGGCCCGCATCGTGGCCCACGCCACCCATTCGCAGGAGCCGGAATGGTTCACCACCGCCCCGGTGGCGGCGATCCAGAAGGTGCTGGACAAGGCCGGCTGGAAAGTGGCGGACGTGGACTTGTTCGAGGTCAACGAGGCCTTTGCGGTGGTGGCGATGGCGCCGATCAGGGAACTCGGCATTCCGCACGACAAGCTCAACGTCAACGGCGGCGCCTGCGCCCTCGGACACCCGATCGGCGCCAGCGGCGCCCGCCTAGTGGTGACCCTGCTCAACGCCCTGAAAACCCGCGGCCTCAAGCGCGGCATCGCCAGCCTGTGCATCGGCGGCGGCGAGGCCACGGCGATCGCGGTGGAATGCCTGGACTGAATCACGCAGCCGTAACGACGGCGTTCCGATACTCCTCCGCTGAAAGCGCGTTGAACCGGCTTTCAACGGAGTCTGAAGCGGCTCTCCGAAAGTTATGGCGCAGGACGCGGGAAAGCGCTATTAATAAACGGCCATTCGGCATTCCACGGCAAAGGAGATCCACCATGAAGTTTACGCGTACCCTACTCGCCTCCGCGCTCGTCGCGCTGCTGGCGGCTTGCAGCAACGGCGCGCAGGATTCCGCGCAGAACGCCCAGCAGTCTGCTGACCAGGCGCAGCAGTCCGCTGACCAGGCGCAGAAGGCTGCCGAGCAGGCCGCTCCGGCTGCCACCGCTGCCGCTCCGGCTGCTGCTCCGGCCTCCACCGCCGCTGCTCCGGCTTCCACCGCCGCCGCTCCGGCCGAAGCTGGCACTTCCGCCGCCGACAAGATGAAGAGCGCTGCCGACAACGCCTCCGACGCCGCCAGCAAGGCTGCCGACGCCGCGAAGGACGCCGCCGGCGCCGCCAAGGATGCCGCTGCGAAAGCCAAGGACGCGATGAAGCACTGATCCTGCTTTGTCATCGTTCCAGAAACGGCCGCCTCGTGCGGCCGTTTTTTTGGGCTGTATTTGTGCGTCCGTCCATGAACGCGGAAGTCAAACAGCGGCCATCCTCGGCCGCACTCTTCAACCTCCTGCGTTCGTCCATGAATGCGGAAGTCAAACGGGCCGACCGTCCTTGGCCGTACCGTTAAAAGCGGCCATTCCCAAACCGCTTTTCGGGGTTGGCGATTTCACCGCGCGGCGCAGCCGTTATCATCCACGGTTTCATCTCGACGGCCGCCGCGCATGAGTGTCATCGTCTCGCAGATCGATCCGCGTACTCCCGAGTTCCAGGCCAGCAGCGAGCGGTTGCGCACGCTCACGGACGAACTGCGCCGCGAACTGGCGCACACCGCCGAAGGCGGTGGCGCCAAGGCCCGTGAGAAGCACGTCGCGCGCGGCAAGCTGCTGCCGCGCGAGCGCATTCGTGCCCTGCTCGATCCCGGCTCGCCCTTCCTCGAACTCTCGCCGCTGGCCGCGCATGGCATGTACGACGACGCAGCGCCCGCCGCCGGCCTGATCACCGGCATCGGCCGCGTCAACGGCATCGAGGTGATGGTGGTCGCCAACGACGCCACGGTGAAGGGCGGCACCTATTTCCCGATGACGGTGAAGAAGCACCTGCGTGCGCAGGAAGTGGCACTGGAGAACCGCCTGCCCTGCGTCTACCTGGTCGACTCCGGCGGCGCCTTCTTGCCCTTGCAGGACGAGGTATTCCCGGACAAGGAGCATTTCGGCCGGATCTTCTACAACCAGGCACGCATGTCGGGGCTGGGCATCCCGCAGATCGCGGTGGTGATGGGTAGCTGCACCGCCGGCGGCGCCTACGTGCCGGCAATGAGCGACGAGACCATCATCGTGCGCGAGCAGGGCACCATTTTCCTGGGCGGGCCGCCGCTGGTGAAAGCCGCCACCGGCGAGGTGGTGGATGCCGAGACACTGGGCGGCGCAGACGTCCATACTTCCATTTCCGGCGTCGCCGACCACTACGCCGAGAACGATGCACATGCGCTCGCCATCGCGCGCGACATCGTGGCCTCGCTCAACCGGAAGAAGGCGATGCCGCTTGCATTGGCCGAGCCGGTGGAGCCGAAATACCCGGTCGAGGAACTGTACGGCGTGATTCCCGAGGACACCCGCCGCCCGTTCGACATCCGCGAAGTGATCGCGCGCATCGTCGACGGTTCCGAGTTCCACGAATTCAAGGCGCGCTACGGCAAGACCCTGGTCTGCGGCTTCGCGCATATCCACGGCTACCCGGTGGGTATCGTCGCCAACAACGGCATCCTGTTCGCCGAGAGCGCGCTCAAGGGTGCGCACTTCATCGAGCTGTGCAACCAGCGCAACGTGCCGCTGGTGTTCCTGCAGAACATCACCGGCTTCATGGTCGGCAAGAAGTACGAGCAGGCCGGCATCGCCAAGGACGGCGCGAAGATGGTCACCGCGGTGGCCTGCTCGCACGTGCCGAAGTTCACCGTGGTGATCGGCGGCAGCTTCGGCGCCGGCAACTACGCGATGTGCGGCCGCGCCTACGGCGCCCGCTTCCTGTGGATGTGGCCGAATGCGCGCATCAGCGTGATGGGCGGCGAGCAGGCGGCCTCGGTGCTGGCCACGGTCAAGCGCGATGGCATCGAAGCCGCCGGCAAGTCCTGGAGCGCGGAAGAAGAGGACGCCTTCAAGGCGCCGATCCGCGAGCAGTACGAGCGCCAGGGCCATCCGTACTACGCCAGTGCGCGGCTGTGGGACGACGGCATCATCGATCCGGCCGATACCCGCCGCGTGCTGGGGTTGGCGATTTCCGCGTCGATGAACGCGCCGATCGAACCGCAGCGTTACGGGGTGTTCCGCATGTAAGCGCTGCGTTCGGTTTCGGCATACCAACAGGGGATATCTCACGGATGATCGTCGGTATCGATCTCGGCACCACCCATTCGCTCATCGGCCGCTACGACGCCGACGGGCCGCGGCTGTTCGCCAATCCACTCGGCAGTCTGCTCACGCCATCGGTCGTAGCGATCGACGATGAAGGCCATGTGCTAGTCGGCCAAGCCGCGCGGGATCGCCTCGTCAGCCACCCGGAGTCCAGCGTGGCCAACTTCAAGCGCTGGATGGGCAGCGCGCGCGAGACACGACTGGGCCAGCGCGTGTTCCGCCCCGAGGAGCTTTCTGCCCTGGTATTGCGTTCGCTGCTGGCCGATGCGGAAGCCGCGCTGGGCGAGAAGATCCACGAGGCCGTCATCAGCGTCCCCGCCTATTTCTCCGATGCCCAGCGCAAGGCCACGCGCACCGCCGGCGAACTCGCAGGCATCCGCGTCGAACGCCTGATCAACGAGCCCACGGCCGCCGCACTCGCCTACGGCTTGCAGGAGCGCCCGGACGGTTCGCGCTTCGTGGTGCTCGACCTGGGCGGCGGCACCTTCGACGTGTCCGTGCTGGAGATGTTCGAAGGCGTGGTCGAGGTTCACGCGAGCGCCGGCGACAACTTCCTCGGCGGCGAGGATTTCCTCGACATGCTGGAAACCGCTTTCCTCGGCGATCTCGGCCTGCCCGCCGGCAGCTTCCCCAACACGCAGCGCGGCCAATTGCGCCGCTGGCTGGAAATCGCCAAGCGTGAGCTGAGCCAGCGGGCGGAAGTGCGCGTCACCGGGCAGCTGGGCGAACACGCCGTCGATTGGCGGATCGACCAGGAGCGCTTCGCCAAGCTCTCCGAGCCCCTGCTGCAGCGCATGCGCACGCCGCTGGAACGCGCGATGCGCGATGCGCGGCTGCAGCCGGAACAGATCGACGACATCGTGCTGGTGGGCGGCGCCAGCCGCATGCCCATGGTCGCGCGCATGGTGTCGCGCATGTTCGGGCGCCTGCCATTGCGCCATGTCCACCCCGACGAAGCCATCGCGCTTGGCTCCTGCGTGGCGGCTGGCATGAAGGCGCGTGACCAGCGGCTCGACGAAGTGATCCTCACCGACGTCTGCCCCTACACGCTGGGCACCGAAGTGACGCGCCGCGACGGCGATGGCCAACTGCATCCCGGCTACTTCCATCCGATCATCCATCGCAACAGCACGGTGCCGACCAGCCGCGAGGAATCGTTCTGGCCCGCGCAGCCGCAGCAGAAGGCTCTGCAGCTCAACGTGTACCAGGGCGAAAACCCGATGGTGGCGAACAACATCAAGCTCGGAGAGCTGGAGGTGGACATCGATCCGCGCCTGCCGATCGCAGAGAACGAGGTGGTGCTGCGCTTCACCTACGACATCAACGGCGTGCTGCAGGTGGAAGCTACCGTCCGGGCCACCGGCAGGCACTACGAGCTGCTGCTGCAGCACAATCCCGGCCTTCTGCTCGATTCCGAACAGATCCGCCAACGATTGGCCGCGCTGGCCGAGCTGAAGATCCATCCGCGCGACAAGCAGGAGAACATCGCCCTGCTCGCCCGCGCCGAACGCCTGTACGAGGAGCACTTGCACGCGCGTGCCCAACTGCAGGCGTGGATCACCAATTTCCGCGCCGTGGTCGAGACACAGCACGACCAGTTGATACGCGAACACCGGCGCGAGCTAGAACGCGCGCTGGACGCGCTAGAACAATCCTGATGTCTCCGTTCGAGCAGCTCGGCCTGCCGGAGGACGCCGACGAACGCATGGTCAAGCGCGCCTACGCGCAACGCCTGCGCGACACCCGCCCCGACAGTGATCCGGAGGGCTTCCAGCGCCTGCACGCGACCTATCAGGCCGCGCTGGCGCAATGTCGACGCAAGACAGTTGCCACGAAACCCCATCATGAGCTGGAACGGAAACCGGTGACTCCGGCCGACGACCTTCCTTCCGCGATGGCAAATGCGCCACTGGGAACCGTCACCTTCTCGTTCGATCTCTTCTTCACTGAACTGCTGGCCCTTGCCGCCAAGGGTGACGCGGCGCAGCTCAACACTTGGCTGGGGGAACAACCCGCCCTGTGGTCGTTGCGCATGAAGAACCGCGTGGGCTACGAATTGTTCGCGCAGCTCGATCGAAACGTGCCCCCGATGTCGCCGGCCTGCATCAAGGTGCTGCTGGCATTCTTCGACATGAATCAGACGCACCCTGGCCACGATGCGTTGCGCCTGCAGCGACTGCTGCGACGCATGCAGCTGGCTTGGGAACTGCAGCCAGCACATCGCGATGCACTGGCCGAACGGATGAGGTTGCGCCTGCACAGCGAACGGTGCGAGCTGGACCTCACCTTGGAACGACTGACGCGCCCGCTGCACTGGATGCAAGTGGCCCGGATCGGGCTGGTAGCCAACGAGGCTTCGTCGTACGCGCAGTCCATCCGACAGGTGAGCTTGGGCCACCCCGAGGACTTGCCTGAACCCTGCGATCAGAATCAGATTCGATTCTGGCTGAAAGCTACCGACCCCAGCCACATCAGCAAAGAGCGACTCCAGCTCGGCGCCATGCGCTGCGCCACCACGCTGCTCGCCGGGCTGCTGCTTGGGCTGCTGTCCGGTGTATGGATGCGCATGCCGCCCGATCATTTCAACCGGACCGCGTTCTGGTGGTGCTTCGGCCTGCCCGCCGCGCCTTGCGCACTATGGGGCCTGCTCATGCTCATGCTGCCGCTGGACCGCTGGCATGCGATGCCGGAATACCAGCCGGCCCGCTGGCCCTGGCTCAACCTGCTGCTGGTGCCGGTGTTCTGCGCAGCCGCGTTCGCGTTTGGTGAAGCGGATGCCCTCGTGCCAGCTTTCGTATTTGCGCTCGTGGCACTGTGGTTGGCGTTTCGGCGGCTGCGGCGCCGCAACACCGCGTCGCTGCGCATCAACTCACGACTGATGTGGTTTGGCTTGTGGGGCCTCTTCATGCTGGCCCAGTCGCTGTTGAAAGATGCCGGCCACACCTACGCCGGAGCCACCTACCCTGCGCTGGCCGCCGCAACGGCCATGCTGCTCTGGGGCATGGATCTCTGGCGCCAACGGCATCGCTTGCGGATACGCCAGACGGCGTCTCGCTGAGTTCGACGCAACCACGATGGTTCACATCGAAAACAGGATGGCGCGGATCAATGCCCGCGCGAGCGGAAATGCAACGGCATGGATTCCGCGACCGCACGCACCTGATCGGAGGAGGCGCCGGTGCCACGCGAAGCAGCGGATGCTGGCGGCTTCGGCCCGCAGGCGCCGCAGGTGGAGCAGCCGTCGGCGCAACTGCCGGTGGCCTGCTTCGGCTGCAGGCGGCGGCCCAGCGCCTTCGCCAATCGCGAATCGCGTCGCGACAGCCGGATCGACCACGCTGCCAGCCAGCGGTTGCTGAACTGCGGCGCCAGCTTGCGTACCAGCACCAGCACGCTGGCCGCCACGATCAGGCCGAGCACGATGTACTGGATCAGCAGGCCGGTGCTCATGTCAGTGCACTCGCGATCTGGTAGGTCAGGAAGGAGGCCGCGTAGGCCATCGCGAACATGTAGCCGAACGAGATCGCCACGTTGCGCCACGATGCCGTTTCGCGCTTGATGATCGCCAGCGTGGACATGCACTGCGGCGCGTAGGCGAACCACACCAGCAGCGACAGCGCGCTGGGCAGCGAGATCTGGCTCGCCAGCGCGTGTGTCAGCCCGCTACCTGCCACGTCGCCGCCGACCATGTAGACGGTGGCCAGCGCCGCCACCGCGGTTTCGCGCGCGGCGAACGCCGGGATCAGGGCCAGGCTCATCTGCCAGTTGAAACCGATCGGCGTGAAGATGTGCGCGAGCCCGCGACCGATGTAGCCGGCGAAGCTGTAGTCGATCGCCGGCAGGGTCGCGCCCGCCGGCGCGCCCGGGAAGGTGGAGAGGAACCACATCAGCACGGTCAGCGCGAGGATCACACCGGTCAGCCGCTTCATGAAGATCGCGCCGCGCTCGTACAAGCCGATCCACACGTCGCGCAGCTTGGGCAGGCGATACGCGGGCAGCTCCATCAGCAGCGCGTGCTCGCTGCGGTCGCGATGCAGGTGCTTCATCACCCAGGCCACCGCCATCGCGCCGAGGATGCCCGCGAGGTACAGCGCGAACAGCACCAGTCCCTGCAGGTTGAACAGGTCGAGGACGCGGTGCGCGGGGATGAAGGCCGCGATCAGCAGCGCGTACACCGGCAGCCGTGCCGAGCAGGTCATCAGCGGCGCTACCAGGATGGTGGCGAGGCGGTCGCGCGGATCCTGGATGCTGCGCGTGCCCATGATGCCGGGGATCGCGCAGGCGAAGCTGGAGAGCAGCGGGATGAACGAGCGCCCGGTCAGCCCCACCGACAGCATCAGCCGATCCAGCAGGAAGGCTGCGCGCGGCAGATAGCCGGACTCCTCCAACATCAGGATGAAGAAGAACAACACCAGGATCACCGGCAGGAAGCCGAGCACGGTGCCCAGTCCGCCGAAGATGCCGTCCACCACCAGGCTCTGCAGCGGGCCGGCCGGCAACAGTGCGGCGACATGCCCGCCCAGCCATGCGAAACCGTCGCCGATCAGGTCGCTCATCGGCTTGCCGGCGGCATACACCGCCTGGAACACCAGGAACATCACCACCGCGAGGATGGCGAGGCCGAATACCGGATGCAGCGCCCAGCGGTCCAGCGCGTCGTCCAGCGCCGCCGTCTGGCGCGGCATGCTCACGGTGGCGGCGAGCAGCTCGCGCACTTGCGAGTGCAGGTCGGCGCGGCTGGCCGCATCGTCGGCCTGCGCCGGGGCGGGCTGCGGCAGCTCGCCGTCCACGCGCTCCAGCAGCGCCCACGCACCGCCGCGCTGCACCGCCACGGTTTCCACCACCGGCAGACCCAGCCGGCGCGACAGCTCCGCCACGTCGATGACGATGCCGCGCCGGCGTGCCGCATCCATCATGTTCAGTGCCAGCACCACGGGGCGGCCCAGCCGCCGCACCTCCAGCAGGAAGCGCAGGTGCAGGCGCAGGTTGGTGGCGTCAGCCACGCAGACGATCAGGTCGGGCGGCGCCTCGCCGGGATAGTTTCCCTCCAGCACGTCGCGGGTGATCTGCTCGTCGGGGCTGACCGCGTCGAAGCTGTAGGCGCCCGGCAGGTCGAGGATCTGCAGCACGCGGCCGGAGGGTGCGGCGAAGCGCCCTTCCTTGCGCTCGATGGTGACGCCGGCATAGTTCGCCACCTTCTGCCGGCCACCGGTGAGCAGGTTGAACAGCGCGGTCTTGCCGCAGTTCGGATTGCCCACCAAGGCAATGCGCAGCGCGTCGGCGCTCATGCAGCCACCTCGACCCGGACTGTGACCCGGGCCGCCTCGGCGCGGCGCAGCGCGAACCGCGTGTAGCCGATCTGGATCAAGAGCGGATCGCCGCCCATCGGCGCCACCGCCGCCACCCGCACCGCCTCGCCATCGACGAAACCGAGGTCGCGCAGACGCTGCGCGATCGGGTCGTCCGCATGGGCATCGTCCACGCGATCCACCACGGCAAGGGCACCCTTCGGCAAGTCGGACAAGCGCACGGTCGATCCGATCACAAATACGAATGGTTCGCATTGTAGCCACATTTCGCATTTGCTGCAGCCCCGGCTGGCCTGCGTGGCATGACGATTTAAGATGCCGGGATTCCCCACGCTGGATCCACCGATGTCTTCTTCCGTACAGATCACCGACCGTGCCGGCGTGCGCACGCTGGCGATGCACCGCCCCGAGGTGCACAACGCCTTCGACGACGCGCTGATCGCCGAACTCGGCACCGCCATCGAGGCCGCCGGCCACGATCCCGCGGTGCGCGCCATCGTGCTCACCGGCAGCGGCGCCAGCTTCTCCGCTGGCGCCGACTTGAACTGGATGCGCGGCATGGCCAGCGCCAGCGAGCAGGAGAACCGCGACGACTCGCTGCGCCTGGCGCGGCTGATGCGCAGCCTGCAGTTCTGCCCCAAGCCCACCCTCGCCCGCGTCAACGGCGCGGCCTACGGCGGTGGCGTGGGCCTGGTCGCCTGCTGCGACATCGCGATCGGCACGGACGCGGCGAAGTTCGGCCTCACCGAGGTGAAGCTGGGCTTGGTGCCGGCGGTGATCTCGTCCTACGTGATCGTCGCGATCGGCCTGCGCCAGGCACGCAAGCTGTTCCTCACCGGCGAGGTGTTCGACGCCACCGAAGCGCAGCGCATCGGCCTGCTGCACCAGGTCGTGGCCCCCGAGGCGCTGGATGAGGCCGTGGCCTCCACGCTCAAGCTCCTGGCCAAGGCCGGCCCCGAAGCGCAGCGGGAAGCCAAGCAGCTGGCCTTCCGCATGGGCGGCCTCGACGAGCACGCCAGCGAACGCATTGACCACTGCAACGCCGAGTTGATCGCCCGCCTGCGCGTGTCGCCGGAAGGTCAGGAAGGGCTCACCGCCTTCCTCGACAAACGCGCGCCGGCATGGATCGCCGGCTGACGGCCACACGGCAAACCGCGCTTTTGCTGCGCTGCGCATCGGCGCGGCAGTCTGCATCTGCTAATTTTCGAGGGCTTTGCACCGCACGCCAGGCCAAGGAACCCGCATGTTCGAACGCGTACTGATCGCCAACCGCGGCGAGATCGCCTGCCGCGTGATCCGCACCTGCCGCCGGCTGGGCATCCGCAGCATCGCGGTGTACTCGGAAGCGGACCGCGGTGCGCAGCACGTGCGACTGGCCGACGAGGCCTGGCCGATCGGCGGCCCGCGCCCGGCCGAGTCCTACCTGCGCATCGCCGCGATCCTCGAGGCCGCGAAAAAGAGCGGCGCGCAGGCGATCCATCCCGGCTACGGCTTCCTCTCGGAGAACACGGCCTTCTCGCGCGCCTGCCAGGACGCCGGCATCGTGTTCATCGGTCCCGACCCCGAGAGCATCGAGGCGATGGGTTCCAAGGCCGCCGCCAAGCACCTGATGGCGAAGCACGCCGTGCCGCTGGTGCCCGGCTACGACGGCGACAACCAGGACAACGCCTTCCTCGCCGAGCGCGCGCACGAAGTCGGCTACCCGCTGATCATCAAGCCCTCGGCGGGCGGCGGCGGCAAGGGCATGCAGATCGTGCGCTCCGACGCCGAATTCCCCGAGGCGCTGGCCACCGCGCAGCGCGTGGCGCTGGCCGTGTTCGGCGACGCCAGCATGCTGCTGGAGCGCTACATCGAGCAGCCGCGCCATATCGAGTTCCAGGTGTTCGGCGACCGCCACGGCCACGTCATCCATCTCGGCGAACGCGAATGCTCGGCGCAGCGCCGCTACCAGAAGGTGCTGGAGGAAACGCCCTCACCCTTCCTCACGCCCGAGAAGCGCGCCGCGATGGGCGAAGCCGCCGTCGCCGCCGCGCGCGCCGTGAACTACGTGGGCGCGGGCACGGTGGAATTCATCGTGGGGCCCAAGGGCGATTTCCACTTCATGGAGATGAACACCCGCCTGCAGGTCGAGCATCCGGTCACCGAGTTGACCCACGATGTCGATCTCGTCGAATGGCAGTTGCGTGTCGCCCACGGCGAAGCGCTGCCGCTCACGCAGGACGAGGTGGTTTCGCACGGCCATGCCATCGAGGTGCGCATCTACGCCGAAGACCCCGAGCAGAACTTCCTGCCCGGTTCGGGCAAGTTGCAAACCCTGCGCCTGCCCGCGCCGTCGCGCCACGTGCGCCTCGATGGCGGCGTGATCGAGGGCGACACGGTGACGATCTTCTACGACCCGATGATCGCCAAGTTGATCGTGTGGGATGCCGATCGCCCACAGGCACTGGAACGCCTGCGCCAGGCGCTGGCCGAGTGCGAAATCGAAGGCCCGAAATCCAACATCGCCTTCCTCGAACGGCTGGCGCGACATCCGGCCGTCGTCGAGGCGCGCATCGACACGGGCTACCTCGACCGCCATCTCGACGAATTCGTCACCGGCCATCGCGAGCCCGACCCACGCACGCTGTTCGCTGCTGCCACCGCGGCCCTGCTGCACGACGAAGCGCAGGTCGCGGCGAACCCCGCCGATCCGCACTCGCCCTGGGCCAGCGCCGACGCGTGGCGCGTAGGCCATGCCGGCAAGCGCGTCGTTGCCTTCACGCGCGGCGAGTCGCGTTTCGAGATCGAGGCGCACGGCCATGCCGGCGACTATGCATTGCGCCACGGCGAAGCCAGCTGTGACGTGCATGGCGCACGGCTGGACGACGGCGCGCTCAGCGCCCGCTACGACGGCGAGTCCGAACGCCACGCGCTGCGCAGCAACGCCCGCCGCGTGCTGCTGCACGATGCCGCCGGCCGCCGCTGGCGCCTCGACCGCGCCGCTGCCTATGCCTGGAAATCCCGCGACAGCAGCGGCGGCAACCAGGTCATCGCGCCCATGCCCGGCCGCATCGTGCTGGTGAAGGCCAAGCCCGGCGACAGCGTCGCGGAAGGCCAGGAACTGCTGGTGATGGAGGCGATGAAGATGGAGCTGGCCTTGAAGGCGCCCCGCGCCGGCACCATCGAGAACGTGTCGGCCGAGCAAGGCGATTTCGTCGAGGCCGACGCGGTGCTGGTGCGCTTCGCCAGCTGACCGAGGAAAGCCGCCGTGGCCGAATTGTTCTATCGCGATCCCTATCTGCGCGAATGCGCGACGCAGGTGCTGCGCCACGACGAGACCGGCCTGGTGCTGGCCGACACGGTCTGCTACCCGGTCGGCGGCGGCCAGCCGGGCGACACGGGCACGCTGCGCCTCGCCGACGGGCGCAGCTGGCCCATCCTCGACACTCGCCGCGACCGCGAGACACGCGAGATCCTGCACCAGCTCCCCACCGACGTGCCACGGCTGGCGCCGGGCACCGCCGTCACGCTGACGCTGGACTGGGAACGCCGCCACCGCCACATGCGCATGCACACGGGCTTGCACCTGCTTGGTTCGCTGATCAAGGCCGGCGTCACCGGCGGCAACCTCACCGACCGCGGCGGCCGGCTGGACTTCGACCTCGACGGCCTCGACCTCGCGCTCGACGCGGACGCGCTCAACGCAGGCCTTGAGCGCCTGGTGGCCGCCGACGCGCCGCTGCACATCAGCCACATCAGTGGCGCCGAACTGGCCGCGCGGCCGGAGCTGATCCGCACCATGTCGGTCACCCCACCGCTGCACCTGCCGCAGATCCGCCTGGTGGAGATCGAGGGCGTGGACCTGCAGCCCTGCGGCGGCACCCACGTGGCGCGCACCGGCGAAGTCGGCGCGCTGCGTGTGAGCAAGATCGAGAACAAGGGCAGCCACAACAAGCGTGTGGCCGTGACTTTCGCGGATTGAACCGAACCATGAATAACGACAACCACGTCCGCATCGTCGAAGTCGGCGCCCGCGACGGCCTGCAGAACGAGAAGACCCTGCTGCCGGCCGAGGTGAAGATCGCGCTGATCGACCGGCTCTCCTCCACCGGCCTGAAGACCATCGAGGCCACCAGCTTCGTCAGCCCGAAATGGGTGCCGCAGCTCGCCGACGCGGCCGAGGTATTCACCGGCATTCGCAAGGTGCCGGGCGTGAGCTATCCGGTGCTGGTGCCGAACCTGCAGGGTTACGAGCGCGCACGCGAAGTGGGCGCCACCGAGGTAGCCGTATTCACCGCCGCCAGCGAAGCGTTCAACCGCAGGAACATCAACGCCTCGATCGACGAGTCGATCGAGCGCTTCATCCCGGTGATCGAACAGGCCCGGGCTGACGGGGTGAAGGTGCGCGGCTACGTCTCCACCGTGCTGGGCTGCCCCTACCAGGGCGAGGTGCCGGTGGCGGACGTAGTGCGCGTGGCGCAGCGCCTGCATGCGCTGGGCTGCCACGAGGTCTCGCTGGGCGACACCATCGGCGTGGGCACGCCGGCCAAGGCACGCGCGATGCTGCATGCGGTGGCGCAGGAAGTGCCGATGACCGCGCTCGCCGTGCACTTCCACGACACCTACGGCCAGGCGCTGGCGAACATACTCGCCTGCCTCGAGGAAGGCGTGCGCGTGGTGGACAGCGCCGTCTCCGGCACTGGCGGCTGCCCGTACGCCAAGGGCGCCACCGGCAACGTGGCCAGCGAGGACGTGGTCTACATGCTGCACGGCATGGGCATGGCGACCGGCGTCGATCTCGATCTGCTTGTGGCCACCGGCGCGTGGCTGGCCGCGCAGCTGCACAAGGACAGCGCCAGCCGCGTCACCCGGGCGCGCACGGCCGTCGGCTGAGCGAGGTTCCGCAACTCCCGCTGCGCTGGCTATCATCGAAGCCTTGACTGGCAGGGGGATGGACCGATGCGCGCAAGCCCGATGCTCCGCTGGCCGGCAGCGCTGCTGTTGCTCTTGCTGTGTTCGCTTGCTGCCGCCGCGACGGCGCCCGGGGGCGACTGGCTGTTGCTGCCCGATCGCGTATGGACCGCCGACGGCGACGCCGCACATGCCGGCTGGGCGGTGCTGGTGCACGACGGCGCGATCGCCGCGGTCGGCCCGCGCGCGAGCATCCAGGCGGCCGCCGGCGCGCAGCGCATCGAATTGCCCGGCGCCACGCTCACGCCCGGCCTGGTCGACCTGCACTCGCACTTGTTCCTGCATCCGTACAACGAGACGTCGTGGAACGACCAGGTGCTCACCGAGCCGCAGGACTACCGCACGCTGGAAGCGGCGAAGCATGCGCGCGACACCTTGCTCGCCGGCTTCACCGCCCTGCGCGACCTCGGCACCGAGGGTGCCGGCTTTGCCGACGTGTCGATCAAGCGTGCGATCGAGGTGGGGCTGATTCCCGGTCCGCGGCTGTTCGTGGCCACCCGCGCGATCGTCGCCACCGCCAGCTACGGGCCGGGGCCGCGCGGCTTCCGGCCCGATCTCGACCTGCCGCAGGGCGCGCAGCCGGTGACCGGCGCGGATGCCGCCATGGCGGCCGTGCGTGAACAGGCCGCCCGCGGCGCCGACTGGATCAAGCTCTATGCCGACTACCGCGTGGGCGACCACGGCAAGACCATGCCCACGCTGACCCCGGCCGAGATCAAGGCCATCGTCGACACCGCCCACCAGATCGGCCGCCCGGTCGCCGCCCATGCGGCCAGCGATGCCGGCGTGCGCAACGCGGTGGAGGCGGGCGTGGACACCATCGAACACGGTTACGGCGCCAGCGAGGCCACGTTCCGCCTGATGAAGCAGAAGGGCATCGCCTACGAGCCCACGCTTACCGCAGTGGAAGCCACGTCGGAGTATTTCCAGCACTACGTTCCCGGGCAGTCCGCGCCGACGCCGGCGATGCAGCAATCCGCCCGCGCGTTCCGCACCGCGCTGAAGCTCGGTGTGACCATCGGCAACGGCAGCGACGTGGGCGTGTTCGCGCACGGCGAGAACTGGCGCGAACCGGCCGCGATGGTGGCCGACGGCATGACGCCTGCACAGGCGCTGCACGCCGCCACCGACGTGGCCGCGCGCATCCTGCGCCAGCAAGCCGTGTTCGGCCGCGTCGCGCCCGGCCTGCGCGCCGACCTCGTCGCCTTCGCCGGCGATCCCAGCACCCGCATCGGCGATCTCGCGCACCCGGTATTCGTGATGAAGGACGGCACCGTGTATCGCACACCTGCAGGCACGCCATGACCGACGCCTTCCTGATCCGCCCGATCGAGCCGCGCGACGATGCGGTGGTTGCCGCAATCATCCGCGCGGTGATGCCCGAGTTCGGCGCCGACGGCCCCGGCTTCGCGATCCACGACACCGAGGTGGACGCGATGTGGGCAGCCTATACGCAGCCTCGTTGCAGTTACTTCGTGGTCGAGCGCGACGGCGTGGCGGTCGGCGGCGGTGGCGTGGCGCCGCTGATCGGCGGCGAGGCGGACGTGTGCGAGCTGCGCAAGATGTACTTCCTGCCCGCGGCACGTGGCATTGGCGCCGGCCACGCGATGATGCAGCGTTGCCTCGACGCGGCGCGCGCGCACGGCTTTCGCCGTTGCTACCTGGAAACGCTGACCGGCATGGATGCGGCACAGGCGCTGTACCTGCGCAACGGCTTCGCGCCGATCTGCGCCCCGCTGGGCGGCACCGGCCACCACGGCTGCGACCGCTGGTACCTCCGCGAACTGTGAGGTGATGCCATGGCAAACCACGATCCGCGCATCGACGCCTACATCGGCCAAGCCGCCGGGTTCGCCCGACCCATCCTCGAACAGTTGCGCGCCGCGGTGCACGCCACCTGCCCCGAGGTGGAGGAAGGCATCAAGTGGGGCATGCCGTTCTTCAGCTACCAGGGCGCGCCGATGTGCCACATGGCCGCGTTCAAGCAGCATTGCAGCTTCGGCTTCTGGCTGTCGAAAGAGGTGACCGGCGGCAGCGACGGGGAAGGCATGGGCCAGTTCGGCAAGCTCGCCTCGCCAACGGACCTGCCGCCGAAGAAGGAACTGGCGGACTTGCTGCGCAAGGCGATGGCCTTGAACACGGCCGGCGTGAAGCACGTGCGTCCCAAGGCAGGCAGCAAGACCCCGCCAGTGCCACCCGAGGATTTCGCCGCGTTGCTCGCGCAACGACAGCATGCGGCCGCGCGCAAAAACTGGGCGGACTTCCCGCCCGGCGCGCAACGCGAATACATCGACTGGATCACCGAAGCCAAGACCGACGCCACCCGCCAAAAGCGCCTCGCCGCCACGCTGGAGTGGCTGGCCGAGGGCAAGCGGCGCAACTGGAAGTACGAATCATGCTGAAGGCCGCCATCCGATGATCCGCATCGCCCAGGCGCAGGATGCCGAAGCCATCCACGCGATCTACGCGCCACACGTCGAAGGCGGCGCCGCCACCTTCGAGAACGTGCTGCCCGGCGTAGCCGCCATGCGCGAACGCATGCTCGCCCGCCTGCCGCACTACCCGTGGCTGGTGTGGGAGGAAGCCGGCGACGTGCTGGCCTACGCCTATGCCGGCCGCTTCCGCGAGCGCGCCGCCTACGACTGGATCGCCGAAACCTCGATCTACGTGCATCCCGACGCACAGCGCCGCGGCATCGCGCGCCGGCTCTACGGCGCCCTGCTCGACACGATGCGCTTGCAAGGTCTCACCCAGGCGGTGGGCGTGATCACCCTGCCCGGCACCACCAGCGTGGCCTTCCACGAATCGCTGGGCTTCACGCCCGCCGGCGTGTGGCGGCAATGCGGCTGGAAGCTCGGGTGCTGGTGGGACGTGGGCGTGTGGCAGTTGGAGCTGCAACGGGCGGCGCTCCCGCCACCGGCGGTGACGCCGTTCGCGACGCTTGCCGCAACTCCGGCGCTGTCTGCCCTGCTGGGCCGAGTCCCATGACAAAACGGCAGCACCGCCGTTTTGCACGCCCGCAGGGCGCCCGCCAGGGTGGCGCACATGGAGGTGCGCCATGAAAACGGCGCGTCCGCACCGCGGGCGCGCCGTCCGGGCGGATCACTTGCCTTAGTGGTTGAGTAGCAGGTCGACGATCACACCGGTGGTGATCGCCACCAGCAGGAAGTCGCCGTTGTCGCTGCGTACCCAGCGGTAGCCGCGCGGCGGCTCGCGCAGATGGTCGGCGCGCCAGTCGTATACCACGTAGCGGGTGCTGCGGTATTCCACCGGCAGGTAGCCGCCGCGCCGGTACCAGCCCTCGTGCTCACCGCGGTCATGCCAGTTCCTGTAGTGGCCGTAGGCGTGGCCGCGATCGTGGTCGTGGTCGTGGTCGCGGTCGTCGTAGCCATGACCATGGTCGTCGTGGCCGCGGCCGCGATCACCATCGTCCTGGTGTTGACGATCATGCCCCCGGTCGTGCCCGTGGTCGTAGTCCTGCGCCAGCGCAGTGCCGCCGGCCAGCATCAGCATCACGCCACACACGACAGACAGACTCTGCAGCTTCTTCATGTTGATCTCCACTCGATGGATCATGGAACCCGCCCGCATCGTACCGGCGGTCGCCCGGCTCCCCCGTGCGACCCGGCACAAACCTCGTCCCCGACGCCCCAACCCGGCATGAACCACCCGGGTCCGGCGGGATTCACGTTCAGCCTGCAGCAACCGCCGCCGCTCGGCTACCATTGGCCGCTTTCGGCATCCGTTTCGGGAACACCCATGCAGCTCAATCAGGTCAAGGCGATCATCACCGGCGGCGCCTCCGGTCTCGGCCACGCGGTGGCGCAGCATCTGGTCGCGAACGGCGGCCAGGTGGCGCTGTTCGACGTCAACGAGGAAAAGGGCCAGGCCGCCGCCCAGGCGCTGGGCAAAGCCGCGCGTTTCTACAAGACCGACGTCACCAGCGAGGACGGCGTGACCGCCAACGTGGCCGCCGCACGCGACGCGATGGGCGGGCTCAACGTGGTGATGAACTGCGCCGGCATCCTCGGCGCCGGCCGCGTGCTGGGCAAGGAAGGCCCGATGCCGCTGGCCACCTTCGCCAGCACCGTGATGGTGAACCTGGTCGGCAGCTTCAACGTGGCCAAGGCCGGCGCGGCGCTGATGCAGGGCAACGAGGCGGGCGAGGACGGCGAGCGCGGCGTGATCATCAACACTGCCTCGGTGGCCGCCTACGAAGGCCAGATCGGCCAGGCCGCCTATTCGGCGTCCAAGGGTGGCGTGGTCGGCATGACCCTGCCGATGGCGCGCGAGCTTTCGCGCTTCGGCATCCGCGTGGCGACCATCGCGCCGGGCATCTTCTGGACGCCGATGGTGGACGGCATGCCCGAAGCGGTTCAGCAATCGCTGTCCGCCTCGATCCCCTTCCCATCGCGCCTCGGCAAACCCGAGGAATTCGCCGCTACCGTGGCTTTCATTCTCACCAACCGCTACATCAATGGCGAGACGATCCGGTTGGACGGCGCGGTGCGGCTGCAGCCGAAATAGCGAGGAGTGAGTGGAGAGGGGTAAGGAGTGAGAGAAAGCTCGCCCCACCCACTCCGCCGCGCGCCCTTAGCTCTCCTCTCACTCCTCACTCCACTTAACTCACTTCTGACCTTACTCACTCCTGACTTATGAAAGCTTCCGACGTCAAGAAAGGCAACGTGGTCGAGCACGAAGGCACCGTCTACCAGGTGCGCGACATCGAGCGCAGCTCGCCGACCGCGCGCGGCGGCAACGTCACGTTCCGCTTCACCCTGTATTCCATCCCGGGCGGCCGCAAGTACGACCTCAGCCTGCGCGCCGACGACGACCTGAAGGAGATGGACCTGGTGCGCCGCGCCGCGAACTACTCCTACAAGGACGGCGACGTCTTCGTGTTCATGGACGCCGAGGACTACACCCAATACCTGCTCGGCCCCGAACTGGTGGGCGACAACGCCGGTTACGTGGTCGAGGACGTGGAAGGCTTCTACGTGCAGCTGATCGACGACGCGCCGGTCGGCCTGCAGGTGCCCACCAGCGTGGTGCTCACCGTGGTCGACACCGCGCCGGAGCTCAAGGGCGCCAGCGCCACCAAGCGCACCAAGCCCGCCAAGCTCAACACCGGCGTGGAGATCCAGGTGCCCGAGTACATCACCAACGACGAGAAGGTGTGGGTGAACACGCTCACCGGGGAATTCGCCGGTCGCGCCTGATGCACCACGACGACGGCGCCGGGCAAACCGGCGCCGTTCCGCGATCAATCCAGCTCGGGCAGCATCGCGGACAAGTCCGTCACGCCCACGTCGATGCCAGCCTGGCTGAGCAAGGTGGTGACCTGCCCGCGGTGATGCGTCTGGTGGTTGAAGAAATGCTGCGCCAGATGCCCGAACTTCCTGACGAACACCTGGCCCGAGCGATTGCGGTAAGTCAGCGCGTGGTCGTACGCGTCGTCGGACGCTTCCGCGCAGAACCCGACGATCGTTTCGTCCATGTCCCGGCGGGCCTCGCGCAACTGGTCGAATCCGGGGTGCAGGATCTCGGCAAGCGTGTAGGGGTGCGGCAAGCCGCGCACGGAGGCTAGCGAACGGAATGCCGCCGGATGATCGGCAAACCGCTTCAGCCAGATGGTGTCGGCCACCAGCAGGTGGTTGAGCGTGCCGAACACCGAACCGAAGAACGCGCCCTTGTCCTCGTGCAGGGCCGCGGCGTCCAATCCTGACGCGGCGGCGTAGACCTTGTCGTTCATCCACCGGTTGTATCCGGCCATCAGTTCGAAGTGGTTCTTGAGCGACATGGTCATCACGTGATCGGAAGGTGCGCCGGATGGTAACGAGGCGGCGTGCCATCGCGACAGTCCGGCCCGCGTAGGGCAGAATCGCGCCATCCCCTGCAGCTTCCGCATTCCATGCCCGCCAGCGGCTACTCCCTGCGCACCCAGCTCGTCGAGAGCCTGATCCACGTCAAGCGGCCGGACGTGCCGTTGTGGGTGGTGCTGCGCAATACCCTCGCGGTGGTGCTGCCGCTGGGCGTGGGCCTGGCCACGGGCTACCCCGAAGTCGGCCTGGGCGTGGGCGCCGGCGCGCTGGACACGATGTTCTCCGACCAGCCCGGCCCCTACCGCCAGCGCATGCGCCGGCTGCTGCTGGCGGCGCTGGTGGCCGGGCTCGCCGCGCTGCTCGGCTTCACCATCGGCGGCCAGTTGTTGCCGATGCTGCTGGCCACCGCCGCGTTCGGTTTCTGCGGCGGCATGCTGGTGGTGTTCGGCGCCGATGCCGCGCGCGTGGGCATGACCAGCATGATCCTGCTGGTGATCGCCGCCGCCACGCCGATCTCGTCCACGAACGCCCTGCTTGCGTCCGCCCTGATCGCCTGCGGCGGCCTGCTGCTCGCCCTGCTCGCGGTGGCCGCCTGGCCGCTGCAACGCTACCGCCCGGAGCGCCACGCGCTGGCCGAGGTATACGCGGGACTCGCCGCGCTGGCGCGGCAGCCCGGCCAGGACACCGATGCGAACCCCGCGCTCACCGACGCGATGACCGCGCTGCAGCACACCTTGCTCGGCCGCTACCGTGCACACGGCCGTGCGATGGAAGCGTTCGCCGTGCTGCTGGAACTGGCCGAGCGCATCCGGCTGGAACTGGTGGCGATGTCCGAGCTGCATGCCGCCCCGGCGGTGCATGCCCGCCATCGCCTGCGCGCCGCACGCGTGCTGGATGCCGCCGCCCGCGCGCTGGAAAACGCCGAGCCGCCGCAACGCGCGGAACGCGCACTGGCGGCCTTGCGCAACGACACCCGCGCCGTGCCCGACGCCCTGGCCGCCCATCTGCGTACGCTGGACGGCCAGCTCGCCGCCGCGGTGCGCAACGCGAACTGGGCGGGAAGCCGCGGCGAACTGCGGGCGGCGGCGGCGGAGACGCAACTGCCGCGCACGCTGCAGAGCAGCTCGGTGCGCGCGATGCTGCGCGCGAACCTCACGCCGCGCTCGGTGGCGTTCCGCCATGCCGTGCGCATGGCGGTGTGCCTCAGCGTGGCGCTGCTGGTTTCGCGGCTGTTCAAGCTGCCGCACGGCTACTGGCTGCCGATGACTGCGGCCATCGTGTTGCGCGCGGACTTCTCGGCCACCTTCAACTTCGGCCTGCTGCGCGTGGTGGGCACGGTGCTGGGCCTGGTGTTGACCACCGCCCTGCTGCACCTCACGCCGGACTCGCCGTGGGCGCACCTCGCGCTGATGGCGCTGCTGTGCATGGCATTTCGCTGGCTGGCCAACGCGCACTACGGCATCGCGGTAGCCGCGCTCACCGGCACCGTGGTGATCCTGCTCGCATTCGAGGGCGTCGACTCCGGCGTGGCGGTCACCGACCGCGTGATCAACACCGCGCTGGGCTGCGGCATGGCGATGCTGGCCTATCTCGCCTGGCCCACCTGGGAGCGCGGCCGCGCGCACGGTGCATTGGCCGAGATGCTGGACGCCTACGCCGGCTATCTGCGCGCACTGGCCCAGCCGGAACAGCGCGAGGCGCAGCGCGAGACGCGCAGCCTGGCACGCACCGCGCGCAGCAACGCGCTGGCTTCGCTGGAACGCATGCGGGCGGAACCGGGCACGCCGCCGTCGCTGCTGGAGCTGGCGCGCGCGCTGTTTGCCAACGGCAACCGGCTCGCACGCACCGCGATGGCGCTGGAGGCGCTGGGCGATGCGTCGCCCGCGCGGCCCGCCGCCGTGAACGCCTTCGTCGCCACTTGCGCGGATGCCGTGCAAGTCGTCGCCACCGCCCTGCGCGAGCAGCGCACTCCCGACACCCTGCCCGCGCTGCGCGCCCTGCAGCAGGCACTCCAGGCCACGCTGCAAGCCGAAGGGCGCGCCGAGGCCGAATCGCTGGTCCGACTCAGCGACCGCCTGACCGACAACATCGACACCCTGGCCCACGTGCTGCGACGCGCGCGTCCTGCTGCCGCGTGATCAACCGGCCAGCTCGCGCTGCAACCAGGCCCGCGCCAGCCGCCATTCGCGCTGCACGGTGCTGGTGGAGATCTCCAGCGCCATCGCGATCTGCTCCGCGCTCATGCCCATGAAAAAGCGCATCGCCACGATGTCCGCCTGGCGGCGGTCCAGCGTGGCCAGCATGTCCAGGCATTCGACCAAGGCGCTGTAGTCGACGCCGTCGGACAGCTCCATCGAGATTTCGGTGATCTGCAGGCGGTCGGCTTCGCGCGGCCGCTTGGCGGCGTTGCGGCGGCGCGCCGAATCCACCAACACCTCGCGCATCGCGCGCGCCGCCACGCCCAGCAGGTGCCGGCGGTTCGCCCAATCCGGCGCCTGCGTGCCGCCGAAGACCTTGAGGTAGGCCTCGTTGACCAGCGCGGTGGCGCTCAGCGTGCGCTCCATCTGCTCGTTGCCGAGCTGGGCGCGGGCGATGCCGTGCAGCGCGTCGTACATCTGGCGCAAGGCCTCGTTCAAGGCCACCGGGTCGCCAGCCTGGGCGTCGCGCAACAGCCGGGTCACCTCGACCGTGTCGTTCAATGCTTCGCTCCTGTTCCTGCGATCGCCTGCTCGGCGACCATCAGCGGCGCATCGTGACACGGCGTCGATGACGAATCGACTGCCGCAGCGGCCGGAGCCGGGCCACTACACGATTCCCGCGACGACGCAGCGGACGCCTGCCCGGCCACCGTGGCCGCCCGGCCCGTGCCACTGCGCGCCTGGCGCAGCCTGGCATCCAGCCGCGCCGCATCGGCCACGCCGCGGGACGCGGGTGCGGCCTTGCTCGCGCGGTTGAAGTCCGTCAGCTGCGCCAGCCACTGCGCCGCCTGCCCGCGATGCCCGTCGAGCAGGGCCGCCTCGCCCAGGCCGGCCAGCGTGCGGCCCCAGGCATCGGGCAGTTCCCGCGGCCCCGACGTGCCCATCTGCGCCAGCGCCGCGCTGAAGTTGCGCGTGGCCGAGGCCGCATCGCCCTGCGCCAGCGCCGCCTCGCCCAGCACGACCAAGGCATTCGCGCGATTTTCCTGCGCCCACGGCGAACCGTCGTGTGCGCGCCGCTCCAGTTGCGCCAGCTGCGGTTGCAGCAGTGCCGCGGCGTCGGCGCTGCGTCCCATGTCCATGTACACCCTGGCCAGCCCGGTCAGCGTGTAGAGCTGGAAATCAGGCGACTCGTGCGCGAAGGACTGCACCAGCTTCGCAGAGCGTTCCAGCGCGTCGCGTGCATCCGGCAGGCTGCCGAGTTGGTGCAGCGCCACGCCGAAATAGGTCAGCAGCCCGGACATGCCGGGGCCGACCGCGCCCACTTGCCGGTCGTAGTCGGCGATGGCGCGCCGGAACAGCTGCACCGAACCGGCGGGGTCCCGCCGCATCGACACCAGCGCCAGCACGAAGCGGTAGTAGACCAGCGCGGGGTCGTCCTGCACATACAGTCGCTGCGCTTCATGCAACGCCTGCCGCGCGCTGGCGATCGCGCCTGCGTCGTCGTCCATCGCCCCCTGCGCCATCGCCAGCACGGCCTCGGCCTGCAGATGCAGTTCGCGGTCCGGCTGCCTGCGCGCATCGAGCTGGGCAAGTACCTGGCGCGTCTCGCTGACGATCGATTCGGCCTTCTCGTTCGAGCCGCCCAGTTCGTTGTAGAGCAGGTTGATGCGCACCCGCAGGATTTCATCGGCATGGTCGCCGGGCGCCTGCGCCAGCAACTTCATCGCCTCCTGGTCCAGCGGGATCGCCGCGGACAAGTTGATCACCGTGGAATAGGCACGCCCCAGCGCCGCCAGCACCTGCCCGCGCTCCAGCGCGCCGGCGTCGTAGGATGCCTGCAGCTTGCGTGCCTCCTGCAACGGCGGAATCGCCTGGCCGCCCAGGCCGAGCTGGTTGTACGAACGCCCCATCGACAGCAGCAGGCTGACCCGCACCGGCGCCGGGATGTCCCGTTGCGACATCAGCGTGGCCGCGCCGCGGTCCAGTACCTCGCGCACCGTGACCTGGCTGCCGTGCGCGTGGGTGGGATCGGCGTTCTCGAACAGGTTCTGCAGGAAGCCGGCGATCGCCGCGGTCTTGTCGCGCTCCAGCTCCAGTCGCCGCATCTGCTGCATCCGCTGCACCGCGAAGGACACCAGCAGCGCCAGCACCAGCGCCGCCGCGCTGGCGCCCACGGCATGCCGGCGCACGAACAGCCGCAGGTGATACCAGGCCGCGCCTTGCCTGGCACGCACCGGCCGTGCGCCGAGGTAGCGCTGCAGGTCGGCGGCCAGCGCATCCACGCCGACGTAGCGCTCGCAGGGATCGCGGCGCAGCGCCTTCATCACGATCGCGTCGATGTCCGCCGGCACCTCGCGCCACAACGATGGCGCGCCGGACTTGCGCAAGCGCTTGCTCGGCGGCAGCAGCTTGCCGGTGTCGATGGCCTGCGACAGGCTCATTGGCGAAGCCTCGTCGCGGTCGCCGAACGGACGCAGCCCGCAGACCAGTTGGTACAGCACCACGCCCAGCGACCACACGTCGGCGCCGGTGCCCAGCGGCCGGCCGTGCAACTGCTCGGGGCTGGCGTAGGCCAGGGTCAGGCTGCGCATGTCGGTCTGCGTCTGCGTGGCCGCCACGCCGCCGACATGGTCGAGCAGCCGGGCGATGCCGAAGTCCAGCAGCTTCGGCTCGCCCTCGTCGGTCACCAGGATGTTGCCCGGCTTGAGGTCGCGGTGGATCACCAGGTGCTGGTGTGCGTAATGCACCGCCGCACACACCTTGAGGAACAGCGCCATCCGCTCGCGCAGCGGCAACTCGTGGCGTTCGCACCAGCGGTCGATGCGTTCGCCCTGCACGTACTCCAGCGCCAGGAACGAGCGGCCGTCGCTGGTGGTGCCGCCGTCGATCAGGTGCGCGATGTTGGGATGGTTGAGCGTGGCGAGGATGCGCCGCTCTTCCGTGAAGCGCCGCAGCGGTTCGCATCCGGAGATGCCGCCGGTGTGGAGGAACTTGATCGCCACCCGCTGGCGCAACTCGTCCGGCGTGCCCTCGCCCAGCGTTCGCTCGGCCAGATAGACCACGCCGCCGCCGCCTTCGCCCAGCCGGCGCAGGATGTGGTATCCGCTGCTGCCCGCCGCGCTGATCAGGCTGCCGACGACATCCGTCGCCGCCGCCAGGCGCGGCAGGCTTGCGCAGCCCACGGTCGCCTCGGCGGCTTCCAGCATCCAGCGCACTTCGTCCCGCATGTCCTCATCGCCGCGGCAACACGCGACCACATAGGGCTCACGCTCCGCCTCGGCCAGATCCAGCGCCGCCAGTGCGATCGGTTTCGCGCGGAGGTAACGTAATCGACGCTCCTCGTTCACGGCTTTTCCCCCTGTGCGCGTCGCTCCCTGACACGCTTTCAGGCCGGGAAGTATAGGCTTCTGCAAGCCCGGTGCGCATGTGCCGGACCCGCAGCGGCACCCGCCTCCCGCCAACGGATCGGCGCCGCGCCGGCCCCGCATTGTGCGTACGCGGCACGACTGCTCGTGTCCCGAGGCTCTAAACTGCCTGGATGCTCAAGATCGACACCCACGCGCACATCCTGCCCCGCGACTGGCCGAACCTCGCCGCCAAGTACGGCGACGAGCGCTTCCCGGTGATGACCCATACCGACGGCCGCCACCGCATCTACAAGGACGGCAAGTTCTTTCGCGAGGTGTGGGATTCCGCCTTCGATCCGCAGACCCGCATCGACGATTACGCCCGCTTCGGCGTCGATGTGCAGGTGATCTCCACCGTGCCGGTGCTGTTCTCCTATTGGGCGCCGGGCCACCAGGCGCTGGAGTTGCACCGGCACCTCAACGACCACATGGCCGGCATGTGCCGCGACTTCCCGCGCCACTACGCCGGCATAGCCACGGTGCCGCTGCAGGCGCCGAACCTCGCTATCCGCGAACTGGAGCGCTGCATCGACGAACTGGGCCTGCAAGGCGTGCAGATCGGTTCGCACTGCAACGACTGGAATCTCGACGCGCCGGAGCTGTTCCCGTTCTTCGAGGCCGCCGCCGATCTCGGCGCCGCGGTGCTGGTGCACCCGTGGGACATGATGGGCATGGCCAGCATGCCGAAGTACTGGATGCCGTGGCTGGTGGGCATGCCCGCCGAGCAATCGCGCGCGGCCTGCTGCCTCGCCTTCGGCGGCGTGCTGGAACGGCTGCCGAAGCTGCGCGTGATGCTGGCCCACGGCGGCGGCAGCTTCCCGTGGACGATCGGCCGCATCGAGCACGGCTTCAAGATGCGCCCCGACCTGGTGGCCACGGACAACCCGCGCAACCCGCGCGAATACCTCAAGCGCTTCTATTTCGACTCCTGCGTGCACGACGACCAGGCGCTGCGCTGGTTGCTGGATGTGACGGGCGTCGAGCAGGTGATGCTGGGCACCGACTATCCTTTCCCGCTGGGCGAACAGGAGCCCGGCAGCGGCATCGAGGCCCTCGGGCTGGACGATGCCTCCCGCGCCCGCCTGTTCCACGGCACCGCGCTGGAATGGCTGGGCCTGCCCAGGCACCGCTTCGCACCCGACACCAACGTCTGAGGGAATCTGCATGGGTTATCTGCGCTCGACCGTTTCCGCCATCGCGCTTGCCGTCGGCCTGCTGGCCGCCACACCTGCCCCCGCCGCCGATGTCAGCATGGCCAACGGAAGCGTGAACTTCAGCACGCCGGACGGCTGGCTGGACATCATGCAGACCGACGGCGACCCGGAAGTGCGCGCGTTCCAGGTGCCCGATCCCTCGCCCACCGGCCACGTCCTGCTGGCCCGCGTGACCGTGACGGTGAAGCAGGTGCCCGACATCAACGGCTTCCTTGCCTGGATGGACCAGGCCACCGCCGCGGCGATGGCGTTGCCCGGCTACCAGACCGTGGCGAAGGCGCCCGAGCCGAACAGTTACAGCTACACCGCGCGCGAAGCCGGCGTGGCGTCCAGCTACCGCGAGCGCTACTGGTTCAAGGACGGCCACGCGATCCAGTTGCGCTGCGTGCGTCCCCAGCAGAGCCAGGCCGGCGCCGCCTGGATCGCCGCGTTCGACCGCGGCTGCGATGCGGTCGCCGCACGACTGCAGTAGGAGCGGCTTCAGCCACGATACAACGCCGGGGTCGCGGCTGAAGCCGCTCCTACGGCTGGCACCCCACGCAGGAACCCCGATGTCCGACTACCAAGCCACCGCCGCCTGGGCCCAGGCCGCCGATGCGGCCGACCCGCTGCGCGCGTTTCGCGACGAGTTCCTGATCCCGCCGCACGCGGGCCGCGACAGTGCCTATTTCTGCGGCAACTCGCTGGGTCTGCAGCCACGCGCGGTGCGCGCCGCGCTGGCCGCCGAACTGGACGACTGGGCGCAGCTCGGCGTGGAAGGCCACTTCAAGGGCCGCCTGCCGTGGATGGACTACCACGAGTTCGTGCGCGACCACCTCGCCGAAGTGGTGGGCGCGCAGCCGTCCGAAGTGGTGGCGATGAACACCTTGGGCGTGAACCTGCACCTGATGATGGTGAGTTTCTACCGGCCCACCGCCGAACGCCCTGCGATCCTGATGGAGGCCGGCGCCTTTCCCACCGACCGCTACGCGCTGGAATCGCAGGTGCGCTTCCACGGCTACGATCCCGCCGATGCCTTGATCGAACTCGAGGCCGACGAACCGAACGGCACGCTGTCGATGGCCGCGATCGAGCGCGCGCTGGCCGAACACGGCTCGCGCATCGCGCTGGTGCTGTTGCCCGGCGTGCAATACCGCAGTGGCCAGGCTTTCGATCTCAAGGCGATCACGGAACTCGGCCACCGGCACGGCTGCACGGTGGGCTTCGACCTCGCGCACGCCGTGGGCAACCTGCCGTTGCAATTGCACGACAGCGGCGCCGACTTCGCGATCTGGTGCAGCTACAAGTACCTCAACGCCGGCCCCGGCGCGGTGGGCGGCGCCTTCGTGCACGAACGTCATGCGCGCGCCACACTGCCGCGCTTCGCCGGCTGGTGGGGCCACGACAAGTCGTCGCGCTTCCTGATGGGCCCCGAGTTCGTGCCCACGCCCGGTGCCGACGGCTGGCAACTGTCCAACCCGCCGATCCTCGCGCTTGCGCCGTTGCGCGTGTCGCTGGACATCTTCCATCGCGCCGGCATGGGCACGCTGCGCGAGAAGTCGCTGCAGCTCACCGGCTATCTGGAGTGGCTGGTGAACACGCAACTCGCCGACGTACTGGAGGTGGTGACGCCGGCCGATCCCATGCGCCGCGGTGCCCAGCTGTCGATCCGTGTGCTCGGCGGCCGCGCACGTGGCCGCGCACTGTTCGAGCACCTGATGGAGCACGGCGTGATCGGCGACTGGCGCGAACCCGACGTGATCCGCATCTCGCCCGCGCCGCTGTACAACCGCCACGCGGATTGCCTGGCGTTCGCGGGGGCGGTGCAAGCGTGGAGCCGCGGCTGACACACCAGACACGTTGATCGTAAATGCCCGCTTTCGACCCTAGCGGTCGCTCGGAAGTGCACTCTGACCCGGGTTTCTTGACCCGGGTTTCTGAAGTGCACTCTGACCCGGGTTTCTGACCCGGGTTTCTGAAACGCGAGGGGGCGTTGACCATCTCGCCGATTGCCCGGCATTTGCCGAGCGCGGGATCGCGGCTGGACCGCTACACCGGCACCGCCAGCCCCACCTTGTCGCGCGCCATCACCACGTTCGTGGTGTAGCGGCGGATGTTCTCGTTTTCGAGCAGCAGGCGCCGGGTGAACGCCTCGAAGTCGGCCATGTCGCGCGCCACCACGACCAGCACGAAGTCCGTCCCACCGGTGACGTAGTAGCACTGCTGCACGTTGGGGTCGGTGCGCGCCTGGCGACGGAACGCGTCGAGCACATCCGCACGCTCGCGCTCCATCTCCACGCCGACGATGAAACCCATCGCCTGACCCACCGCCGCCGGGTCGACGACCGCGACCTCCGCGGCAATCACGCCAAGCTGGCGCAGACGTTTGAGCCGCCGCTGCACGGCTGCTGCGGAGAGGCCGATGGCGGCTCCGATATCCTCGCCGGTGGCGCGGGCGTCGCGTTGCACGCGCCGCAAGATCGCGCGATCGAAATCGTCGAGCAGGGGTTCTTCAGCCATGCCGCACCTTAACGGCACCCATCGCGGCGCGGCAACCGTGAACGGCCGGATTGTGCGGCCGAACCGCAGCACGAACCACGATCATGCCTGCACTCCGGAAACGGCCCAACCACTGGCAGGCACTGACATGATCGACCATCTCGAACTGCAAACCCGCGACCTCGACGCCAACCTGCGCTTCTACGGCGACGTGCTTGCCCCGCTCGGGTACGAACGGAAGGTCGATGGCGCCGCCAAGGGTTTTGGCAATGATCGCGATCTGGATTTCTTCATCGTGGCGGGCGAACCGTCGGCACATGTCCACTTCGCGTTCGGCGTCGCCAACCGGGCGCTGGTCGACCGGATCTACGCGACGGCGGAGGCTGCGGGGCATCGGCTCGACCGCGCCCCCACGCTCGCCCCGCACATCCACCCGAACTACTACGCCGGCTACCTGCGCGACCCGGACGGGCGGCTGGTCGAATTCGTGTGCCACCGACCCGAATGAGTCACCCGCCCCGCAGCCATCTCATCCATGGTCCGGGGCGCCGCCTGCCCTGCCGTCGATCCGCCTGCCCGGTGCGCTACAGGCGTTCCGCCAGCGGATACAGTTCCCGGTTCTCGCGCTGCACGCGCAGGTGCAGCGCCTTGAACACGTCGTTGGCGTCGTCGCGGAATCCCCGCGGGTCCGCGGCAATCTTGCCGGCCAGATTCCAGCGCGCGGCGAACGCCATGTAGGCGGCGGCCAGCCCGCCCATCTCTTCCTGGAACTGCCGCCCGGTTTGCGCGACGGCTGGATCGGCCGCCTTCATCAGGGCCGGATAGAGCATCCGGTCCTCCGCGGCGAGATGCAGCTTGATCGCGGAATTCATCGCCGACAGCTGCCGGTGGATGGCATCGGCCCGCTCGCCGACCCCATGCTGTACCAGCTCGCGCAGGGACGTCACCGCCGCCATCAGATCCGCGTGCTCCTTCTTGAACCGCTCGATGTCCACGTTGCGTTTCCCCTCACGGCCGGCATGGCCCTCGTCGCTGTATCGGCGAAGTCGTGGCGACGCTTGAGGGCCTGTCCGAAGGTTCGCCCCGGCCAACGGGAGAGGCTCGGGACTACGCCGCCCCGGCCGCCAGCAGGCCCTGCGCGAAGTCGCGCACGTAGTCGAGGAAGCGCCGCTGCACCGCGTTCAACGGGTTGTCCGAGCGGAAGGCGGCATGCAGGGTGACGTCGAGCTGCAGTTTCAACGGGCGCATCTGCAGCGGTTCCTTGCTGCAGCGCGCGGTGAAGGGGTCCACCAGCGCCAGTCCGCCGCCGCGCGCGACCAGCGCGCAGGCCAGCTGGTAGGTCTGCACCCAGACGTTCGTGCGCGGTGCGGGGGCGATCTTGGCCAGGTGGCCCTGCAGCATGTTGCCCAGTGCATCCTGCACCGTGATGCCGATCATCGGCTGGCCGGCCAGCTCGCTGATCGGCAGCGGCCGCGCGAGTTCGCGGGCCGACCACCAGCCCGGCGGCGCGACCACCATGATGTTGCCGTGGCACAGCGCCTGCTGGAGCAGGCCGTGGTGGCTCAGGTCCTGCAGGGTGAGCCCGATGTCGGTTTCGCGCAGCATCAGCGACTCGCACATCACCGCCGAGTGCTGGGTGTACAGCTCGACGATGGTGCCGGGATAGACCTTGCCCAGCCGGGCGATCGCGTCGGGCACCACCACCTGCGCCAGCGTGGGCGTGCAGGTCACCCGCAACGGGTGGCTCTCGGGCCGGGTGATGTTCGCCGAGAGGCGCTGCAAGTCGTACATCTCCCGCATGATGCGGTCGATGTGGTGGCGCATCAGCAACGCCTGCTGGGTCGGTTGCAAGCGGCCGCGCACACGGCTGAACAGCGCGAAGCCCAGATGGTTCTCGGCCTGCTGCAAGGCTTTGCTCGCGGCCGGCTGCGAGATGTTCAGCAGGCTCGCCGCCCCGGTCAGGCTGCCGGTGCTCAGCACGGCATGGAACAACTCGATGTAGCGCAGGCGCATAGCCTTCCCGTCCGGTTCGCGGCGTGACCGTTCGAGTGCAGCACATATTGTTTTTGCAGGCAAACTCGTACCTGCAATGCATGGCGCATCCACAACCGTCGGTTATGCCTACTTGCCGTCTTTTCATTGGCGGCGCGCGGCGGCCGCTGACTATCCTCGTCGCGCCGCGCGATGCGGTACGCAACCTCACGGAGTCACGGCCCGCATGTCGAACCAAGGCGCAGAAACCGCAGTCCGCTGGGGACCGCCCTACCTGCTGTACCTGGGCAGCGCGACCGACGACCTGTCGATCAAGACCGCGCGCGGGCTGGCGTTCTGGCGGCCGGAGCATTGCCTCGGCCAACACCGCCGCCTCGATTGCAGGGTGACGCTGGATCTGCCCGATCTCGGCTTTGCCCAGGCCAAGGGCATGGGCGCCGACACCATGGTGATCGGCGCGGCGAACGCCGGCGGCGTGATGGGCCCGGTGATCGTCGCCGATGCCGTCGCCGCGCTGGACGCCGGGCTCAACGTGGTTTCCGGCCTGCACCACAAGCTGCGCGACAACGCCGACATCGTGGCCGCCGCGCGTCGCAACGGCCGCGCACTGTTCGACGCGCGCGCGGCGGGGCCGGGCATCCCGGTCGGCAACGGCAAGCCGCGCGCCGGTCGGCGCCTGCTCACGGTGGGCACCGACTGCTCGGTCGGCAAGATGTACACCACGCTGGCGCTGGAGCGTTCGCTGCGCGCGCGCGGCTGCGCGGCGGATTTTCGCGCCACCGGGCAGACCGGCATCCTGATCGCCGGCGCGGGCATCCCGGTGGATTCGGTGGTCGCGGATTTCATCTCCGGCGCCGCCGAGGCGATCTCGCCCACGCGCGACGACGACGGCTGGGACCTGATCGAAGGCCAGGGCTCGCTGTTCCATCCATCCTACGCCGGCGTGTCGCTGGGTCTGCTGCACGGCTCGCAACCCGATGCGCTGGTGCTCTGCCACGAGCCGACGCGGCAGCACATGCGCGGCTTGCCGCATTACCCGATCCCGGAGTTGGTGGCCTGCATGGAGGCGAACCTTGCCGCCGCCCGCCTGACCAACCCCGCGGTGCGGCCCGTCGGCATCGCGCTGAACACCTCGAAGATGCCGGCAGGCGAAGCGCAGGCGGCCTGCGCACGGGTCGGCGCGCTGTTCGGATTGCCTTGCCAGGATCCGGTCACCATGGGCGTCGAGTCGATCGCGGACAACCTCCTTGCATGCTTCCCGGGGTGAACCAAGAGCCTGTTCAATGTCTCCGCGTAGCTCGCGTTGCCCTCGAATGACCATCAGGTGGTCGCGCTTGGTGCAGCGCCTGCCTGGCTGGCAGGCCAAGCCGCGCGCCGCCGCATGGCGGCCATTCGAGGGCACCCCCTCAGGCCGGATCTGTTTGCCCACATCCCTGCGTCATCACTCGGTCTTGGAAGGACGTCCACTCCTCGCTCCTCAGAGCCGAGTCCATCCTCGGACTTTCCCCGCGCGCCCTCCTTCTTCCTTGGTCTGCGTGCAAACAGCTCCCGTCGCGGGCCACGCGGAGACATTGAACAGGCTCTTACGGCATAGTGCCGAGATGCTCACCGTCGCCGCGGACCACTGCGCGTGCTGATACTCGACTCGATCCAGACGCTGGCCTGCGGCGGGCTGTTCCTGTTGGTCGGCTACGCGATCCGTCGGCACGTTCCGCTGCTGATGCGCTTCAGCATTCCCGCGCCGGTGATCGGCGGCCTGCTGGTGGCGCTGTTCATGCTCGCTTGCCGGCACTGGGACGTCACGCCGATACGCTTCGACACCGCGTGGCAGCAGCCGCTGATGATCGCGTTCTTCACCAGCATCGGCTTCAATGCCAGCGCCAGCCTGCTCAAGGTCGGCGGCCGCCAGATACTGCTGTTTCTCGCCCTGGCCAGCGTGCTGGCGATCGTGCAGAACCTGCTGGGCATAGCCATGGCCAAGGCCTTCGGCCTGCCGCCACTGTTCGGTGTGGTCACCGGCTCGGTCACGCTCACCGGCGGCCCCGCCACCGGGATGGCCTTCGCGCCGCTGTTCGAGAAGGTCGGTGTGCATGGCGCGCAGAGCGTGGCGCTGGCCAACGCGATGGCCGGCATCGTCCTTGGCTCCATTTTCGGCTCGCCGATCGCGGCGATGCTGATCGAACGCCATGGCCTGCGCCCGGCTGCCGCAACCGCAAGCGCGGACACCGCTGCACCGATGGCGGCGACGGCGCCCGAGCAGCGCGCCGTCGATCCGACTTACGGCGGGCTCAAGAGCCTGGTGTACATGTTGCTGGCGATGGGCATCGGCGCGTGGATCGGCGACGGTCTGGGCCGGCTTGGCGTGACCCTGCCGAGCTACATCGGCGCGATGCTGATCGGCGCGATCATCCGCAACATCGACGACCGCCTGGGCTGGTTCGGGCTGTCGACGCGCGCGATGGAACTGATCGGCAACACCGCGCTCTCGCTGTTCCTCGTCGTGGCGCTGATGAACCTGCATCTGTGGGACCTGGCCGGCCTGGCGCTCCCGCTGCTGGCGAACCTGGCGGTGCAGTCGATCCTGGTGCTGGCGTTCTGCTGCTGGCCGCTGCTGCAGTTGATGGGGCGCGACTACGACGCCGCCGTGATGGCCAGCGGCTTCACCGGCTTCATGCTGGGCACCACCGCGAACGCCGTGGCCTGCATGAGTTCGCTGACCGAACGCTACGGCCCCGCGCCGCGCGCGTTCCTGGTGGCGCCGGTGGTGGGCGCGTTCCTGATCGATTTCACGAACGCGATCATCATCACGGGCTTCGTCAATGTCTGGCATTGACGGCTTGTGGCTTGAGGAAGTGTGATCGATCGTCAAACAACAGAGCGGTTTCGGACGCCTTCGGCGCCCGAGTCACTTCTCTTTGCTGGCCCAAAGAGAAGTAACCAAGAGAAATGGCCTGATTCAACCCGCCGGAATTACAAGCAGGACGTTTCGAGGTTTTTGAAGCCGCTCCCGCCTACGCGATACACAGTGCGGCCATACCGCGCCGTGCTCGATGGCTGAGGAAAGAAGTCCTGCCGCGCTTCGCTTTGTTTTGCCTTGCTCTGGCCGTTGCTTCTGCGCGCAGGAGCGCGCTGCTTTTCCGGGGCCCCTGTGCGGCGGTGAGGCGGGGACGATCAGGCCGCGCAGCGGGCGAGGCCATGGATGGACTCGCCTTTTCGACCGGACAGGAGTCCGGCCGAAAAGCCCGGCCACGCCTCTCGTACTCGGAGGGCAGGATGCCCGGAGAGCGCCGCATCGGGGTGTCGTTTTCTCTTGGCTACTTCTCTCTTGGACAAGCAAAAGAGAAGTAGCTCGGGCGCCGACAGGCGTCCGAAACCGCTTTGAAGCTTGCAAGAGCCCCCTCTCCCCATACCCCTCTCCCGCAAGTGGGAGAGGGGCGCAAGGCAATGGCTCACCGCTTCGGCGCAAGGATCTCGCCCAGGTAATCCGTCGTGCCGGGTATGCGCACCAGATGCGGATACTTCAACCCGCCGTCGTAGTGCACCGCATACGTGCGGCTGACGCCGTCGATCTGCGCCTGGACCTGGATCGGCTGCCGATCCTTCTGCGCACGCACGATCGCGTCGCGCAGGATGCGCGGGGTGTAGGCGTGCCCGTCGATCGCCTGCAGCTTCATGCCCGGTGCGAGCCCCGCCTTGAAGGCCGGGCCTTGCCACAACACGTCCATGATGCTGCCTTCGTGATTGATGAACAGGCCCACCGAGAACGTCTCGTCGACGCCGGACGCGCTGAACTCGCTCTTGCCCACGTTCTCGACGGCATTCTGGTAGCGCGAGGGCGTGTCGGTGTAGACCAGCTTCCAGCCGCTCTGCTCGATGCCGGAAAGCAGCGGCACTTCGTCGCCCACGCCGTCCATCCAGCCGTGCAGGAACTTCGCCCAGTCCCAGGGCTGCACCGCGTTCAGGCCGGCGACGACGTCGTCGAAGCTGTAGGTGCGGGTGACGTAGCTGCCGTCGTTCTTGCCGAAGAAGTCTTTCGCGAAATCGTCCAGCGTGCGCTGGTCGTGGCTGAGCGCGCGGATCTTCGTGTCCACCGCCAGCCACAGCAACTGGCCTTCGCGGTAGAAGTCGGTGGCGCGGCGCCAGTTCACCCAGCCCATGTCCCCGCCGTACAGCAGCTGCGCGGCGCGGGAGGTGTCCGACAGCGGCCGCCATTCACGGCCAGGGCGATGCGCGAACGTCGCCGCGCGGTACGCCAGCGCATCGCGCCATTCCTGCGCCGACCACAGGCCGCTGCGCGCGGTCAGCGCGTCGCCCAGGTAGACCGTGAGGCCCTCGTACACCCACAGCCCGTCGGCGATCTCGGGCTGCTCGAAGTCCGGCTGCCACAGGCCTTCCGGACGCATGAATTTCCCGTTCCACGAATGCGTGTACTCGTGCGGCAGCAGCGAACCGTCGAGCATGAAATGCTCCGGGTCGGCGAACATGCGCGAACCGCCGCGTGCGCGGTCGTCGCTGGACTGGTGGTGTTCCAGGCCGCCGACCGAGGTGTGGTCGCTCAGCGTCAGCAGGAAGTGGTAGTTCGTGTAGTGGTGTGACTTGAACAGCGCCTGCGCCTGCACGACCAGGTTGCGGTAACCCGCGAGCTGTTCGGGCTTGATCTGCAGCGCAGCCTCGCTGTCGCCCACCATGTCGAGCCAGCGATGCACGCCGGAGCCCGCCGGGGTGACATCGATCTGCCGGAAGTGCTTGCCGGCGATCACCGGCGAATCGACCAGCGTGTTGAACGGCACGGGCTTGAAGCGGACGCGCCCGCCGTCGCGCGCGGCGGTTTCCAGCGCGGTGCCGTAGTTCCAGTCCGCGGGCATCACCAAGGTGGGCTCGAACATCTGCGCCTTGGTCGGTTCGCCCGCGCGGTACAGCGCCACGTGGTCCCAGGTGAGATCCAGCAGGTTCGGCGTGATCCGGTCCGTGTCCGGGAACTGGAAGCGGATGTCGAGACTGTCCACGCCGGCCGGCACATCGAGGTGGAAGGTGAACATGTCCACGGCATCGCGCTGCCACGCGATGCGCTTGCCGCCGGCGCTGATCTCCAGCCCCATCATCGTGCCGATCGGGCCGTCCGGCGCATGGTCGCCCGGAATGTACTTCGGGTAATACAACGTGAGCTTGCCGGGCGCGACCGGCATCGTCTCGTGCACGTAGAGCACTTTCTGCGCCGGGTCGGGCAGACGCACCGTCAGTTCGACGGGTTTGGCGGGAACGCCCGCATCCGCATGCGCGATGCAGGATGCGGACGCGGCGAGGGCAAGCATGCCCAGCAGCAATGGCCATCGTTTCATGCGTTTCCCCGGTGCGCGAATGCAGTGCGTGAATGCCGAATGGAACGCCTCGCGAGAAAAATTTCAAGCGCCGAATGGCACGCATAACCCTCAGTTATGGCGCGAGCAAGATTATTCATTGGCGGCTTTCGCTTGCCGCGGACTACGCTCGGTGACGCACTGTGGGCATGGAGGATGTCCGCTCGATGTGCGTCGCAGCAAGGCACGGGCTTCGTCCACGAGACGTCGGCGCGCCGCATCCATGCCGCGACGCCGCCGTGTTCCGGCACGCCAGGTCCACGTTCGACCCGCCCGCCCCGCTGCTGCCGGAGCCGGCACGCAAACCATCCATGGCGAGGGGTCATCGATTGGCTGACAAGGGCATGGCGACGGCTGCGACCAACAGGGTTACGCAAGCCCTCGCTCCGCACGCGATGCGATGAAACAACGGGCCTTGACGGGCCCCAAGCCGCCGCACCTGGCGTTTCACCACAGTGGAGTGCATACATGAAGGGCAAATCCCGGCGCTCGCCGTATCGCAACGACGTTTTCAGGCGCAAGGCGCTGCCCCTTGCCATCGGCTTGCTCGCCTGCGGCGCCGCAGGCACGGCCTGGGCACAGGCGACCAACGGCACCATCTACGGTTCGGCGCCGGTGGCGCCGGGCGAGACCATCCAGATCACCGGCGCCGGCGGCTTCAACCGCAGCATCCTGGTGAGCGCGTCGGGAAGGTATTCGATCACGCTGCCGGTCGGCACCTACACGGTGTCGCTGCTGCAGGACGGCAAGGTCGTGCAGAGCCGCACCGACGTCTCGCCGGTGGCGGCGGGCGCAGTGGCCGTCGATTTCGCGGCCGGCGCCGCGAACGCGGTGAACCTCAACGCGATCAAGGTCACCGCCAACGTCACCCCACCGATCGACGTGACCACCACCAACCAGGTCACCACGATCACCTCCAAGCAGTTGCAGCAGCTGCCGCTGGCGCGCACCGCCGAAGACATTGCGTTGCTGGCGCCGGGCGTCAACATGGGCTCGCCCGAACTGGGCACCGGCCCGCTCGGCACGCCGATGAACGTGTTCGGCGGCGCTTCGACAGCGGAGAACGCGTACTACGTCGACGGCATGAACGTCACCGAGGCACTCAACAACTCGGGCGGCGTCACCCTGCCCTACGGCGCGATCGAGCAACAGCAGACCTACATCAGCGGCTACGACGCGCGCTACGGCCGCTCCATCGGCGGCGTGATCAACCAGATCGGCAAGAGCGGCACCAACGACTGGCACTTCGGCGCGCGCGTGCTGTGGCAGCCGGCCAGCCTGCGTGCCAGGCCGGACAATCTCCGCTACGCCAATCCGCTGCTGGCAGGCGACCCGGCCTATTCGCCCGGCGATCTGGCCGTGTATCGCAACGCCGACCGCGCCCAGGAAACGATCTACGACGCCTACGTCAGCGGACCGCTGATCAAGGACAAGCTGTTCTTCTTCCTGAGCGCGGAGAAGGACGACAGCCGGTACCGCAACACCCCGGAATTCGGCAACGGCGTCACCAGTCTGTTCAGCGTGCATGACCCGAAATTGTTCGGCAAACTGAACTGGAACATCAACGACAGCAACGTGCTGACGCTGAGCTACCTGCAGAACGCGCACCAGACGCAGGGCAGCTACTACGACTTCGACTACGACACGCTGCAGAAAGGCGCCTTCGCCTACCTCGGCCAGTACAACAAGACCGTGTTCAAGATGGGGGTGCTGAACTACACCTCCTACATCACCGACGACATCACGCTGAACGCGACCTACGGCAAGATGCACGGCCAGTACTACTCGACGCAGCCCGCTTACCCGGGCTACGACCCGGAGCTGCCGCACATCGCCAGCGCGTCCCTGCAGGATCCGCGGTTCGCCCCGCCGGGCGGCATCATCAATGCGCAGTCCAATTCCACCCTTTCCGATCCCGACCATCGCGAGTCGATCACCAACTATCGCCTCAGCCTCGACTGGAAACTTGGCAGCCACGATTTCCAGGCCGGCATCGACAACATCAACTCGTACGACATCAACGATGGTTCGCAGGACACCGGCCCGGGCTACCAGTGGATGTACGGCGCTACCGGCCCCGGCGTGCCGGTGTTCGGCGCCGACCCGAACATTCCGCCCTACGTCGCGCCATCCACCCAGTGCTACCAGGGCACCTGCTACTACGTGCAGCAGCACACCGACCTCAGCGTCGCCAGCGTGCGCGTGACGCAGCGCGCCCAGTACATCATGGACAACTGGCAGGTCACCCCGAACCTGCTGTTGAACCTGGGCCTGCGCAACGACCAGTTCGTGAACTACGACGCCTCCGGCGTGCCCTACATCCGCGAGACCAAGCCGCAATGGGCGCCGCGCCTGGGCTTCAGCTGGGACGTGCATGGCGATTCCACTCTGAAGGTGTTCGGCAACGCCGGCCGCTACTTCCTCTCGTTGCCGACCAACGTGGCCTTGTCCATCGCCGCCCCGGTGACGAACGCCGGCATCTATGGCACCTACACCGGCATCGATCCGGTGACCGGCGTGCCCACCGGCTTCACGCCGCTGCCGCAAAGCCCGTCGACCGGCGTGTCGATCGACAACGAGTACGGCCAGGCGAAGGACCCGCGCGTCTCCGCCGCGCGCAACGCCAAGGCCGAGTTCTCCGACAACTACGTGCTGGGCATGCAGCAGCAGTTCCACATGCTGGGCACGAACTGGGTGTTCGGCGCCACTGGCACCTACCAGAAGATGAATCGCATCATCGACGACTTCGACGACGAGCAGATCGAGTGCGCGGCGGGCCGTGCGCAGGGCTATGCGTGGATGACGCCGGCGGACTGCTCCAACTACGCGCAGAGCCTGGTGCTGATCAATCCGGGCGCGACCAACTACCTCTGGATGAAGGATCCGAACGGCGGTCTCGTGCCAGTGACGCTCAGTGGCACCGACCAGGGCTTCCCGAAGGGGCCGGAACGCCGCTACCTCTCGCTGGACCTGTCGCTGGAGCACGCGTGGGACGGCAAGTGGTTCGCCAAGTTCGACTACGTGTTCGCGCGCACCTGGGGCAACACCGAAGGTCCGGTGAGCACGTATTCGCAGCAGGGCGGCTCTTACGAATCGCTCACCACCGCATGGGACTTCCCGGAGCGCATGGAGTGGTCGGGCGGCGTGCTGCCGAACAGCCGCAAGCACCAGTTCAAGATCTTCGGCGCCTACGCGCTCACCCCGGAATGGACGGTCGGCGCCGACCTGTACATTACCTCGGGCACGCCGGTGATGTGCCGCGGCGGCTACGGCCCCACCCAGTTGGCCCTGCACGGTTCGCACACCTATTACTGGTGCGCCGGCGTGCCCGTGCCGCCCGGTTCGCTCGGCAACACGCCGTGGGTGCACAACGTCGATCTCAGCCTGGACTACAAGCCGGCGTGGGCGCAGCACAAGCTCGACTTCAACCTCGCCGTGTTCAACGTGCTGAACGACCAGACCACGATCTTCTACAACGACTTCTTCGGCACCACCAGCAGCCCCAACCCGGACTACGGCCGCGTGCAGGACACCCGTTCGCCACGCAGCGTCCGCTTCTCCATCGCCTACGATTTCTGATCGATGCCGACCTCCCCCTGCGCCGGGCTCCTGCCCGGCGTTTTTTTTGCAGCCGCCATCCATGGCAGCCGCTCTTCGGGCCATCGCTACGCGATGTCAAAAATCGCTCCCGGCGATTTTTTGATAGCGTGACGGCATGAGCAGCGAAACCGTGCAGTCCACGCCCCTGCCGACCGCAGCCGCCCAGTGGCTGGCAAGGGCACGCGCGGAGTGGCAGCAACGGCAGTTCGACGCCGCCGAACGCTCGATCCGGCAGGTGCTGGCGCTGGCACCGGACCACGCCGATGCGTTGCGCATGCTCGGCGTGATGGCCCAGCACCGCGGCGACCAAGCCACCGCGGCCGACTGTTTCCGGCGTGTGCTGCCGGTCTGGCCGGAAGACGCCGAGCTGCGCGTGGGCTTGGGCATCGCGCTGCACGAACGCGGCGAGATCGATGAAGCCATGTCGCAGCTGCAGCGCGCCTGCGAGCTGGCGCCTGCCTCCGCGTCGGCCTGGTTCAACTTCGGCGAAGCCTGCTGGCGGCAGGCGCGCACGGAAGACGCCATCGCCGCGCTGCAGCGCGCGTTGGAACTCGCGCCCGCGCACTTGCAGGCCCGGCTGTCGCTGGCCAAGGCGCAAGCCAGCCTGGGCCGTATCGACGATGCCGTGGCCGGTTTCCGCGCGGTGCTGCGCCTCGACCCCGGCAACGCCGAAGGCTGGTTCGGCCTGTCCAACCTCAACACGGTGCGCTTCGACGCCGCGGATGCGGCCAGCCTGCGCCAGGCCATGACGAGAGGCGCACAGTCGCCCCGCGATCGCGAACTGCTCGGCTTCTCGCTGGCCAAGGCGCTGGAGGACCAGGGCGATTACGCGCAGGCTTTCGAGACGTTCCGGCAAGCCAATGCCTCGCGGCGCCAGCGCGTACACTGGAACGCCACGGGCGAACGGCGACGCGTGGAAGCGATCCAGCGCATCTTCGCGCACGACATGCCTGCTCCGCCGGACCCCGCGCTGGGCCGCGAAGCCATCTTCATCGTCAGCGTCCCGCGCTCCGGCTCCACCCTGGTCGAGCAGATCCTGGCCTCGCATCCCGAGGTGGAGGGCGCGAACGAGATCAAGGACATGTCCCAGGTGATCGACGCGGAAACGCGACGCCGCCACTCCGCGTTCCCGCTGTGGACGCCGCATGCCAGCGCGGCGGATTGGCAGCGCCTGGGCAAGGAATACCTCGCGCGCACCGCGTCGTGGCGCAAGGCCAAGCCGCGTTTCACCGACAAGAGCCTGGTGACCTGGTACCTGGTGGGCGCCGCGCTGGCGATGCTGCCGGCGGCGCGGGTGGTGGTGGTGCGGCGCGACCCGGTGGAAACCTGCCTGGCCTGCTTCCGCCAGCTCTTCACCGAGCAGAGCGGCTTCACCTGCGACCTCGACGAGATGGCCGACTACTGCATCGACTTTATCCGCCTGACGCGCTTCTGGCTGGAACGCTATCCGAGCCAGGTGTTCGATCTCGAATACGAAACCCTGGTCGCCGAACCGGAGCCGACCATTCGCCGTCTGCTGGATTTCTGCGGTCTGCCGTTCGAGCCGGCGTGCCTGGAATTCCACAAGACCTCGCGCACCGTGTTGAGCACGCCCAGCGCGGCGCAGGTGCGCCAGCCCCTGCGCCGCGACACCGCGCGCAGCGCGCGCTACGGCGACAAGCTGGATCGCCTGCGCCAGCGCCTGCGCGATGCGGGTATTCCGGTGGAATAAGCCGCCCCCTGCAGGAGCGCACCCCCGGACTTGATCCGGGGGTGCGCTCCTACCGGCCCATGGCAGCGGCGCGCCCACAACCGCCGGTTATGCCGCATACCCCTCTTTTCATTGGAGCGGCCACCGTGCCTGTGACTATGCTGCCTGGACATGGCGTGGAGAGCTAGCGAATGTCCGACCGCGACACGGCACAAGCCCAGACGGGATCGAATCGCGCTACGCGCAGGCATCGCTCCCTTCCGGGATGGCAATGCCACCTGCTGGCCGCGGCCATCGCCGCATGCTGCCTGCCGCTGCACGCCCGCGATGCCGCCCCGAAGGCTCCCGCGATCGCCAACGCGCCCGCCGCCACCCAGGCGGCGCTGGCCAAGGCCAGACCGGTCACCGCAAGACACGGCATGGTGGTCAGCGCGCAGCATCTGGCCACCCTGGTCGGGCTGGACATCCTCAAGCAGGGCGGCAACGCCATCGACGCCGCGGTGGCGGTCGGCTATGCCGAAGCCGTAGTGCATCCCTGCTGCGGCAACATCGGCGGTGGCGGCTTCATGACCATCCATTTCAAGGACGGCCGCAACGTCTTCCTCGACTTCCGCGAGAAGGCCCCGCTGAAGGCCACACCGGCGATGTTCCAGGACGCCAAGGGCAACCTGGTCCCGGGGCTCAGCACCGACACCTGGCTCGGCGTGGGCGTGCCCGGCACGGTGATGGGGCTGGACGCCGCGCTGAAGAAATACGGCACGATGCCGCTGCAGCAGGTCATCGCGCCGGCGATCAAGCTGGCGAAGCAAGGCTACGTGCTCGAACAGGGCGACGTGAACATCCTCGACGACAGCGTGAAGGACTTCGCCAAGTACCCCAACGTGGCGGCGATCTTCCTCGACCACGGCAAACCGTACGTGGCCGGCCAGCGCCTGGTGCAGACGCAACTGGCGCACACGCTGGAACAGATCGCCGAGGGCGGAGCCGACGCGTTCTACAAGGGCCCGATCGCACGCAAGCTGGTCGCGGCGAGCCGGGCCAACCACGGCATCCTCTCGATGCAGGACTTCGCCGACTACACCGTGCAGTGGGACAAGCCGGTGCAGTGCGATTACCGCGGCTACACCGTCGTGTCCGCGCCGCCGCCCAGTTCCGGCGGCGTCACCGTGTGCATGATCCTCAAGCTGGTCGAGCCCTACGCGCTCGGCCAATGGGGCTACGGCTCGCCCGAGAGCCTGCACTACCTGGTCGAGGCGGAGCGCCGCGCCTTCGCCGACCGCAACACCTACCTCGGCGACCCGGCCTTCGTGCACAACCCGATCGACCGGCTGCTCTCGGCCGAGCACCTGGACAAGGTGCGCGCCACCATCCAGACCGACAAGGCCACGCCCTCGTCCGAGATTCGGGGCAGCCTGGGCCAGCCCGAGGGCAACCACACCACGCACTACTCGGTGATGGACAAGGATGGCACCGCCGTCGCGGTGACCTACACCATCAACTATCTGTTCGGCATCCGGCAGATCGCCGGCGATACCGGCTTCTTCCTCAACGACGAGATGGACGACCTCACCGGCAAGCCCGGCGAGGCGAACGGCGCCGGGCTGGTGCAGGGCGTGATCAACCAGGTCGAGCCGGGCAAGCGCCCGCTCAGCTCGATGACGCCCACCATCGTGCTGCGCGACGGCAAGCCGTTCCTGATCACCGGCAGCCCCGGCAGCGCCACCATCATCTCGACCACGATGGAGAGCATCGTCAACGTGATCGACTACGGCATGAACGTGCAGCAGGCGATCGACGCGCCGCGCATGCACCACCAGTGGTATCCCGACGTGGTGTACGTCGAGCCCGGCCTGGTCACGCCGCAGACCCGGAAGACGCTGGAATCGATGGGCTACACGTTCAAGCTGCGCCACTCGATCGGCGCCGACGAGGCGATCATGGTCGATCCCGAAACCGGCCTGCTGGAAGGCGCCAACGATCCCAGGCGTCCCGCCGGGCTCGCCGCGGGCTACTGACGACTCTCCCGGTATCGAGGCACGCCCCGCCCCGTGCTACTGCCGCATGCGGCTTGCCGCGTGCCTGACCTGCCCCTCGCCACGCACCACGAAACGCTCGATGGTGAGCGATTCGGCGCCCATGGGGCCGTAGGCATGCAGCCGTGTGGTGGAGATGCCGATCTCGGCGCCGAGGCCAAGTTCGCCGCCATCGGAGAACCGCGAGGAAGCGTTGACCATCACCACTGCCGAACGGATCGCCTGCACGAAGCGTTGCGCCGTGGCTCCGTCGCGGGTGGCGATGACTTCGGTATGGTCGGAACCGTAGCGGCGGATATGCGCGATGGCTTCGTCGAGATCGTCTACCACGCGCACGGCGAGGATCAGATCGAGGAACTCGGCGGCGTAGTCGTCGTCGCTGGCCGCATGCATGTCGGGCACCAGCGCGCGGCTGCGCTCGTCGCCGCGCCATTCCACGCCGCGCTCGCGCAACGCCTGCGCGGCGCGCGGCAGGAAGGTGGCGGCCACGTCGCGATGCACCAGCAGGGTTTCCAGCGCGTTGCACACGCCGGGACGCGAGGCCTTGCCGTCGATCAGCAGGTTGAGCGCAAGGTCGAGATCGGCGGCGCGGTCCACGTAGAGGTGGCACACGCCCTTGTAGTGCTTGATCACCGGCACGCGCGCGTGCTCGGCGACGAAGCGGATCAGCCCCTCGCCGCCGCGCGGGATCGCGAGGTCGACGATGTCGGTGAGCTGCAGCAGCTCGACCATCGTCTCGCGCGCCAGATCCGTCACCAGGGTCACCGCCGCTTCCGGCAGTTCATGTGCGCGCAAGGCGTCATGCAAGGCCGCAGCGATGGCCGTGTTGGAATGGATCGCCTCGGAGCCACCGCGCAGGATCACCGCATTGCCGGCCTTGAGGCACAGCGCGGCGGCATCGGCGGTGACGTTGGGGCGCGCCTCGTAGATCATCGCGATCACGCCCAGCGGGATGCGCACGCGCTCCACCGTGAGGCCGTTGGGCCGCGTCTCGCGGCGCGTCACCTGGCCGACCGGGTCGGGCAGTTCGGCCACCTCGCGCAGCGCGGCGGCGATGCCCGCCACGCGCGCTTCGTCCAGGCGCAGGCGATCCAGCATCGCGCCCTGCACGCCCTTGCTGGCCGCCGCGGCCATGTCGCGTACATTGGCGGCGAGCACGTCGGTGCGGCGCGCTTCCAGCGCCGCCGCCATGTCGCGCAACAGTGCCGCCTTGTCGGCGCTGTCCAGCGCGGCGATCGTCGGCACCGCCTCGCGGCAGGCCAGCGCCAGGGTTCGGATCTCGCTCATGCCTCGATGCCTCCCGTGGTTTCGGTCGCTACCGTGACCAGGTCGTCGCGATGCACGATCTCGTGGCCATGGGTATAGCCCAGCACGGCCTCGATGTCGCGGCTGTGCCGGCCGGCCAGCCGACGCACCTCGGCGGCGGCGTACTGGCTGAGGCCGCGCGCCACCGCCTTGCCGTCGGCATCCGTGATCTCCACCAGGTCGCCGCGCTGGAATTCGCCTAGCGCGCCGGCGATGCCGCCCGGCAGCAGCGAGGCGCGACCACCGGCCAGCGCACGCGCCGCACCGGCATCCACGCGGATGCACCCCGGCGCGGCCGGTGCATGGCGCAGCCAGTACTTGCGTGCCTGCATGCGGGTGCCCGCGGCGTCGATCAGGGTGCCATGCAGGCGGCCTACTGCCAGTGCATGCACGGTCGCCTCGTCGCGGCCGCCGAACAGCGCGGTGGGAATGCCCGCTGCCGCGGCCTTCGCCGCGGCCTCCAGCTTGGTGCGCATGCCGCCGGTGCCGACCGCGCTGCCACTGCCACCGGCCATGGCGAGGATCTCCGGCGTGAGCGCGGCGACGTGCGCCAGCGGCACGGTGGCGGGATCGCGCCGCGGATCGGCGCTGTACAGCGCGGCTACGTCCGAGGCGATCAGCAGCAGGTCGGCGTCGACCAGCGCGGCGACGATGGCGGCGAGATTGTCGTTGTCGCCCAGCTTCAGTTCGTCCACCGCCACGGTGTCGTTCTCGTTCACCACCGGCAGCACGTCCAGCGCCAGCAGGCCGCGCAAGGTGGTTCGCGCATTGAGATAGCGGCGGCGATTGCGCAGGTCGTCATGGGTGAGCAGCACCTGCGCCACCGGCCGCGGCGAGAGCGACTGCCACAGCGCGATCATCGGCGCCTGGCCCAGCGCCGCCAGCGCCTGCCGCGCCGCGAGGTCGCCGGATGCTGGCGCGTGCTCGCGCAGCAGCGCGCGACCCGCGGCCACCGCGCCCGAGGAAACCAGCACCACTTGCCGCCCCGCGGCATGGCTGGCGGCCACGAAACCGGCCAGAGCCGCCGCATGGCGCGCGGTGAGGCCGCCGCCATCGGCCGCCAGCAGGTTGCTGCCGACCTTCAGTACAGCGCGCCGCCAATGCGGCAGCGGCTGTTCGCGCAAGTGCCTCGCACTTCCCACAGCCGCCATTAGATGAACCTCATTCAGCCGTCTAGACGTCCAAGCCTAGCATGCAATTCGTCCAGGCGCAGATCGTGGCCTGCACCCGGTGAAGTGCGCTGCGCCAAGCTGCCCTCGGGCGTGCGCCCCCGTCCGGCCGAGGCGGCCGTCTCGGCGGCGGCGCGGTAGGCATCGCGGAACGGCACGCCCGCTGCGGCCTGCTCGATCGCCACGTCGGTGGCGTACATCGCCGGCTCGATCGCGGCACACGTCGCCGGCTCGTTCCACTCAAGGCGGGCCAGCAGGTCGGGCACCAGCTCCAGCGCCATCAGGCCGTGGCGCACGCCGTGGAAGATCGAGCCCTTGGAGAACTGCAGGTCGCGCTGGTAGCCCGAAGGCAGCGACAGCAGCTGTTCGATCTCGGTACGCGCCGCCGCCACGCTGGCATAGCTGGCGCGCAGCAGCTCCACCACGTCCGGGTTGCGCTTGTTCGGCATGATCGAGCTGCCGGTGGTGTACTCGGCCGGCAACTTCACGAAATCGAATTCCGCCGTGGTGAACAGCGACAGGTCCCAGGCCATGCGGCGCGTATCGAGAAGCGCGCTGGCGATGGCCTCCAGCACCGCCATCTCGTACTTGCCGCGCGAGAGTTGGGCATAGATCGGCGACACCTGCATGCGGGCGAAGCCCAGCGCAGCCGTCGTATGCGCCCGGTCAAGCGGCAGGTTCACGCCGTAGCCGGCGGCGGTGCCCAGCGGATTCGCGTCGATCAACTCGCGCGTGCCGCGGGCGCGGAAGGCGTTGTCGATGAAGCCTTCGGCGAAACCGGCAAACCACATACCGGTGGACGACACCACCGCGCGCTGCAGATGGGTATAGCCCGGCAGCGGGATCGCCGGCTGTGCGGCGCGGTCGAGGCAGACCCTGGCGATGGCTCGGCAGTGCGTCTCCAGTGCTTCGAGCTTTTCCTTCAGCCAAAGCCGCGTGGCGACCAGGATCTGGTCGTTGCGGCTGCGCCCGGTATGCACGCGTCGGCCCGCATCGCCCAGCCGCTCGGTAAGGCGCGCCTCGATGGCGGAGTGGCCGTCCTCGAAACGCTCGTCCAGTACGAAGGCCCCGCTTTTGAAGTCTTCCGCCAGCGCACCCAGTTCGCGCTTCAGCGCGGCGGCCTCGTCGGCGCTCACCACGCCGATGTTCGCCAGACCTTCCACGTGCGCCTTGCTGGCGGCGATGTCGTGCAGGAAGAACTCGCGATCGAGGATCACGTCGTCGCCGGCAAGGAAACGCATGATCTTCGCGTCGATCTGGATGCCGGATTTTTGCCAGAGGGGTTGGGTCATGGAATCGTCCTGCTTGCGTAAGGTGATTCGATCGCCAGGCTCGTCATCCCAGCGCAAGCCGGAATCCAGCGTCTTGCCCGCGAGGCACTGGATTCCGGCTTGCGCCGGAATGACGATCAAGTCAGCGGAATCGCGGTGTATTCGTCCACGCCTATCGCGCGGTTGATGTTCTGCATCGCCTGCGTGGCGGCGCCCTTGAGCAGGTTGTCCAGCGTGGCCACCACCACCACGCGCTTGCCGTCGGCCGACAGCGCGAAACCACCGACCTCGGCGTGATGCCGGTGTGCGATGCGACTGACCCACGGCGCCTCGTCCAGCACCGCCACCAGCTTCTCGCCGTCGTAGACGTGGTGGAAGCGCGCCAGCACGTCCTCGCGCTTCAGCGGCTTGGCAAGGTACAGGTTGGTGGTGACGGTGAGGCCGCGGAAATGCGGCGCCACATGCGGCATGAACTCCACCGGCAGGCCGAGCTGGAAGCTGGCCTCCTTTTCGTGCGTGTGGCCGGTGAGCGCATACGGCATCAGGTTGTCGCGCAGCTTCTCGGGATCGTTCTTGTCCGAGGGCGTGGTGCCAGCGCCGGAATAGCCGGAGACGCCGAAGCACACTGGCGGCGCGCCGAGCAGGTCCTTCAACGGCGCGATGGACAGCTCCATCGCAGTGGCGTAACAGCCGGGGTTGCTGATGCGCTTCTCGCCACGCCACTTGTTGCGCGTCAGCTCGGGCAGGCCGTAGTACCAGGCCTTGTCGAAGCGGTAGTCGGCGGAGAGGTCGACGACCAACGTGCCCGGTGACGCTGCATCGATCGCCTCCACATAGGCTGCGGCTTTGCCGTTGGGCAGCGCCAGGATCACCACATCGGCACGCTTGGCAGCTACGGCGGCGGGGGCGAGGTTCTCGTAGCGCAGTTCGCCCGTGTAGGCGTCGCTGTGCTCGCTCACGCGCTGGCCGTCCAGCTCGCGCGAGGAGACGAAGGCCAGCTCCAGCGCGGGATGCGCCGCGATCAGGCGGATCAGTTCCGCGCCGGTGTGGCCGCGGGCGCCGACGATGCCGATGGTTTTCTTGTCGTTTGTCACCGATTCACTCCTGCGTGCACTTTTGCCCCTCCCCCTGCGAAGCAGGGGGAGGTCGGGAGGGGGTAGGGCTCTTGGTTTCGGCCTCAAAGCACCCCTCCCCAACCCTCCCCTGCTTCGCAGGGGAGGGAGTTTTCCTGCTCAATCCAGCAACGTCGGCTGCCGCCCTGCGCAATGCGCCACGCAACGGGCGATGGTGTCGAAGTTGCCGTCCAGGCCGTACCAGAACACTTTCCACTTCGGCTGCTTGAGGCAGCCATCCGATTCGGCGTAATAGAAGATGTTGACCTGGTTGTGGTGGCGCGAACGCCAGAACAACCGCGGGTTCTCCTCGCGCATCACCTGCCACACGGCGCGGCCCAGGCCTTCGCCCTGCGCGTCGTCGAGCACGGCGAACTTGTCGAGGTAGGGGAGGCCCTCCTCCATGGTGAGGATCATCGCGGCGCGGTAGTTCTCGCTCACATAGATGCGATACGGCTTGGTGCGCTCGAAGTAGTCCGGCACCAGGGTGCGGCCAAAGCTGGATTCGATCAGAGTACGCATGCGTGCCTGCTCCACGCCTTCCCACGACCCGAAGCGCAGCACCTTCTCGCCGCGCCGCACCAGGGTGCCCGATCCCTTGTGGGTGAACAGCTCCTTGGCCAGTTCCGACGGCCGCGTGATCGACACCGAAGAAGCAAGCGGCAGGCCGGCCAGCAGGTCCGCGATCTGCTCGATCTTCAGTCGCATGCCGCCGTTGATCCACGGCTGCGCCATCAGGTGCTCGTATTCGGTGCTGAGGTTGATCGAATCGATCACCTTGCCTTCGCCGTCGAGCAGGCCGCCGGTGCCGGTGAGGAACACGATCTTGTACGGCTGCAGCACGCGCACCAGCTCGTTGGCGGCGACGTCGGCGTTGATGTTGAGGATCTGGCCCTCGTCGGTCTCACCCAGGCTGGCGATCACCGGGATCGAGTTCGCGCGCAGGCCGGCCTCGATCGGCGCGAGGTTGATGCTCTCGACCTTGCCGACCATGCCCAGCCCGTCGCGGTCGAGATAGCTGCCCATGAAGACGCCGGACGCCACCGAGGTGGCGCGCGTGTCCATCGCCTGCAGCGCCTCGACCAGCTTGAGGTTCTGCTGCTGGAACACGCGGCGCACGATGCCCAGCGCCTTCGGCGAGGTGACGCGCAGGCCGTTCACCGTCCGCTTCTCGATGCCGGCGGCGGACAGCTCCTCGTCCAGCTGCGGACCCGCACCGTGCAGCACGATGGGCGTGAGGCCCACCTGCTGCAGGAAGGTGAGCGAGGAAGCGAGATCCTGCAACTCGTCGCGCAACACCGCGCCGCCGACCTTCACCACGGCGAAGCGCTTGGCGTCCACCTCGGAAAAGCGCTTGAGGTACTGCTGGATTTCCTTCGCGCTGCCCATCGCCGAGAGCAGGCGCACGATGGTCTTGCGGGTGTGCTTGTGCGTTTCCACAGTCATGTTTTCCTGTGCGTTCATCCGTGAGCGCGAGAGTCGAAAGGCGCCCGTCCCTGGCCGCACTTTTCAATGAGGCGAAAAATCACTTCTACGTAATGCTGCAGCTGGGCGAGCGCCACCCACTCGTCGGCGGTGTGCGCCTGGGCGATGTCGCCGGGGCCGTAGACGAAGGCGGTGTAGCCGGCGGCGGAGAACAGCGAGGCCTCGGTCCAGAAGTCCACCGCGTTGCCCACGGGAATCTCCAGCTCGTCGGCAAGGTCGCGCGCGGCGAGTCGACGCACTTCGGCGGTGGCGGTGTCGCCCGCCGGCAGCGAGGGGCCGCGAAAGGTTTCCTCGAAATGCGCCGGCGCGGGTTCGATCAGCGTGCGGAAACGTTCCAGCAGGCCGTCGGGATGCATCGTCGGCAAGGGCCGCATGCCGAAGCGCACTTCGGCGCTGGGCGCGATCATGTTGGCCTTGATGCCGCCTTCGATGCGGCCGATGTTGAAGCGCAGCCCGGTGAGCCCACCGAAGCGCTCGTGCGCCTGAGCCGCCACGAAATCCAGCGCCGCATCGCCCCAGCGCACCGCCTGGTGCAGCGCGCTGTCGCCGGGCTGCTGTTCGCCCGAGGCATGGCCGGCATGGCCGGCGAAACGCATCAGCACCGACTGGATGCCGCGATGGGCCAGCACGGCTTCGCCCTTGGTCGGCTCCGCGACGATCACCGCCTGATAACTCCCCTCTCCCTTCGGGAGAGGGGTTGGGGGAGAGGGTACGGCCGAAGCGAGGGGCACGGCTTCGCCCGTACCTCGACCCTCTCCCGGAGGAAGCGGGGGGAAATCGCGCAAGAACCCGGCGATGCAACGCGGATCGTTCGCTTCCTCGTCGGTGGTGAACAGCAACGCCATGTCGCCTTCACTGGCGTTCGCCACCGCGAGCAGCGCCGCGGCCGCACCCTTGATGTCGCAGGCGCCGAGGCCGATCGCGCGGTCCACCGTCACACGCAGCTCGTGCGGGTTGGCCGTCCACGCCGGCGAATCGGGCACCGTGTCCAGATGCACGTTGAACAGCAGCTTCGGCGCGCCGCGTACCGCGTGCAGGCTTATCGCACCGGCACCATGGTCGGTCATCGCGATGTCGAAGCCGGGCAACTGCGCGCGGATGTAGTCGAAGATGCCGCCCGTGGTGATCGCGCGTGGCGGGTTGCGGGTATCGAACGACACCAGCGCCTTGAGGTGTTCCAGGGTGGATTGCAGCAACGGGTTCATGGCTGGCCTGATGCTCTCGTGTAAATGTCCTGATCGAGCTTTTCCATCAGGTACTGCGGCCGCGCGGGCGCGGTGAAACCAAAGCCGGCATACAGGCCGTGCGCGTCGCCGGTGGCCAGGCTGAAACGGCGCAACCCCTGCAGTTGCGGGTGTGCCATCACCACCGCCATCAGCGCCTTGGAATGGCCTTGCCCGCGATGCTCCGGCAGCACGAACACGTCCGCCAGGTAGGCAAACGTGGCGCCATCGGTGACCACGCGCGCGAACGCCACCTGTCGTCCATCGACATAGCCGCCGAAGCACAGCGAACCGGCGATGGCCCGTTCCACCGTCTCGCGCGGGATGCCGCGGCTCCAGTAGGCTTCGGTGGCGAGGAAACGGTGGATCTGTTCGACGTCGAGCCGATCCTTGTCCGTGCTGACCTGCAAGGCGCTCATCGGGCGGCACCTCCGTGTTCGCGGCGCGACGGCTCCGCCTCGTGCAGATAGACGTTGATCGTGTCGGCGGGACGCGGCAGCGACAAGGCATCGAGGATCTGCCCGACCGCGCCCCGGTGGTACGCGCCATGCACGATCAAGTGCTGCAGCATTTCGGCACGCGACATCTCGCCCGCGTTGCCATCGGTGAAACGGAAGCGGAGGCGTTCGCCCAGGCGTTCCGCCGGCAGCTCGCGCGCATAGCCGGCCAGCCAGGCATCGCTTGTGCGGATGCTTTCCGCCAAAGCCGCAAGCTCCGGCGTTTCCTCGGTATTGGTGGCGGCGTACGGATTCGTTTCACCCAGCAGATGCGCCGCGAAGATCCGATCCACCACGTAGGTGTGGTTCATCACGCGGATGGCCTTGAGCCGTTGCTCGGGGAAGCGCTCGCCGTCGATGGCGAGGATGGCCTCCAGCATGCTGGCGTTTGCCCACGCCTTGTACGCGAACAGGGGCGCGAACATGTCAGCGGTTGACCTCGGCCCACAGTGTGCTGCTCATGCCGAACAGCTTGATGAAGCCCTCGGCCTCGGCCACGCCCCAATCGGCCGACTGTGCGTAGGTGGCGCCCTTGGCATTGAGGATGTGCTTCGACTCGACGGCCACCGCGTCGACCGTGCCGCCGTTCGTCTCCAGCGTGACCACGCCATTGACGGTGGACTGGCTGGAGGCGAGGAAGGCTTCCAGGTCGGTCTTCAACGGGTCGTGGAAGAAGCCCTCGTATACCACCTCCACCCACTTGCGCGCCACCTCGGGCTTGAAGCGGTTCTGCTGCTTGCTGAGCACGGCCTCTTCCAGCGCGCGGTGCGCGGCGAGCAGCGAAATCAGGCCCGGCGCCTCGAAGATGATGCGGCCCTTGAGGCCGATGGTGGTGTCGCCGGTGTAGAGGCCGCGGCCCACGCCGTACGGCGCGAACAGCGCATTGAGCTTCGCCAGCAGCTGGTGGCCGGCGAGCTTCTCGCCGTCCAGCGACACGGCCTCGCCGTTCTCGAAGCCGAGCTGCACGCGCAGCGGCGCCGTCGGCCACTCGGCGCGCGGCTTGCACCAGCCGCGCGCACCCTCGCCCGGGGCTTCCCACTTGTCGATCTCGCCGCCGGACATGGTGACGCCGAGCAGGTTCTCGTTGATGGTGTAGGCCTGCTGCTTGGCGCGCACGCCGAAGCCGCGCTCCTCCAGGAACTTCTGCTCGTAGGCGCGCGTCTGGGTGTGCTCCTTCTGGATCTCGCGGATCGGCGCCACGATCTCGTAGTCACCCAGCGACTTCACCGTGAGGTCGAAGCGCACCTGGTCGTTGCCCATGCCGGTACAGCCGTGCGCGATGGCGCGCGTGCCGAGTTCGGCGGCGCGCTTGAGCGCAGCCTCCACGATCAGGTAGCGGTCGGACACCAGCAGCGGGTACTGGCCCTGGTAGCCCTCGCCCGCCCACACGAAGGGCTTCACGAAACCCGCCCAGATCGCCGGACCGCCGTCGACGGTGACGTGGCTGGCCACGCCCAGCTCCTTGGCGCGCGCTTCGATGAAGGCGCGTTCTTCGGCATCCACCCCGCCGGTGTCGGCGAACACGGTGTGCACGGCCCAGCCGCGTTCCTTGAGGTAGGGCACGCAGAAACTGGTGTCGAGGCCGCCGGAGAAGGCGAGGACGATGTCTTTGCTCATGGCTTGCGAATCCTGGTCGGGGCAGATGTCAGTCGGAGGAAACGACGATGCGCGGCTCGCAGCGCACCGGAAAATTCACGGAATTGGCGATGAAGCAGGCGTGGTGCGCCGTCTCGTGCGCGGCCAGCGCCTTGCCGGGATCGCTGTCGGCGTGAATGGTGACGACCGGACGCAACACGACCTCGGTGAAGCGGCCGCCATCGCCTTCGGTGACCATCGTGCCTTCGGCCGCGTCGTCGTAGGCCACGACCACCACGCCCGCCACGGTGGCCATGTGCAGGTAGGACAGCATGTGGCACGCGGAGAGCGCCGCCACCAGCATGTCTTCCGGGTTGTGCTTCGTGGCGTCGCCGCGGAAGGTGGGGTCGGACGAACCGGCAAGGTCCGGCTTGCCGGGTATGCGGATCACATGGTTGCGGCTGTAGTTGCGGTAGCCGTCGGTGCCGCTGCCGCGGTTGCCGGTCCAGACCACGTCGACGCGGTAGCGATGCGAGTGGTTCATGCCTTCGATTCCTCCTGCAGGGCCATCAGGCTGGCGAGTTCCGCGTCGCCATCGCCATCGCGGCGGCGCAGGCCGGCGATCACGCCGAGGCGGTTGCGCTCCGGGTGGTTCTGGCTGAGCTTGAACTTGCCTTCGATGCGCTCGATGGCGATCTCGATGCCGACGATCGCGTGCAGCATTTTTTCGACGTGATCCACGGGCGCATCGTCGATGCGCCAGGGCTGCGGCTCGGTGGCTTCATGGCGGTCGGTGAGGCGCTCCAGCAGGGCGCGCAGCCACGCCGCATCCTCGAGCACCTTCAGTCTCCCGTGCACGTGCGCCACCGCGTAGTTCCAGGTGGGCACTTCGCGATGCGTCTCCTGCTTGGTCGGATACCAGTTCGGGCTGATGTAACCATCCGGGCCGCGGAAGACCACCAGTACCTCGGCGCCGTCGAGTCGCGCCAGCTCGTTGCCCCGCGCCACGTGGCCATGCAACGCGTTGCCCACCAGCTCGAACGGCAGGTGGTTGGCGGCGAGGCCGTCCGCACCGTTCGACACCACGGTGGCGAACGGACAGTCGCGGATCAGCCCGCGCAGGACTTCCACGCGCATTTCGGCGAAGTGCTTGGGCGTATACATGGAAGGCTCAGCCCTGTCCCGCCAGCGCTGCCATCACCGCCTTCTGCACGTGCAGGCGGTTCTCGGCCTCGTCGATGGCGAAGCAGTACGGCGCATCCATCACCGCGTCGGTGGCCTTGACGTTGCGGCGCAACGGCAAGCAGTGGCTGAAGAGCCCTTTGTTGGTCAGCGCCATCTTCGGCTCGTCCACGATGAAGTGCTTGTGCGCATCACGGATGGGCTTTTCCTGCTCCCACTGGCCGAAGTACGGCAACGCGCCCCAGCTCTTGGCATAGACCACGTCGGCGCCGCTGTAGGCTTCCTCGATGTCATGGCTGACCGTGAGCGAGCCGCCGTTGGCTTCGGCATTCGCGCGGCCGAAGGCCATGTAGCGATCGTCCAGCACGTAGTCGGGCGTGGGGCACAGCAGGGTCACGTCCATGCCCATCTTCGTTGCGATCAGCAGCGCGGAATTGGCCACCGCGGTGTTCAAGGGCTTCGGGTGATACGTCCATGTCAGTACGTATTTCTTTTTATGCAGATCGCCAAGGCGATCCTGCATGGCCAGCGCATGCGCCAATTCCTGGCAGGGATGGGTGATCGTCTCCATGTTGATGACAGGCACCGTGGCGTACTGCGCGAACGCCTTGATGACCTTGTCCTGGCGATCCACCGTCCAGTCCTGGAACTTCGGAAACGCACGCACGCAGATCAGGTCCACGTAGCGGCTGAGCACGCGCGCCACTTCGGCCACATGCTCCTCGGTATCGCCGTCCATCACCGCGCCCACCTCGAACTCGATCGGCCACGCGTCCTTGCCCGGCGCCAGCACCACCGCGTGACCGCCCAGTTGGAACGCGCCGAGCTCGAAGCTGGTGCGGGTGCGCATCGAGGGGTTGAAGAACAACAGCGCCACCGACTTGCCGGCCAGCTGCGTGCCGGCGGGCGAACGCTTGAACGCGGCGGCCTGTTCCAGCAGCGCGTCGATCTCGGCGCGGCTCCAGTCCTGGGTGGTGAGGAAGTGGCGAATGGTCATGGGTGAGATCGCTCTTGGTTGAAAGTCCGGCCGCGGATGGCCGGTTTCGCTTCTCGTGGATGGAACCGCGCTTTTGTGAAAAGTCCGGCCATGGATGGCCGGGGTTTTGCGGATGGACCCGCGTGGAACCAAACCCAAAACAAAAAACCCGGCACGATGGCCGGGTTTTGTCGTCGATACACTATAGAAACGCGCGCGACAGTCTACCCGACCGGATGTTCGTCCAGCGGTCGGCGCGCACGCGACGTCATGCCAGCAGCCATGCGGGCGCTGGTCAGGACATTGGCGGTATAGACGGCTGTGGACATGGGGGTTCCAGTCGGGCGAGGCGCCATCATGACGGGATTTTCGCTGCCATGCAACATGCCGTTGCACGACACCAAAACGAAGACGCCGCCCGGAGGCGGCGTCGCATCTTCGAGGCAGTCGCACGATCAATCGGCGGGGGTCACGCTCACCCGCACGCGCAGGCGCTCGCCGGGGTCGTAGTTCAGGCGCGACTCGTAGACCTCGCCGCGATAGCGGTATTCCACGTCGTAGCCCATGATCTGGCGCTGCTCGCTGACCGTGCTGACCTCGCGGCAACGGGTCTGGGTGGTTTCGTAGCTGCCGCCATGGTCGGACACCCGGTTGCCCACCGCACCGCCGGCCACCGCACCGACTACGGTGGCCGCCTTGCGGCCGTCGCCCTTGCCAATGGTACTGCCCAGCACACCGCCCACCACCGCGCCAAGGATGGTGCCGGCCGTGCTGTTGCCCGGATCCCGCTGCACCACCTGCTGGTCGTAGCACTGCTGGCGCGGCACGGTCGTCTGGGTGACGCCGTAAACCGGGTCGACCCGCAACACGTCGGCCCAGCCGTAGTGGGCGTTGTCGTCCTGCGGAGGCGCCCCCGGTGGCGGCCCTGGATAACGCGCGTCCTGCGCCTGGGCGCCAGTGGCGACGGCCAGCGCCAAGGCCAGCGTGACAAGGAGAAACTTGGGCATTTCGCGAACTCCCGTAGGGTGTTTCAGGCGCAACTTCGGCGCATGACCGATTGCAGCAAATGGACACTGAATCGCGGCTTAGAATTCCTCGGGTGCGACGCCTTGCCGCCGCGCCGCTTACACCTTGTTAATATGCACGGCTGGCCCGCTTCCGCCGTCACCGCCCGGACCCCGACGATGCCGATTTCGCTCTACAACAGCCGCACCCGCCGCGCCGAGCCGTTCGAACCGCTCGACCCGAACCGGGTGACGATGTACGTGTGCGGGCCTACGGTCTACAACTACGTGCACATTGGCAACGCGCGCGGCCCGGTGGTGTTCGACGTGCTGGCCAAGCTGCTGCGCCGGCATTACCCGAACGTGGTCTACGCCCGCAACATCACCGACGTGGACGACAAGATCAATACCGCCGCGCTGGAACAGGGCGTGGGCATCGAGGCGATCACCGGCAAGTTCACCGCCGCCTACCGCGAGGACATGGCCAGGCTGGGCATCGCACCGCCCGACGCGGAGCCCTGCGCCACCGCGCACATCGACCCGATCGTCGCGATGATCGAGCGTTTGATCGTCGACGGCCACGCCTATGCGGCGGAATGCCACGTGCTGTTCAACGTGGCCAGTTACCCCGACTACGGCAAGCTCTCAGGTCGCGACACCGAGGAGATGATCGCCGGCGCCCGCGTGGAAGTGGCCCCGTACAAGAAGAACCCCGCCGACTTCGTGCTGTGGAAGCCCTCCACGCCGGAACTGCCCGGCTGGGACAGCCCCTGGGGCCGCGGCCGCCCCGGCTGGCACATCGAGTGCTCGGCGATGGCCGAGAAGCACCTGGGCGAGACCATCGACATCCACGCCGGCGGCAACGACCTGCTGTTTCCCCATCACGAGAACGAGGTCGCCCAGTCCACCTGTGCCCACGGCGGCAAGCTCTTCGCGCGCTGGTGGCTGCACAACGGCATGCTCACCTTCGACGGCCGCAAGATGTCGAAGTCGCTGGGCAACGTGCTGCAGTTGCACGAGTTGCTCAAGCACCATCCCGCCGAGGCGCTGCGCCTGCGCCTGATGAGCGGGCACTACCGCCAGCCGCTGGACTGGTCCGACGCCGCGATCGCGCAGTCGGTGAGCACGCTGGACGGCTGGTATCGCGTGCTGCGCGAACTGGCCGACGTTGCGGTGGATACGGCCCCCCTGCCAGTGCCCGAAAAGGTCGAAGCTGCGCTGTGCGACGACCTCAACACCCCGCAGGCGCTGGCCGAACTGTCCGTGCTGGCCGATGCGGCGCGCCAGTCCGGCACGCCGGTCGCCAAGGCCGCCCTGCTCGGCGGCGGTGCCTTGCTGGGCCTGCTGCAGCAGGACCCGGAGGCCTGGTTCAAGCAGGCCGGCGGTGCCGCGGTCGATGCCGCGCGGGTGGAAGCCCTGCTGGAGGAGCGCCGCGCTGCCCGCGCCGCCCGCGACTTCGCTCGCGCCGATGCGATCCGCGCCGAGCTCGCCGCGATGGGCGTGGCGATCGAGGACGGCGCGCAAGGCACGCGCTGGAGCGTGGCCAAGGCATGAACGCGCCATTTCGCGCCGTGCCGGCAGGCGCGCGATAATGCACGCATGAACGACACCGTCACGAGCACCACCAGCGCCGACGAGGCGCAACGCGAGATCGCCGAGGAGTTCGCCTACTTCAGCGAGTGGAGCGAACGCTACCAGTACCTGATCGACCTCGGCAGGCAGTTGCCGCCGTTCCCGGAGGAATGCAAGACCGAGGCCTGGCGCGTGCACGGCTGCCAGTCGATGGTGTGGCTGGTGCCCAGCGGTGATGTCGCCCGCATGCACTTCGCGGCAGCCAGCGACTCGGCCATCGTCTCGGGCCTGATTGCCTTGGTGCTGCGCGTGTACTCCGACCGCCCCGCCACCGAAATCGTGGCCACCGAACCGGATTTCATCCAGGCCATTGGCTTGGCCAAGCACCTTTCGCCCACCCGTTCGAACGGACTGGCGGCGATGCTGGCGAAGCTGAAGGGTTACGCCGCCGCGGCAGCTCAAGCCGAGAAGTGAGTGGAGAGGAGCGAGCAGTCAGGAAGAGCAGCGGCGTGCTGCGACCCCGCCCTCCCCCACTCCTCATTCCCTCACAAAAAGCCCCGCTTGAAGCGGGGCTTTTTGTTGAACAGTCCGGCACGGATGCCGGCTTGATCTTTGCGCTCACGGAGGAGCGCAAAAGAACCGCGCTTAATCCCCCATCTGCTTCTGCAGATGCTCGCGACGCTCCTGCGCATCCAGCGACAGGGTTGCGATGGGACGGGCGTCGAGGCGATCCACGCCGATCTCCTCGTCGGTTTCCTCGCAGTAGCCGTAGCTGCCTTCCTCGATGCGACGCAGCGCCTTGTCGATCTTGGAGATCAGCTTGCGGTAGCGGTCGCGGGTACGAAGCTCCAGCGAGTTCTCGGTCTCGCGGGTGGCGCGCTCGGCCTCGTCGCCCACGTCGCGCACCTCGTCGCGCAGGTTGTCCATGGTCTGGCGCGACTCCTCGACCAGCTGGTCGCGCCAGTCGCGCAGCTTGTTGCGGAAGTAGGCCAGATGCATCGGGTTCATGTACTCCTCCTTGCTGGAGGGACGGTAGCCCTTGGGCAACGCGATCTGGGTGGTGGCGGGCAAGGCGTAACGCCCGTCTTCGCGGGTGACGCCGTTGTCTAGGATTTTTGCAGCCTGTTTGTTCATTGAGGACGACGTGTTCTTCGATGGCTTGTGGGATGCATGAGCCGTGGCGTTCGCATTGCGCGGCAACACCATGGCCGTGGCGCTCGCCACCTTGCCCTTGAACGGCGAGGCGGCGGGCGGGGAGGGTTTCTTCTCGACAGGCGCCGCCTTGGCCGGCGCGACGGCCGGCTGCGAAGCGACGGGCTTGCCCTTGGCCGGCTTGGCGACTGCCACCGGCTTCGCCGCCGGTTTGGCTACCGGCTTCGCAGTGGGCTTGGCTACCGGTGGCTTGGCTACCGGCTTGGCGACCTTCTTCGCCACCGGCTTCGGCGCGGGCTTGGCCGCCTTGTGCGCGACGACCGGCTTGGCCGCCGGCTTCTTCGCCGCGGGTTTGGCCGCCTTCGCGCTTGCCGGCTTCTTCGCGACCGGCTTGGCGGGCTTCTTCGCAGCTGGCTTGCTCGCCGGCGCCGCCTTCCTGGCCGGCGCCTTCTTCACCACGGGCTTCTTCGCGGCGGGCTTGGCTGCCTTCTTCGCGACAGGCTTCCCCGCGGCGGCTTTCTTCACGGGAGCCTTCACGCCGGCCTTCGCGGTCCGCGCACTAGCGGCTTTCGCCTTGGCGGCGGCGTTACCCGATCGTGCGGACGCCTTCCCCTTGCCAGCCTTGGCGGTGGTCGAACTGCGCGTGGTTTTCGCCATATTCCTTCACCATTTTTGGCCGTGGCGGCCGGGTGTTATAGCCCATGTGTCCTACACCGGCAAGCCGGCTTCTGGGATACTGGCAACACTACCGGCGACCAACTGTTCCGGCAACGTGAATGCCCTGACCCGATTCCTGCTGTTTCTGCTGCGCCTCTACAAACGCTGGCTCAGCCCTCTCTTGGGGCAGCGTTGTCGTTTCTACCCCAGTTGCTCCGATTATGCACGGGTCGCGGTCACGCGCTTCGGTCCATGGCGTGGCTGCCTGCTCACCGGCTGGCGCCTGCTGCGCTGCCAGCCGTTGTGCGAAGGGGGGGCAGACCCGGTGCCCGAACGCTTCCGCTTCGCACGCTGCCGCTGTCGTGAGGACTCGCGCCACACCCGTTGAGGCCTCAGGCCACGCCACAAGTATCCTCTTGGCCCCGCTTCAGGAAAACATTCCGGCCAAGCGCGGAGCAAGCCAAAGCAAGCCCGCGATGTTGCACGCGACCATCGCCCAGAACATCGCCAGGAACGGGCGCTTGCTGCTCTTGTGCCGCAGTCGCCCCTGGGCCAACCAGGCTCCCGGCCAGCCGCAAAGCAAAGCCAAGCCCTGCAACGTGCTTTCCGGTGTTCGCCAACGACCCTCTTGCGCCGCACGCTTATCCCGCCAATACACAAGAAATGTCACTGTGCTCATCGCGCCATAAGCTGCCAGAACAAGCCAAGGCACGCGCTCTTGCCATGCCATCGCAAACAGGACGGCAACGAACAAAGTCACTCCCCACACCGGAAGCACCGATCCTTTCGACAACTGGGCACCCGCTCCGCGGCCCGGCTTGGTCGCAGCAAAGGCGACAGCATCGGCACGCGGACGCCCGCGCTCCCCCGCAACCACGGCATATGTAAGGATGTCGTCGACCTTCGGCCGACGCGTACGGCCGGCAGCGAAATACTTGATGTGCAGAAAGATGCGTTGCTGGTCACCGTGGGTGACGATTTGGCCGTAGCCACGCTCATCGTTCCACTCGATCACCCGTCCCTGAAAACGCATGAGCCCTTCCTCCGGAACCCGTTTGAAGCGGCAACATAGAGTACTGTAGGGTCAAACAACCTCTCGCCTGATGGGCCATCAGGCGCCGAAGCCACCCGGCACGCCCTTGCTGGCGTAGGCCACCGCATCGTGCGGGTGCAGGCTTTCCTGGTGTTCCACGCGCACGTGGAAATCGGCGAGGCGCTCGTCGGCGTCGAGCGCGCGCTGGATGCGGCGTGCAGCGTCTTCGCAGAACATCAGGTTGCCGCCGTTGGCGAGCGCGAAGGCCTGTTCGTCCTCGCGCTTCACCGCGGTCTGCACCGGCGTGCCCAGCGCCTGCTCCACGCGGTCGAGCGTGTCGATCAGGTCGAACGGCACGCCATCCTTCAGGAGCACCAGCAGCCGCGCCACGCTGCGTTGCGCGTGCGGGGTGGCGACGATGCCCTTCTCGCTGCCCAGCCAGGCCAGCACGGCGGCATGGTCGACAGGGTTCGCCGCGTCGAAGTCCTGCGCGAACTGCTCCTGGATCAGCTGGCGCGACAGCGCGGCGGACGCGGGACAGGTGGAGGAATAGACCACCTCGGTGCCCAGCTCCAGCCGGAAGCCGTCGGGACCGAGGCTGGCCTCGACCGACACCGGGTAGCTGCGCCAGCCGCTGTGGCCGCTGCGCAGGGCGTTGCGGCGCACCAGCGCGTCGAAGCGAATGCTGAGACGGGCGTGGTCGGACAGGCCGGCGTGCGATTCGAGGAAGGCGCGCAGCAGGTTTTCCAGCATCGCCGCGCTCAACGGCTGCGTGCCGAGATGGTGGTCGACCAGCAGGTACAGCCGCGACATGTGGATGCCGCGTTTGTCCGGATGCACCAGGTTGACGAAAGCGCCGACCTGGGCATTGGCGCGTTGTACCTCGCCGTCGCCGGCATCGAAACGCACCGGCACCTCGATGCCGTCCATGCCCACCCAGTCCAGCGCGCCGCGCAGATGCGGCTGCGCCTGGCTGGCGACATCGGGCATCAGGCGGGTGGTGTTTTCATGGCTGTGCATGGGTGTACTCGTGAAACGGCGCGGCGTGGCCGCCGTCGAAGCTGCCTATTTTGGGCCAGCCTGCCGCATTGCAACAGTCGACGGCGGTGAAACGCTGCGTTCCGCCGTGCTCAATCCGTCGCGACGTGCCAACGCCGTGCCGCGCGCCAGGCCGTGAAGGTCGTGCCGAAACCGCCCTGCCCGCCCTGCTGCAGCACGGCCAGCGGGTCGTCCGCGCCGCGGGCGCGGCTCAACAGGCGTTCGGCCTCGCGCGATTCCACCGCGCGGAACACGCTGAGCGGCCCGGGCAGGCGCGCCGATTCACGCCAGGCCGATTGCAGGTCGGTCAACTGCGCCTTGACCGCCTCGTCGCGCGCCGCGCTGCGCTGGCGCAGGCCGGTGCGGGCGAGTCCGTAGCGGGCCAGCCGCGCCATCGGCAATGGCAGGCGATCGCGCTCGGCGTCGTCCTCCAACCGGCGCAGCGTGTACAACAGATGGCCGAGCACGGCCACGCGCGTGGCGCGCTCCGGCGCCGCCTCGCCGCCGTACCACCAAGCGGTTTCCAGCGTGGCCAGTGCGCCGTGCAAGGAACCGGCGGCGGCGAGCTGAGCGGGGAAATCCGCGGCCGTGCCCTCCTCCAGCTGCGCCATCGCGGCCAGCACCGGCGCCAGCCAGCGTTCGGCAGGCACGGCGTGGGCGCGCTCGTCGTCGAACAGCACCTGGCTCAGCGGGTGCCGGCCACCGCTGGCGGCGGCGCCGGACAGCTCCTCGGCCCACCAGTTGAGCTTGCCCAGCGCCACCTGCGGCTCGCGGATGCCGTAGGCGGCGGACAGCAGTTCCTGCTCCAGCGCGGCCAGCGCGATGTGGCCGGGGTATTTCGCCGGATCGACGAACGCCAGCGCCACGCGCTGCGCCGGCTGCACCGCCAGCCACTTGTCGACGTAGCTCTGCAGCGCGCCGTGGGAGAGCGCAAGCTCGCTCACGCCGTCACCGGCAGCTTCAGCAGTTCGGCCAGCTGGCGCGGGTGGTCGATCACCGCGTCGGCACCCCAGCTGGCCGGGTCGCCGCCGTCGAGATAACCCCAGCGCACCGCCACCGTGTACAGGCCGGCGGCGCGGCCGGCCTCGACGTCGCGCGCATCGTCGCCCACGAACACGCAACGCGCGGGCTCGACGCCGGCGTGTTCGCAAGCCAGCAGCACCGGGGCGGGATCGGGTTTCTTCACCGGCAGCGTATCGCCGCAGACCACGGCGCTGGCGCGCAGGTCCCAGTCGATGCGCTTGATCAGTTCCTCGGTGAGGAAGCCGGGCTTGTTGGTGACGATGCCCCAACACAGCTCGGCGGCTTCCAGCGCCGCCAGCAACGGCTCGATGCCGTCGAACGGGCGCGTGTGCCGCGCCATGATGTCCGCATAGATGTCCAGGTAACGCGGCATGCGCAGCTGCAGCGCCGTGTCGTCCTCGGCGAAGGCGCAGCGCAGGATCGCGCGGCCGCCGCGCGACACCACCTCGCGCACCACCGCATACGGTGGCACCGCGGCACCCACCTCGTCGCAGTACATCTGCAGGGCCGCGTAGAGATCGACGGCGCTGTCGAGCAGGGTGCCGTCGAGGTCGAACAGCACCGCTTGCACGTCGCCGGGCATCGGCTTCATGCGGGCTTCCTGGCGCAGAGGATGTAGTTCACCGCGGTGATGCGGCTCAGCCATGCCTTGCGGCTGAGCGGGTTGTAGCCGAGGCCGCCGACGTCCTCCAGCTCCAGCCCCGCGTGGCGCAGCAGGCGCGCCAGCTCGGAAGGCTTGAGGAATTGCGCATAGTGATGGGTGCCGCGCGGCAGCAGGCGCATCAGGTATTCCGCGCCGAGGATGGCCGCGCCGAACGCGGCCGGCGTGCGGTTGAGCGTAGACAGGAACAACCGGCCGCCGGGTTTCAGCATGGCGGCAAGATCGTGCACCAGCGCGGCGGGGTCGGGCACGTGCTCGATCAGCTCCATGCAGCACACCGCATCGAACGCCGCCGGCTCGGCCTGCGCCAGCTCGGCCGAAGACTGCTTGCGGTAGTCCACCTTGAGGCCGGATTCGTGCAGGTGCAGGCGCGCGATCTCGATCACCTTGAGGCCCAGGTCGATGCCGGTGACTAGGGCACCTGCGCGCGCCAGCGCCTCGCTGAGCAGGCCGCCGCCGCAGCCCACGTCGGCCACCTTCGCGCCGCGCAGATCCACTCGCGCGGCGACGTAGGCGGCGCGCACGGGATTGAGGTCGTGCAGTGGGCGCGATTCGCCGTCCGGATCCCACCAGCGCGCGGCCAGCTGGTCGAAGCGGGCGATCTCGGCGGGGCTGACGTTGGCGGTGGTCATGTTCGTGTCCACGGGGAATACGTGAGTTTATTGAATAGTGCGGCCATGGATGGCCGCTTCTTGATCTTCGCGTTCATGGAGGAACGCAAAAATCCAACTGAAAGTGCGGCCGAGGACGGCTGCTTCCTGGTCTTCGCGTTCACGGATGAGCGCAAAAGCTAATCCACCAGCCATTCGTGCACCGTGATGTCCCAGCCGCCGCTGGTGTGCGCGGGGTCGCGCTGGACGATGGCCATAGCCTCGTCGATCGATGTGGCGCGCAGCAGGTAGGCGCCGCCGGACTTGTCGCCGAACGGGCCGTTCATTTCGTTGCGCCCCTGCGCGCGCAGTTCATCAAGGAACTGCCGGTGCAGCGGCACGACCTCGGGATCGAGCTGCGGGCGACGCCTGAGAAGAACGAGGTAGCGGTGCATGGCGAGAACCCATTGAAAAGTGCGTCCAAGGACGGCCGCTTCTTGAACTTCGCACTCATGGACGAGTGCAAATACCACGGAAAAGTGCGTCCAAGGACGGCCGCTTCTTGAACTTCGCACTCACGGATGAGCGCGCCCATCAACGCTCCGCGATGCGCTCGCGCCAGGCGTGCGCGCGGGCAAGGATGCCGGCCACGTCCATGTCCACCAGCTCGCGCGCGGCGAGCTTCCGACGGCCGGCGATCCACACGTCGCTGACCTGGTGGCGACCAGCGGCATAGGCCAGCTGCGAAGCCACGTGGTACAGCGGCTGGGTTTCCAGATCCGACAAGCGCACGGCGGCGAGATCGGCCTGCTTGCCGGCCTCGATGGAGCCGATCTTCGCGTCCAGGCCCATCGCCTTCGCGCTGCCCAGCGTGGCCGCGCGCAGCGCGCTGGCGGCATCGAAGGCGGCGGCATCGTTCGCCACCGCCTTGGCCAGCAGCGCCGCAGTGCGCAGTTCGCCGAACATGTCGAGGTCGTTGTTGGACGCGCAGCCGTCGGTGCCGATGGCGAGATTCACGCCCGCCTTGCGCAACTTCTCCGCCGGACAGAAGCCGGAGGCGAGCTTGAGGTTGGACTCGGGGCAATGCACCACCGATACGCCGGCCTCGGCGCAGGCGGCGACCTCGCCGTCGGTGAGCTGAGTCATGTGCACGGCGATCAGCCGGTCGTTGACCAGACCCAGCTTCTGCAGGCGCTGGAACGGACGCAGGCCGCTCTTGGCCTTTTCTTCCTCGACCTCGTGCGCGGTCTCGTGCAGGTGCAGGTGTACCGGGATGTCGAGCTGGTCGGCCAGCACGCGGATGCGCGCGAAGCTCTCGTCCGAAACGGTGTATGGCGCGTGTGGCGCGAACGCGGTGGACACCAGCGCGTCGCCGCGGAAGCTGTCATGCACTTCGCTGGCGCGCTCGAAGTATTCGTCCTGCGACTTCGCCCAGGCGGTGGGGAACTCGATCACCGGCAGGCCCACCACGGCGCGGAAGCCGAGCTTCCGGTAGGTGGCGCCGATCGCGTCGGGGAAGAAGTAGTTCTCATTGGCGCAGGTGGTGCCGCCGCGCAGCATCTCGGCCACCGCCAGCTCCACGCCGTCGCGCACGAACTCCGGGCCGATCACCTTGGCCTCGGCGGGCCAGATGTGCTGCTGCAGCCACACCATCAACGGCAGGTCGTCGGCCAAGCCGCGCAACAGGGTCATCGGGTTGTGCGTGTGGGCGTTGACCAGGCCGGGGATCAGCGCGTGCTCGGGCAGGCGCACGGTTTCGCGCGGCGCGTAGGTTGCACGCGCCGCGGCGATCGGCAGCACCGCGACGATGCGGTCGCCGGTCACCGCCACCGCGTGGTCTTCCAGCACCACGGCGTGCGGTTCCACCGGGACGATCCAGCGGGCTTCGATCAGGAGGTCGATGGGTTGGGGCTGGGTATCGCTCATGACAATCGGTTCCGTGATTCGGATATGCAAAGGGCGGCTTACCTTGCGGCGCCGCCCTCCAAGCTCGTCATTCCGGCGAAGGCCGGAATCCAGCGACTTTCGTGTGATCGTGCGAAGCGGGCGTTGCGTGCTTCGCACGAGTACTTCACTGGATGACGGATGGCTCCTGCCATCCGCCCTTCGGGCCGCCTTCGGCGTTCGCTTCGGCATCCTGCCTCCGCAGTCCGGCCTGCGCAGGGATGACGCATTGGCAAGCCGCGCGCAAGCGCGCGGGCCAATGCGTCACTTGCCGACGCGGCTGACGTATTCGCCGGTGCGGGTGTCGACCTTGATCGTCTCGTCCGAACCCACGAACAGCGGCACGCGCACCACGGCGCCGGTTTCCAGCGTGGCCGGCTTGCCGCCGCCGCCGGAAGTGTCGCCGCGCACGCCGGGATCGGTCTCGGTGATCTTCAGCTCGACGAAGTTCGGCGCCTGCACCGCGATGATCTCGCCGTTGAACAGGGTGACCACACACTCTTCCTCGCCCTTCAGCCACTTCGCCGCGTCGCCCATGCCGGCCTTGCCGGCCTGGTGCTGCTCGAAGGTCTCCTGCTGCATGAAGTGCCAGAACTCGCCGTCGGAGTACAGGTACTGCATGTCGGTGTCGGTGACGTCGGCGACCTCGTAGGAGTCGCTGGACTTCATCGTCTGCTCGGAGGTGCGACCGGTCTTCAGGTTGCGGATGAAGATGCGGGTGAACGCCTGGCCCTTGCCGGGCTTGATGAACTCGGCTTCGGTGATGATCCACGGATCGTTGTTGTGAAGGATCTTCATGCCCTTCTTGACGTCGTTGAGACCAGCGGTGGCCATGCAGTGAACTCCAGGAGGTGAATGGTCGGGGCCCGAACGACGCCCCCGTGCCGCGACACGCGGCTAGAATGGACGGCTCGAGGGTCCGGTACGGCCCGGACAAGGCCACACATGATAACCGCAACCCCCGGCGCACGCATTACACCCGCCCCCGGCGCGTCGCTCGGTGACTGGCGGCAACCGTGGCGCGAGGCCGTCACCGAGGCGTCCGAACTGCTCGCCCTGCTGGGCCTGTCGCCGCTCGCCGCGCAGCTGCCGCCGGCGGACGCGGGCTTCGCCCTGCGCGTGCCGCGCGGCTTCGTGGCGCGGATGCGCCGCGGCGACCCACGCGACCCGCTGCTGCTGCAGGTATTGCCGCAGCTGGCCGAGCTGGACGAGGCGCCCGGTTTCGCGACCGACGCGGTGGGCGACCTGGCGGCCCGCGGGGCGCAGGGCGTGCTGCACAAGTACCACGGCCGCGCCCTGCTGATCGCCAGCGGCAGCTGCGCGATCAACTGCCGCTACTGCTTCCGTCGGCATTTCCCCTACGGCGAGGAAATGGCCGCCGCCGGCCAGTGGCGGCGGGCACTGGAGCACCTGCGCAACGACCCGTCGATCAGCGAGCTGATCCTCTCCGGCGGCGATCCTCTGGCGCTGTCCACGCCCAAGCTGGAAGAGCTGTCGCGCGGCCTGACCGACCTCCCGCACGTCGCCCGCCTGCGCATCCACAGCCGGCTGCCGGTGGTGCTGCCCGAGCGCATCGACGAGGCCTTCACGATCTGGCTGACCGCGCTGCCGCTGCAGAAGGTAGTGGTGCTGCACGCGAATCACGCGAACGAGTTCGACGCCGGCGTGGATGCCGCCTGCGCGCGCCTGCGCGCGGCCGGGGCCACCTTACTGAACCAATCGGTGCTGCTGCGCGGCGTGAACGATGACGTCGAGACGCTGGCCGCGCTGTCCGAGCGGATGTTCGCCGCCGGCGTGCTGCCCTACTACCTGCACCAGCTCGATCGGGTGCAGGGCGCCGCACACTTCGAGGTGGATGACGCCCGCGCGCTGGCATTGCTGGGTGCGCTGCGCGCCCGTCTGCCCGGCTACCTGGTGCCGAAGCTGGTGCGCGAGGTGGGCGGCGACCCGTCCAAGCGTCCGTTGTAAACCGGTGGCCGGTCACGCCCGTTTGGCCGTCCGCTGGCAGTTCCGCCGCCAATCCGTTACAACCAAGCCTGTACATCGTCTCGCCCGGAAGGCGAGCGGCCTTCATTGCTTCCCGCAACACGGCAGCCCATGAAAAAAGATTTCGTCATCAGGATTCTCTTCATCGAGCACTCGGTCGAGGAGGCGGAGCAGATCATCAGCCTGCTGCGGAACACCGGCATCGCGGTGCGCCCGGCACGCGCCACCGCCGCGGACCAGGTGCAGGCGGCGCTGGCCGAGCTGGAACCGGACCTGGTGATGTTCGATCCCGCCAATGGCGCGGTCGCCCTGCCCGAGGTGGTGCGCATGCTCGACGCCCACGGCAGCGACTACTCCCTGCTCGGCCTGGTCGGCTCGCTGGACAACCGCGAAGTGGCCGAGCTGTTCGAGCAGGGCGTGCACGGCGTTGCCGCGCGCGGCATGCCGGGGCAGTTGCTGGCGGTGCTGCGGCGCGAATTCGAGGCCTTGCAGACCCGGCGCCAGCTGCGCCGGCTGGAAGCCACGCAGCGCGAGCTGGAGCGCCGCTGCGACGCCCTGCTGGACTCCTCCCGCGACGCCATCACCTATGTGCACGAGGGTGTGCACGTGCGTGCGAACCTGGCCTACCTGGAGACCTTCGGCCACGAAAGCTTCGACGACCTGCTCGGCATGCCGATCCTGGACATGATCGACGCCGCCGACGTGGACGAATTCAAGAACCTGCTGCGCGGCCACACCCGCCAAGAGAAGCTGCCGAACCAGGTAAGCCTGCGCGCCCGCCGTGCCGACGGCAGCCCGTTCGACGCCACCGTGGAATTCGCCCCGGCCACGTTCGAGGGCGAGCCCTGCCTGCAGATCGTGTTCCGCCGCCAGCTGGTCGACCCGGCGGCGCTGGAGCAGCTGCAGCGCGACCCGGTCACCGGCCTGTACAACCGCACGCACATGCTCGAATGCATCGACCATGCGGTGATCGACGCCGCCAAGGGCAAGAAGGGCCAGTCGCTGCTGTTGATCGAGCCGGACAACTGGACCGTGCTGGTGAACAGCATCGGCCTGGCCAAGGCCGACGAGTTGCTGGCCGGTTTCTCCGACCGCGTCCGCATGCTGCTGGGCGCCGACGACGTCGCCGGCATGCTGGCCGAACACACCCTGGGCGTGATCCTCGCCCCCCGCGCGGACGAGGCGATCCGCGAATGGATCGCCAAGCTGCAGCACGGTATCGGCAGCGAGATCTTCGACGCCGGCGCGCGCTCGATCACCGTCACCGCCAGCGCCGGCGGCAGCCTGCTCGGCGAGAAGAACGCCAATACCGAGCTGCTGCTCAACCAGGCCAGCCAGGCGCTGCGCACGGCGCAGAGCCTGGGCAGCAGCCAGGTCGAGCTGCACGACCCCGCCGCGCGCGAGAAGGCCGACGAGGAGCGCGAACGCTACTGGCTGGACCTGCTGGGCAAGGCGCTGGAGGGCGAGGGCCTGATGCTCTACCACCAGCAGACGATCAGCCTGCAGGACGCCGAGGGCGACTACTCGGAAATCCTGCTGCGCATGAACGGCCCACAGGGCGAGGTGCTGCCGGGCTTCTTCATGCCGATCGCCGAGAAGCACGGCCTCACCGGCGCGGTCGACCGCTGGGTGCTCGACCAGACCATCAAGGCGCTGCAGCAGCGCGAGAGCCTGGGCCAACCGACCACGTTCTTCGTCAAGCTCACCGCCGCTTCGCTGGAGGATGCCAGCCTGCTGAAGTGGCTGGGCGAACGCCTCGGCCAGGCCGGACTCAAGCGTGGCCGGCTGGTGCTGGAGATGACCGAGAGCAAGGTGATGACCCTGCTGCGCCCCGCGCAGGAGTTCGTCACGGCGTGGAAGAAGCTCGGCGGCCGTTTCGCGCTGGAACAGTTCGGCTCGGGCCTCAACTCGTTCCAGTTGCTCAACCACATCGACGCGGATTATCTGAAGATCGACCGCAGCTACATGGCCGACCTGCCGCAGCATCCCGAAAACCAGAAGAAGGTGGCCGAACTCTGCCAGCAGGCGCGCTCGCTGAAGAAGCAGACCATCGCCGAATGGGTCGAGGACGCCACCAGCACCTCGCTGCTGTTCGCCGCGGGCGTGGACTTCGTGCAGGGCAACTTCCTGCAGGTGCCGCAGCGGCTGGATTGAACGCCGCCCGCTGCCGGCCCCTGCACCGACACAACGAAAAACCCGCGGATCGCTCCGCGGGTTTTCTGTTTGCTCCGGAACAAACGCTCGCGCTTACTCGGCGCTGGCGGCAGCCTTGTTCGCGGCCTTGATCGCGGCGGCGGCGGCGATGTCTTCCTTGATGCGGGCAGCCTTGCCTTCCAGGCCACGCAGGTAGTACAGCTTGGCGCCGCGCACCTTGCCCTTGCGCTTCACCTCGACCGAGTCGATCGCCGGGCTGTGCGCCTGGAACACGCGCTCCACGCCGGTGCCGTGCGAAATCTTGCGCACGGTGAAGGCCGAATGCAGGCCACGGTTGCGCTTGGCGATGACGATGCCCTCGAAAGCCTGCACGCGCTCGCGATTGCCTTCCTTCACCTTGACGTTGACCACCACGGTGTCGCCGGCGCCGAACTCCGGCAAGGGACGGGTGATCTGCTCGGCTTCGAACTGCTGGATGATCTTGTTCATGGCGACCTCAGTGGTTTGCGACGTTCCGTGCCGCGGTGGTTCTGTCAGCGGCCATCCTTCACCGCGATGGTTAGTTTTTGCGATCGTCCCTGATCGCGAGAATCAAACAGCGGTCATCCATGACCGCACCCTTCAATTTCCACCCGTCGCGCGGTATTCGCGACGGAATTCTTCCAGCAACGCGCGGGATTCCGCATCCAGCGCGCGTTTCGCCAACAGTTCCGGGCGCCTGAGCCAGGTACGCCCCAGCGCCTGCTTCAGGCGCCAGCGGCGGATCGCCGCGTGGTCGCCGGAGAGCAGCACCGCCGGCACCTCGCCGTAGACGTCGCTCACCGGTTTCGCGTAGTGCGGGCAGTCCAGCAAGCCGTTCGAGAACGAGTCCTGCTCGGCGGACTGCGCGTCGTTCAACGCACCTTCCTGCAACCTGCCCACCGCGTCGATCACCACGGCAGCTCCCAGCTCGCCGCCGGACAGCACATAGTCGCCGATGGAAAGCTCCTCGTCGACTTCGTGCGCCAGCAGGCGTTCGTCCACGCCCTCGTAACGCCCGCAGAGCAAGGCGATGCGCGGCAGCTTCGCCAGCGCCTCCACCCTGCCCTGCGTGAGCCGCGCTCCCTGCGGACTCAGGTAAATCACGTGCACCGGTTCCGGTGCGGCCTCGCGCATCGCCTTGAGGGCGTCACGCAGAGGCTGGATCAGCATCACCATCCCGGGGCCGCCGCCGCAGGTGCGGCCGTCCACGGTACGGTAGTTGTCGGTGGCGTAGTCGCGCGGATTCCAGGTTTCCACCTGCAGCAGCTCGCGCTGCTGCGCGCGTCCCACCACACCGACCGCGGCGCACTGGCGCATGAAGTCGGGGAACAGCGTGACGACGTCGATGCGCATGGACCTCAAACTCCAGCTTTCAGAATTCGGGATCCCAGTCCACCACCATGCGCCCGCCGGACAAGTCCACCGAACGCACATAACTGCCCTGGATGAAGGGGACCAGCCGCTCGCGCGTGCCGTCCCGCACCACCACCACGTCGTTGGCGCCGGTGCCGAACAGGTGGCTGACCCGCCCGAGCGCCGCGCCTTCGGTGGTGACGACCTCCAAGCCTTCGAGGTCGACCCAGTAATACTCGTCCTTGCCGAGAGGCGGCAGCTGCTCGCGGGCGACGTAGATGTCGCTGCCGACGAGGGCTGCTGCCGCGTCGCGGTCGTCCACGCCGGGCAGTTGGGCCACCAAGCCCTTGCCCTGCGGGCGCCCCTTCGCTCCCGTGATCTCCATCACCGCATCCGGTACCGTTGCCAGCAGCCAGGGGTGGTAATCGAAGATCTTCGTGCGGGGCTCGGTCCAGGATTCGAGCTTGATCCAGCCCTGCACGCCATGCAGCCCGACGATGCGTCCGACCGGGACGCGCCGACCGGCTGTCGTCACGTTCAGGCCGCCTGCTGCTTGCCGGCTTCCTTCACGAGCGCGGCGACCTTGTCGCTCAGCTGGGCGCCCTTGCCCACCCACTCCTGCACGCGCGCGACGTTCAGCTCGAGGCGCTTGTCCTTGCCCGCAGCGACCGGGTTGTAATAGCCCACGTTCTCGATGTTGCGGCCGTCGCGCTTGTTGCGCTGATCGGTGACCACGACGTGGTAGAACGGGCGGCCCTTGGCGCCACCGCGCGAAAGACGAATCTTGACCATGATGAAAGCTCCAGAGATGCCGGAATCGCCGGCCGCACGCACGTGTGGCGTGCGCGGTAAACGCGGCATTTTAGGGAATTGTGGTTAAAAAAGGAAGAGGTGGCGCCGGTCCACCTGAAAAGACGAAGCGTTGCCCGACTGCCCGGGAAGGGCTTTCCTGCCCTTCCCGGGCTCGCCAAGGCCGGCTCGCCGGCCTTGGCTCCGTTTCCATCGCCGCGGCGATGGAAACGAGCGGGCCATCCATGGCCCGCGCTGGTACTCGCGTCAGCGCGGCGGAAGTCCGCCCATGCCACCCATCCCGCCCATGCCCTTCAGCGCACCGCTCATCTGGCGCAGCAGGCCCTTGCCGCCGCCGCGGGAGAGCTTGGACATCATCTTTTCCATCTGCATGTACTGCTTCAGCAGGCGGTTGACGTCGGCGGGCTGGGTGCCCGAACCCTTCGCCACGCGGGCGCGCCGAGAGCCGTTCAGGGTGTCGGGGTGGCGGCGCTCCTTGGGCGTCATCGAGCCGATGATCGCCACCATGCGCTTGATCTCGCCGTCGTTGACCTTGGACTTCACGCTGTCCGGCAGGCCGGAGACGCCCGGCAGCTTGTCCATCAGGCCGGCGAGGCCGCCCATGTTGTTCATCTGCTCCAACTGGTCGCGCATGTCGCTGAGGTCGAAGCGCTTGCCCTTCATCACCTTCTGGGCCAGCTTCTGCGCCTTCTCATGGTCGACCTTGCGCTCGACTTCCTCGACCAGCGACAGCACGTCGCCCATGCCGAGGATGCGCTGCGCCAGGCGATCCGGGTGGAACGGCTCCAGCGCATCGGTCTTCTCGCCGGCGCCGAGGAACTTGATCGGCCGGCCGGTGATGTAGCGCACCGAGAGCGCCGCACCGCCGCGGGCGTCGCCGTCGGTCTTGGTGAGCACCACGCCGGTGAGCGGCAGCGCGTCGGCAAAGGCCTTGGCCGTGACGGCAGCGTCCTGGCCGGTCATCGAGTCGACCACGAACAGCGTCTCGACCGGCGTGATCGCGGCGTGCAGCGCCTTGATCTCGGCCATCATCGCCTCGTCCACGTGCAGGCGACCGGCGGTATCGACCAGCAGCACGTCGACCACTTCGCGGCGGGCCGCGGCGATCGCGTCCTTGGCGATCTGCACCGGATCCTGCCCCGCGGCGGACGGGAAGAACTTCACTCCCACCTGCTCGGCCAGCGTGCGCAGCTGCTCGATGGCGGCCGGACGGTAGACGTCGCAGCTCACCACCATCACCTTCTTCTTCTTGCGCTCGGTGAGCAGGCGCGCCAGCTTGGCCACCGTGGTGGTCTTGCCCGCGCCCTGCAGACCGGCCATCAGCACCACCGCCGGCGGCGTGGCGGCGAGGTTCAGTTCGCTGTTGGCCGTGCCCATCACTGCGGTCAGCTCGTCGCTGACCACCTTCACCAGCGCCTGGCCGGGCGACAGGCTCTTCATCACGTCCTGGCCCACCGCGCGCACCTTCACGCGCTGGATCAGCGCCTGCACTACCGGCAACGCCACGTCGGCTTCCAGCAATGCGATGCGCACCTCGCGCAAGGCCTCTCGGATGTTTTCCTCGGTCAGCCGGCCGCGGCCGCGCAGGCGGTTGACGGTGCTGGACAGGCGTTGGCTGAGCGATTCGAACATGAGGGCGGCATCGGTATGAGCGAACGGGTGATTATAACCGAGCCCGCTCAGCGCGCCGGCTGCGCCTTCACCCAAGCCGCAATGTCGGCGATCACCTTCGCATCCACGTGGGCCGGCGTCTGGTAATCGGCCACCGTCTCCGTCTTGCCCGCCGGCATGAACAGGTGGCTGAGGCCGGGATACAGGTGGAAGTCCGTCTGCGGCCGCCCCGCCAGCGCCTGCTGCCAGCGCGAGAAATCCAGCGTGGGCGACACCTGGAAATCGCCGCCGCCCTGCAGGATCAGCATCGGCATCGACGACTTTTTCGCCACCTCCACTTGATGGACCTCGTGCAGGCTCAGCCAGTAGCGTTGCGGCATGCCACCGAACGAACCCACGGGAGGATGCCGTGGATCGGCCGCGGCCAGCAGTTTCTGTTCGGCCAGGATGGCCTGCTCGCTGGCCGCGATCTGTGCTGCCGTCTCGTGACTGCGCTGCCCCTGCTCGCGCACCTGTTGGGCGGAAATTTCCAGCAAGGGCCGCGCCGGCGCCGCCAACAGGATCAGCCCCGCCAGCCGCGGATCGCGCTGACCGATGCGCGGCGCCAGCATCGCGCCCAGGCTGTGCCCCAGCACGAACACGCGGCGCGGATCGATGCTTGGCTGCTGCGCCAGCAGGCGGGCGGCGGCCAGCGCATCGTTGGTCACCTCATCGTCCACGGTGAAAGCCTTCGCGTCGATTTGCGCGGCGTGAGCATATGTGCGCTTGTCGTAGCGCAACGTCGCCACGCCCGCCTTGGCCAGCGCCGCGGCGAGGTCGCGGAACGGCTTGTTCGGGCCGATCGTCTCGTCCTGGTCGTGCGGCCCGGATCCGGCCACCAGCAGTACCGCCGGGAACGGCCCCTTGCCTTCGGGCAGCGTCAGGGTGCCGGGCAGCAGCCCCAGCGGCGAAGGCACCGGCATGGCCCGCGATACCGCACCGGCTATGGCCGGCTCCGGCGCCGCGGCGACCGGTTGCACCGACGCCGCCGGCACCACCCGGAAACCGTCGATGCGGGCCTGCGCGTCGCAATGGATGATCGCCGCCAACGGCGCATCGGAAAACGTCAGCATCGCGACCAGTACGTCCTGCCCGCCCAATGAGCGTGGCGCCAAAGCGCCCAGCGACCTGAAGCTGCCCGCCTGCGACTGCAGTTGCCCCCAGACCTGGCGCAGCATCTCCGGCGTGAGCTTGCCAGCCACCACGGGGGCAAAATCCTTGCCGACCTGGTCGAAGCGCCCTTGCGTCCATGCCTCCAGTGCGGCCTGTCCGTGTGCCTGGCAGGCCGCCGCGGGCTGCGCCACGGCCGGCGCCGTCAACACCATGCCCAGCATGGCCACCGTCAAACCCGTTGCTCGCTTGAACATGCGCGTATCTCCTCGCTGGTCAGCGACTGCCTTCCAGCTGCAAGTGGATGTAGTACGAGTACCCCGCCGCGATCAGCCACACCGCCGCCAGCACGATCAGCAGCAGCCATGGCGCGGGATCGACCATGGCGATGAGCACCACCGCCAGGCCGCCCAGCATGAACAGCCGGCCGCCGAAACGGTGCGTGCGTTCCCACACCGCATCGCTGGCCAGCGTCCACGGCGTGCGGATGCCGATGAAGAAATTGCGGCGCAGCTTGCCCATGTAGTTGCCGAGCAGCAGGTACAACACACCGGCGGCGAGCATGACGATGGTCGGCATCGACACGGCATAGCCGGCTCCGGCAAGCAGGATGCCCAGGCTGGCGACCAGCACGAAGCCCTGCATGATCAGCATCAGCACGCCCCACACGCCCTCGAACCGCCTGATCGCGAACTGGCGCGGCGAAACCGCCGGCAGCACCACGGACAGCGCCGCCACGATGAGCACGCCCAACGCCGGAAATGCGGCCGCCCAGAAGCGCGGCGTGACACCGTTGACGTGGTTGTGCATGTCCAGGTGCGTGGGCACCTCGGCCGGCAGTCGCGGGTACAACCACACACCAGCGATCACCGCCACTACGACAAAGACCGCGGACACCAGCAGATTGCGATGCAATTTCATCGTTTGCCTCCCTGACTCCCTTTCGACGGAAACAGATCCAGCACCATGCGGGTGAGATCCTCCATCACGGTGCTGTTGAGCGAGTAGACGATGAACTGACCTTGCCGCTCGGTGCGTACCAGGTCGGCATGCTTGAGCACGGCGAAGTGGTGCGACAGCGAGGCCGGCGTGATGTCGAACGCCTCGCCGATCTCGCCGGCGGTCAAGGCGCCGCCCTGCAGGCGCTTCAGGATCGCGCGCCGCGTGGGATCGGCCAGCGCCTTGAACACTTCCTGCTGCTTCATCGGCCTCGCCACACACACGGTACACGCATAGATATTTAGACAAATCTCTAAATATAACCAGTGACGAAAGTCATGCCCTGCGTTCACGCAAACCGCAGCCCTGTGCCAAACTCGTTCGCCATGTCGCTTGCCCTGCCTTCCATCCTCGCCATCATGTGCTACCTCGGCGGTGCCAGCCTGCTGGCGGCCCCCCTGACCGGCTGCCCGCGCTCGCCGCAGCGGTTGGGCCTGCTCGCCGCCACGCTGGGCATGCTGCTGCACATCGCAGTGCTCATGGGGGCGCATGGCGGACGGCTGGACCTGCACTTCTTCGCCGCGCTGTCGCTGGTGGCCTGCGTGGTGGCGGCGCTGACTCTGCTGGTGAACCTGGCGCGGCCGGTGGCCGGGCTGGGCGTGATCGTGTTCCCGCTGGCGGCGCTGCTGCTGGGACTGGACATCTTCCTGGCCCCGCCCACCACGCCGAATCCGCTGGATTGGCAGATCAGCCTGCATGTGGCGATCGCCCTGCTCGGCTACAGCCTGCTGTCGATCGCCGCCGTGGTAGCGGTGCTGCTGGCGGTGCAGGAGCGCGCGTTGCGCGCGCACCGGCCGGCGCGCGTGATGAAAGCGCTGCCGCCACTGGTGCAGACCGAGTCGCTGCTGTTCCGCCTGATCGGCGCCGGCTTCGCCCTGCTCACGCTGACCCTGCTGAGCGGCGCGCTGTTCATCCAGAACATCCGCGCCCAGCACCTGATCCACACCACGGTGCTCAGCGTGATCGCCTGGCTGATCTTCGGCACCCTGCTGTGGGGCCGCTGGAAGCACGGCTGGCGCGGACGCAGCGCGGTGAACCTGTGCCTGACCGGCATGGCCGTGCTGCTGCTGGCCTTCTTCGGCAGCAAGGCGGTGCTGGAGCTGATCCTGCACAGAAGCGTGTAGGAGCGGCTTCAGCCGCGACCGAGGCGATGACAGGGAATCGCGGCTGAAGCCGCTCCTACGACCGCTCCTGCGGCTCGCCGCGCAAACGCACGTCGCCGGGCGCGAGGTCGGCACGCTGTTCGGCGCGCTCCGCACGCTGCGCCTCGAAGAAACGTTGCACCTGCTGGCAAACCGCCATGGTGTTGTCCCGGGCCAAGGCGGAGACGAGGAACCAAGGTGCCTTCCAGTCGAGGCGCCGCACGATGTCTGCCGCCACGCGCTGGCGCTCATCCTCGGGCAGCGCATCGGACTTGTTCAGCACCAGCCAGCGCGGCCGCTCCAGCAACTCGGGGTTGAACTTCGCCAATTCGTGCTCGATCGTGCGCACCTGCTCCACAGGGTCGGTGTCGTCGACCGGCGCGATGTCGACCAGGTGCAGCAGCAGGCTGGTGCGCGACACGTGGCGCAGGAACTGGATGCCCAGCCCGGCGCCGTCGGCGGCGCCCTCGATCAGCCCGGGGATGTCGGCGATCACGAAGCTCTGGTCGGTGCCCAGGCTGACCACGCCGAGGTTCGGATGCAAGGTGGTGAACGGGTAATCCGCCACGCGCGGCGTGGCCGCGGACACCGCGCGGATGAAGGTGGACTTGCCCGCATTCGGGAAGCCGAGCAGGCCCACGTCGGCGAGCAGGCGCAGCTCCAGCTTCAGCTCGCGCGATTCGCCCGGCGTGCCGTTGGTGAACTGGCGCGGCGCGCGGTTCACCGAGCTCTTGAAATGGATGTTGCCAAGACCGCCCTTGCCGCCCTGTGCCACCAGCAGGCGCTGGCCGTGCGCGGTGAGGTCGCCGATCGTCTCGTCGGTATCGACGTTGGTGATCATGGTGCCCACCGGCACGCGGATCGTGGTGTCCTCGCCACCCTTGCCATACATGTCGCTGCCCCTGCCGTTCTCGCCGCGCTCCGCCTTGTAGCTGCGCTGGTGGCGGAAATCGACCAAGGTGTTGATGCCCTCGTCGGCCACCAGCCACACCGAGCCGCCGCTGCCGCCGTCACCTCCGTTCGGCCCGCCGAACGGGATGAACTTCTCGCGGCGGAAGCTCGCGCAGCCGTTGCCGCCGTCGCCGGCCTGGACCTTGATGATTGCTTCGTCGACGAATTTCATGGGTGTGGAGCCGGGAATCGAGAATAGGGAATGGGAAACAGACAAAGCGGGCGCGGCGGTCAGTCTAGTGGCACATGCCGACGCACGGCAGCGAATCGCCGGGAACCGCTCTTGCGATTCCCCATTCCCTGCGCTGTTCCCTCCAGAAAACAAAAGCCCCGCCGAAGCGGGGCTTTCGCTGCAGCTACGCTGAAGGTCAGGCCTTCACGACGCTGACGAAGCGGCGGTTGTTCTCGCCACGAACCTTGAACTCCACCTTGCCGTCCACCAGGGCAAACAAGGTGTGGTCGCGGCCGAGACCCACGCCGGCGCCCGGGTGGAACTGGGTGCCGCGCTGGCGCACGATGATGTTGCCGGCCTCGATCGCCTGGCCACCGTAGATCTTCACGCCGAGATACTTCGGGTTCGAATCGCGACCGTTGCGGCTGGAACCTACGCCTTTTTTATGTGCCATGACTCAATGCTCCAGTTGCTCAGGCGTTGATGCCCGTGATCTCGATTTCGGTGAAATGCTGACGATGACCCTGCTGACGCTTGTAATGCTTGCGGCGGCGGAATTTGATGATGCGGATCTTGTCGGCGCGGCCGTGCTTGCGCACGATGGCGCTGACGGTGGCGCCGTCCACGATCGGCGCACCGACGGTGACCGACTCGCCGGAACCGACCAGCAACACCTGGTCGAAGCTCACGGTGGCGCCTTCATCGGCGGTCAACAGCTCCACGCGCAGCACGTCGCCCTGCTGCACACGGTACTGCTTGCCACCGGTCTTGATGACTGCGTAACTCATGGGAATGCCCTTCTGTCGTTATTCTCTTGGGTATCGCCATGTCCCGGACAGGGACTGACGAACCGCGGATTATAACGACCTCCCGAAGCGCTGGTCAATTACTGACCATGCCAAGCCGGAATCCCGGCGCGCCTCAACGTCTCCGGGTCACCTCCTGGCAAGTAAGCAGACGTACTGAACGGCTTGGTATAGTAATGGGCTCCCCCCATATCCGAGCGCCATGGACACCATCCGCATCCGCGGTGCACGCACGCACAACCTCAAGAACATCGATCTCGACCTGCCGCGCGACCGGCTGATCGTGATCACCGGCCTGTCCGGCTCGGGCAAGTCCTCGCTGGCCTTCGACACCATCTACGCCGAAGGGCAGCGGCGTTACGTGGAGTCGCTGTCGGCCTACGCGCGGCAGTTCCTGTCGATGATGGAGAAGCCCGACGTCGACCACATCGAAGGCCTGTCGCCGGCGATCTCGATCGAGCAGAAGTCCACCTCGCACAATCCGCGCTCCACCGTGGGCACGATCACCGAGGTGTACGACTACCTGCGCCTGTTGTACGCCCGCGTGGGCACTCCGCGCTGCCCCGACCACGGCATCCCGCTGGAAGCGCAGACGGTGAGCCAGATGGTGGACGCCACCCTCGCGCTCGACCCCGAGAAGCGCTACATGCTGCTCGCCCCGGTGATCCGCGAGCGCAAGGGCGAGCACGTCCAGGTGTTCGACCAGCTGCGTGCGCAAGGCTTCGTGCGCGCCCGCGTGGACGGCACCGTGTTCGACCTCGACGCCGTGCCACCACTGGGCTTGCGCATCAAGCACACGATCGAGGCGGTGATCGACCGCTTCCGCCCGCGCGAGGACATCAAGCAGCGCCTCGCCGAATCCTTCGAGACCGCGCTGCGGCTGGGCGACGGGCTGGTGATCCTCGCCGACATGGACGATCCGTCCGCGAAAGAGCAGCTGTACTCCTCGCGCTACTCCTGCCCGGTGTGCGACTACTCGCTGCCCGAGCTGGAGCCGCGGCTGTTCTCGTTCAACTCGCCGGTCGGCGCCTGCCCCAGCTGCGACGGCCTGGGCGTGACCCAGGTGTTCGATCCCGCGCGCGTGGTCGGCCATCCGGAACTGCCGCTGTCCGGCGGTGCGATCCGCGGCTGGGACCGGCGCAACCCGCACTACTTCCAGATGCTGCAGTCGCTGGCCGCGCACTACGGCTTCGACGTGGACACCCACTGGCAGGATCTGCCCAAGGCCACCCAGCAGGCGATCCTGCATGGCAGCGGCAAGCAGAAGATCGCGTTCCGCTACCTCACCGAGCGCGGCGGCCGGGTCACCCGCGAGCACGCGTTCGAAGGCATCCTGCCGAACCTCGAACGGCGCTACAAGGAAACCGAATCCGGTGCGGTGCGCGAGGAACTGGCGAAGTACATCAGCGACCATCCCTGCCCCGAGTGCGAGGGCCAGCGCCTGAACCGCTCGGCGCGCAACGTGTTCGTGGCCGACCACGCGCTGCCCGCGCTCACCAACCGCTCCATCGACGACGCGCTGGCGTTCTTCGCGGACCTGACGCTCACCGGCTGGCGCGGCGAGATCGCGGCGAAGATCGTCAAGGAGATCCGCGAGCGGCTGACCTTCCTCAACGACGTTGGCCTCAACTACCTCACGCTGGACCGCCAGGCCGATTCACTCTCCGGCGGCGAGGCACAGCGCATCCGCCTCGCCTCGCAGATCGGCGCCGGCCTGGTCGGCGTGATGTACGTGCTGGACGAACCCTCGATCGGCCTGCACCAACGCGACAACGAGCGTCTGCTCGGCACGCTCACCCGCCTGCGCGACCTCGGCAACACGGTGATCGTGGTCGAGCACGACGAGGACGCCATCCGCATGGCCGACCACGTGCTCGACATCGGCCCCGGTGCCGGCGTGCACGGCGGCGAAGTCGTCGCGCAGGGCACGGTGAAGGACATCCTCGCCTCCAAGCGCTCCGTCACGGGCCAGTTCCTTTCCGGCGAGCGCGCCATCGAGGTGCCGAAGCAGCGTCGCCAGCCCAACGATGACGCGTACTGGCTGCACCTGCGCGGCGCCAACGGCAACAACCTGAAGAGCGTGGACCTGGCGGTTCCCGCCGGCCTGTTCACCTGCGTCACCGGCGTGTCCGGCTCGGGCAAGTCGACGCTGGTCAACGACACCTTGTTCCGCCTCGCCGCCGCCGAGCTCAACGGCGCCGGCACGCAGCCCGCGCCGTTCAAGTCGGTGGAAGGCCTGCAGCTGTTCGACAAGGTGGTGGACATCGACCAGTCGCCGATCGGCCGCACGCCGCGCTCCAACCCGGCCACCTACACTGGCCTGTTCACCCCGCTGCGCGAGCTGTTCGCCCAGGTACCCGAGGCGCGCGCGCGCGGCTACGAGCCGGGCCGCTTCAGCTTCAACGTGCGCGGTGGCCGCTGCGAGGCCTGCGAAGGCGACGGCATGATCAAGGTGGAGATGCACTTCCTGCCCGACGTCTACGTGCCCTGTGATTCCTGCCATGGCAAGCGCTACAACCGCGAGACGCTGGAGATCCACTACAAGGGCCACACCATCGCCAACGTGCTCGACATGACGGTGGAGGATGCGCTCAAGCTGTTCGAGAACGTGCCCACCATCGCGCGCAAGTTGGATACCCTGCGCGCGGTGGGCCTGGACTACATCAAGCTCGGCCAGAGCGCGACCACGCTGTCCGGCGGCGAGGCGCAACGCGTGAAGTTGTCCAAGGAACTCAGCAAGCGCGACACCGGCCACACGCTGTACATCCTCGACGAGCCCACCACCGGCCTGCATTTCCACGACATCGAGCAACTGCTCGATGTGCTGCACCAGCTGGTCGACCAGGGCAACACCGTGGTGGTGATCGAGCACAACCTCGACGTGATCAAGACCGCCGACTGGATCGTCGACCTCGGCCCCGAGGGCGGCGCCGGCGGCGGCCGCATCCTGGTTGCCGGCACGCCGGAAACCGTGGCCGCCACGCCCGGCTCGCATACCGGCCACTTCCTCGCGCCGCACCTCAAGCCCGCCAAGTCCATCGCCGCGAAGCGGACAAAGAACACCCTCAAGCACATCGCCTCGGCCGACAAGCACAAGCCGATGCGCGGAAAGAAGAAATCCTCATGAGCAAGACCGCCAGCGAATCGCCCAAACCCGCCCGCCGCGGCAAGAAAGCCGAATCCGCCGCCGCGCCAGTCGCCGCCGATGCAGCGCCGACCGCGCCGAAGCCGCTGTTCACGGCGGATATCGCCGCACGCTGGCGCGACCTCGACGCCTTCAACCACGTCAACAACTCGAACTACCTCACCTACCTGGAGGAGGCGCGGTTGCAGTGGCTGAGCCACGTGCCCGGCCCGTGGTTCGACGAACACAGCATGCCGGTGATGGCCGCCGTGCAGCTCAACTACCGCCGCCCCATCGAATGGCCGGCACAACTGCACGTGCAGCTCTACTGCGAACGCATCGGCAACAGCTCGATGACCATCGCCCACCGCCTGGTGGATGCCGCCGACGCCGACACCCTGTACTGCGACGGCCACGTGGTGATGGTGTGGATGGATCCGGCCACCGGCAAACCGGTGGTGCTGCCGGCAGCGATCCGCGACGCGGTCGGCTAGGCCATCGGCCATGCGCGACCGCTCCGCCCTTGTCCGCACCGCATTTGCGGTCGACCACGACACGGGGGAGCCGGTCGAGACCATCGCGGGCAAACGCCACGCCTGGCGTTTCCGTCCTCATTTCCACGCCGGCGATGAACTCGTCCAGGTGCTTGCCGGCCGTGCGCGCCTGCGTCTGCCCCACGGCTTCCGTGATGTCGCCGCCGGCGACACGCTGATCGTGCCGGCTGGCGTAGTCCATCGTTTCGAACCGCTGGATCGGCAGGGCTGGGCCTTCGTCTCGCGCTTCGTGCCCGCGTCTCGCACAGCTGCTCGCGAAACCGCCATGCTGGCCGCACGAGCCGCCACGTTGCTGGCGCAACGCCCCTCGTTGCGCACCGATGTCACCGCGGTCGCGCGAGGCTGCGCCGTGTCCGAGGGTCACCTGTCGCGCACCTTCCGCCGCGAAACCGGCAGCAGCCTGCACAACTTCCACGTGCTGCTCGCCATGCAGCAGGCCAAGACGCTGCTGCGCCGCCAGGTCCCCGTGGTGGAAGCTGCGCTGGCTGCGGGCTTCTATGACCAGGCGCATCTCAATCGCGAATTCGTCCGCACCTGCGGGATGACGCCAGCGGTCTTCCGCAGTGGCTGGTCGGCAGCGGCGTAAGCTTCAAGCCAGCTCCAGCGCCATGTACAGCGTGCCGGGTAACGGGTTGTCGTAGTACGCCGGCATGGGCTGGAAACCCAGCTCCACATACAGCCGCCGTGCGGCATGCATCGTGGCCAGCGTGTCCAGCACCACGCGCGCATGGCCCGCCTCGCGAGCGCGCACGAGGATCGCTTCCGCCAACCGGCGCCCCAGCGCCTGACCGCGCGCGGCGGGGCGCAGGTACAGGCGTTTCATCTCGGCCGTGCCCGGCAGCATCGTGGGCCGCAATGCCACGCAACCCAGGACCGAGCCCGCGGCGTCGCGGGCGAGCAGGATGTCGCCCAGCGGCGGTGCGTACTTGCCGGGCAGTTGCGCCAGCTCTGACGCGAACCCCTGGAAGGAGAGATCGATGCCGAGGCTTTCCGCGTATTCCGCGAACAGCTCGCGCACCACCGCGCCGTCCGCGGGGAAGCGGGCCGGCGCGATGCTGATGCCTGATGCTGTCGACATACCCGCTCGCCTCCGTCAGCCGGTTTCGCACCAGTCTGCCGGAGGCGATCGCCGCGCGCTTGGATCAATCTGATCCATCGCGCGTCGCGCGGCGTTACTTCACCAGGATCTCGTCCGCGAACAACCAGGTGTTGGCGGCACCGTCCGGGAAGCCGGCCGGTACGTTTGCGTAACGGCTCGCGGTGACACGGACATAGCGTGCGCTCAACGGCTTGCTCGCCTTGAACACGAGATGGAACTCCGCCGGCCGCGCGCTCATCACGTCGGCCTGCGGCTGCTCGGTCTGCAGCGCGGTCCAGTGCTGCCCGTCGCCGGAGACCTGGAAGCTCACCTGCCGCGGCGCCAGGATGCGCGAGCCGGTGTCCTGCAGGAAATTCACGGCGATCGAGTGGATAGTCGTGGACTTCTGCAGGTCGATGCTGGCGTCGATGTCGTGGTCGTTCCAGCCGACCCACTGCCCGTCGCGGAAATCGCCGCTGCCCAGCACGCCGTCGGTCAGCGCGCTGGCGGGCGCGTACTTCGGCGAAGGCGGCTGGGCGAGGCTGAGCGGCTTGCCGGTGGCGAGGTTGTCCACCAAGGTGAAGCTGGTCGGATTGTCGTAGCGCAGCCCCTTGCGGAACGGCACCACCTGCAGCGTGCCGGCATGCGGCACCACCACCGAGTCGGTGAACGACGGCGACTTCGCGCTCGGCGTGCTGCCGTCCAGCGTGTAATGGTTCACCAGGTCGTCAAAGCCGCGCTGCGCGTGCAGCTGCCAGCCGCCCTTGGCATCCACCGTGATCGCGTACTGCACCACCGCGCGATCCTCCGGACCGTAGGCCACGTGCCATGCATCCAGCCGCGGGTACTGCGCCTCAAGACGCTGGTGGAAGTCCGCCCAGGCTGCGTCGTCGTGCGCATTGCCGCGCCACAGGTTCTCGGCGAAGGCGAGCGCGCGCGGGTACAGCTTGGACTCGGCGTTGTACGGGTTCGCGCGCTCACTCCACAATGGCGCCTCGGCGCCCAGGATCTGTGCGCGGTGCGCCGCGATGATGGCGGCATTCTCCGGCTTGGCCTCGGTGTACGGCGTCGGCGCGGCGCCGGTGATGTCGGTGCGGAACACGTTCTGCACGGTGAGCTTGAGCAGCGGCGAGTCGAGGTAGAACGGCCCGGCCACGATCACGCGATTGCCGTTCTCGAGCGCCTTGCGCGCCTCGTCGTCGCCGCGCCAGACCTCGACGACGGCGTTCTTGCTGGCGCCGCCTTCGAGGATCTCGTCCCAGCCGATCATGGTCTTGCCCTTGCCCTCCAGGTACTTCTGGATGTGCTGGATGAAGTAGCTCTGCAGGCCTTCCTCGTCCTTCAGCCCCAGCTTGTGCATCAGCGCCTGGCAGGAGGCGCAGTCGTGCCAGTCGTCCTTCGGCACCTCGTCGCCGCCGATGTGCACGTACTTCGACGGGAACAGCGGCAGCACCTCGTCCAGCACGTTCTGCAGGAAGGTGAAGGTGCCTTCGTCGCCCACGCAGTCGATGTTCTTGAACACGCCCCAGGTGGTGGGCACGGTCGCCGGTTGCTTGCTGCACGAAAGCTCGGGATAGGCCGCGATCGCGGCCACGCTGTGTCCCGGCATCTCGATCTCGGGGATCACGGTGATGTTGCGCTCGCGCGCGTAGTTCACCACTTCGCGGATCTGCGCCTGGGTGTAGAAACCGCCGTAGCGCGTGCCGTCCGCCTCGGTGCGCCACGCGCCGACACTGGTGAGTTTCGGGTAACGCTTGATCTCGATGCGCCACCCCTGGTCGTCGGTGAGGTGCCAGTGGAAGGTGTTGATCTTGTAGTAGCTCAAGAGGTCGAGCTGTTTCTCGATGAAGCTCACCGGGTAGAAGTGCCGGGCGACATCGAGCATCACGCCACGCCAGGCGTAGGCCGGCGCGTCCTCGATGGTCACCGCGGGCACCGTCACCTGCGCGGCGTGTTCCAGCGGCAGCAGCTGGCGCAGCGTCTGCACACCCCAGAACAGGCCCTTGTCGGTCGCGGCGCTGACCGTGATGCGCTTCGGCGTCACCGCGAGCCGATAGGCTTCGGCGCCCTGCACCGCCGGATCGAGCTTCAGCTCGATGCCGTGCGCGGCATCCCCTTCTCGCACCGCGATGCCGGTCTGCGCACGGATCGCCTCGCGCAGGAAGGCGGCGATCTCGCGGCCTCGGGCGTCCTTCGGCGCCGCCACGCGGGTGTGCGCATCGAGCCGGTAACTGCCCTGCTCCAGCTGCAGCTGTCGCGGTTGGGGAATGATGGAAATGCCGGCCGCCATGCCCAGGGCCGGCAGCAGGATGGACAGGCCCAACAGGCACCGCACAAGGATCTTCGACATCAATGCTTCCCCACGTCGTTCGGACGAAACCCGCGGCCATGGACACAATCCGGCGCATGGCGGCGATCGAGAATCGGGATTATCCCGATGGCTTGCCCCCGCCTGGCCTCCAGGGCGGCGGCAATTTGCTCACTTGTAAATCATCGTTTCATACGTGCACACTAGCACGCAAGGTTCGATGCGCGACACCGCGCACGAATACGCAACCCGATCCCGGCGTCCGGCCAGGCAGACGACGGCACCACGCAGCGCAGGGTGAAGACATGACGCATGCCAGCGCAGAAGCCGAGCCGCCCCGTCCCGCGGGGACACCGGCGCTGGTGAGCCGCCGGCTGCCGCCGCTGTCCTTCGGCGGCGCGCCGATCGGCAACCTCTATGCCGGCGTGGCGGAAGACGATGCCCTCGCTGCCGTGCAGCACGCGTGGCGATCGGGCATCCGCCACTTCGACACCGCGCCCTACTACGGCTATGGCCTCAGCGAATCCCGTCTCGGCGCGGCGCTGGCAGGCATCCCGCGCAGCGACTACAGCCTGTCGACCAAGGTGGGCAGGCTGTTGCTGGACGCCGACGCCAGCCAGCCGGCCGCGGACGACGGCTTCGCGGTGAGTGGCCACCGCGCCGTGTTCGACTACAGCCGTGAAGGCATCCTGCGCTCGGTGGAATCCAGCCTGCGCCGGCTGGCCACCGACCATGTCGAGATCCTGCTGCTGCACGACATCGGCGCGTTGACCCACGGCGCGCGCCACCCGGCCATCCTGCGCCAGGTGCTGGACGAGACCCTGCCCGCCATGGCCGAGCTGCGCAGCGAAGGCGTGTGCGGCGCGATCGGCCTGGGCGTCAACGAGCAGGACGTGTGCCTGCAGGTGATGCCGGAGTTTCCACTCGACGTCATCATGCTGGCCGGCCGCTACACCTTGTTCGAGCAGCGCGACAGCGCGCAGCTGATGACACAGGCCGTGCAGCGGAACGTCGCCGTGATGGCGGCCGGCCCCTACAACTCCGGCCTGCTGGGGGCCGACGACGCGCCCGGCGCTACCTACAACTATGCCCCGGCCGATGCCGCGACCCGCGCGCGGGCGCAACGCTACTACGACCTTTGCGAGCGGTTCGGCGTCACGGTCGGGACCGCCGCGCTGCAGTTTCCGCTGGCGCATCCCGCCGTCGCCACCGTGGTGTGCGGCCTGCGTTCGTCGGCGGAAGTCGACAGCGCCGTGCAGCGCATGCACACGCCCTTGCCGCCAACACTGTGGAACGAACTGCGCAACGCTGGCCTGCTCGACGCCAACACGCCTACGCCATGAACCTGATCGACGCCCACCAGCACTACTGGCGCGTGGATCGCGGCGACTACGCGTGGCTGCGCGAGGCCGACGCCGCGCTGCAGCGCGACTTCCTGCCCGCCGACCTGCAGCCGCAGCGCAGTGTCGCCGGCGTGGCCGGCAGCGTGCTGGTGCAGGCGGCGGCGAGCGAGGCGGAAACGCGCTACCTGTTCGAACTGGCCCAGGCCGACCGCGGCATCCTCGGCGTGGTGGGCTGGGTGGATTTCGAGGCGCCCGACGCGGCCGCGCGCATCCGCGCGCTGGCGCGCGACGGCGACGGCCTGCTGCTGGGCATGCGGCCGATGGCGCAGGATCATCCCGATCCCGGCTGGCTGGCGCGCCCCGCGCTCGACCCGGCGTTCGCGTGCCTGCAGGAACTGGACCTCGCCTTCGACGCGCTGGTGCGGCCGCCGCAACTGCCGGCGCTGCGACAGCGGCTGCGGCGCGAACGCGAGCTGCGCGTGGTGCTCGATCACGCCGGCAAGCCGGACATCGCGCACGGTCGCTACGACGACTGGGCCGCGCCGATCAGCGAGCTGGCCGCGTTGCCCAAGGTCTGCTGCAAGTTCTCCGGCCTGCTCACCGAGCTCGCGCCCGGCACGCCGCCCAGCACGCTCGATCCATACGTCGACCACCTGTTCGCCTGCTTCGGTCCCGCGCGGCTGATCTGGGGCAGCGACTGGCCGGTACTCACGCTGCGCGACAGCTACGCGCACTGGCTGGAGCTCGCCCGCGCGCTCGCGCAACGGCACGCCCCCCACGCGCTGGACCGCATCTTCAGCCGCAACGCGCTGGCGTTCTACCGCCCGCGCCGCGCACCCGACTTCCCCGCTTCCGCCGGAGCCATCCCATGAACCACTCCACCGCCCAGAGGCCACGCGCATGAATGGCCGACTGCCGGGCAAGCATGCCCTCGTCACCGCCGCCGGCGCCGGCATCGGCCGCGCCACCGCGCTCGCCTTCGCCCGCGAAGGCGCCACGGTGCTGGCTACCGACATCGACGCAGCGGCGCTGGCCAGCCTCGCGCAGGAACACGCCTCGATCAGCACGCAGCGGCTGGACGTCACCCGCGCCGAGGACATCCGCGCACTGGTCGACGGCAACGCGCCATTCGACGTGCTGTTCAACTGCGCGGGCTACGTGCACGCCGGCACCATCCTCGACACCGACGACGACGCCTGGCAACGCTCGTTCCGCATCAACGTGGACGGCATGTACTGGCTGTGCCGCGCGGTGCTGCCGGCGATGCTGGAGCGCGGCCGCGGCAGCATCATCAACATGTCCTCGGTGGCGTCGAGCATCAAGGGCGTGCCGAACCGCTTCGCCTACGGCACGACCAAGGCCGCGGTGATCGGCCTCACCCGCTCCATCGCCGCCGACTTCGTGGCGCGCGGCGTGCGCTGCAACGCGATCTGTCCCGGCACGGTGAAGACGCCCTCGCTGGGCCAGCGCGTGCGCGCGCTGGGCGGCGACGAGGAAGCCGTGTGGAAGAGCTTCACCGACCGCCAGCCGATGGGTCGCCTCGGCACGCCGGAAGAGATCGCCGCGCTGGCGCTGTATCTCGCCGCCGACGAATCCTCCTTCACCACCGGCACCGTCCACGTCGTGGACGGCGGCTGGTCCAACTGAAACACGTTCAACCGAGCACACCACCATGAAACTCGTCCGTTACGGCGCCCCCGGCCAGGAGCGGCCCGGCCTGATCGACGCGCAGGGCAAGCTGCGCGACCTCTCCGCCCACGTTGGCGACATCGACGCCGGCGCGCTCGTGCGCGATGGCCACAAGCGACTCGCGGCGCTCGATCCCGCCACCCTGCCGGAAATCGCCGGCACGCCGCGCTACGGCGCGCCGGTGGCGCACACCGGCAAGATGATCTGCGTGGGCCTCAACTACACCGACCACGCCGCCGAGACCGGCGCGCAGCCGCCCGAGCAGCCCATCCTGTTCATGAAGGCCACCAACACCATCATGGGCGCGAACGATGACGTCATCATCCCGAAGGATTCGGTCAAGACCGACTGGGAAGTGGAGCTTGGCGTGGTGATCGGCGACACCGCACGCCACGTGCGCGTCGAAGACGCGCTCACGCATGTCGCGGGCTACCTGGTGGTGAACGATCTGTCCGAGCGCGCCTTCCAGCTCGAACACGGCGGCCAGTGGGTGAAGGGCAAGAGCTGCGACACCTTCGGCCCGATCGGCCCGTGGCTGCTCACCGCCGACGAACTGCCCGACCCGCAGAATCTGGCGCTGTGGCTGGAGGTCAACGGCCACCGCTACCAGAACGGCAACACCCGCAACATGATCTTCGGCGTGGCCGAGCTGGTGAGCTACATCAGCCGCTACATGACCCTGCAGCCCGGCGACATCATCAGCACCGGCACGCCGGCAGGCGTGGGCCTGGGCCAGAAGCCACCGGTGTACCTGCGCCCCGGCGACGTGGTGGAGCTGGGCATCGATGGCCTGGGCCGGCAGCGCCAGCGCACCGTCGCCTACGCCGCCGCGGTGTCGGCATGAACCACGCGGCCTCCGCCCCCGACGCCCGCGCCGCGCGCATCGTGGCGCTGGACACGCTCGACGTGCGCTTCCCCACTTCGCGCGAGCTGGACGGCTCGGACGCGATGAACCCCGACCCGGACTACTCGGCCGCCTGTGTCACCCTCCGCAGCGACCAGCCCGGGCTGGCGGGCCACGGCTTCGTGTTCACCATCGGCCGCGGCAACGACGTGCAGAAAGCCGCGCTGGATGCACTGGCCGAGCATGTCGTCGGCCTCTCCGTCGAGTCCATCGTCAACGACCTCGGCGGGTTCGCCCGCCGCCTCACCGGCGATTCGCAGCTGCGCTGGCTCGGCCCCGAGAAGGGCGTGATGCACATGGCGATCGGCGCGGTGGTCAACGCCGCCTGGGATCTCGCCGCACGCATCAAAGGCAAACCGCTGTGGCGTTACATCGCGGAGCTGTCGCCGGAGGAGATCGTCGCTGCCATCGATTTCCGTTATCTGAGCGACGCGCTCACGCCGGAAGAAGCGCTGACCCTGCTGCGCGACGCCGTGCCGCACCGACAGCAGCGCATCGAGCAACTGCTGGCCGAGGGCTACCCTGCCTACACCACCTCGCCCGGCTGGCTGGGCTACGGCGACGAGAAGATGCAGCGGCTCGCGCGCGAGGCGGTCGCCGACGGCTTCCGCACGATCAAGCTCAAGGTGGGCCTGGACGTGGCGGACGACGTGCGGCGCTGCCGCCTCGCGCGCGAAACTGTCGGCCCCGACATCGCCATAGCGATCGACGCGAACCAGCGCTGGGACGTGCCCGACGCCATCGCGTGGCTGAAGCAGCTCATCGCATTCGACATCGCCTGGATCGAGGAGCCCACCAGCCCCGACGACATCCTCGGCCACGCGGCGATCCGTCGCGCGGTGGCGCCGATGCCGGTCTCCACGGGCGAGCACACCCACAACCGCGTGATGTTCAAGCAGCTGTTCCAGGCCGGCGCGGTGGACCTGGTGCAGATCGACGCGGCCCGCGTAGGCGGCGTCAACGAAAACCTGGCGATCCTGCTGCTGGCCGCCAAGTTCGACGTGCGCGTGTTCCCGCACGCCGGCGGCGTGGGCCTGTGCGAACTGGTGCAGCACCTGGCGATGGCCGACTTCGTGGCGATCAGCGGCCAGAAGGAGGATCGCGCGATCGAATTCGTCGACCACCTGCACGAGCACTTCGTCGATCCGGTGGTAGTGCGCGATGGGCGCTACCTCGCCCCGCTCGCGCCGGGCTTCTCCGCGCAGATGAAGGACGCCTCGCTGCAGGAATACGCGTACCCGCTCGGCGCAGCCTGGCGCTGATTCAAGCCCTCTCCCTCCGGGAGAGGGGTTGGGGAGAGGGTTCGGGGAACCCGCAGCCTTCACCCCCTCGGCGGGTTGACTACACCCGCCGCCAGCGCGTCGCGCAGCGAAAAAATTCCGCGCATCGCCACCCATTTCTCGCCCGGCTTCGCCCACGGCAGACGCTGCTGGTAGCGATCCATCAGCTGCTCCCACTCTTGCACGCGCGGGTTGGCCGCGTCCGCAACCTGCTTGCCGGCGGCGTCGTAGTCGTCGGACACCTGCATCATCATCACCAGCCGGTTGCCGCTGCGGAAGATCTCCATGTCCTCGATGCCGGCGGCGCGGATCGAGGCGATGATTTCCGGCCAAATCACGTCTGGCCGGTGCCAGTTCTCGTACTCGGCGATCGCCACCGTGTCGTCGTGCAGATCGAGCGCGTAGTAGAGCCGCGGCATCAACGTTCCTCCACGCGCGCATGCTTCAGTTGTCGCCACGCGAACCACGCCACCACCGCGAAGCTCAGCGCCGGCACGCCGAGCGCGCGCGCGATGCCGGCGAAGTCGGACACCGCGCCCATCGCCGCGGTGAGCACCGCGCCGCCGATGATGGTCATCACCAGCAGGGCCGAGCCGAGCTTGCGCTCGTCGTCGTCCATGCCTTCCACGCCAAGCGCGAAGATCGTCGGGTACATCACCGACATGAAGAAGCTGCAGGCCACCAGCGCGCAGGCGCCGCTCAGGCCGGGCCAGAGCAGCGCGTACAGCGTGAGCACCACGTTGATCGCGGCGAATGCCAGCAGCAGGCGCACCGGCGCCAGGTATTTCATCAGCGCCGTGCCCACGAAGCGACCCGCCATGAAACACACCAGCGCGGCGAGGATGAAGTTCGCCGCCGCGTGCGCCGAGGTGCCGGGCATGCTCGATTGCACGTAGCGTATGGTGTAGCTCCATACCCCGACTTGCGCCCCCACGTAGAAGAATTGCGCCGCCATCGCGCCGGTGAAGCCGCGGTCGCGCAGCAGCCGGACCAGCGCGCCGTCGTGCCCGATGGCGCGCGTGGTCAGCTTGTGCGGCGCGGCCACTGCGGGGAAGCGCATCACGAGCACCAGCACGGCCCAGGCCAGCACCACCAGGCCGATGCACAGGTACGGCCACTGCACCGCATGCGTCGCCGTGGTGAAGTACGCGTCGCGCTCGGCGGCCGTCATCGCGGTCAGTTGCTGCGGCGTGTGTTCCGCGCCCGCGAGGATGAAATGCTTGCCGATCAGCACGCCGGCGATCGAGCCCAGCGGGTTGAATGCCTGCGCGAAGTTGAGCCGGCGCGCCGCGCCTTCGCGCGGCCCCAGCACGGTCATCAGCGGATTCGCCGAGGTTTCCAGAAAGGCCAGCCCGGTGGCGATCACGAACAGCGCGAACAGAAACAGCCCGTAAGTGCGCAGCTGCGCCGCCGGCCAGAACAGCAGCGCGCCCGCGCCGTACAGCACCAGTCCCACCACCACCGCCTCCTTGTAGCCGTAGCGGCGCATGAACATCGCCGCCGGCATCGCCACCAGGAAATAGCCGAGGTAGAACGCGCTCTGCACCAGGCCCGCCTGGAAATCGTCCAGCACGAAAGCCAGCTTGAACTGCGCGATCAGCACGTCATTGAGGTTGTTCGCGCCGCCCCACAGGAAGAACAGGCCGACGATCAGGAACAGCGGCAGCCAGCGGCGGACGCCTTGCGGCGCGGTGGCAATAGGTGTTGCCGGGGACTCCGTCATCACTTGCACATCCACCCCTCTCTCCCGTTGCATGGCGCTGGCGTCCGGCGATGCGTGCCCGCACGGGCTTCGCGCCGACGTGCAAATATGAAACAGTTATTCACCAGCATAACAAGACGCGCCGCAACATGCCGTGTTCCACATGACGACATCCGCGGCATGCGGCAAGCTAGGGAACCATGACGAAACCCGCACCCAAATACCGCGCGCCCGCGCTCGACAAGGGCCTGGACATCCTCGAACTGCTGGCCAGCGCGCACCAGCCGCTCAGCATCGTGGAGATTTCCGAAGGCGTCGGCCGCTCGCGCGGCGAGATCTTCCGCATGCTGCAGGTGCTGGAGGAGCGCGACTACCTCGCCCGCGCCGAAGGCGACGGCGGCTACTGCATCACGCCGCGGCTGTTCCGCCTGGCGATGGAGCAGCCGCCGGTGAAGAGCGCGATCGAGGCCGCCCTGCCGGTGATGCACCGGCTCGCCGAGACCACCGAGCAGGCCTGCCACCTGGTGGTGCCTTCGCGCGACCAGATCGTGGTGATCGCCCGCGCCGATCCGCCGGGCGAGATCGCCCTGGTGGTGCGCATCGGCCATCGCCGGCCGATGTCCCAGGCCACCTCGGGCCACGTGCTGCTGGCCTTCCAGGACGAACAGGTGCGCGAGCACTGGTTGGACCTGATCGCCGCCCAGGAGCCCGACCTCGACCGCAAGAAGCTGGTCCGCCAGCTGGCGCAGGTGCGCAGCCAGGGCTATGCCTGCGCGCGCAGCCACGTGGTGGATGCGGTCACCGACCTCTCCGCCCCGGTGCTCCACCACAGCCATGCCGTGTGCGCGCTCACCGTGCCGTTCATCGAGCAGCGCGCCTCGGCGCAGACGCGCCAGCGCACCGTCGAGGCGCTGTGCAAGGCCACCGCAGAGATCTCCGACACCCTGCACTACGGCGCCGCCACGCAACGGCGTTGAACGAAGCACATGGGAGCGCACCCTGTGCGCGATGGCTTTGCTGCTGATCGGAGCAAAAACATTCGCGCACAGGGCGCGCTCCTACGGAAAATTCCAGCCATGCAAGGATCCCTGCCATGAACCAGCCCGTCCTCTCCGCCCTTGCGCTCGCCTGCGTCGGCGGCCTGGCTTTCGCCGCGCCGGTCCACGCGGCGACGCCCACGGCGAACGGCGCCGACATCACGCTGTACCGCAGCGACAGCGCCGCGCTGTACGCCAGCAGCGGCGACGGCAACGTCGACGACGGCTACGCGGTGGTGCGCGAACAGCGTGCGCTCGCGCTCAAGCCCGGCTTGCAGGACATCACCTTGGGCGACCTGCCCGACCACCTCGATGCCGAGGCGCTGGCGCTGGGCTTTCCCGATGGCGGCGCCAAGGTGGTCTCGCAGCGCCTGCTGCTGGGCCAGGGCGGCAGCGCCGCACTGACCGGCCTGCTCGGCCGCGAAGTCACCGTGTTGGGCGACAGCGGCCAGGCCATCGCCAGCGGTACGCTGCTGCGCGCCGGCAACGACGGTCTGATGATAGTCGGCGGCGCCGGCACCAGCTGGATTCGCCAGTACGCCGGCGTGCGCGTCGACAGCGGCGACTTCCCCACCGGTTCCAGCCTGCGCCTGCGCGTCGATGCCGCGCGCGGCGGCAACACCGCAGCCGTGCTCAGCTACCCCACCAGCGGCCTCGGCTGGCGCGCCGCCTACGTGGCCACGCTGCAACCCGGCGACGCCTGCCGCATGCAGTTCGAATCGCGCGCCAGCATCGCCAACCGCAGCGGCCGCGACTGGCGCGACGCGAAACTCACCCTGATCGCGGGCGAACCGAACTTCGCCAAGGCCTCGGCGCCACGCCCGATGATGCTGCAGGCCAAGGCCTTTGCAGCCGCCGCGCCCATGCCCGAGCAGGCGCAGATGGACAACTACCGCAGCTACACCCTGCCCGCAGCGGTGAACCTGCCCGACGGCAGCGTCAGCCAGGTACCGCTGTATGCCACGCGCACGCTGGCCTGCGAGCGCACCAACCTGGCCGAGAACGGCGGCAGCTGGCAGCCGCCGCAGCCGATGCTGGGCCGCGACTTCAACGGCGGCGGCAGCAACGGCAACATCGTCAGCACGTTGAAACTCACCGCGTTCGACAGCCTGCCTGCCGGCTACCTGCGCGTGCTCGCGCAGGACAGCCACGGCACGCCGCAATTCATCGGCGAGGGCCGCATCGAGGACACGCCCAAGGGCGGCGACGCCACCATCGCGCTGGGCCAGGCCTTCGACCTGCGTGCCCGGCGCGAGCGCACCGACTTCCACGTCGACCAGGCCGGCCGCACGCTGGACGAAGCCTTCCGCATCACGCTCACCAATGCCGGCGACGGCGCGCGCACCGTCACCGTGCGCGAACACCCCAACCGCTGGCGCGAATGGAAGCTGGCCTCGTCCAGCCAGAAGCCCAGCCGGCAGACCACCGACACGCTGGAGTTCCGCGTGAGCGTGCCCGCTCGCGGCAAGGCCGTGCTGGACTACGCCGTGCACTACAGCTGGACCGCGGACCAGCATCCGCAGCCGTGATCCACACGCGAAGCGAAACTCGAAACCTCGTCACCCCGGCGAAGGCCGGGGTCCAGTGATTCCGCACAGAACGCGCCAAGACACTGGATTCCTGCCGGCGCAGGAATGACGAGCAGACAAGCAGTGTCAGACTGCATCACCGTCAGGAGCCACCCCATGCTCGAAGTCATCCAGCACGACGCCATCGCCGAGATCCAGTTGGCGCGGCCACCGGTCAACGCGCTGAACCTGGAACTGCTGCGCATGCTGCGCAGCGCGCTGGACGGCGCGTTCGCCGGCGGCGCGCGCGGCATCGTGCTGTCCGGCGTGCCCGGCATGTTCTCCGCCGGCGTCGACGTGCCTGCGGTACTGCAGATGGATCGCGCCGGCGCGCGTGCCTACTGGCGCGAGTTCTTCGCCACCGCCGCCGCACTGGCCTGCTCGCCGGTGCCGCTGGCCGCCGCGATCACCGGTCACAGCCCCGCCGGCGGCGCCGTGCTGGCGCTGATGTGCGACTACCGCGTGATGGCGCAGGGGCCGTACAAGATCGGCCTCAACGAGGTGCAGGTGGGCCTCAGCGTGCCCGACTGCATCCAGCTCGCGCTGCGCCGCGTGGTGGGCGCCTACCGTGCCGAACGCCTGCTGGTCGCCGGCGCGATGACCGACGCGCAGGAAGCGCTGGCCTGCGGCTTCGTCGACGAGACCACCGGCATCGACCAGGTGACGACGCGCGCGCTGCGCTGGATGGGCGACCTGCTCGCGCTGCCCTCGCATGCCATGCTCGCCACCCGCCGCCTCGCCCGCGCCGATCTCGTCGCCACCTTCGCCGACGTGGAGGCGCTGCCACTGGACGACTTCCTCGACGGCTATTTCCACCCGCAGACGCAGGCCACCTTGCAGGCGCTGGTGGCGCGGCTCAAGAGCAAGGGCTGAGCGCGATCAAGGCTCCCAGACCATGTGCACATCCGCCCGTGCGTAGTGCGATCCCGCGCGCGGCGCGGGATGGTGCCGGAAGCCGACGCTTTCATACAGCGCCAGCGCGGGCGCGAGCAGGCTGCTGGACTCAAGGAACAGCTCGCGCGCATCCAGCGTGCGATACAGGTCCAGTGCCGCGGCCATCAGCAGGCGACCGATGCCGCGACCGCGCGCTTCGGGCGACACCGCCATCTTGGTGAGTTCGTACACGCCATCGCCTTCGTGCTTCAACGCGACGGTGCCGAGTGCGCGTTCCGCCTCGTCGATGGCGAACAGGATGCGGCCACCATTCGCAAGGATGTATTTCTCGGGATCGCCAAGCACTACGCGGTCGTAGGCCTCGACCACGAACCAGTGCTCCAGCCATTCGATGTTGAGCGTGGCAAACGCCCCGCGCCAACGCGGCTCGAAGCCGACGATGCGGATGCCGCTCGATCGGGTAGGTGTGGTCATCCGCGTATTCCGTGGGCTGGCGTTCCCGCGATCAGCCGATACTGCCGCGCTCGCGGCCCATGCCGGGAAACGCGGCGTTCATTCTTCGCCCGTCGCCACCGGCCGCGCGCGATCGCTGACCCAGCCGCTCCACGACGGCGCGTACAGGCGCGAGCCGGCGAGGCCGGCGTGTTCCATCGCCAGCAGGTTGTGGCAGGCGGTGACGCCGGAGCCGCACATGTGCACCACCGCGGATGGCGCGCGCGCGCCGAGCACGGCAAGGAAGTCGCGCTTCAGCTCCAGCGCGCTCTTGAAGCGGCCGTCGGCGGCAAGGTTGTCGGCGAACGGGCGGTTCCGCGCGCCCGGCACATGGCCGGCGACGGGGTCGAGCGGCTCGGTGTCGCCGCGATAGCGCGGGGCCGCGCGGGCGTCGATGAGCAACGGCGCGGGCACGGCGTGCAGCGCGGCATGGTCGAGCACGACCTGGGCTGAGTCGAACTGCACCGCAACCGACGTGGGTACGCGCTGCGGCGCGATGGTTTCCGACGGCAGGCCCGCCGCCTGCCACGCGGCGTAACCGCCGTCGAGCACCGCCACGGCAGGCTGGCCGGCGAAACGCAGCAACCACCACAGTCGTGCGGCAGCCAGCGCACCGTTGCCGGCGTCGTGGCACACCACCTGCAAACCGGGTCGCCAACCCCAGCGGCCCAGCACGGCCGAGAATGCGGCCGCGGACGGCAGCGGATGCCGGCCCAGCCCCTCGGCTTGGCGCGACAGGTCGGAGAGGTCGGTATCCAGCTCCGCGTAGACCGCGCCCGGAATATGGCCGGCGAGGTAATCGCGCCGCCCCTTCGCCGGATCGGCCAGGTCCTTGCGGCAGTCGACGATCAGCACGTCCTGCGGCGACAGCGGCGCCAGCTCGGTTGCGGAGATCAGCGTGCTCTTCATGCGCGTCCCATCCTCTTCAGCAGGTTCAGCAGGATCGCCGCGGTGGCGCCCCAGATGCGGTGCCCGCCGTGCACGAATTCGACCATGTCGCGCTGGTGGCCGCGGTATTCCATGACATAACGGCGCAAGTTGGCGGGTTCAAGGAAGAACGCCAGCGGCACCTCGAACACCTCGGCCACTTCCGCCGGCGCGGCGCGCAATTGCGCGTTCGCGGCGATGCGCGCCACCACCGGGGTGACGCGGTAGCCGCTGATCGTCTCGAAGTTGTCGAGGTAGCCCAGCGGCGTCACCAGCGTGCGGTCGAGGCCGATCTCTTCCTCGCTCTCGCGCAGCGCGGTGGCCAGCGCGTCGATGTCGCCGGGGTCCATGCCGCCGCCGGGAAACGCCACCTGCCCCGCATGCGATTGCAGGTGGTCGGTGCGCACGGTGAACACCAGCCGCGGCTGCACGCCCTCACGCAGCCCCAGCAGCACTGCCGCCGGGCGGCGCTGCGTGCTGCCCAGCAGCTCGGTGATGTCGGCGTGGTTCCAGCCCGGCGTAATGGGCGGCGCGGACAGCGGCCGCAAGGCCTGCAGCAGCTCGTCGATCATGATGGAACGCGCGTGGGCAACACCTCGCGCATCACGCGCAAGCGCTCCGCCTCGCTCATGCCACGCCAGCGACCGATCTCCTCGATCGTGCGGCGGCAACCGATGCAGTAGCCCTTGGAGTCCAGCCGGCAGGTGCCGATGCAAGGCGTGGCCGGGGATGACGGTGCGGAGGGAGGTTCGTTCGACATCCCTGCCATTCTAGAGTCTGTTCGACATCCCCGCATGGCCTGCGGGGATATCGAACAGACTCATTGCAGCAGGGTCGCGCGTGCTCAGCGCGAGTCCTGCTCCGGCGCCGGCGGCTTGATCGCCAGCAGCTCGATCTCGAACACCAGCGCCTCGTTGGGGCCGATGCGCGGCAGCGCGCCTTCCTTGCCGTAAGCCAGCTGTGGCGGGATCACCACCTTCCAGCGATCGCCCACGCGCATGCGCGGGATCACGTCGCGCCAGCCCGGGATCACCCGGTCCACGGTGAAGCTCACCGGCGCGCCGTGCGCCCAGGTGCTATCGAACTCGGTACCGTCCACCAGCATGCCGCGGTAGTTCACCACCACCGTGCTGGTGACCGTGGGATGGACCGTGCCATCGCCCTTCTTCATCACCGAATACTGGATGCCGGAAGGCAACTGGGTCACGCCGGGCTGCTTGGCGTTGCGCGCCATGAATGCGGCGCTCTTGCGCGCGTTCGCTTCCGCGAGCTGCGCGAACTCGGCTTGCGCGTCGGTGCGCAGTTGCTGGTTGAACGCGTTCAGCTGCTGGTGCATCGCCTGCATTGACACCGTGGGCGGGCGCTTGTTGTAGGCGTCCTGGATCGCCTTCTGCAGGGTGGCGATGTCGATCTCCGGGATGCCGGCCTGGTTGCGGCCATCGACGAACTGGCTGCCGATCTGGTAGCCGATCGCGTAGGAGAGCTTGCCCTTGTCCAACTTCACCGGAGCCGGCGGCGGACGGGTCTGCGCATGGGCCGCGCCGACCAGCAACAGGCAGGGCAGCAGCCAACGCAGTCGTGTCATGCCGTTCTCCATCTCGCCTCGCCGCACGCCGCGGCCGCTCCGGGACGCCCCATCGTAAGCGTTTCGTGTACCGCGTGCAGCGTCCGTGGCATGAGAAACCCGGGGGCGGCAAAGGTTCCCGCTGTTACCATGCGCGTTTCGAGATAGTCGGAGTTTCCAGCATGGCCTATCGCAACCTCGAGATCGCCAACCGCGGCGCGGTGCGCACCATCACGGTGAACCGCCCCGACAAGCTCAACGCGCTGAACCGCGACACGCTCAACGAGCTGACGATCGCCTTCGCCCAGGCCTCACAGGACGATGCCGTGCGCACGGTGGTGCTGACCGGCGCGGGCGAGAAGGCCTTCGTGGCCGGTGCCGACATCGCCGAGATGAACGGCTACACGCCGGTGCAGGCGCAGGGTTTCTCGCGCGCCGGCCAGCGCCTGATGACGAGCATCGAACGCCTCGGCAAGCCGGTGATCGCGCGCATCCCGGGCTTCGCGCTGGGCGGCGGCATGGAACTGGCGATGGCCTGCCACCTGCGCGTGGCCAGCGAGAAGGCGAAGTTCGGTCAGCCCGAGATCAACCTCGGCCTGATCCCCGGCTTCGGCGGCACCCAGCGCCTGCTGCGCCTCGCCGGCCGCAGCGCAGCGCTGGAACTGTGCCTCACCGGCGCGACCATCAACGCGCAGCGCGCGCATGAACTCGGCATCGTCAACCGCGTGGTGGCGCCCGAGGCGCTGGACGAGACGGTGGCCGCACTGGCCGACCAGCTCGCCGCCGCGGCGCCGCTGGCCGCTGCCGGCATCCTCGACGCGGTACTGCAAGGCGGCGAGGCTTCGCTGGACCAAGGCCTGGAATTCGAGACGCAAGGCTTTGCGCTGATGTTCTCCACCGAAGACATGCGCGAAGGCACCGGCGCGTTCCTGGAGAAGCGCAAGGCGGCGTTCAAGGGTGCCTGACCGCTCCCTGTGTCGCGCGATTGCCAGACGTAGGTCGGGCTTCAGCCCGACATATCCAAGGCAGTCGGGATGAATCCCGACCCACGGACTCGTGCTTGATTTTGATCGCTGCGAGACGCAGCGATCCTCGTGCTTGATCCTGGCCGCTGCGAGACGCAGCGATCAGTGCCCGCTGGCGTACTTTTTCTCGCCCGCCGTCACCGCGATATCGAGCCGATTCTCCGGCGGCGCCAACGGACAGGTGGCGAACGGCGTGAACGCGCACGGCGGGTTGTAGGCCTTGTTGAAATCCAGCACCAGCTTGCCCGGCTTGGCCAGGCCACCGGCAGGCAGCGCCGCATAGAGGAAACGCGCAGCGCCGTAGGTCTGCTTGCCCGAGGTCTGGTCGGCCAGCACGAAGAACAGTTCGCCGCCCGGCTCCTCCTGGTAGGGCAGCAGCTCGAACGTGTGGCCGTCGCGCTGGAACACCGCCTTGCCGGGCACGCTTACCTTGTCGATGGTGCCGATGGCGGTGCCTATTTCCAGGTCATGCGCGGGCACGAACGGCACCCAGTCGGCCTCGATGCGCCAGGACGGGTCGATCGGGAAGTAGTCGATGCCGACGAAATCGCGGCGCGCTTCCGCATCGCCGTCCTTCACGCGCAGCGCCCTGCGGTTGTCGCGATCGATCACGTAGAAGCTCGCGTTGCCGAAGTGCACCGCGGTGGGCGCGGCACCGTCGACGACATGCATGTCGTCCACCAGCACGGCTTCGGCGACGAGCTTGCCGTCGACGGTGGCGCCGCTGTCCTTGTCCAGCGCGATGCGCAACGTACCATCCGCCGCCAGCGTCACCGTGCCCAGGTGTGCCGGGCCAGCCTTCAGCACGATGTCGTTGTCGGCCGCGCTGCCCACGCGGTTCGCGCCTTCGTGCAGCCATTCCAGACCGATCAGGCTGAGCCAACCGTCCGGCGCGGTGAGCTTCGCCACGCGGGTGGCGCGCCACTGCTCGATCTCGTGGGTGTAGGTCGGGGTTTCGGCGGCAGACACGGCGGCGACTCCGGAAATCAGGGCGAACAGGAAAGCGGCGACTCGCGACATGGGGACGATCCGCGGCAATGGAAGGGCCGAGTATGGACGGCCAAATATCGAATGAACAAGCGCCTTGCTCGTCATACCGAAATCGCGAAGCGATATCCGGAATCCAGCGCCTTTGCTTGCAACACCACAGCAAAGGCGCTGGATGACTCGCTTCGCTCGCCCCTTCGGGGCCGCCCTCCGGGGCCGCCCTTCGGGTGTTCTGCGCGCGAAGCGCTTGTCCAGCCTTCGCTGGGATGACGAGCAGTATCCTAACGCCCCCGCATGAACAGTCTGTCCAGTTCCGACAGGCTCAACTGCGTCCACGTGGGCCGCCCGTGGTTGCACTGGCCGGAGCGCTCGGTGGCTTCCATCTCGCGCAGCAACGCGTTCATCTCGGGAATCGTGAGGCGCCGTCCCGCACGCACCGAACCATGGCAGGCCATCGTCGAGAGCAGCTCGTTCTCCAACTCCTGCAACCGGCGCGAGCTGCCGTGCTGGGCGAGTTCCGCCAGCACGTCGCGGGTGAGCTGGGCCACATCGGCGCCTTCGAGCAGGGCCGGGATGCGCCGTACCACCACGCCGGACGGGCCGCTGCGCGACAGCTCCAGGCCCCAGTCGGCCAGCGCCTCGGCGTGTTCCTCGGCGGCGGCCGCCTCCTTCGCGCTCACCGCGAGGTTCAGCGGCACCAACAGCAGCTGCGAACGCAGGTTGCTCAAGGTGCGTCCGGATTTCAGCTTCTCGTAGGTGATGCGCTCGTGCGCGGCGTGCATGTCCACCAGCACCAAGCCCTGCGCATTCTCGGCGAGGATGTAGATGCTCTTGAGCTGGGCGATCGCATAACCCAGCGGCGGCGCCTCGCCTTCTTCGGCGGCCGGCATCGGCGCGGCGACGGCGGCCATGCGCGGCGGCTCGCCCAGCAGCGCGGCGTAGTCCGCCAGCGGCTCGTCGCGCACGCCCAGCGCGAGCCGGCTCTGGTCGGCACGAACGGGCCACGCGGCAGTGCCTGCGACCGCCGGCAGGCCCGGCGCGGATGCATGCACGGCGCCCGCGGTGCTCATGTGCAATCGGCCATCGTCGGCCTGCGCATGCGACTCCACCTGCCCCGCGCGCGTCTGCGCCAGCGCCTCATGCAAGGTGCGGAACAGGAAATCATGCACCAGCCGCTGCTCGCGGAAGCGCACTTCGTGCTTGGCCGGGTGCACGTTGACGTCCACGCCGGCCGGGTCGAGTTCGAGGTACAGCGCGAAGACGGGATGGCGACCGTGGAACAGCACGTCGGCATAAGCCTGGCGCACCGCATGCGCCACCACGCGGTCGCGCACCAGCCGACCGTTGACGTAGAAATACTGCTGGTCGGCCTGGCTGCGCGAGGCAGTCGGCAGGCCCACCCAACCGGACAGGCGCATGCCCGCGGCGGCGTGGTCTACACGCAGGCTCTGCGCGGGGAAATCCTCGCCCAGCACCTCGGCCACGCGCGCCAGTTGCGCCTGCGCGTCGCGTGCGGCCTTCCAGATGCGCACCGGCTTGCCGTTGTGGCTGAGCCGGAACTCCACCGAGCCGCGCGCCAGCGCCAGCGACTTCAAAAGGTCATCGATGTGCGCGAACTCGGTGCGCTCGGCGCGCATGAACTTCTTGCGCGCGGGCACGTTGTAGAACAGGTCACGCACTTCCACGCTGGTGCCCGGCGGATGCTGCGCGGGGCGCGCGGCCTGCAGCTTGCCGCCGTCCACCTCGATGCGGAACGCGGCCTCGGCATCGCGCTGGCGCGAGGTGAGCGCGAAGCGCGCCACCGAGGACACCGACGCCAGCGCCTCGCCGCGGAAGCCCATGCTGGCCACGTGTTCGAGGTCGTCGAAGCTGCCGATCTTGCTGGTGGCGTGCGAGGCCACCGCCAGCGGCAGCTCGTCGGGCGCGATGCCGCCGCCGTCGTCGCGCACGCGGATCAACCGCGCGCCGCCCTGCTCGATGTCCACCTCGATGCGCGCGGCGCCGGCGTCGAGGCTGTTCTCCACCAGTTCCTTGACCACGGACGAGGGGCGTTCGATCACCTCGCCGGCGGCGATCTGGTTGATGAGTTCGGGGGGTAGCGGACGGATGACGGGCATCCGCGAACTTTAGCAGTTGCGCCGGTCGCCTCGCCGCGCGGCGGCGATCAGCCGGCGGGTATCGCCAGCACGGTGCCGGTGCGCACCACGTTGCTGTCGATGTGGTTCGCACTCTTCAGTGCGCCGATGCTGATGCCGTACTGGCGCGCGATGCTGCGCAGGCTCTCGCCCTCGCCCACGCGATGCAGGTCGCGCACGTTGGCGTCGGCGCTGGCCGGCGTGTCGTCGGCCAGCGCGGTCGTGGGCGCCGGCTGGCCCGTCCGGGCCGAGGCCAGCTCGGTGCCGTTGCGGCGCGCGGCCTGCGCCGCGAACCAGGTGCCCGGCGGCGGCGTGGATTCGAAGTAGCTCTTGACGCCGCTCATCACCGCTTCGGCCAGCGCCTTCTGGTGGCCGGGATCGCGCAGCTTGCGCTCCTCGGTCGGATTGCTGATGAAGGCGGTCTCGACCAGGATCGAGGGCACGTCGGGCGAACGCAGCACCACGAAGTTCGCGCGCTCCACGTAGCCGCGGTGGGTGGGACCGAGCTCGCCCAGCGCCTTCAGCACGTTGCCGGCCACCGTGTCGCTGGCCTGCACGGCCCAGCCCTGCTGCATGTCCAGCAACACCTTGGCGAGGCCGTCGCTCTTGTCGTCCAGCGACACGCCGCCGATCAGGTCGGAACTGTTTTCGCGGTCGGCCAGCATGCGCGCCGCCACCGAACTCTTGCCGCGCGAGGACAACACCCACACCGAGGAACCGCGCGCGTCGCCGCTGGTGAAGGCGTCGGCGTGGATGGAGACGAACAGGTCGGCGTCGTGCTCGCGCGCGATCTGGTAGCGGCGTGCCAGCGGAATGAAGTAATCACCGTCGCGGGTGAGGATGGCCTGCATGCCAGGCTGCTTGTTGATCTGCGCCGCGAGGTCGCGCGCCACCGCGAGGGTGACGTTCTTCTCCAGCGTGCCGTCCGGACCGTGCGAACCCGGATCCTTGCCGCCATGGCCGGCATCGATGCACACGACCACCTTGCGCTGACCGTCCAGCAGCGCAGCAGCCTGCTGGGTGATCTGGCGGCTCATGCCCACGGTCTTGCCGCCATGGCGCCCGCCCACCGTAGCGACGGTGAGCGGCGGCGCAGCGACCGGCGCCGTGGCCGGCTTCGCGGCGACGACCGGCGTTGCGGCGCTCTTGTCCGCCCCGCTGCCCGGCAGCAGGTCCAGCACCAGCCGGTAGTGGTCGCCTTGGCTCGGCGGGAGCACGAAGCTGCGCACCTGGCTGCCGGCGCTCATCTTCGCGGTGAGCTGCAGGCGCTCGCCCTGCCGGCCCTGGCTCATGCCGCGGTACAGGCCTTGCGCGGCGGGATCGGTGTAGCCCGCCGCGAGCTTGCCGCGCGCGAAGTCCACCACCACCTGGTCGTTCCGACGATCGATGCGGTAATCCGGCTTGCCATCGAGGTCGAACACCAGCCGGGTATGGCTGGCGTCGGCCCAGACGCGCGCCGCCGTCACGTCGGCCGCGTGCACGCCGCTTGGCGCCAGCGCAGACGCCAGCGCGACGACAAGCACCCCACCCAAGCTGTTCAGGTATCCCCGCATGAGGCGCATTGAATCGCAGGCATCCGCGGATTGCAAGAAGTTTTCCCTTGAATATCCATAACCTGCAGATCATTCGTCAGCCTGCATCTAGCTATGGATCGCAAGTGGCGTTTGCTGCGTACACACGAGAGCATCGGGCCCTCACCAGGCCACGAGCATTTTTCGGGTAAAAACAGTGACTTGCCGTGAAGGCTCAGCGCAGGCGCTGCTGCAGGTCACGCCCACGCCCGGTCTGCGCCTGCAACCGCGCCTGCCGGCCACCATCGACATACGCCAGATGCAGGGTGAGATCAGGTGCGGGCAAGGCGCCGCGACCGCGCTCGGGCCATTCCACGAGCACCAGCGCAGCCGGATCGGACAACGCATCCAGGCCCAGCCACTCCAGCTCGCCCGGATCGGCGATGCGGTACAGGTCCAGGTGCCAAGCCGGCCGCCCCTGCGCCTCGTAGCCCTCGATCAGGCTGTAGGTGGGGCTCTTGATGCGCTCGCCCACCTCGAGCGCGCCCAGCAGCGCGCGGGCGAAGGTGGTCTTGCCCGCGCCCAGCTCGCCGTGCAGGTAGATCACCATGCCGCCGCCGTCCAGCGCCATGGCAAAGCGGCGCCCCAACGCGAGGGTGGCGGCCTCGTCGGCCAGTCGCCAAACGTGTTCAGTCATCGTCGAGTCCGTTGCCCAGTGCGCGCAGCGATGCCAGCAGATCGCCGGCGAGCAGGCCGCGCTCGCCCTGCCGCGCGGCGCGATCGCCGGCGCGTGCGTGCAAGCCCGTGCCGAGGCGGGCCGCCTGTGGCGCGTCGCAGCCCTGCGCCAGCAGCGCCGCGATGACACCGGTGAGCAGGTCGCCCATGCCGCCCGTGGCCATGCCCGGGTTGCCCCACGGACAGACGTCCAGACGTCCATCCGGATCGGCGATCAGGCTGCCGCTCCCTTTCAGCACCACCACCGCGTCGTAGCGTCCCGCCAGCAGGCGCGCCGCGGCGTAGCGATCGGCCTCGACGTCGGCCACGGTGCCGCCGAGCAGGCGCGCCGCCTCGCCGGGATGCGGCGTGAGCACGGTCGGCTGCGCGAAGCGGCGCGGCTCGCGCGCCAGCAGGTTGAGTCCGTCGGCGTCGAGCACCAGCGGCTTGCCGCCGTCCAGCGCGGTGAGCCATAGCGCGTGGCTCCACGCGCTTTGCCCGAGGCCGGGGCCGAGTGCGAGCACGCTGGCGCGCGCCAGCAGCGGCTCCAGCGCCTGCGGGCCGTCCACCCCGTGCGCCATCAATTCCGGCCGCGCCGCGTTCAGGGCGAAGATGTGTTCGCTGCGCGTGGCCACGCTGACCAGACCGGCACCCGCGCGCAACGCGGCCTCGCCGCACAGGCGGATCGCGCCGCCCATGCCGTGCTCGCCGCCGATCGCCAGCACATGGCCGTTGGCGCCCTTGTGCGCGTCGCGCGCACGCGGCGGCAACTTCGTGGCGATCAGCAGTTGCGCGTCCGGCGGCTCGCCCTGCCATAACGACTCGGGCAGGCCCAGCGCGTCCAGTTCCGGCACGCCGACGAATGCTGCCGCGCGACCAGTGTGCAGCCCGCGCTTGGCGGCGATGAAACTCGTCGTGACCGCAGCACGGATCGCTGCACCCGGCACGTGGCCGGTGTCGGCATCCAGCCCCGAAGGCACATCCAGCGCCAGCGTCGGCACGCCGCTGGCGTTGATCGCCTCGATCAGCACCGCGACCGGCGGCTCCGGCGCACGGCGCAGGCCGGTGCCGTACAGCGCGTCGACATGCACGTCTGCTTCGGGCAACGTATCGCCCGCTTGCCACAGTTGCACGCCGCCGCCGGCATTCGTCCATGCCTGCCGGGCAAGCGCGGCATCGCCCGAAGACGCCTCACCAAGCGCCAGCACGTCCACGTGCAAGCCGGCTTCGCGCGCCAGCGCCGCCAGCAGGAAACCGTCACCGCCGTTGTTGCCCGGTCCGCAATGCACCGCGATGCGCCGCGCCTGTGGCCAGTGCCGGCGCAGGCTGGACAACGCCGCCCAGGCCGCACGGCGCATCAACTCGAACCCTGGCACGCCCAGCACCTCGATCGCGCGACGATCCATCGCACGCACCTGGGCAACGGTGTAGAGCTCGTGGCGGTGGGAGGATGGCGGCATGCGGCGATTATAGGCAGCTGCGTCGACCCTCGATGGCCGCGAAGGCATGGTCACCTTGCCGCCACGCCCCGCTCAATGCCGCGGGGCATCCAGCAACGGCGTGACGACCTGATCAAGCCGCTCGCGCGTCAAGGCCGGCTGCCGGTCTTTCCAGCCATCGTGCACGAGCAGTCCGTGGCGATCCACCACGAAACTCACGGGCAGGCGCCAGATGCGCCCATAGCCGTCGACATGGGGATCGCCAAGCAGCCCTGTCGGAAAATCCAGCGTGGCCGCGACCTGGCGCACCTGCGCCAGCGTGTCCGGCGTATCGAGACTGAACCCGAGCACGACGAGGCCGTCGCGCGCATGCTCCCGCGCGTATCGCGACAACATCGGCAGCTCTTCGCGACAAGGGCCGCACCAGGTCGCCCAGAACGTGAGGATGACCGTCTTGCCGCGGAGGGCGTGCAGGGAGACGTGCTGGCCGTCCAGCGTGTCCAGCGTGATGTCCGGCGCGGACTGGCCCACGCGGAGCCCGTTTGCGAAAGCGGCCGGCGACATGCCGCCGGCGCACAGCAGGCATGCGAGGGCGAGGCGGCGCAGGAATGGCAGGGAGAACATGGGACGGCTACAGCTGCATGCTCAGGCCGACCGTGCCGGTCCAGCGCGGAAACAGCTGGTATCCCTGCAGATGGCTGTACACGGGCAGTTGCACGAAGGCGTAGAACTGCAGGTTCCTGCCCAGGCTGGCGCTGATGCCGGGGCTGAGATAAGCCACCGTGCCGGCCGTATCGGGCGTATCGGCGAAGGCCCCCTGGTCGGCGCTGCGGTGGAACACGTTGACCTGCAGCTGCGGCACCCAGTCCGCATGGGCTTCATAGCGCAGGCCGAAGCTGGCGGAAGCCAGGTTGCCCGGGCGGAAGTCGGCGCCGGGCCGGTCCAGCCGCTCGCGCACCGCCGCCTGGAATTGCCCATTCACGAACATGTCGAAATCCTGGCTCACGGGCTGGAAGTAATAGGCGCCGACGATGAGGTCGGTACTGCCGGTACCCGCCTGCAGGCTGCTGTCCAGCGACTGGCCAAGGCCCGGCCCCGAATGGAAGGTGGAGGGCCGACTGATGAGCGTGCCGTCGTCGGTCTGGCCGCCGTAGTTCCCCGTCGGCAGCTTGATGCCGAACTGGACGCCGAAATTGTGCGTGGGCAGGAAGCCCTGGTAACTGCCGATCAGCTTGACGTCGCCGAGACCGGCCACGTGGGCGCCGCTGACCTGGTCGGGCGACGTCTCCCCCGGCGTGTACGGCGCCAGCTGCGTGCCGTAGGTCTCATGGTCGCGGATGACGTACGGCACCACGAACGACACGCCCCAATCGGCGTTGAAGCGGTAGGTCGCGCCAAGGTTGATGTAGCGGTTGGTGGTTCCCTTCTCGATCTCCCCTCCACCCAGCGACGGATCGGACGGCTGGTTGACCACTTGCCCGGGCGACGCCTTGCCGCCGCCGTGGCGCAGCTGGTTCTGGTCGATATAGGTGTAGTCGAGATTGATCCGCCAGCCGCTCGCGGTCGAATAGCCGGTGGCGGCGTCCGTGCTCAACGTGCATCCGCACGTGGCGCAGGCGTGGGCAAGCTGCGGCATGAAGGCCGCTGCCAGCAGGAGGGCTCCGCCACGAGCCGCGATGCGCGGCGGCGACCGGCGGGGTGCCGGCATGGAAGATGACGATGCTGTGGGGTTCATGGCTGCGTGATCTGGCAAGGGCGGCGAACGCCAACGTGGTTCACCTGGCAAGAATGCGATCGCGTGTGCCGACGCCGCAGCCGCATGCGGTGGCATGCGAGGGCCGGTGCGCGACTCGCGGATGGGAATGAAAGCATCCACCCGACGCCGGTCGGCGCAGGCGTTTGCCGGGCTCAGGCCCGGTGCGGAGGCCCGCGCGGGCGGGCCCCGAGGTGGCCCCGGTGTTCGGGCGATGGAGGCCGGTAGGCGACCGCCACCGCTTCGCGCGGCGCCGCGGGCAGCAAATGAAGAAGCGGGCATGCGGCCAGCAGCGACTGCTGTCCGAGCAGCACGCAGTAGCCGCAGCAATCCGTCGGATCCTGCGTGCCGGCGTGCTTGCAGGGATGGCCGGCGTGCACCGCCCCATGCGCACAATCCCCGCCCGCCATGGCGTGCGTCATCGGGGCCGGTGTGGGCAGGACACGCGATACCAGCGGCGCCACGACCAGAAGCGCCATGGCCAGCCATGCCAGCCACGCGATGGGTTGCCGCCTGGTCTTGTGTCGCAACACGCAATCGACCGTGGGAAAGGCGCGATACGGCAATGTAGCACGCACCACGCACCCCTCGACGGTCAATATCGTCGCATCCCGGCGGCGCGATGCCGCGCGGCGCACGTCCGCGACGCGGGCGCGCGCCGCCTACAATGCCCGCATGTCCGCCAGCATCACCATCGACTACGCTGCCCTCGCCCGCGACATCAAGCGTTGGGCGCGCGAACTGGGCTTCGCCGACGCCGGCATCAGCGGGGTGGCGCTGGGCGAGGACGAAAGGCACCTGGAGGCCTACCTCGCGGCTGGCCACCACGGCGAGATGGACTACATGGCGCGCCACGGCGCCAAGCGCGCGCGCCCCGCCGAGTTGGAGCCGGGCACGCAGCGAGTGATCTCGGTGCGCATGGACTACGTGCCGCCCGGAACGCGCAACGCCTGGGAGGTGATCCGCGACGGCGAGGCCGGCTACGTGTCGCGCTACGCGCTGGGCCGCGACTACCACAAGCTGATGCGCAACCGCCTGCAGAAGCTGGCCGAGCGCATCCACGGCGTGGTGGGCGACTTCGGCTACCGCGCCTACGTGGATTCCGCGCCGGTGCTGGAAAAGGCGCTGGCGCGCAACGCGGGGCTGGGCTGGATCGGCAAGCACACCGTGCTGATCAACCGCCGCGCCGGCTCGTACTTCTTCCTCGGCGAGCTGTACACCGACCTGCCGCTGCCGGTGGACGAAGCCGCCAGCGCGCACTGCGGCTCCTGCCGCCGCTGCATCGACATCTGCCCCACCCAGGCGATCCTCGCGCCATACAAGCTCGATGCGCGCCGCTGCATCTCCTACCTCACCATCGAACTGAGGGGATCGATTCCCGAGGAACTGCGCGCGCCGATCGGCAACCGCATCTTCGGCTGCGACGACTGCCAGCTGGTCTGCCCCTGGAACAAGTTCGCGCAGGAAGCTGCCGAGCCGGACTTCGCGCCACGCCACCGCCTCGACGGCGCGAAGCTGGTGGAACTGTTCGCGTGGAGCGAGGAGGAATTCCTGAAGCGCACCGAAGGCATGGCGATACGCCGCACCGGCTACGAGGGCTGGCTGCGCAACATCGCGGTGGCCTTGGGCAATGCGCCTAAGTCCGCCGCGGCGTGCGAGGCGCTGAATGCCCGCGCCGAGCACCCCTCGCCCGTGGTGCGCGAGCACGTGGCCTGGGCGCTGGCGCGGCAGGCCGGGTGATTCAACCCTGCGTGGCGGGTATACCGAACACTTGGCGCAGGTAGGTCACGTAGGCTGCGTCCTCGCACATGTTCTTGCCCGGCGAATCGCTGAGCTTGGCCACCGGCTGGCCGTTGCAGCGGATCATCTTGATCACGATGTTGAGCGGTTCGGGGCCGGTGTCGTTGCTGAGGTTGGTGCCCACGCCGAAGGCCAGCAGGCAGCGGCCACGGAAGTGTTCGTACAGCTGCATCACCTTGGGGATGTCCAGGCCGTCGCTGAACACCAACACCTTGCTGCGCGGGTCGACGCGATGGGCGCGGTAGTGCGCCAGCATGCGTTCGCCCCAATTGAACGGGTCGCCGGAATCGTGGCGCGCGCCGTCGAACAGCTTGCAGAAATACATGTCGAAGTCGCGCAGGAAGGCGTCGAGGCCATAGACGTCGGACAGCGCGATGCCGAGATCGCCGCGGTACTCCTTCGCCCAAGCCTCCAGCGCCGCCACCTGCGAATCGCGCAGGCGCGGGCCCAGCGCTTGGTGCGCCTGCAGGTACTCGTGCGCCAGCGTGCCCAGCGGGGTAAGGCCCAGCTTCCACGCGTACCAGACGTTGCTGGTGCCGGCGAGCTGCTTGCCAAGCCCGTCGCGCAGGGCGACCAGCACCTCTTCGTGCCAGGTGCGCGAGAAACGCCGGCGCGTGCCGTAATCGGCGATGCGGCACTGCTCGTAGTCCGGCGTGTCGCGCAGCAGCGCGATCTTCGCCTGCAGCCGACGCCGCCCTTCGGCGAGGTCGTGATCGGGCCGCGTGTTGCGGAAATACACCTCGTTGACGATCGCGAGCAGCGGCACCTCGAACAGGATGGTGTGCAGCCACGGCCCCTGGATGCGGATCTCGATCTCGCCGTTGCCCGCCTCCGCCGGCGCGATCGTCACGTACTTCGCGTTGAGCTGGAACAGCCCGAGGAAGTCCACGAAGTCGCTCTTGATGAAGCGCATCCGGCGGACGTAGTCCAGCTCGTCCTCGGTGAAGCGCAACGTGCACAACGCCTCCAGCTCGGCCCGGATCTCCTCGATGTGCGGCGCCAGGTCGATGCCGGGATTGCGGCACTTGAAGCGGTACTCCACCTGCGCGGCCGGGTAGTGATGCAGCACCACCTGCATCATCGAGAACTTGTAAAGGTCGGTGTCCAGCAGCGATTCGATGATCATCCGTCGTCCGGCACGGCAGCGGCGCACGCGGCGCCAAGTCGACGATTATCCATGCCGCCGGCGAATCGCGGGCATAAAAAATCCCGGTAGCCAGGGGAGTAGCTACCGGGATTCGTCAGGTCGGCGCGTCAAGAGGGGAGAGAGGGGCCGACCCCCCGACGGTGCGATGTGCTGCCCCGTCTCCTGTCGCCTCACGGCGATACGTGATGCTTAGTGTAGCCGCTGCGGCGAAAGTTCAAGGAAACCGCACGAAATGATTCAGTTTCCAGCCAGCCACGCGCCACGGATTTACAATATATGGGGACGGCAGTGCGCGATTACAATGCCGCGTCACTGGGGGACCGTCATGAAGATCCTGCTGCGCTGTTGCTTGCTCTGCCTGTGCCTGCCCCTGCTCGCCCATGCAGCCGAATTGCGCATCGACCTCGGCCACGGCGCGAGAGTCTGGACCACCGCGCAGCTGCTCGCCCGCACCGACGCCACCACGGTGACGATCCCGGACGACGTGGCGTTTCGCCGCTCCATGCGCTACCGCGCCGTGCCGCTGCGCGCGCTGCTGCCCGGCCTGCGTACGGACCAGCATCTGCAGTTCGTGGCCACCGACGGCTTCGCCGCCGAGATTCCAGCCACGGTGATCCTCAACCGCCAAGGCGCCGAGGCCTGGCTGGCGGTGGAAGATTCCACGCATCCCTGGCCCGCGTCCGCCGACAACGGCAAGCATGCCGGCCCGTTCTACCTGGTGTGGACCGACCCGCAGGCCGCGCACGTCACCACGGAGGAATGGCCCTACCAACTGGCCACGATCCGCGCGATCCCGGACGTCGACGCGCGCTTCCCGACCATCGTGCCGGAGGCCCGCGCCGATGCGCAGGTGCTGCGTGGCTACGCGGTGTTCAAGCGCACCTGCTTCGCCTGCCACACCATGAATGGCGCGGGCGACGCCCGGCTGGGGCCGGACCTCAACCTCCCCTGGAACCCCACCGAATACCTGCGCGCCGACCTGCTGCGCGGCTTCATCCGCAACCCGCAGACGCTGCACCGCTGGCCCGAGGCGAAGATGCAGGGCTTCCCCACGACGAAGGAAATGTCCGACGCCGACCTCGACGCGGTGCTGGCCTACCTGCGCTACATGGCGAAGCACAAGGCGAAGGTTCCGATCACACCGTAGGAGCGCACCCTGTGCGCGATGCAGCTCTTCGCGAAAGGCTTCATCGTGCACAGGGTGCGCTCCTACCGCGTCCCCAGCAAAACCTGCAACGCGGCATCGCGCTTCGCCTTCGACTCGCGCGCCAGCGCCCGCACCCGTGCGTAGAAAGCCGGCCATTGCGCGCCGCTTTCGCGGAAGATCACGGCGAACGCAGGCGTCCACTGGTCGTACAGGCCGAACGGCAGCAGGCGTGCGTTGTTGATGGGCTTGGCCACCCAGGCGTCGTAGCGGTGATCGTCTGGCCAGTACGCATCGCGCCACGCGGCATAACGCGCACGGAACGCGGCGATTTCGCGCTGCTTGCCCGCCTCCATCGCCTCGGCATCCACGCCGCTGGCGTAGAACTTCTTCAGGCGCTCGCGCAGCTCCAGCACCAGCTTCGTGAACCCATCGGCCATCGCCTGCGCATGGCCATCGTCCGGCGGAAGCGCGCGCGCGGCGCGCCATTCGCGCAGGCCCTCGGTCTGCACGAACGTCGCGAAGGATTCGTTGAACGCGGTGTCACCCTTGGCGTAGATCAGCTGGTGCGCCAGTTCGTGGAAGATCGTGCCGGCCAGCTCGTCGTCGTCCCAGCGCAGCATGCTGGAGAGGATGGGATCGGCGAACCAGCCCAGCGTGGAATACGCCGGCACGCCGCCTACCCACACATCGTCGCCCTTGCGCTGCATGCGCGCCGCATCGGCCTCGGCGGCGGCCTCGCTGAACCAGCCGCGGTAGGCCACGCAGCCGGCGACGGGAAAACAGTGCCGGACCGCTTCCACCGAATAGCGCGGCGTGGCGAACACGTTCCACACCACGTAGGGCCGGTGCAGATCCACGTAGCTGGTGTAGCTGCGGTTGTCCGGCAGATCGAGCTCGCGACTGGCGAACTCGCGCGCGGCCAGCGCCAGCGACAGCCGCGCGGCGAGTTTCGGGTCGGTAGCCGGGTCCTTGAGCAGCTTGCGCACGGGCTGCCGCTTGAACACCAGCTCGCCCTGCCCGTGCGCCGCCTGCGCGTAGTAGCGAATGCTGCCGCAGGCGCACAGAACCCAGCTCATCGCCGCGAACGCGATGAGCCTGGGCAGATCGCGATGGAGCGTCGCCGACAGTCGGGTCATGCCGCCATGATGCCGCAGCGGCCGGCGGGATGGGACTCAGTGACGATGGTCGCCGCCACCGCCATGGCCGCTCCAGCGGCCATGGCCGCTGCTGCTACCGTGCCAGTGCCCACCGCCGTTGCCATGCCAGTTGCCGCCGCGATAGTGGCGATACCCGCCGCGGCTGTACCAAACGCCGCCGATCGTCACGCCCGGCGCGTAGCAGCAGCCGTACCAGCCGTCATACCCGTACCCGTACCACCCCGGCGCCGCGTAGTAGCCGTCGCCGTAGACCACGCCGTTGCCGTAATAGGCCGGACCGGCATACGGGCTTGCCCGCACGTAGCTGTACCCCGGGTCGTAGTAGCAGCCCGACAGCAGCACGGCGAGTGGGACGAGAACGAAACCGCAGAGCAGGCGTTTCATGACACGGCCTCCATGGGAGACGATGGCGCCAGCTTGCGCCTGCCCGCTTGAACCGGCGCTGATGCTCGCGCCGGCCCGACCTCAGAATCGCGGCTGCAGCAGTGCGTCGAGGAAATGCGGCAACACCCGCGGGTTCACCAGCACGGTGAACAGCACACCGTAGGCCGCGCCCCACAGGTGCGCGCTGTGGTTGATGTTGTCCTGCCCGCGCCGATCCATGTAGATCGAGTAGCCGGTGTACAGCACCGCGTAGACGATCGCCGGCATCGGTATCACGAACACGATGATGCGCTGCCACGGCGCCAGGAGGATGTAACTGAACAGCACCGCCGACACCGCGCCCGAGGCACCGAGGCTGCGGTAGTTCGGGTTGCTGCGGTTCTTGAGATAGGTCGGCAGGATCGAGACCACCAGGCCGCCGAGGTAGAACAGCGCGAAGCCGAACGTGCCCAACTGGCCGGCGTAGAAGCCCTCCATCACGCGCCCGAAGAAGAACAGCGTGATCATGTTGAACAGCAGGTGGCCGAAATCCGCATGCACCAGACCGTAGGTCACCAGCCGGTGGTACTCGCGCTGGCGGCTGATCGCCGGCGGCCACAGGATCAGGTCGTTCATCAGCCGGCTGTTGCTGAACGCGATGAACGAGACGATGCAGGTGACCGCGAGGATGATGAGGGTGATCGGCATGAACGTTTCCGCACCAGGGTGACGAAGTGGCGCATCTTGGCGGCAGCGCGGCCGCTTGTCGAATCCGCGCCGCAATTCGCCAAGGCGGCTATCATGCGCGCTCCCCCACGAATCCCGCCGTCATGCCCGCGTTGCGCTACCTGCATTTGGACGTCTTTGCCGCCACACATGGCGGCGGCAACCACCTAGGCGTGGTGATCGGCACGGAGCACTGGAGCGGCGCGGCGATGCAGCGCTTCGCGCGCTGGACCGACCTCGTCGAGACCACGTTCCTGCTGCCGCCCGCCACCAGCGGCGCCAGCTACCGCGTGCGCATCTTCACGCCGCACAAGGAAATCCCGTTCGCCGGCCATCCCAGCGTGGGCAGCGCGCACGCCGCGCTGGAGTGCGGCCTGGTCCGGCCCGTCGATGGCTTGCTGTGGCAGGAATGCGGCGCCGGCGTATTGCCGATCCGAGTAGAAGGCACGGGCACGGAACGCCGCCTGCTGCTGAAATCGCCCGGCGAACGGGTGCTGCGCACCGGCCGCGAGGCGCAACCCCTGCTCGACGCCGCGCTGGCCGGCATCGGCGCAGGCGCGCTGCCGCCCGCCCTGGTCGACGGCGGCCGCCGCTGGTGGCTGGCCGAGGTGGGAAGCGAAACCGCGCTGCGCGCCTGGCAACCCGACCACAGCGCGATCGGCGCGCTGGCCCACGCCACCGGCAGCATGGGCCTGTGCGCGTTCGCGCGCAGCGCACATCCGGATTACCAGCTGGTGGTGCGCGCCTTCCCCGCCGGCGTGGGCATCATCGAGGACCCCGCTTCCGGCGCCGCCAACGGCCTGATTGCCGCGTACATCGCCCAGGCCGAACCACATGGCGCGCTGGCCGGCGGCTACGTCGTGAGCCAGGGCCGCGAGATCGGCCATGACGCCCAGCTCGTCGCCCACATCGTGGACGGCACGGTGTGGATCGGCGGCCGCAGCCACACCATCATCGACGGCACGCTGGACTGGAACGCGGCGTGAGCGCCGAAGCGCAGATCCTCGTCGATGCCGACGCCTGTCCGGTGGCGATCAAGGAGATCCTGTTCCGCGCCGCCGAACGCGAACAGGTGATGGTGACCCTGGTCGCGAACCAGTACCTGCGTACCCCGCCCTCGCGCTACGTGCGCGCCGTGCAGGTGCCCGGCGGCTTCGACGTGGCCGACGGCGAGATCGTACGCCGCGTCGCTGCCGGTGATCTGGTGGTGACCCAGGACATCCCGCTGGCCGCGCTGGTCATCGAGAAGGGCGCCCTGGCGCTGGACCCGCGCGGTGAGCTGCACACTTCCGACACCATCGCCCAGCGCTTGGGCATGCGCAATTTCATGGACGAGCTGCGCGGCGCCGGCGTCGACACCGGCGGCCACGCCGCGTTCCATGCGCGCGACAAGCAGGCCTTCGCCAACCAGCTCGACCGCTGGCTGGCGCAGTTGCGCCTGCTGCGCGACTAACAGCCGCGCTCGTCAAGGCGCGCGCGCCGCGCAGACACCTGCGACAGCACCGACCAATCCACGTCCTCGTCGCCTGCAGCCAGCGCTTCCAGCAGGCTGTCGCGCAGCACGCCGGCGAACGGCAGCGGCACCCGCGCAGCCTCGCCTGCCGCCAGCGCCAATCCCACGTCCTTGTAGCCCAGCGGCAAGGCGAAACCGGCCGGCTTGAAACGCTGCGCGGCGATCAGTTTCGCGTAGCCCTGGTAGGCCGGAGTGGCGAACAGCGTACTGGTCATCACTTCCAGGAAGTCCGCAGCGCTGATGCCATGCGCGCGGGTCAGCGCGGAGGCTTCGGCCATGCTTTCGATCGCCGCCGCCAGCATGAAGTTGCCTGCGATCTTCGCCACGTTCGCACGTTCCGGCGCCTCGCCCAGCGGCCATACGCGGCTGCCCATCGCATCCAGCAGCGGGCGCACGCGCTCGATCGCCTGCGGCCCGCCCGCAACAAGGATATTGAGCTTGCCGGCGGCAGCCACATCCGGCCGGCCGAACACCGGTGCGGCGACATACTCCACGCCATGCGCGGCATGCGCCTGTGCCAGTTCCCTTGCCAGCGCCACCGACACCGTGGCGTGGTTCGCATGCACCGTGCCCGGCGCCATCGCATCGAGCACACCGCCATCGAAGATCACCGCCCGCACCGCCGTGTCGTTCGCCAGCATGCTCAGCACGGCGTCGCCACGCGCCGCCTCCGCGGCATCTTTCGCCACCGTGGCACCCAGCGCCGCCAGCGGCTGTGCCGCCGCCGGAGAGCGGTTCCACACGGTCACTTCATGGCCTGACTTGAGCAGGTTCGTCGCCATTGCAGCGCCCATCGCGCCAAGACCGAGAAAGCCAACTTTCATGCGCCGTACTCCCGATATGGATTCACTCCCCGCAGTGGAACATCCGGGGTGTTCAGCTCCCGCGAAGTCGCGGCATCACGCCACCTCGCCCGCCGCGTGCCCCGAGGCCCAGGCCCACTGGAAGTTGTAGCCGCCCAGCCAGCCGGTGACGTCGACCACTTCACCGATGAAGTACAGGCCGGGCACGAGCTTCGACTGCATCGTGCTGGACGACAGCCCGTCGGTGTCCACGCCGCCCAGGGTCACCTCGGCGGTGCGGTAGCCCTCGGTGCCGCTCGCGACGATGGGCCAGTCGTGCAGCTGCCGGCCGATTTCGCGCAGCTCGGCGTCGCGGTACTGGCGCATCGGGCGGCTTTCAAACCACAGCTCGCACAGGCGCTGCCCAAGACGCTTCGGCAGCGCGTCGGCCAGCACGTTCTTCAGTTCCGCCGCCGGACGCGCGGCGCGTTGCGCCAGCAGCCAGTCGCCCAGTTCCGCATCCGGTGCGAGATCGAGGCGCAGCTCGTCGCCCGGCTGCCAGTACGAGGAGATCTGCAGGATCGCCGGCCCGCTCAGGCCGCGATGGGTGAACAGCAGCCCCGCGCGGAACGCGCGCTTGCCCACCCGCGCCTCGGCCAGCGGCAAGGCCACGCCGGCGAGATCGGCGTAATGCTCCTGGTGCTTGCCGCTCAGGGTCAGCGGCACCAGCGCGGCGCGCACGGGCAGCACCGCATGGCCGAACTGCCGCGCCAACTCGTAGCCGAAACCACTGGCGCCCATGCTGGGGATCGACAGGCCGCCGCTGGCCACCACCAGCGATTCGGCGTGCACTTCGCCGTGCGCGGTGAGCACGCTGAAACCCTCGTCCGTCTTGCGCACGCGCTCGACGCCGCAACTGGTCTCGACGCGCACGCCCGCCGCGGCGCATTCGTCCAGCAGCAGGCGCACGATCTGCTTCGAGGAGTCGTCGCAGAACAGCTGGCCCAGCTCCTTCTCGTGGTACGCGATGCCGTGCTTTTCGACCAGCGCGATGAGGTCCGCCGGCGTGTAGCGCGCCAGCGCGGACTTGGCGAAGTGCGGGTTCGCGCTGAGGTAATTCGCCGGGGTGACGCCGAGATTGGTGAAATTGCAGCGCCCGCCGCCGGACATCAGGATCTTCTTGCCGACCTTGTTGGCATGATCGACCACCAGCACGCGGCGCCCGCGCTTCCCCGCAGCGATCGCGCACATCAGGCCTGCGGCACCGGCACCAATGATCAGCACATCCGTTTTCACGCCATCACCTGCCCGCCGGGCGCCACATCGTTCGTCATCCCGGCGCAGGCCGGAATGACGGGCTTGAGAACGCGGCATTATCGCCCAGCCGCATCGCTTACACTTTCCGCCTCATTCACCCTCGAGTCGCCGCCATGCCCTCCTTCGACGTGATCTCCGAAGTCGACAAGCACGAACTGACCAATGCCGTGGACCAGGCCAACCGCGAGCTGGCGAACCGCTTCGACTTCAAGGGTCAGGACGCGAAATACGCGCTGGACGACTTCGTGATCACCCAGAGCGCACCCAGCGATTTCCAGCTGCAGCAGATGCTGGACATCCTGCGCGCCAGGCTGATCTCGCGGAAGATCGACGTGCGCGCGCTGGACATCGGCGAGGTGGAGACCAACCTCGCCGGCGCGCGCCAGAAGATCACCGTGAAGCAGGGCATCGAGCAGCCGGTCGCGAAAAAGCTGGTGGCCACGCTGAAGGAGGCCAAGCTCAAGGTCGAGGCGCAGATCAACGGCGACAAGCTGCGCGTGACCGGCAAGAAGCGCGACGACCTGCAGGCCGCGATGGCGGTGCTGCGCAAGGCCGAGGTGGAACTGCCGCTGCAGTTCGACAATTTCCGCGATTGAGGAAGTTCCTGCAGCACCCTCGCTGCGATAGCAGGCCGGAGCATTCAAGCCGAAGCCTTGCTGATGGTCGGGAAAGTGCTTCCTGCACTTTCCCGACTCGCCGAGTCCGGCGCAGCCGGACTCGGCTCCGCCAGCCAAGCGCATGCGCTTGGCTGGCGCACGGGCCATCCATGGCCCTACCCCATCCCCGCCACGATGTTCACCGTGATCGCGATGATGAACACGTTGAAGAAGAACGCGATCACGCTGTGCAGCAGCGCCACGCGGCGCAGGTAGCGACTGCTGATCTGCACGTCGGAGACCTGGAAGGTCATGCCGATCACGATGGCGAAATAGGCGAAGTCCCAGTAGTCGGGCTTGGGCGTGTCGGGGAACTCCAGCCCGGCGTGCTTCTCGCCGAAATCGCCGTAGAAACCGTGCGCGTAGTGCAGCGCGAACATGATGTTGAGGAACAGCCAGCTCAGCACCACGCTGAGCGCGCCCACGCCCAGCGCCGGAAGGCCACCGCCCTTGGCCGCGTGCAGTTCGGTACCCAGTGCCACCAGCACCACGCCGGACAACACCACCCCGCTCCACAGGATGCCCCAGCGCCCGGTGTCCTGCGCCTTCGCCTGCCGGCGCATGTGCGTAGGCGTGGACCGGTTGAACAGCCGCGCCAGCGCCAGCAGGTAGATCACCGCGGCCAGGTCGAAGCCCAGCAGGATCGCGGTGGCCACGCGCAGGCCCAGCGCGATCAGCACGGCGCCGGCGATCACGAAGATCACGAACGAGGCGCTGAGCCGCGGCCGCGCCGTCACGTAGCGGAACGGCCGCCAGCGCGGCGGCTTCGACGCGCCGTTGGTGCCGGATGCCTCGCCGCTCATGCGCGCAGGTCCGCGTAGTCGGGATGCCGTGCCATCCAGGCCCCGGCATACGAGCAGAGCGGCGCCACCTTCCAGCCTTTCGCGCGCGCGAAATCCAGCGCCGAGCGCACCAGTTCGCCAGCCACGCCGCGACCGCCGGCCGGCGGCGGCACCTCGGTATGGGTGATCGCCATGCCGCCTTCCGCGAGCGTGTAGTCGAGCACGCAGTGCGCGCCTTCCACCTCCACCTCGAAACGCTGCGCAGCGCGGTTGTGCTGGATGTCGAGCTGCATGGCGATCTCCACGGACGATGCCGCCAAGCATACCGCCGCCGTCAGGCCGCCATCTCGTCCCCCGCCAGCTCGCGGTGCCGACGCACCGCGGCAGCCAGTCGCTCCAGCACGCGCACCGAGTCGTCCCAGCCGATGCAGCCATCCGTGACGCTCTGGCCGTAGGTCAGCGGACGGCCTTCCACCAGGTCCTGGCGACCGGCGACCAGATGGCTCTCCACCATCGCACCAACGATGCGCGATTCGCCCGCCTCGAGCTGGGCGGCGATGTCGGCGATCACGCGCGGCTGGTTCTCCGGGTTCTTGCCGCTGTTCGCATGGCTGGCGTCGATCATCACCCGCGCCGGCAGGCCGGCCTTGGCGATCGCGCTGCAGGCGGCCTCGACGCTGGCCGCGTCGTAGTTCGGCACCTTGCCGCCGCGCAGGATCACGTGGCAATCGCGATTGCCGCTGGTGGCGGCGATCGCCGCTTGGCCCTGCTTGGTCACCGCGAGGAAGTGATGCGGATGCGCGGCCGCCTGCACGGCGTCCACTGCCAGCTTCACGTTGCCGTCGGTGCCGTTCTTGAAACCCACCGGACAGGACAGCCCCGAGGCCAGCTCGCGATGCACCTGGCTCTCGGTGGTGCGCGCACCGATCGCGCCCCAGGCCACCAGGTCGGCGAGGTATTGCGGCGAGATGATGTCGAGGAACTCGCTGCCCGCCGGCACGCCCAGCGCGTTGATGTCGCACAGCAGCTGGCGCGCCACGCGCAAACCCTTGCGGATGTGGAAGCTGCCGTCCAGGTCCGGGTCGTTGATCAGCCCCTTCCAGCCCACCGTGGTGCGCGGCTTCTCGAAGTACACCCGCATCACGATCTCCAGCTCGCCGCCCAGGCGCTCGCGCTGCGCCGCGAGCCGCTGCGCGTACTCCAGCGCGGCGCGCGGGTCGTGGATGGAGCACGGGCCGATCACCACCGCGAGGCGGTCGTCGCCACCGTCGAGGATGCGGTGCAGCACCGCGCGCGCCTTGCCCACGGTGGCAAGCGCGGCGGGCGTGGCGGGGCACTCGTCCATCACCTCGGCGGGCGTGGCGAGCGGGGTGATCGTGCGAATGCGCAGATCGTCGGTGGCGGACTGGGACATGGCGGCGGCTTTCCTCGGGTGGGGTGCCAGCGGCGGCCATGAAAAAAGCCGCCTGTGCTGCTGGCGGCTTTCGGAATGGGGTGTCAGGACTTCAGGACGATCGCACCCATGCCTCCGCCAGCGGCTTCGGATAGCCATAAAACCAAAAATACTGGCGGGCGGTGTGGGTCATGGGAGGCCAGTGATAGCACAGGCTTTCGGCGCGCGCAAAGTCCTTTTGCGCATATCCACCGGTTCCGCTAACTTCCCGCGAACCAACCGGGGGACGCCATTGGCCACGCTCATACCCACCCGCAACAGCTGCCTGCCACGGATGACCGGCGGCGAGAAGCGCGTGTCCGAACGGCTGGAACAGAAGCTCGAAAACGACTACCTGCTCTGGTACGACGTGCCGATCGGCCTCAAGCAGCGCCGCCCCGACTTCGTGGTGTTCCACCCGCGCCGCGGCCTGCTGGTGCTGGAAGTGAAGGACTGGAAGACCGACACCATCCGCCACGCCGACAAGACCCAATTCACCCTGGTCACCGAGCGCGGCCTGGCGAAGGAGACGAACCCGCTGCTGCAGGCACGCGCCTATGCGCTGGAAATCGGCGTGGTGTTGGAGCACGATCCGGCGCTGCGCTACCCCGAAGGCCATCGCCACGCCGGCAAGCTGGTGATGCCCTGGGCCTGGGGTGCGGTGCTGGCCAACATCACGCGCAAGCAGTTCGAGGAAGGCGGGCTGGACGCAGTGATCCCCGCGCACCTGGCGATCTGCCGCGACGAACTTTTCGAGACGGTGGACAGCGAGGCCTTCCAGGAACGCCTGTGGGCGATGTTCCCGCAGGTGTTTCCGGTGGCGCTCACGTTGCCGCAGATCGACCGTGTGCGCTGGCACTTGTTCCCCGAGATCCGGGTGGAGCCGGGCAGCGGCCAGTTCGGCCTGTTCGCCGCCGAAGGCCAGGACGCCCGTGCGCTGGAGATCCCCGACCTGGTGAAGGTGATGGACGCCCAGCAGGAGCAGCTGGCGCGCTCGCTGGGCGACGAGCACCGCGTCATCCACGGCGTGGCCGGTTCCGGCAAGACCATGATCCTGGGCTTCCGCGCGATGCAGCTGGCGCAGTCGCTGAGCCGGCCGATCCTGGTGCTCTGCTACAACAAGACGCTGGCGGCGCGGCTGGAGCAGCTGATCGGCGAACGCGGCCTGGCAGACAAGGTGCAGGTCTACAACTTCCACCGCTGGTGCCACCGCATGCTCACCAGCTACCACGTGGCGCTGCCGCCCAAGGGCGAGCACTTCTTCGAGGCGATGGTGGAGCGGGTGATGGAAGGCGTGGACAGGGAGCAGATTCCGCGCTTCCAGTACGGCGCGGTGCTGGTCGACGAGGGCCATGACTTCGAGCCGGACTGGTACAAGCTGATCGTGCAGATGATCGACCCGGCCACCAATTCGCTGCTGGTGCTGTACGACGACGCGCAGAACATCTACGGCAAGGCCGGCCGTCGCAAGCTCAGCTGGAAGAGCCTGGGCGTGCAGGCGCAGGGCCGCACCACCATCCTCAAGCTCAACTACCGCAACACGCTGGAGATCCTCGCGGTGGCGCGCAACTTCGCCGGTGAACTGCTCGCCGCGCGCAGCGACGACGATGACGGCGTGCCGCTGATCGCCCCCGAAAGCGCCGGCCGGCGCGGCCCGCTGCCCGAGCTGATCCGCACCGATACCGCCGCCGCCCAGCTCGATGCGCTGATTGCCCAGCTGCGCGACGAGCACGCCCACGGCCGCCCCTGGGGCGAGATGGCGGTGATCTACCGCGCCGGCTGGGAGGGCGAGAAGCTGCACGATGCGCTGGAGCGCCTCGCCATTCCCTCCAGCCTCGCCGACGAGAACGGCAAGCAGGCGCTGTTCGTGGTCAAGGACAGCGTGAAGCTGCTCACCATGCACTCCTGCAAGGGCCTGGAATTCCCGTTCGTGATCATCCCCGGCCTCGGCTCGCTGCCGCGCGAAAACCAGCGCGATGTCGACGAGGCGCGCCTGCTCTACGTGGCGATGACCCGCGCCACCGAGCGGCTGGTGCTGATCCACCACCTCGACTCGATGTTCTCCAAGAGCATCCGCGACTCGATCAACGAGGTGCAGGCGCAGCTGGCGCCGTCGGGCTGAAACACCACGCCCTGTCCGTCTCGCGGCGTTCATCCGGCCGGGCGCAGGCTTGCGACGAAGTGCCACACCTCGACCACGGGAGAAGTTCGATGAAACGCATCGCCTGGCTCGCCGCGCTCCCGCTGCTCGCCCTGCCCGCACTCGCACTGGCCGCGGACGGCTACACCACCGGCAACGTCAACCTGCGCGCCGGCCCGGACAGCGGCTACCCGCTCATCGACACGCTCCCCGCCGGCGCGCCGCTGAGCATCCAGGGCTGCACCAGCGGCTGGGAATGGTGCGACGTGATCTTCCAGGGCGAGCGCGGCTGGGTCGCCGGCAACTTCATCCAGTACGACTACAACAACCAATACGTGCTGGTGCCGCAGTACGGCGTGCAGATCGGCATCCCCATCGTCACTTTCGTGATCGGCAACTACTGGGACAGCTACTACCGCAACCGCCCGTTCTACCGCGAACGCACCCGCTGGTACGCACGCCCCATGCCGCGCCGGCCGCCACCGCCGCCGGTGCGTCGTCCGATGCCGCCGCGGCACGGCAACCTGCCGAATCGCCCGGCGCCGCCACAGGGCAACATGCCGCAACGGCCGGCACGCCCGCTGCCGGACCGACAGCCGCAGCCCATGCCGCAACGCCCGCAGATGGCACCGCCGCCCGCGTCGCGGCCGGCCATGCCATCCCGCGCGCCCACCGCTCGCCCGGGCACCGGCAAGCCGGCGCCCGCACACGGCAAGCCCGTCCCCAAGGACAACAGGAACAAGGACGACCACCAGGATCACTGAGCTGCACGGCAGCCCGGATCGCTCGCCCCGCGACCGCTCCGGGCTGCGCTAGACTGCGCGGCACCTCGTTGCCGGGAATCCCTCGCATGCGCCGTCTGACTGCCGCGTTCGCCGCCATCCTGCTCGGCGCTTTCGTCGTCGCATCGCCGGCATTGGCCGCCGACGACGTCACCCAGTTGCAGAAGATCGACCGCGTGGTCGGCAGCGGCGCGGTGGCAAACGACGGCGACGTGGTGCAGGTGAACTACACCGGCTGGCTGTACGACGCGAACGCGGCGGACCACCACGGCAAGGAATTCGACAGCTCGCTGGAGAACGGCGAGCCGATCCGCTTCACGCTGGGCGCGGGCGAAGTCATCCAGGGCTGGGACCGGGGCATCCGCGGCATGCATGTGGGCGGCAAGCGCACCCTCATCATCCCTGCGCAGCTGGCCTACGGCGGCCGCGGCGCCGGCGACGCCGTGCCGCCGAACGCCGCGCTGGTGTTCGACGTGGAGCTGGTCGGGGTGCACTGAGCGTAGGAGCGCACGTCAAACCGCCGCAAGGCGGTCGGCATCGCCCTCATCATCGACCACCACGCAGTTGCGCCCGCCTCGCTTGGCACGGTACAGCGCGGCATCCGCTTGCTTGCACAGGCACTGCAGGTCGTAGCCGGAACTGTCGGTAAAGGCCAGGCCCACGCTGGTGGATACTCCGACGGCCACGCCGTCGCTTTCCACCGTGGCCATTTCGATGGCGAGCCGGATGCGTTCGGCGATCGCCACGCCCTGCCCGCTCGAGCACTCGACCAGCAGGATGCCGAACTCCTCGCCGCCGAGGCGACCGAACAGGTCGACGGCACGCAAGTGCTGCCGGCAGACGGCGACGATGTGCCGCAAGACCTCGTCGCCCATGGCATGGCCGAAGGTATCATTGATGTGCTTGAAGTGGTCCAAGTCGATGAAGACCATGCAGGCCGCGCCCGCGCGCCGCTCCAGCAGGCGCAGCGTGCGCTCCACCTCGCCCATGAAATGCTGGCGGTTGAACACCGCGGTCAGGCCGTCGAGGTGAGACAGCATCTTGAAACGCAGCTGCGAGCGCTTGAGCCGGAACATCCACAACACGGCGAAAGCCAGCACCATCAGCAGCAGCGCCAGGTACAAATGGTTGGCTTCCGCCTTTTTGGCGTCCAGCGTCTGCCGCACGCGCAACAGCGCGTTCTGCCGCCCCAGCTTTTCCGTCTCGAGCCTCTGCGCCAGCAGGTGTTGCTGCACCGTCTGGTAGGCCATCGCGCGCGCGCTGACGTCGTCGAGGTAGGCCTTGTCCAGCGCGGCGTACTTCTTGTAGTCATCGAGCGCGGCGGCGGCGTGGCCCTGCCGACTCTCGATGCGGTAAAGCACCTTGTAGGTGTCTTTGAGCCAGGCGTCGATACCACCCGATTTTCCCGCGGCGACCACGGCGAGGGCTGCCTTCCGGGCAGCATCGTCGTCGCCCAGAGCGGCCAGCGCCTGCGCCCTGCTCACCAGGGCCGACAGCCTGTTCGGGGCATAGTCGTTGGCTTCGACGCTGGGTGCGATCCGATCGAGCAGTGCAAGTGCCCTGTGTGGCTGGCCCTCGTGCACGTACCGGTCGGCGAGCGTGAGCATCAGGTCGGCGTTGTAAACCGGCTCCTTGGCCGCCGGGCACGCCGCCAGCGCCTGCCGCAACTCCGGGCTGTCGGACTTGAGCCGATGGCCGGTCTCGAGTGCCACGACCAGACTGGCAACGGGATAACACGGACTCTCTCCGGCCGGGACGGCATCCATCGCGATACGCGCATAGTGGATGGCCAAATCAGTTTGGCCGGCCAGGCCCAGCGACTGCGACAGGTTCAGCGTCACCATGAAGCGGACCTTGGCATTCGTGATCTGCGGCAAACGCGCCGCAAGGCGATTGGCCAGCTCGAATGCCTCCGTGTAGCGCCGGGTGATCCCGTACTGGCTCAGCAGCAAGGCAGAGGCACGATCGGCTACGCGCGGATCGCCGGAGTGCTGGATGATGTCGCGAAACTGCGCCTCCGACTTGGCGTATTCGCCTTCGTACATGGTCTCCCACGCGTCCAGATAACGCAGCTGCCATTGTTCGTCCGGCGCCAGCCGGGACACCACCCGATTGAGCTGGGCCAGCTGGCGGACGAACCGCGGATGATCCGTCACCGGCAACGGCCAGGTCTGCTTGAGCAGAGCGGAGGGATCGGCGACGGCGTCGACGGCAAGCCCGGCCTGCCAGAACACGCAACCTGCCAAGCCCGCCCAAGCGAGCCATGACCGCAAGCTGCCCCATCGCGAGTACATGCCGTCCGGATTAATGCCGGAGGGCCGGGGCGCCCTGACCCGGACTCCGGGGATCGCCGACCGGCTGGGCGTCGCCGTCCACGAGTCGCTGCACCAAGTCGGGCGGCATCGGCACGCCCGCCATACCGCCGCCCGGAGCGCTGCGCTGCAACGCAGTGGTGTCGACTGCTTCCGGCGATTCCATCGTTTCCATGACGCCCCCCGTTTTCGCGATCATAACGCCGGCGGCAGGCAAGCGTGTACGCAGCAGCCGCCACGCGACCGCGCCGCTCAGATCGCGATGGGCATGCTGTCTTCGGCGCCCGCTTCCACCCGATTGCGCCCACCGCGCTTGGCGCGGTACAGCGCGGAGTCCGCCTCGCGGCACAGGCGCCGCAGGTCGTAACCATGTGCGCCGGTGCAGGCCAGACCTACGCTGGTGGAGATCGCGATGGCGGCGCCCTCGCACTCCACCGTTGTCGCCTCGATCGCGCAGCGGATGCGGTCGGCGATGGCCATCCCCTGCTCGTGCGAGCAGCCCACCAGCAGGATGCCGAACTCCTCGCCCCCCAGCCGGCCGAACAGGTCGGCCGGGCGCAGCTGCTGCCTGCCAGCCACCACCACCTGGCGCAGCACCTCGTCGCCCATGGCGTGGCCGTGGGTGTCGTTGATGCGCTTGAAGTGGTCCAGGTCGATGAAGACCAGGCAAGCCGTGCCGGCGCGCTTCTCCAGCAGGTGCAGCGTGCGCTCTACCTCGCCCATGAAATGCTGGCGGTTGAACACCGTGGTCAGGCCATCGAGATGGGACAGCTTCTTGAAACGCAGCTGCGAGCGCTTGATCCGGAACATCCAGAGCCCAGCAAAGACCAGTGCCATCAGCAGCAGGGCAAGGTACAGCCGATTGGTCTCGGCTGCCTTGGCGTCCAACTTCTGCTGCATGCGCAGCGCCGCATTCTGCTGGTTCAGCTGCTCCGTCTCCAGCTTCTGCACCAACACATGCTGCTGCACCGTCTCGTAAGCCATCGCGCGTGCGCTGACGTCGTCGAGATTGGCCTTGTCCAGCGCGGCGTATTTCTCGTAGTAATCAAGCGCCGCGGCGGCGTGGCCCTGATTCTTCTCGATCTGGTAGAGGACCTTGTAGGTATCCCGCAATGCGCCATTCTTGTCGCCGGGGCGGCTCATGGCCAGCACGGCAAGAGCAGCCTTTTTGGCCTCACTGTCATTGCCCAGCTTGGCGTAGGCCATTGCCCTGTTCATCTGCCACCACAGCATGTGGGGTTGATAGCCGCTGTGCTGGATGTCATGCGCAATCCGGCCCAGCAGTGCCAGTGCTGCCCTTGGCTGCCCATCTCTCAGGTAGACATGAGCTTGAATAAGCTGCAGGGAATTAATCAAGACTGGCTGCCGGGCAGCTACACAAGCGGCGATGGCATCTTGCAATTCGTGGCTAGCCGAATTCAACCGCTTGCCGTATTCGAGTGCATCGACCTGCAGATGCAGCGGTTTGCACAGCGTCTCGCCCGCCGGAAGGGCACTCTCCATCATGCGCGCATATTGGATGGCGAGATCCGTCTGGCCGGCAGAAGTCATCGTCATCGACAGGAAGTACAACAGCGTGAAGCGGGCCTCCGCATCCCTGACCTCGGGCAGCTCCCTGGTCAGCCTGTTGGCCAGTTCAAACGCCTCTTTGTAATGCCGATTGATGCTCAGATTGCTCAAGAGCAACGCGGACGCTTTGGTCGCCAGAACCGGCACACCGGAATGGTCGATAACCTCGCGAAGCTGGGTCGCCGACTTGGTGTAATTCCCCTCGTACATGGTTTCCCATGCGTCGAGATAGCGCAGGTGCCATTGCTCTGCCGGTGTTAGCTGCGGCCCTTCGCGATGAATTTGCGCGAGCATCTGCACGAAGCGCGGATGGTCGCTCGTGCGCAGATTCTCGGCCTGATCGAGGAATCGGCCAGGGTCTGCGATGGTCGAGGCGAACGCCGGCTGCACAAGCACGCAGAAAGCCACGATCAGCAATGCTGACCATGGCCAGATGCGACTCGACAATCGGCGCACGTTGCTGATGCCTATGGCTGATGCAACCCGTCAAAACAACCGGGCACCTAAGCTCGCGGCTCCGTCCCTTCCTCTTCCTGTTCTTCGTCTTCTTCCGCAGGCGGGCATATTTGGTTGGGAGGCGGATCCGAAGGCTTGCCTCCGAGTTCCCGAATCAGCCCGGCGACGTCGCCCGCTGCCACAGCCGCCTTGAGAGACGTGCTCGCCTGTACCTGTTCCAGCACGCCTGCAAGCTCCTCGGCCGATGCGTGACGAAGTGACGCATCGCGACCAATGGCATCCAGCAGTTCAATCGTGTCCGACATGTGCCCCCCTATATGGTTGTTGTGTAACAACTTGATGGCATGTCTTGCGGCATGCCGTGTGGATCAGCCTCGGCGCTTTCCTCTGCAAGCGGATCGACACGCCGCCATGACGCTCCCCTCGCGGCCGTCACCTCGGGCGATGCTATCAGTTTGCCTTTTGTCCCGTACACCGGCCTTGTCCAGCGCATCCAGCCGTCCCTTGAAGACGGGATTGGGCTTCAGGGGCCCGGTTGGCGGCAGCACCACGGTTTCCTCGGCGGTCACCGACGCCTCGACCAGCTCGCGCAAGGTCCTGTGACGGATGTCCGCCGCGCCTCAAGCTTCGGCGAAATCCCCGCTGCCGGTATCGGCCACCACGCGATTCCGCCCACCGCGCTTGGCGCGGTACAGCGCGGCGTCGGCCTCCCGGCACAGGCGCCGCAAATCGTAACCACACACGCCGGTGCAGGCCAGGCCCACGCTGGTGGACACCGTGATGACGTTGCCCTCGCACTCCACCGTCGTCGCCTCGACCGCGCGGCGGATGCGATCGGCGATGGCCATGCCCTGCTCGTGCGAGCAGCCCACCAGCAGGATGCCGAACTCCTCACCGCCCAGCCGGCCGAACAGGTCGGCCGGGCGCAGCTGCTGCTTGCCGGCCACCACCACCTGGCGCAGCACCTCGTCGCCCATGGCGTGGCCGTGGGTGTCGTTGATGCGCTTGAAGTGGTCCAGGTCGATGAAGACCAGGCAAGCCATCTCGGCGCGCTTCTCCAGCAGGCGCAGCGTGCGCTCCACCTCGCCCATGAAATGCTGGCGGTTGAACACCGTGGTCAGGCCATCGAGGTGGGACAGCTTCTTGAAGCGCAGTTGCGAGCGCTTGATCCGGAACATCCAGAGCCCAGCAAAGACCAGTGCCATCAGCAGCAGGGCAAGGTACAGCCGATTGGTCTCGGCTGCCTTGGCGTCCAGTTTCTGCTGCATGCGCAGCGCCGCGTTCTGCTGGTCCAGCTTCTCCGTCTCCAGCTTCTGCACCAGCACATGCTGCTGCACCGTCTCGTAGGCCATCGCACGCACATTGGCATCATCGAGATGGGCCTTGTCCAGCGCAGCGAATTTCTCGTAGTCGTCGAGTGCGGCAGCGGCGTGACCCTGCTTTTTCTCGACGTGGTAAAGCACCTCGTAGGCATCTCTCGGCCAATCGCCCGTTGACTGCATGGCAACAACCGCCAAGGATGCCTTCCGGGCGGCGGCGGCGTCTCCGATAGCAGCCAGCGCCTGCGCCCGAAGCACCAAGGCCTGCAGTTTGTTGGGCGTGTAGCCGTCGGCCTCGATTGCAGGTGCCATGCGGTCGAGCAGCGCAAGCGCCTTGCGCTGCTGCCCCGCCTGCAGGTGCAAGCGGACAACGGTGAGCTGCAAGTCGGTACTGAATACCGGCAGCTTGGCCACCGCACAGGCCCGTATGGCCTGTTGCAGCTCCGGACTGTCGAGCATGAGCCGATGCCCGCTGGAAAGCGCCACGACCAGACTGGCCGCGGCATAGCATGATTCCTTGCCCGAAGAAGCCATGGCCAGCGCCATTTGCGCGTACTTCACTGCCAGGTCAATCTGGCCGGCCACGGCCATCGATTGCGAGAGGTTCAACAGTATCGCGCGGCGAGCCTTGGCATCCGTGGCCTGCGGCAGGCGCGCTGCAAGACGATTGGCCAGTTCAAACGCCTCGGGGTAATGCCGGGTGAGTACCAGCTGCCACAGCAGCATGGCGGAAGCACGATCCACCCAGACCGGATTGCCGGCATGCCGGATGATGTCCTCAAACATCGCCCCCGACTTCGGGTAATCGCTTTCGTACATGGCCTCCCATGCGTCCAAATAACGCAGGTGCCATCGCTGATCCTGCGTCAGCCGGGCAGCTTCCAGGTTGAGTCGTGCCAATAACTGCAGGGATCGCGCATGATCCGAGGTTGTCAGCGCCTCGGCCTGCTCGAGCATGGCACCCAAGTCGACATGAGGCATGGCGGCATGGCTGGCATGCCAGCCGAGGCAACAAGCCATGGCCCCCCAGGCGATATATCGCTTCGAGCGGGATGACCAGCAAGGCACGACTACTCCCATCACCTTCGGCGCGAGCGACTCCGCTTGGCGGGGGGGGGCGAAAG
>NZ_MUNP01000001.1 GCF_002001105.1 Rhodanobacter sp. C06 | reverse complement strand
GCAACGGTGGGAGACGTGCGTCCGCAGGGCGGGAAAACGCGCCATGCGCCCACCATCACGACCGTCATGCATAGATCGCGGCTATCGAGAGTGGCGCGAGACGGTGCTTCTCAACAGCCTGTTAGGGAAACTCTGATTTTGCCCCGTGGTCGAAGCTCGACCTGAGGACGGATGTTACGCGATGACGCCGAAGCAGATGAGCCTGTCGATGGAGCACGACGCCGGTTTCGAACGGCACCGCAAGGCG
>NZ_MUNP01000064.1 GCF_002001105.1 Rhodanobacter sp. C06 | reverse complement strand
ACGCCCGATACATACGAGAACATGCCAAGCTGCTGGACGTCGGGGCTGCGCATCGGATCGGGCGGTCAGTGATTGAGAACGTCTATGACCGCGGCGGCGCGCGGAGGTTTCTCAACAGCCTGCTAGCAGGCTGTTGAGAAGCACCGTCTCGCGCCACTCTCGATAGCCGCGATCTATGCATGACGGTCGTGATGGTGGGCGCATGGCGCGTTTCCCCGCCCTGCGGACGCACGTCTCCCACCGTTGCTC
>NZ_MUNP01000002.1 GCF_002001105.1 Rhodanobacter sp. C06 | reverse complement strand
CGACCGATACATACGAGAACATGCCAAGCTGCTGGACGTCGGGGCTGCGCATCGGATCGGGCGGTCAGTGATTGAGAACGTCTATGACCGCGGCGGCGCGCGGAGGTTTCTCAACAGCCTGTTAGGGAAAGTTATCGAGGGTAGGGCAGGACTGCTCTCTCGGCAAAGTGATCGAATGCTGTTTCAGGAGGTCTGCGGTAGGTAGCCGGGTCTCGCCGCCGTCATATAGTGCTTGTGATCGTGCCATTAGGGAAACTCTGATTTTGCCCCGTGGTCGAAGCTCGACCTGAGGACGGATGTTACGCGATGACGCCGAAGCAGATGAGCCTGTCGATGGAGCACGACGCCGGTTTCGAACGGCACCGCAAGGC
>NZ_MUNP01000036.1 GCF_002001105.1 Rhodanobacter sp. C06 | reverse complement strand
AAGAGTAGGTCACCGCCAGGGGCTTTATCCCTCAAACGCCCTCACCGATACCGGTGAGGGCGTTTGCCTTTGGACGGGTCGCGCCACCGGGGCGTGTGAAGCATCCCCGTTGGCGAGTTTCCAGCCGTCGTACCGACGCCACGATCGCCTATCATGCCGTGACGGCGATGGCAGCGGAGCACGATCTTGTTCGTACATGTCGAGACACGCCGGCGCCGGCAATGGCAATGGGCCACACTGCTCATCGTCGTCGTTTGCGTGCTGTGCTTCGTACGCTTGGCCTTGATGCCCTTGCCGCAGCGACTCGCGATGCTGCAGGAATGGGGCACGGTGCCGGCCAGCATCTTCAATGCGCACGAATCGCTGTGGCCGCAACTGACCGATCCTTCGCTGCTGCGCCTGTTCACCGCGCTGTTCATCCACGTCACCTGGCTGCACCTGCTAAGCAACCTGCTGTTCCTGGTGATCTTCGGCCTGCCGGGCGAGCGTGCGCTGGGTTCGCTGCGCTTCCTGCTGCTGTTCGTGATCGGCGGCATCGTGGCGAACCTGATCGGCGCGCTGTCGCTGGCCGGCGTGCGCCTGCCGATCATCGGCTGCAGCGGCGCGGTGTCGGCGGTGGTTGGCACCTACGTGGCGCTGTTTCCGCGGGCGCGCCTGGGCCTGGTGCTGCCGCTGGGCCTGTACCTGGAATTCGTGCGGGTGCCGGCCTTCCTGCTGATCGGCATCTGGGTGCTGCTGCAGCTGCTCTTCAGCTACGCCGGCCCCAGCTATGGCGCCTACGTTTGGTGGGCGCACATCGGCGGTTTCGTGTTTGGCCTGGTGTTCGCCCTGTTCTCGCGCAACGCGATCGCGCGGCGCCTGCGCCATTGAGGCTCAACGGTGGCGTGCGCCGTGGGACAGCCCATGGCGGTGCGCGAAGCGCAGCAACAGATCGCGCGCGATCGGCGTGGCAGCCACCTCGCGAAAACTGCGCTGCGGGTCGAAGCCTTCGTGGTGCATGTCGGCGTGCTTGCGGCGGATGTAGGCGCGCATCACGTCGGCACTGAATTCCGGATGGAACTGCGTGCTGAGCGCATGCGGGCCGTAGCGCAGCAACTGGTGCGGATCACGCGCCGAACGAGCCAGCACCACGACACCGGATGGCGCCTCCAGCACGCTCTGCTCGTGCGTGGTGTGGGCGCGAAAGCTTGTCGGCAGCCGGGCGGCCAGCGGATCATGGGCGGCGGTGGCCAGTTTCTCGATCGGCTGCGTGCCGATCTCGCGGCCGCCGGGCAGGTAGTCGACACGACCACCCAGCGCATGCGCCATCAGCTGATGGCCGAAGCAGACGCCGAACAACGGTAGCTCCGCGTCCATCGCGTGGCGGATCCAGCCGGCCGTGCGCTCGCTCCAGGCGGCGCGTTCGGTGACCATCGCCGCGGAGCCGGTGATGATCGCGCCGGCCACGGCGTCCGGCGCGGGCAGCGCATCGCCGGCCGCGACGTCGACGACCTGCAGGCGCCGCAACGGCAGCTGCGCGCCGAGCCGGAACCAGTGCGGGAAATCGCCGTGACGGGCACGGATGGCGTCCGGCGCGCGGCCGGTGCGGATGATCAGGACGGGTTTCATGCAGGATCGGCTGGGGGAGTCGGTACGTGTTCGTCGGGTGCTTCGATCGGCGGCAGTACCGCGAGCACTTCCTGCACCGTGGTGAGTCCGCGTGCCACCTGTTCGGCAGCGGAAATGCGCAACGGCCGCATGCCCTCGGACAGCGCAGTCTGGCCGAAGTTGCCCAGTTCCAGCTGTGCCGCGATCAGTCCGCGCAGCCGCGGCGAGATCGGCATCATCTCGTAGATGCCGGTGCGGCCCATGAAGCCGGTATTGCGGCACTCCAGGCAACCCACCGGCGCGCACACTTTCTCCGGCACGGGCAACGACCAGCCGTGGGTGAGCGCGGTCCATTCGTGCGGATCCTGCGCGGCTTCGCGCTTGCAATAGGGGCACAAGGTGCGCACCAGGCGCTGTGCGACCACACCGGTGAGCGTGGACTGGATCAGGTAATGCGGCACGCCGAGGTCGAGCAGGCGCGTCACCGCGCTGGGCGCGTCGTTGGTATGCAACGTGGAGAGCACCAGATGGCCGGTGAGCGAGGCCTGCACCGCCATCTGCGCAGTTTCGAGGTCGCGGATCTCGCCGACCATGATGATGTCCGGGTCCTGCCGCAGCAGGGTGCGCACGCCAGCGGCGAAGTCGAGGTCGATCGAAGGCTGCACCTGCATCTGGTTGAACTCGGGCGAGACCATCTCGATCGGGTCTTCCACCGTGCAGACGTTCATCGCCGGCGTGGCGAGGTGCTTCAATGTCGAATACAGCGTGGTGGTCTTGCCCGAGCCGGTGGGGCCGGTGACCAGCACGATGCCGTGCGGGCGCTCCACCATGTGCCGCCATTGCACCGCTTCGCCGGCGGAGAAGCCGAGCTGGGCGAAGTCCTTCACCACCAGGTCGGGGTCGAAGATGCGCAGCACCATCTTCTCGCCGAATGCGGTGGGCATGCTGGAGACGCGCAGCTCGACTTCGCGCCCGGTCGACGAGCGGGTCTTGATGCGACCGTCCTGCGGGCGCCGCTTCTCGGCCACGTCCATGCGCGCGAGGATCTTGATGCGCGCGGTCACCGCGCTCATCACCGGCGGCGGCAGCTCGAACACCTTGTGCATCACGCCATCGATGCGGAAACGCATCTGGCCCGTCTCGCGGCGCGGCTCCAGGTGGATGTCCGAGGCACGCTGCTCGAACGCGTACTGCAGCAGCCAGTCGACGATGTGCACCACGTGCCGGTCGTCGGCGCCCACTTCGCCGCTCTTGCCCAGCTCCACCAACTGCTCGAAGTTGAGGATGGCCGAGGTGTCGTAGCCGCCGTTCGCCTTCGCGTCCTGCGCCAGCTGGATTGAGCGCTGGACGCCGTAGAACTCCTGCAGATAGCGGTTGATGTCGATGGGACTCGACACCACGCGGTGCACGTCCCGCCGCAACATGTGCGAGAGGTCGGCGGCCCAGGCGGCGTCGAACGGTTCGGCGGTGGCGAAGGTCACCTCGCCGGTCGCAGCGGCCACCGGCAGGATGCGGTGGCGTTGCGCGTAGGCATGGCTCACCACCTGGGTGACCGCGGCCACGTTGACCTTCATCGGGTCGATCTTGAGGTAGGGCAGCCCGGCGTGCCCGGCCAGCCATTCGACCAGGGCTTCCAGGCTCAGCGGTCGGCCAGGGTCGCGTTGGTTCGGCAGCTTCGCGTTGGCGATCAGCACCAGCGGATGCAGTTCCACCGCGCTGCGACCGGAACGCGAACCCAGGCGCACCAGCTTGGCATCTTCGGCGCCAAGGTAGCCGTCGACCACCAGTGCGGCGAGCAGTTCATCCAGTTCCAGCCGGCCGCGGCGGCCGAGCAGGCTTGCGATTTGCGGTGATGCGGCCATCCGGACAACTCCCCCGAAGGCGCGGCACAACGGCGAAAAACCGCGCTGCCGCTATACTAACGCGCTTTGTTCACGGTCACGGAAAGCCATGTCCGCACGTACCTTCCAGGATGTGATCCAGACCCTCAACCGCTACTGGGCGGCGCAGGGTTGCGTGCTGCTGCAGCCGCTCGACACCGAGGTCGGCGCCGGCACCTTCCATCCCGCCACCTTTCTCCGGTCGCTCGGTCCCGAGCCTTGGGCAGCGGCCTACGTGCAGCCTTCGCGCCGCCCCACCGACGGTCGCTACGGCGAGAACCCGAACCGACTGCAGCATTACTACCAGTACCAGGTGGTGATGAAACCGAACCCCGAGAACATCCTGGACCTGTACATCGGCTCGCTGAAGGAACTGGGGCTTGATCCGCTGGTGCACGACCTGCGCTTCGTCGAGGACAACTGGGAATCGCCCACGCTGGGCGCTTGGGGCCTGGGCTGGGAAGTGTGGTTGAACGGCATGGAGGTCACCCAGTTCACCTACTTCCAGCAGGCGGGCGGCCTGGAATGCCGGCCGGTCACCGGCGAGATCACCTATGGCCTCGAGCGCCTGGCGATGTACCTGCAAAATGTAGATAACGTTTATGACTTGATCTGGACGGAGGGCCCGCACGGCAAAGTCACCTATGGCGATGTCTTCCATCAGAACGAAGTCGAGCAGAGCACCTACAACTTCGAGCACGCGAACGTGCCGGAACTGCTGCGCTGGTTCGACGTGTGCGAGGCCACCGCGAACCAGCTGATCGCCGCGAACCTGCCGCTGCCGGCCTACGAGCAGGTGATGAAGGCCAGCCACACGTTCAACCTGCTCGACGCGCGCCGCGCGATCAGCGTCACCGAACGCCAGCGCTACATCCTGCGCGTGCGCACGCTGTCGCGCAGCGTGGCTGAGGCCTACGTGGCGCAGCGCGAGAAGCTCGGCTTCCCCGGCCTGAAGAAGCACACCAAGGAGCAGGCCGCATGAGCGTCGCCAAGTCGCTGCTGATCGAACTCGGCACCGAGGAACTGCCGCCGAAGGCGCTCGATGAGTTGTCCGCCGCGTTCCTGCGCGGCATCTGCGACGGACTGGCGAAGCGCGGCATCGAGGCCGCGCTGGACAAGGCGAAGGCGTATTGCTCACCCCGGCGTTTGGCCGTCCATGTGCCGCATGTCGCTACGACACAGCCGGAGCAATCGGTCGAGCGCCGTGGTCCGGCGGTCAACGCCGCGCTGGATGCGGAAGGCAAGCCCGGCAAGGCCTTGCTGGGTTTTGCGCAGTCTTGCGGTGTCGCTGTGGAGCAGCTCGAAAAGCTCGAAACCGACAAGGGCGCATGGTTCGTGTTCCGCGCGGTGAAGCCGGGCCAGACGTTGGCGGCGTTGCTGCCGGAGATCGTGGACGAAGCGCTCAAGGGCCTGCCGGTTCCGCGTCCGATGCGCTGGGCCGACCACGATTATGCGTTCGTGCGTCCCGTGCACTGGCTGGTGATGCTGCACGGCGCCGACATTGTCGACGGCGAAGTGCTGGGTCTGACCAGCGGCCGCAAGTCGCGCGGCCATCGCTTCATGCATCCGCAGCCGGTGCACGTGGCCGATGCCGATGGGTGGCTCGACGCGATGCGCAGCGCCAAGGTGCTGGCCGATCCGGCCGAGCGACGGGCGCGCATCCGTGACGAAGTGGCGCGCGTGGCGAAGGAAACCGGCGACGTGCCGCGGCTGGACGAGTCGTTGCTCGACGAGATCGCGAACCTCGTCGAATGGCCGGTGGCGATCGCGTGCGGTTTCGAGCGCGGCTTCCTCGCCGTGCCGCAGGAAGCGCTGGTCACCACCATGGAGACGAACCAGAAGTTCGTGCCGGTGTTCGACGCGAGCGGTAAGCTCACCGGGCATTTCATCGGCGTCGCCAACATCGATTCGAAGCAGCCCGCCGAGATCCGCAAGGGCTACGAGCGGGTGATCCGCCCGCGCTTCGCCGATGCGAAGTTCTTCTGGGACGAGGATCTGAAGACGCCGCTGGCGAGTTACCAGGAACAACTCAAGCACGTCACCTACCAGCAGGCGCTGGGCAGCCTGTGGGACAAGAGCGTGCGCGTGGCCGAACTGGCGCGCATCATCGCCAACCGCGTGGGCGTCGACGCCGGTGCCGCCACGCGCGCGGCGAGCTTGAGCAAGTGCGATCTGCTTACCCGCATGGTGGGCGAATTCCCCGAGCTGCAAGGCGTGATGGGCCGCTACTACGCCAGCCACGACGGCGAACCGGTCGAGGTGGCCGTGGCGCTGGACAGCTACTACCAGCCGCGCTTCGCGCGCGACGGTATCGCCGCCGACCGGCTCGGCCAGGTGCTGGCGGTGGCCGAACGCCTCGATACCCTGGCCGGCATCTTCGCGGTGGGCATGAAGCCCGGCGGCAACAAGGATCCGTTCGCGCTGCGCCGTGCCGCGCTGGGCCTGGCACGCACCCTGATCGAGGGGAAGCTGGAGCTCGACCTGCGCGCCGTGTTCGTCGAGGCGCTGGAGCTGCTGCCCGAAGCCGCTCTGCTGGTCGGCGTGAAGCCCGGCAAGGACGGCAAGCCGCCTGCGGTCGACATGGGCCAGCGGCGCGCGGCGCTGGTGACCGAGCTGGTCGACTTCGTGCTGGACCGCCTGCGCGGCTATTACGCGGAGCAGGGCTGCCCGGCCGAGGCCTACGAGGCCGTGCTCGCGGTGCGACCGGACACACTGCCCGACTTCGACCGCCGTCTGCACGCCGTGGTCGAGTTCGGCCACTTGCCGGAAGCGGCCAGCCTCGCCGCGGCGAACAAGCGGGTGGCGAACATCCTGCGCAAGCAGGCCGAGGAGAGTGGTGAGCCGACGTCGGCGCGGGACATGGTGGATCCGGCCCATTTCGAGGGCGATGCCGAGCGTGCCTTGGCCGCGGCGCTCGAGGCGGCGGGTCGGGAAACCGGCGAAGCACTGGGGCGCGGCGATTACACCAGCGTGCTGAAGCGGTTGGCACAGCTGCAGGCGCCGGTGGACGCGTTCTTCGAGCAGGTGCTGGTGAATGCCGAAGACCCGGCGGTGCGCCGCAACCGTCTCGCCCTGCTGGAACGGCTCAAGGCCGCGTTCGGCGCGGTGGCCGATATCGCGCTGCTGCGCGGGTGATTTTCGCGATCACCCTCGACCGCGCGATCGGGTGACCAGTTGTCCATGGCCGCGTTTTTCAGCAACAAAAACGCGGCGATCCTTGCGGATCACCGCGTCGTGACCCGTGTCGGTACGCTCAGGCGGTTTCGCGCGTCTTCGTCTGACGGATGCGTTCGGACAGCTGACGATTGAACTTCAGCATGGCAGTGGCATCCACGCTCGATCCATCGACGCCAAGGATCTCGTAGAGGTTGCTGAGCATGTCGGTGTTCTCGGCCAGTGTCATCGGGCTGTTCGCCAGCTCCAGTTCCGACTGCAGGATCTGCATGGCGGTGTTCAGCCGGTTCGGATCGACCGCGGCATCGGAATGAGTCACCAGGCGGTGGTGGGCGTGGCCGATGCGGCCGCCCCGTGCCCGCTGTGGCGAGACGGTTTCGGAGCTGTACTGCGAGTCGTCCCCGCCGTTGGCGTTCGGGTCGGCCTGCAGGACACCCTCACCGGCGACGAGCCAGATCAGGGAGATACCCAGCGTGCGAGCCAGGGTGACGCAACGCGCGCGGGAAGGGTCGGTGTGGCCATCGCGCCAGCTGCGCACCACGCCTTCGGAGAAGCCGCACATCCGTGCGATCTCGGTGGCACTGCCCACACGCTGGATCAGCAACTTGATGCGATCGGCGAAGGTCGACTGGAGCGGATCGTGCGGAAGCTTCTGCGTGCTCATGGTGGTGGCCGTATGACAGGAGGATTGATCGCAAGTTTGCGCGTTTTCGTGTCGAAAGAGCGTAGCGATGGCGTGAAGGGAGCATTTGGTTGCGACGAATTCTTGCGACCGTGGTCCAGCCCCGCATGTCCGGTCCAAGCACCTTCGACCGAGGGCTCGGGACGGAAGCTCCCGCGGAAAATGATAAGCGTCACCAAGAAGTTTCGGTTGACAGGCGCCATGTGGCCGTTTCGTATACGTTCACACAAAATTGTGGGTAGACCGGCTTGACTTTCCCGTAGCCATGCCATTTGGGCTATGCTCAGCGTTTCCCCCGCGATGAAACCGAGGCGCCCCACGCTACCGGTTTCCGTGTCCGATCCAACTCAGTAACGAGGCTTACCCCCATGCGCAAGATGGTTTTGTCGGTGATGTCGTTGGCCGTGCTGGCCTTGGCCGGCTGCGGTTCGTCGACGTCGTCGCCAACGGAGAGCGGCGCCGCCAGCGCGAGTTCGACAGCGGCCGCCACCGCCGGTTCCGTGAGCGGCACGATCACGGTGCGCGGCCCGATCCAGCCGTCGCCGAACGCGCAGCTGGTGATCAATCTGGTCGACGTGTCCTCCACCCAGGCGGGCTCGGCGCCGTTGGCCAGCAAGACGGTATCCTCCGGCGCCACCTTTCCCTACTCGTTCCAGCTGGACTTCAAGCCGGGCGAGATCAACCCGGCCGACCTGTACGTGGTGAAGGCAATCCTCACCGACGGCGCCCGCCACTACTCGATGCCGATCCAGGCACCGGTGCTGACCAAGGGCAACAAGAACCAGGCCACGATCGAACTGGTCGCCGAGCAGACTCCGGCCGAAAAAGACCTGGCCGACTTCAACGCGCTGGTCAAGCAGATCGGCGGCATGAAGGTGTCCACTGGCACCAAGCTGGATCCGAATGCCTCGCGGGGCTGGCAGGTGTTCCGCCAGAACGGCGAGGTGAAGGTGATCCGCGAACTGGTGGATTACGGCGACAAGGGCTTCACCAGCACCGATTTCGCCTACCGCAACGGCTCGCCATGGGTGGCCGTGCAGCAGAAGAAGGCGAGCAAGGACGCCGCACCCAGCTCGACCGACCGCGCCAGCTGGACCGAGAACGGCATGGTGGTACTGCACGAGCAGCAGACCGGTGGCAAGAGCGGCGAGCTGGATGCCGACGATGCCTCCAGCCTGCGCCAGCAGGCGCTGACCATCTACAACCTTGCCGGCGGCAACAAGAAGAAGTAAGCCACCGCGTCCGCTGCGCGAAAAAGGCCGGCAATGCCGGCCTTTTTCGTGGGCGCCTTCACCTTTGCGATCATCCCTGATCGCGAAGATCAAACGGGCGGCCATCGTGGCCGCACTTCTCAACTGGCGATCATTTTGGTCGCGAGAATCAGGTGAGCGGCCATCCTTGGCTGCGCGGCTCAGAAAGCGTACTTCAGGCCCAGGTTGACGCTGTTGTACTTCTGGCTGTTGTCGCTGAAACGGCCGCTGTAGCCCACCCAGCCGCTGAACCGCGAATTGAACTGCGCGGACAGGCCCAGGTCGGCGGTGCCCCAGGTCTGGTCCGGCACGTAGCCGGTCAGCGCGAAGCTGCCGTTCATGCTGTTGAGGCCTGCGGTGACGGCGCGCGCGTCGGCCTTGTCGTCGTGGTTCCAGGCGATCTCGGCGTACGGCGCCAGCACGGTGCCGCCGGCCTGCCAGTGACCCTGCACCCGCCAGCCCAGCGTGCCGATCAGCGCATTGCGCTGCTGGCGGCCGAACCACATCGCGGTGCTGTCGTTGCCGTCCTCGTTGTAGCCGTTGACCTTGATCGTCTGCCACTCGAGGTTCGCGAACGGGCCGGTGCGCACGCTGCCGAGGTCGAGCCACCAACCGCCGGTGAGACCCGCGCCCAGGTGCGAGCCGTCGGCCTTGCCGGTCTCGCTGCGCGAAGTGGCGCCGATCGCGATGCGGCGATCGATGTCGCTGAAGTTGGACTGGCCGAAGTCCGCGTAGCCGCCCACGTAGCCGCCACCCTGGTGCCAGGTGACATAGCCCAGGCCGCTGACATCCTGCAGCTTGTAGCCGCCACCGCCGGTGAAGTCGGCGGTGTGCTGGCCCACGCCCAGCGCGAGGCCGGCCGAGAGGTTGTCGCCGGCGCGCACGTCCACGCCCAGGGTGAGGTTGACGTTGTTGCTGGTGGTCTTCGGCGAGTTGGCCTGGCCGTCGAAGCGCTGGCGCGCGTAGTCCACGTTGACGAAGGCACGCGTATCGCTGCCGTTGCCGTCGGCCAGCATCTCGTTGCGGATCGCGCGGGTCTGCGCGGTGCTGGCAGCCAGCGGCGCCTCGCCCAGCAGCGAGATCTGGCCGGGCGCGGCGAGTTCGGACAGGACGATCTGGGCCAGTATCGCGTGCGTCGCGGTGGTGGGATGCACGCCGTCGGCAAACAGGTAGCTCTGGTCGGTGCCCGGCGCGTAGGAGAACGGCAGGCCCGAACCCTGCGGGCCGCACTGCACCGAACTGCCGTTGCAGGCCGGGGTGGTGACATTGCTGAAGCCATACGCCGCGGGATTGGCGATCACCTCGTTGAGCAGAGCGTAGGTATTCACCGGGATCACGTTCAGGCCCTGGCCGCTGAGCTGCGCCAGGCCCGTGTTCAAGGTGCCGTTGAACAGCACCGCCAGCTGGGTAGCGCCCGCCGAGGCGGCCGCGCCGCCGGCCATGCCATCGGGGGTCTTGCCGATGTTCGGCAGGTTGTAGACCACCACGTACTTGGCACCGCTCGCCTGCAACTGGCCGAGCAGGCCGAGTTCGGTCGTCGCGGCCTTGACAGTGCCGGCGGCAAGCGCGTTCGGGTCGGTAGTGGTGCCGGTCAGGTAGAAGATGTCGTTGGCGCCGCCCCAGACCTGATAAAGCGCGTTCGAGTCGGCATGCCCGCCGTTGGCGGCCAGATACATCTGGAACTGCTGCGGCAGCGTCGGTACCGGAGCCACGCCCTGCACCACGCCGGCGCCGCCGAAGGCGTAGTCGGTACCGCCCAGCAGCGAGGCCTGGATCGGGCTGCCCAAGCCGGCAGCGACCAGTTCCGCCGTCGTCTTGCCGGGGTTGGTGGTGAAGCGCAGCGGCGTCGGCGACCCCTGCGCAAGCGACAGGTTGCCGGCGTCGCTGAGGCTGTCGCCGAACACGACGACCTTGCTGAAATCGGTGGCGCTGGCGGCGGTGCTGAACAGCAGGGCGGCGGCGATGGCGCCCACCAAATGACGGGTACGAAGCATGCGGATACTCCCCGGCCGGGATGGCCTTGTTAGCTGGACGTTACGGTACGGCATTCCATACGGAACCGCATGCTGCAGCGCATCGCTGCGGCATGCGGGTCGTCCGCGGCAATTCAGCGCTTGATCGCGCGTGACAGCGCATCGGCGAAGGCGCTGTTGGCCGGGGCAGGTGCCGGTTTGGGCGCGCCGCCCGGACGTGGCCCGCGGCCATCACGCGGGCCGGGACGGGTGTCGCCCCCAGCTGGCCTGCCGCGTGCCTGGCCCGGTTCGTCGTCGAGGCGCATGGACAGGCCGATACGCTGGCGCGGGAGATCCACCTCCATCACCTTCACCTTGACGATGTCGCCGGCCTTCACCGCGTCGCGCGGGTCTTTCACGAAGGTGTGCGAGAGCGCGGAGACGTGCACGAGGCCATCCTGGTGCACGCCGATGTCCACGAACGCGCCGAACGCGGCCACATTGGTGACGCGGCCTTCGAGGATCATGCCGGGCTTGAGATCCTTCACGTCCTCCACGCCCTCGGCAAAGCTGGGCGCCACGAATTCGGGGCGCGGGTCGCGGCCGGGTTTTTCCAGTTCCTTGAGGATGTCGCGTACGGTAGGCAGGCCGAATTTCTCGTCGGTGTATTGCTCCGCCTTCAGGCTGCGCAGGAAGCCCAGGTCGCCCATCACGTTGCGCACCTCGCGGCCGCACTGCTTGATGATGCGCTCCACCACGGGGTAGGCCTCCGGGTGCACGGCGGAGGTATCCAGCGGATTGTCGCCGCCGGGCACGCGCAGGAAGCCCGCGCACTGCTCGAAGGCCTTGTCGCCCAGGCGCGGCACTTTCAACAGCGCCTTGCGGTTGGCGAACGGGCCGTTGGCGTCGCGATGCTTCACCACGTTCTCGGCGACGGAAGCAGAAAGGCCGGCCACGCGCGACAGCAGGGCGGCGGAGGCGGTGTTCACGTCCACGCCCACCGCGTTCACGCAATCCTCCACGCGGGCGTCCAGCGCGCGCGCCAGCTTCACCTGGTTCACGTCGTGCTGGTACTGGCCCACGCCAATCGCCTTGGGCTCGATCTTCACCAGCTCGGCCAGCGGATCCTGCAGGCGGCGCGCGATGGAGACGGCGCCGCGCAGGCTCACGTCCAGCTCGGGGAACTCCTTGGCCGCCAGTTCGGAGGCCGAGTACACCGAGGCGCCGGCCTCGCTGACCACGATCTTGGCCAGCTTGTGCTCGGGATGGCTCTTGGCGAGGCCCTTGATGAGTTCACCCGCGAGCTTGTCGGTTTCGCGCGAAGCGGTGCCGTTGCCGATGGCGATCAGGTCGACGTGGTGCTTCATGCACAGGCGCGCCAGCGCGGCCAGCGATTCGTTCCACTGCCGCCGCGGTTCGTGCGGATAGATGGTGTCGGTGGCGAGCAGCTTGCCGGTGGCGTCGACCACCGCCACCTTGCAGCCGGTGCGGATGCCGGGGTCGAGGCCCAGCACGGTCTTCGCACCGGCCGGCGCGGCCAGCATCAGGTCCTTGAGGTTGTCGCCGAACACGCGGATCGCCTCGTCCTCGGCGCCTTCGCGCACGCGGCCGAACAGGTCCAGCGTGAGGTGCAGGTGCAGCTTCACGCGCCAGGTGAGGCGCACGGTTTCGCGCAGCCACGCATCGGCGGCGCGGCCGCGATCATGGATGTTTGCGTGCGCTGCCACGCGGCCCTCGCCTTCGGCGTGGCCTTGCTCGGCGTCCGGCGCGGGCTGCAAGTCGAGCTCGATGATGCCCTCGTTGCGCGCGCGCATCAGTGCCAGCAGGCGGTGCGAGGGGATCTTGCCCACGGCTTCGATATGGTCGAAATAATCGCGGAACTTCGCGCCTTCGTTCTCCTTGCCCGCGACGACTTTCGCGCGGATCTGGCCCTTGTCCCACAACCAGTCGCGCAGTTCGCCCACGAGGTGCGCATCTTCGGCGATGGACTCCATCAGGATCGCGCGTGCGCCATCCAGCGCGGCGCGCACGTCGGCCACGCCCTTCTCTGCGTCGACGAAGGCTTCGGCAAAGGCTTCCGGCGTGAGCGTGGGGTCGTCGCGCAAGCCGCTGGCCAGCGGCTCCAGCCCCGCCTCGCGGGCGATCTGCGCCTTGGTGCGGCGCTTGGGCTTGTAGGGCAGGTACAGGTCTTCCAGCGTGGCCTTGGTCTCGGCGCCAAGGATGTCGGCTTTCAGCGCATCGGTGAGCTTGCCCTGTTCGGTGATGCTGTCGAGGATCGCGGCGCGACGTTCCTCCAGCTCGCGCAGGTAGCGCAGGCGCTCTTCCAGCGTGCGCAGCTGGGTGTCGTCCAGCCCGCCGGTGACTTCCTTGCGGTAGCGCGCGATGAACGGCACGGTGGCGCCGCCGTCGAGCAATTCCACCGCCGCGCGCACCTGCTCGGTCTTGGCGGCGATGTCATGGGCAATGCGTTGTTCGATGCTGAGCATGGGTGGATGGGTTTCCTGGCGGTGAAACGGCCGGCCTCTGCGACCGGGCCGGTGATGATAGCAAGCGCGTGCGTTGTGGCTGGACTTGTTGGCTGCCGGCAGAACATGGATGCTTGCGGAGTTCGTGCGGCGCCATGCCCGCAGGAATCTGTGAGCAGACATGGCAGGGGGAACAAGATGATCCGTGCATGCGCGGCGCTTGGCGCTGTGCTGATGTTGGCAGGTTGCCAGTCATCGTTGATGACCAAGGCGAGCTCGGCAGCCACCACCGTGGGGCCGAATGACGCCACGGTAGTGTTCACGCGGCCATCCAGTTTTGGCGGGGCCATTCAATCAACGGTCTACGATGTGACTGGCGGCAAGACGGCCTTCGGCGGCGTGGTATCGGCGAAGACGGAGGTGAGCATGGTGTTGCCCGCCGGCGAGCACCAGCTGATGGTGGTGGGCGAGAGTGCCGATTTCATGGACGCAACGCTTGCCGCCGGCAAGACCTACTACGTGCTGGTCGAGCCGCGCATGGGTATGTGGAAGGCGCGCTTCTCCCTGATCCCGATCCGGTCGGATGCCACTGCCAAAATCAACCTGCATTCGAGCAAGTTTGCGGACTGGAAGAAGTCATGCATGCCGAGTTGGAAAACCTCGGCGGCGGATGCTTGGTACACGGAACACAAGGCTGATATCGAATCGAAGCGCGTCGAGTACCTGGACAAGTGGAACCGCAAGACATCCGCGGAGAAGGCCGAGCGCACACTGCAGGCACAGGACGGCGTTTGAACCTGGGCTACGGTCTTGAAGAGCAACGGCACCGGGGGCGACCCGGTGCCGTTGTCATTTTGGCCTTGCGTGAGGAGGCCTGCGCGCGAAGGGGCTGTTCGTTGCGGGCCGTACCTCTGTTTGTGCTCAGGCGCTGAACGAGCCGCCGCTGGCAGAAGACTTCACGGGTGCGTTCCTGAACTCGCTGGCGCGGCCGTTCAGTACCAGGGTGCTCGCGATCATGTCGTGCAGGCCCTGCTTGCGGCGGGTGAAGGCCACCATGATGAAGCCGATGAACATGATCAAGACGCTCAGGTATTTGGCGAAGAAACGTCCGGTGGCACGGAGGAAGCTGATGCGTGCTCCCTGCAGGTTGGTGACGCGGACGCCGAGCGCCAGCTTGCCTACGGTGGCCTGCCAGGCCGAACTTTCGCAGAACGCGAAATAGAGCCAGGTCAGCACCGTGGTCAGCAGGTTGTATGGCCACATGCTGCTGTAGAAATGCTGGTAGGCCTGCATCAGGGACGTGCCGCTGAGCATCTCCTGCTTCATCGCCTCCTCGGCCGCCGAGGCACCAAAAAACGTGCCTATCACCTTGAAAACGATGGTGAGCAAGATCAAGTCGAGGATGTAGGCAGCCACGCGCTTCCAGAAGCCGGCGTGGTCCTCCAGCGCCGCGGCGGTGGTCTGCGGCAGGTTCTGCATCGGTGCAGAGGGCGCCGAGTAGGGGTTGTCGGCGGCGGGGGCGGCGTCGGGCGTCACGTCGGGGAAAAGGGTCGACAGCGGCTGCCAGTCGGCGAGCCCTTCGCGCCAGGCGAGGTCGCTGCCTTTCACCTGGCCGCTGCGCAGCCACTGCCGCACTTCCTCTTCCTTGTAGGGGCCGTGGCGCTCGCCGTCCCGTCCGATCCAGATTTCCATCGTGCCTGCTCCTCGCGCTGGTGAATGCTGGCATCATGCCACGGCGCGTGGCGGTGGAGCGCGCCGGACGGCGGGGCAGCTCAGGCGGCGTGGCGCTTCAGGTGCACCAGCAGCAGCGAGATCGCGGCGGGGGTGACGCCGCTGATGCGGGCGGCTTGGCCCAGCGTGGCCGGCTGGCTGCGCTTGAGCTTGAGCAGCACCTCGGCGGACAGGCCGCGCACGGTGTCGTAGTCGAAGCCGGTGGGAATCGCGGTCTGCTCGTGGCGGCGCTGGCGGGCGATCTCCTCGCGCTGGCGTTCGAGATAACCCGCGTACTTGGTCTGCACCTCGACCTGGGCGGCCACGTCCTCGCGCGTTACCGCAGGGCCGAGTTCGGGCACCGCGGCGAGTTTCGCGTAGTCCAGTTCCGGGCGACGCAGCAGGTCGAGCGCATTCGTTTCGCGGCTCAGCGTGATGCCGAGCTGGCGCTCGATCGCCGCGCCCAGCGCGTTGGTCGGCGCGGCCCACAGCGCGCCGAGACGCTGCGTCTCGCGTTCCACCGCCTCGCGCTTGGCGCGCAGTGCGTCGACGCGCGCCTGCGGCACTACGCCCAGCGCGTGGCCCTGCTCGGTGAGGCGCAGGTCGGCGTTGTCCTCGCGCAGGTGCAGTCGGTATTCGGCGCGCGAGGTGAACATGCGGTAGGGCTCGATCGTGCCGTTGCTGGTGAGGTCGTCGATCAGCACACCGAGGTAGGCCTCGTCGCGGCGCGGGTACCACGGCGCCTTGCCCTGGGTGGAAAGCGCGGCGTTCAAGCCGGCGATCAGCCCTTGCGCACCGGCTTCCTCGTAGCCGGTGGTGCCGTTGATCTGGCCGGCGAAGTACAGGCCGGGAATCGCCCTGGTCTCCAGCCACGGGTTGAGGCCGCGCGGGTCGAAGTAGTCGTACTCGATGGCGTAGCCGGGACGGGTGATGTGCGCCTGTTCCAAGCCCTTGATCGACCGCACCAGCGCCAGCTGCACGTCGAATGGCAGCGAGGTGGAGATGCCGTTCGGGTAGATCTCGAACGTGTCCAGGCCTTCCGGCTCGATGAAGATCTGGTGCGAGGCCTTCTCGGCGAAGCGCACCACCTTGTCCTCGATCGACGGGCAGTAGCGTGGGCCGGTGCCTTCGATCTGGCCGGTGTACAGCGGCGAACGGTCCAGCGCGCCGCGGATCAGCTCGTGGGTGTGTTCGGAGGTGTGGGTGATCCAGCAGCTGACCTGGCGCGGGTGTTCGCTGCGCGAGCCGAGATAGGAGAACACCGGTGCCGGATCGTCGCCGTGCTGCTCCTCCAGGCCCGTGAAGTCGATGCTGCGACGGTCGATGCGCGGCGGTGTACCGGTCTTCAGCCGGTCGGCCGCCAGCGGCAACTCGCGCAGCCGCGAAGCCAGCGCGCTGGCCGGCGGGTCACCGGCGCGGCCTCCGGCGTACTGGGCGGGGCCGATATGGATCTTGCCGGCGAGGAAGGTGCCCGCCGTGAGCACTATGGACCCGGCGCGGAAGGAAACGCCCATTTGCGTCATCACGCCGGTTGCACGGCCGCCTTCCATGATCAGGTCGTCCACCGCCTGCTGGAACAGGTCCAGGTTCGGCTGGCTTTCCACGAGGTGACGTATCGCGGCACGGTACAGCGCGCGGTCGGCTTGGCAGCGGGTGGCGCGTACCGCGGGGCCCTTGGAGGCGTTGAGCGTGCGCCACTGGATGCCGGCGAGATCGGCGGCGTGCGCCATCGCGCCGCCCAGCGCGTCGATCTCCTTCACCAGGTGACCCTTGCCGATGCCGCCGATGGCCGGGTTGCAGCTCATCGCGCCCACCGTCTCGATGCTGTGGGTGAGCAGCAAGGTGCGCGCGCCGGTGCGCGCGGCCGCCAGCGCAGCCTCGGTGCCGGCGTGGCCGCCGCCGATCACGATCACGTCGTAGTGGGTGGGGTGGAGCATGGTTCCGTACAAGCTGAAAACCGGGGTGGCTATGGTACTGCGTGCATTTTGCCGCGGTTTGGCATGCAACCTGCTTGACCCCTCTCGCACTTTCATGGGCAGCGGCGGTGCGGAAACGCACGCCGGGATCGGGAGGACAGGGGCCTGATCGCGTGCCGTGAAAGGAAGCAGGACGGCGCCCCTCGGGGCGCCGTCGTTTTTTGCGCGGTAGGGCCATAAATGGCCGCCCGTCGATTTCCGCGACCACGGATGATCGCAGGGAAGGATTGCTTCCGCTGAAAGCACGAAACCCCCGCAGTGCGGGGGTTTCGTTGTTCAGATCTGGCGCCCGGCGGTCTCAGGAACAGGGGGAATCCAGGATGACCGTATTGCCGGGCGCCAGAAACCGTGAAACTTGAGGGCTTGGCCGTCTTTGCCGCCAGACCGTGGGTCGATATTCGTCGCACTCACGTGAACATGCGGTGACTGAAACGGGACTTTTTGCCGGCATGTGGCACTTGCTGACGCCCGGCGTCAGTCCCGGGAGGCGGGCCAGGCGGACGATGTGATGCAAATCACACTCTGGCACGACCGATGCATCTCCCCAGGCAAACAGGACACCAGGAGACGACGCCATGGGCATGAACATCGATTTTGAAAAGTTCTTTCCGCATCACGACCTGCTGATCGAGATCGGCCGGATCGAGATGGCGATGGAAACCCTGCAGGAGCGTGCCGAGAACGAGCGCGTGATGCTGCAGCCGCGGCTGGAGTCGCGCATGGTACGGCTGCGCACCGCGCTGAAGAGCCTGCCTGTGTGAAGTGGCGCCGTGGGGCCGCGCGACGCGCGGCCCCACCAGAGATGCAGCGGCGGCGCCAGGCCGCCGCTTTGCGTTTCAGCCCCTGAGCATGTTGCCCACGATTTCGGCGAGGTTGCGCGAGAGCCTGTCCTGGGCTGCCAGTCCGGCGAGCGCGTCGCGGGCCGCGTCGCGGCGCTGCGGTTCCAGCCGTTGCCAGCCGTTGAATACGGTGGCGAGCCTGGCGGCGATCTGCGGATTCAGCGCATCCAGCGCGAGCAGGTGCCTGGCGTAGTAGCGGTAACCCGCGCCGTCCGCGCGATGGAAGCCGGTGGGGTTGCCGCTGGCATAGCTGCCCAGCAGGGCACGGGCGCGATTCGGATTCTTCAGGGTGAAGGCCGGGTCGGCTTCCAGCGCCTGCACGCGGGCCAGCGCGCCCTCGCCCGGCAGTTGCGCCTGCAGTGCGAACCACTTGTCCAGCGCCAGCGGATCGTCTGCGTAGCGAGCGCGGTAATGCGCCAGCGGCTCGACGCTGCGCGTGGCGCCATGGCGTGCCAGCACGGCGAGCGCACCGAGGCGGTCGGTCATGTTCGGTGCGTCGCGGTACTGCACGGCGGCGTGATCGCAGGCCAGCGCCGGGTCGAGCAGAGCAAGCAGCTGCAGCACGCGCTGTTTCAGGCGGCGGCCGGCCTGGCTGGCGGCATCGAGCGCGGCCGTGGTCTGCGCGGCGAGCCGGCGGAAACGCGCATCCAGCCGCTCGGCGCCGAGGCGCGCGGCCAGGCGTTGCTGCAACTGCTGGCGCAGCGCGTGGATGCGGGCCGGGTCGACTACCGCTTCGCGCTCGGCCAGTTCGATCTCGCCGGGTGGCGTGAGCAGGTCGGCAAGCAGGGCGGCATCGAGTTGCGCGTCGTCGAACAGTGCAGCCAGCGCGTCGCACCAGGCTGTGACGGCCTGCGGGTCGCTGCCGTCGCGCAAGGCATCGCAGGCGCGCAGGGCGAGCTGCTGGCCGGCTTCCCAGCGGTTGAAGCCGTCGGGATCGTGGGCGAGCAGCAGGGCGAGTTCGGCCGGCGCGTAATCGCATTCCAGGATCACCGGCGCGGAGTAGCCACGCAGCAGCGAGGGCACCGGGCGTTCGGCCACGTCGCGGAAAAGGAAGCGTTGTTCGGCGTGATCGAGCACCACCACGAGTTCGGTGCCGCCGTTGGCCGTCTGGCCGTCCAGATGCAGTGGCAGCATGTGGCCGTCGGTGCCGAACAGTGCCAGCTTCACCGGGATCGGCACGGGCTGCTTGTGTGGTTGCTGCGCGCTGGGCGGCGTGTGCTGCGCCAGCGTGAGCGCGTATTCGCGGCGTGTGGCGTCGTAGTCGCCGTGCGCCTTGATGTGCGGCGTGCCGGCTTGGCCGTACCAGGCGAGATAGGGCGCGAGGTCGACGCCGTTCGCCTCGCCCAACGCGGCGAGGAAATCCTCGATGGTGGCGGAGCGCCCATCGTTGCTGCTGAAGTACAGGTCGGTGCCACGGCGGAAGCCGGCCGCGCCAAGCTTGCCGGCCAGCATGCGCACCAGTTCGGCGCCCTTCTCGTACACGGTGGCGGTGTAGAAGTTGTTGATCTCGTGGTATTCGGCGGGGCGCACCGGGTGCGCCAGCGGGCCGGCATCCTCGGGGAACTGCGCGCGGCGCAGCAGCGCCACGTCCTCGATGCGCTTCAGCGGCGCCGAGTTCATGTCGGCCGAGAAGCTCTGCTCGCGGAACACGGTGAAACCTTCCTTGAGGCTCAGCTGGAACCAGTCGCGGCAGGTGACGCGGTTGCCGCTCCAGTTGTGGAAGTATTCGTGCGCCACCACCGCTTCCACGCGGCGGTATTCGTCGTCGGTGCTGGTATCGGCGTCGGCCAGCAGGCATTTCGCGTTGAAGATGTTGAGGCCCTTGTTCTCCATCGCGCCCATGTTGAAATCGTGGGTGGCGACCACGTGGAACACGGCCAGGTCGTAGTTGCGGCCGTAGGCCTGCTCGTCCCAGCGCATCGAACGCTCCAGCGCGTCCATCGCGTAGTGGCAGCGCTCGATGGCGTCGGCCTCGGCCCAGATCTTCAGCTGCACGTCGCGGCCGTCGGCGGTGCGGTAGTCGCGCTCGATCTTCTCCAGCCGACCGGCGACCAGGGCGAACAGATAAGAGGGCTTGGGATGCGGATCGACGAAGCGTGCCCAGTGGCGGCCACCTTCCAGCTCGCCCGCGCCGTCGGGATTGCCGCCGGCCAGCAGCACCGGGAAGCGCGCTCGATCGGCGCGCAAAGTCACGGTGTAGCCGGACTGCACGTCCGGGCGATCGGGGAAGTACGTGATGCGGCGAAAACCCTGCGCCTCGCACTGGGTCAACAGGAAGCCGGTTTCGCGCGGGCCGGAGAGGTACAGCCCTTCCAGCGCGGTGTTCGCGGCGGGCTGCACGCGCACCCGCGTTTCCAGCACGCTGCCGTCGCGAGCGCCGTCCACTTCCAGGCCGCCATCGATCGTGCGGTACGCCGTCGTCGGCAGCGGCTGGCCGTCCAGCGCGATGGACAGCAGTTCGAGATTTTCGCCGTCCAGGCGCAGCGGTTCGTCCTGTGCAGGATCGCGGCGCAGCAGCAGTTTCGCGGCCACCTCGGTGGCGTCGATGCCCAGCTCGAAATCCAGCTCCACATGTTCCACCCGCCAGGCCGGCGCCCGGTAATCGGCGAGGCGGATCGGCAGGCTGGCGGCATCGGGGCGGGCGTTCATGCGTTGGCACATCGTGGCGTGGGGACGGATCAGGCTAACATGCGGGGTCTCTTCCCCGCCTTCAACTTCCCCGCTTTCGATTGGAGCTTGCGATGACGCGTTTCCACGCCGCCGAGGCCATGCTGGGTTCGCAACCCGTGGTGCAGCTGGAGGATGTCGTGGCCGGCCGCCGCGTGCGCATCGCGCGACTCGGCGCCGCGCTGCTGAACTTCGAGGCGAACGAGGGCGGCGCGTGGCACGACTACGCCGACGGCTACCGCGACGATGCCGAGATCGCCGCGCATTCCGGCTCGCGCTTCGCGATCATGGTGCCGTTCGCCGGCCGTATCGCCGACGCGCGCTACAGCTTCGACGGCGAGGCACAGGATCTGCAACCCGGCGTGGTCGGCGCCGCGCGCGCCAGCCGCCACGGTTTCGTGCGCGGCACCACGTTCGAACTGGCTGCGCTGGGCGCCGACGATGGGCAGGCGCAGGTGACCCTCGCCACCACGGCGATCCGTCCGCGGCCCGGTTACCCGCACGCGATCGACCTCGCGGTGACATTCACGCTGGACGCCGCCGGCCTCGCGCTGGAGGTGGTGATGCGCAACGTGGGCGACAGCGTGGCACCGTGCTTCTTCGGCTGGCACCCGTATTTCCGGTTGGCCGACGCCACCGTGGACGGCTGGGAACTCACGATCCCCGCCGAGACCCTGGTGCGCACCGGCGCCGACCTGATCGCGTTGCCGGGCGAGGCGGCCTACGTGGCGCTGGACGATGCGCCCGCGCTGGATTTCCGCGAGCCGCGCGTGATCGACGACCGCATCATCGACCAGGGCTACACCGACCTGCAGCCCGACGCCGACGGCCGCATCCGCACGCACTTGCGCGATCCGGCCAGCGGCCGCGCGCTGGTGGTGTGGCAGCAGCACGGCCTGATGCACGCCTTCACCTCCGATACGATCAGCCGCGACGTGCGCCGCGCGATCGCGCTGGAGCCGATGGAGTGCATGGCGAACGCGTTCAACCGGCCAGAGTGCGCGGACGCGATCCGCTTGGCGCCGGGTGAGGAACGGCGCTATCGCTGCGGCGTGGAAATCGTCGCGGCATGAGCGCGCTGCCCGGCATCGACGCCGTCCGCGATGCCGCCGCACGCATCGCGCCGCATGCGGTGGTCACGCCGGTGCTGCGCAGCGCGGCACTGGACGCGCTGGCCGGTGCCGAGCTGCACTTCAAGTGCGAGCACCTGCAGCGCGGCGGTGCGTTCAAGTTCCGCGGCGCCTGCAACGCGGTGTGGTCGCTGACGGACGCCGAAGCCGCGCATGGCGTGGTCACGCACTCCTCGGGCAACCACGGCAACGCACTGGCGCTGGCCGCCGCCACCCGCGGCATCGCGGCGCACGTGGTGGTACCCGAAGGCGCGGTGCAGGCCAAGCTCGACGCGATCGCGCGCGCCGGAGGCATCCTGCATCGCTGCGCGCCCAGCCAGGCGGCGCGCGAGGCGATGTGCGCCGAAGTGCAAGCGCACACCGGCGCCGCGCTGGTGCATCCCTATGCCGACGCGCGGGTGATGGCGGGGCAGGGCACGATCGCGCTGGAGCTGCTGCGCCAGGTGCCGGCGCTGGATGCGCTGATCACGCCCGTCGGCGGCGGCGGCCTGGCCGCGGGTGTGGCCATCGCCGCGCATGCGCTCAAGCCGGAACTCGCGCTGTTCGGCGCCGAGCCGGCCGGCGCCGACGATGCGGCGCGCTCGCTGGCGGCGGGTGAGCGTGTGATCAGCGTGGTGCCGGACACGCTGTGCGATGGTCTGCGCGCGCTGGTGGGCGAGCCCAACCTCGATGCCTTGCGCGCGCAACGCGTCGAGGTCGTCACGGTGAGCGACGCGGGGACCGTTGCCGCGATGCGCCTGCTGTGGAGCGAGCTGAAGCAGGTGGTGGAAGTGTCCAGCGCCACCGTGCTGGCGGCGATCCTCAAGCAGCCGCGGCGTTTCGCCGGCAGGCGCGTGGGCGTGGTGCTCACCGGCGGCAACGTCGATCTCGACGCGTTGCCCTGGTGAGAGCCGCTCAAGCCGTCGCGGATTCCTCGACGGTCGTGGCGTCCGCCGCCACATCCGCCGGCGCGGTGCCTACGTTGCCCGGCTGATGATGCGCCAGCGCGTGCAGGTCGAGCTGGGCTACCGGAACCGGGCGCAAAGTCACCGGATCGAACGCCACCTCGCCGGGTTTCCAGCCTTCCGGCCGGAATACCGTGCACAGGAAGCGCTTCGTCGAAGCCCAGTGCAGGCCGATCAGGCCGTGGTTGTTGTCCGCGTCCACCACCGGGTCGCCCACGCCGGTGGGGCGCGGCGGCTCGCCGTACAGCGCGGTGCCAAACAGCACGTCCCAGATCGAGAACACCTGGCCGTAGTTGCAGTTGTGCAGCTTCGGCCGCTCCGGGTCCACCAGCATGTGGTGCAGGCGGTGGAACTTCGGATCCACGAAGACGCGCTCGAACAGCCGGCCGAAGCCCAGCCGGGTGTTGGCGTGCGAGAGGTTCTGCACCAGTTCGCCCAGCAGCATCAGCCAGGCGAACTCGTCGGGATCCACGCCCATCACCAGGCCCACCACGGCGAGGATCATCGACTGGATGAAGCCGTCGATCAGGTTGCCGCGGTCGTTGGTCCAGCAACTCATCTGCCGCGTGCTGTGGTGCATGCTGTGCAACGCCCACCACCACGGCAGCGCGTGCTGGGTGCGGTGCATCCAGTAGTACGTGAAGTCGTACAGCACGTAGTACGTGCCGAACAGCAGCCAGGGGTGGCCGTTGAACCACGGCACCAGGGCCGTCAGCGCAAGCGGCGAGCCGGTGCTTGACGTGGCCGCGTCGGCGCCGCCGAACAGGTGGCTGAACGGCATCAGGATCAGGTAGGTGAACAGCGGGAAGATGCCCATCAGCATCATCACCGTGTAGTTGCGGTCCACCAGGGTGAGCTTGCGGTCGGTCCACTTTTCCGCGGGGAAGAAGGTTTCCAGCGGGCGGAACAGGAAACCGATGATGCCGATCTGCAGCGCCGCGATCAGCAGCGAGGCGGCGATATCGCGCGGGTCGCCGGAGAGCTTGCCCAGGTGCAGCAGGTCGAGCACGGGCGCCACGGCGTGGCTGCTCAGCCAGTCGACGAGGTGGGACCAGAGTTGGAGTGGCGAGAACATCGGCAAATTCGCGGGGGGAACGGCAGTGCGCATGATACCGCCACGGTTTCGGCGTCGCGCTGAATGCGCGGCGCGTGAACTTGCGGTGGAAAGGAGTGCTTGAAGAGGAGTGAGAAGTGAGAGAGGAGCAGGGCGCGCCGCCTCCCATGCTTTCTCTATCTACTGACTCCTCTTCACTCACTTGTCGCCATCGCGCACGGCACTGCTACCGCCGCAGCCGCACGCCGCTCACCGCGCACAGGCCGAGCAGCACGAAGCCGATGCCGATCCACTCCATCGTGCGCGGTTGCTCGTCGAGGATCGCCCACGCCAGCAACACGCCCACGATGGGCACGCCCAGGCTGCCCACGCTGGCCAGCGTGGTGGGCAGCCGTCGCAGCACGATCGACCACAGCCACCAGGCAAGGCTGGACGCCATCAGTACGCTGTAAGCCAGCCCCGCGATGAAGGCGCCGCTCCACGCGATGCCCCGCTGCGGCACCGCCAGCGCCACGATGCCCAGCGCCACGCCGCCGGCCAGCATCTGCCACGCGGTGAGGCCCAGCGCGGACACCGCGTGCCGACGGAACAGCCGCTTGCTCAGCACCGTGCCGCCGGCCCAGGCCACGCCGCCTGCGATCGCCAGCACCGTGCTCGTCGCGTTGCCCAGTCCGCGCCACGGTTCGATGATGCAGATCAAGCCGATGGCGGCGAATGCGATGCCCAGCCAGTGCCGGCCCGTGGGCCGTTCGCGCAGGATCAGCCAGGCCAGCAGCACCGCCCAGAACGGCATCGTGTACGCCAGCAGCGCCACGTGGCCCGCGCCGCCACTGACCAGTGCCCACTGTTCCAGCCCCTGGAATGCCGCGGTCTGGCACAGGCCGATCAGGATGGTGGGCAGCAGCGGCGGCGGCTTCAGCGACTGCCGCGCCAGCAGCAGCGCCGCGAACAGCACCGCCGCGCCCAGCAGGTAGCGCAGCGCCGCGAAATCGAACGGCCCCGCATAGGCCAGCACCTGCTTCATCACCACCCAGCTGTAGGCCCACAGGACTATCGTGGCGAGCAGCGCCAGCACGGCGCCGCGTTGGGAGTTGGACGATGCGGTCATCGATGGCGAGCAAGTGGAAAGGCGCGAGTGTAGCCGCTGCGCTCCCTCACCCGCTTGCAGCGGGAGGCCGGGAGGGGGTTCACTACCGCCCTTCGCGCGCAGCGCGCCGTATCGGGATCTCCGCATGCACCGTTGCCACTGGGCCAGCGCCGACGATGCGCTGATGTGCGCCTACCACGACACCGAATGGGGCGTGCCGCTGCACGACGACCACGCGTTGTTCGAGTTCCTGTGTCTGGAAGGTGCGCAGGCGGGCCTGTCCTGGCGCACCGTGCTGGCCAAGCGCGACAACTACCGCAAGGCCTTCCATGGTTTCGACATCGCCCGCGTGGCGGCGATGAAGGAGCGCGAGCTGGAGAAACTGCTGCTCGACCCCGGCATCATCCGCAACCGCCTCAAGGTGACCGCGGCACGCGACAACGCGATCGCCGCACAGCAGGTCATCGCCGAATGCGGCAGCCTGGATGTCTACCTGTGGTCCTTCGTGGACGGCAAGCCGCTGCGCCATCGCTGGAAGGACCGCAGCGAGGTGCCCGCGAGCACGCCGCTGTCCGACCGCATGAGCAAGGAGCTGAAGAAGCGCGGTTTCCGCTTCGTCGGTACCACCATCTGCTACTCGCTGCTGCAGGCCACCGGCATGATCAACGATCACCTGGTCGGCTGTTTCCGGCACCGGGAGTGCGCCGCCCTGGCTTGAGGTGCGTGTCTATTTCGCTGCAGATGGACCGAATCGACAGCAGGCATCGGCGCCTTGGCGCAGCGCAGGCACGGCTCGCCGCAGCGTGCTGGCGCGCCGGTCGTGGCGACGTGTGCAATGGGTTTGCCCACCCACTGCCCACGGAGTTCCCATGAAGAAGAGCCGATGGTTTGCCTTGCCGCTGCTGGTTGCATTCACCGTCGCGGCGCAGGCGGCCACCCCGTCGCCGCCGGATGCGCAGACGCAGATCCAGCAGGTGATCGTGACGTTCCAGACAGCGCTGATCGCCAAGGACAAGGCCGCACTGGAAAACCTGTTCATGCCCGAAGGCGGTGCCTGGTTCGAGGTGCTGGGCGACGATGCATATCGCCAGCTCAGCGCGAAGCATCCGCAGATGCCGCGCTTCCATGCCGACAACTACCGGCATTTCATCGACTTCGTGGTCGGCAGCAAGGGCCGCATGGAGGAGCAGTTCTCCAACGTGCGCATCGCGACGGACGGCGCGATCGCCTCCGTGTATTTCGACTTCGTGTTCCTCGCGGATGGCAAGGTCAACAACCGCGGCCACGAGGCCTGGCAGCTGGTGAACACCGGCAACAGCTGGAAGATCAGCGCGATGGCGTATTCCAGCGAGCCGACGCAGCTGCGCTAGAGTGAAGCGACGGCAGGCGACCTGTCTGCCGTCGCTGCCGGAAGCCCCTGCGCATGAGCCTTGCCGCACCCGCCGTCCGCCGCGGCGCCGATGTCCCGTTCTGGCTGCCGCTGCTGGCCGGCCTGCCGCTGGTGCTGTGCATGGCGGTGATGGCGCTGCCCGAACTGGGACGTGGCCGCGCGGTGGATTTCCGTGCGCTGTACGCGCTCACCTATCTCGTGTGGATCGTGCCGATGGCGGCGGCGCAGCGCGGGCTGCGGCGGCGCGGCGTGTCGTGGTGGCTGGCGATCCCCGCGCTGCTGGCGCTGAGCTATGCCATGTCGTTGGCCAACAACGCGCTGGGCGAGCTGCTGGCGATCCGGCTCGGCGCGCTGCCGCGCTTCGAGTGGAAGTTCCTGTTCCAGCAGCTGGACAGTTGCTGGCTGGCGCTGATCGCGTTCGCCGCCGTGCATGCCGTGGTGGACCACTACTCGGCGCTGCAGGCCGAACGCGAACGCGTGCGCGAGATCGCCGCGCAGGCGCGCGACGCCGAGCTGCGCGCGCTGCGCTACCAGCTGCAGCCGCATTTCCTGTTCAACACGCTCAACGCGATTTCCACCCTGGTGGCCAAGCATCACAACGATGAGGCGAACCGCATGCTGGCCCGGCTCGGCGACTTGCTGCGCGCCACGCTGGACAGCGGCGAGGCGCACGAGGTGACCTTGGCCGAGGAGCTCGCGCTGGCCGGGCATTACCTCGACATCGAGAAGGTGCGTCTGGGCGAACGCTTGCGATTGGACCTGCGCATCGGCCCCGAGGTGCTGCAGGCGGCGGTGCCGCCCTTGCTGCTGCAGCCGCTGCTGGAGAACGCGATCCGCCATGGCATCGCGCCGCGCCTCGCGCCCGGCCGCGTGGCGTTGGTGGTTGCGCGTGACGGCGCGATGCTGCGGCTGTCGCTGCGCAACGACGGCGTGCCGGCCGCGCCCGATGCGACGGGCGACGAGGTGCGTCCCGCCGCGATCGGCCTGCGCAACGTGCGCGAACGGTTGGCGCGGTTGTACGGCGAGGCGCAGCGTTTCGAGTTCGCGCTGGCCGACGACGGCGGTTGCGCGATCGACATCGCGTTGCCTTGCCGCAACCTTGCGGCATCCGTGCCGGAGCCGGCGTGACCTTGCGCGTGCTGGTGGTGGACGACGAGCCGCTGGCGCGCGGCGGCGTGCACGCGCGGTTGGCCACGCAGCCGGACGTACAGGTGATCGGCGAATGCGCCGACGGGGAGGCGGCACTGGCGGCGATGCGCGCGCAGCGCCCCGACCTGGTGTTCATCGACGTGCAGATGCCGGGACTCAACGGTCTGGATGCGCTGGAACGCCTGTCGCCGCCGGAGCGCCCGCTGGCGATCCTGCTCACCGCGCATGCGCAGTTCGCGCTGCGCGCCTTCGCCGTGCATGCGCTCGATTATCTGCTCAAGCCGATCGATGATGAACGCTTTGCCGACGCGCTCGACCGTGCACGGCAGGCGCTGGCGTTGCGTCGGTGCGACCCGGCCACGCCTGTTGCGACACCGGCCTGGGCCAACCGCTTCGAGGTGCGGCTGGGCCAGCGCGTGCGGCTTGTGGACGCGGCGCAGATCGATTGGATCGAAGCGCAGGGCGACTACGCCGGCCTGCACACGGACGGGCAACTGCACCTGCTGCGCGAACCGCTGCACCGCCTCGTCGCGCGGCTGGATCCGGCGCAGTTCGCGCGCATCCATCGCTCGGCCATCGTGCGGCTGGACCGGGTGGCCGAACTGCAGGCGCTGTCCAACCGCGACAGCCTGCTGCGCCTGCACGACGGCACGCCGTTGCGTGCCAGCCGCACCTATGTGGACGCGCTGCGCGCGGCGTTGCTGGCGGTCGGCACCCCGGCTTGAGCACCGGGTCGCCTGCCTGCGCCATCAAGGCAGCATGACGAGAGAAGAAGCCGATTCGTGCCGCTTCTTTTGCCTGCAGTGGTGGCCGCCGTCCCGGTGCAGTCCGGAATGGAATTCACCCTCCGCCATGCTTGGGTCGTCAGGATTTTCCCGCGTCGGGGCCGTAGTAGAAGTTGGCCGTCGCCCCGCCATCGATCAGGAAGTCGCTGCCGGTGATGAAGCCGCCATCCGGTCCCATGATCAGCGCCGCCAGCGCCGCGATCTCGTCGGGGGTGCCCGCGCGGCCTGCCGGCATCTTCTTCAGCATCGCCTGATAGAAATCGGCGCGTTCGCCATGCAGCTCGTCGTGGGCCAGCGGCGTCACGATGATGCCGGGGCTGATCGCGTTGATCCGCGCGCCGCGCTTCGCCCAGTGGATGGCCTCGCCGCGCACCCGGAGTGAGTTGCAGCGCTTCGACATCTGGTAGGCGTGCAGCGTGTCCTTGACGTTCCTGACGAAATCGAGCGCCAGCAAGTCTTCCGCTGGCGCGGTGGCGAGGAGTGCATCCTGTGCGGCAGTCAGCGCGGGCATGCGATAGCCGGACTGCGAGGAGATCACCACGCCCGAGCCGCCTTCGGCCATCACCTTGCCGAATTCTTCGAGCAGCATCGCGGTGCCGTAAAGATCGACCTTGAGGATCGCCTCGATGGGCGCCTGCGACGGCGACACGCCTGCCGCCTGCACCAGCGCCTTGATCGGCCCGAGTTCTCGGGCCTTGCCGACCACGGCCTGGATCGTGCTGCGATCCGAGACATCGGCCTGCATGGCGGTGGCTTCGAATCCGGCCTGTTCGAGCAGCCTCGCGGCCGCGCCGGCGGCTTCCTGGCGGTAATCGGCCAGCAGGACATGGCGGCCGCTGCTGATGCGGCGGGCGATCGCCTGGCCAATGCCGCCCGCGCCGATGACGACGGTGACGTCTTTCATTTCGGTACCCCTTTCGAAGTCATGGGTGGATCACGCATCCACGCGCAGCAGGGTCTTGATGGCGCGGCGTTCGTCCATCGCCCGGTAGCCCTCGGCCACCTGCGCGATCGGCAGGACCAGATCGAAGACCTTGCCCGGCCGGATCGCGCCCTTGAGCACGCGATCCATCAGGTCGGGCAGGAAACGGCGCACCGGCGCCGGGCCGCCCAGCATGCGGCGCTGCGAGAAGAACAGCTTCTGGCCGTCGAAGCTGACGCCATGCGGAACGCCGACGTAACCGATGGTGCCGCCGGGGCGGCAGACGCCCATGGCCTGGTCCATCGACTCGCCCATGCCGACGCATTCGAGCACCGATTCCGCGCCGACGCCGTCGGTCAGGTCCATGATGCGGGCGATGCCGTCGGCGCCGCGTTCGGCGACGATGTCGGTGGCGCCGAACTCGCGCGCCAGTTGCTGGCGCGTGGCGTGGCGGCTCATCGCGATGATGCGTTCGGCCCCCATCTGGTTGGCGGCAAGCACGCCCATCAGCCCGACCGCGCCGTCGCCCACCACCACGACGGTGCCGCCCTTGCGCACCTGCGCGGCATCGGCCGCGTACCAGCCGCTGCCGAGCACGTCGGACACCGCCAGCATGTGCGGGATCATGTCCGCGTCCGGCATCTCCACGGTCGCGACCAGCGTGCCATCGGCCAGAGGCACGCGCGCGTAGGGCGCCTGCGCGCCGGTCATGAACTCGCCCTGCTGGCAGGAGGAGTGGAAGCCGAACGCGCAGTGCGGGCAGGTGTTGTCGGACAGGCAGAAGGAGCCGACGACGAACTGGCCGGGCTTCACCGTCTTCACTTCGGAACCGACCTCGACCACCACGCCGCAATATTCGTGGCCCATGTGGGCCGGGCCGTTGCGCTCCGACAGGCCGCGGTATGGCCACAAGTCGGAACCGCAGATGCAGGTGGCGGACAGTTTGATGATGGCGTCGGTCGGCTTTTCGATCCGCGGATCGGAAACCTGCTCGTAGCGGACATCGCCCGGGCCGTGCATGACGGTTGCGTACATGGGTTGTCTCCTGTGTCGCTTGATCAGTGGGTGTCGGATGTTGGCGCCTGGCGGTTCTCAAGTTGCCGCAGGTCGTCGCGGATTTCCTGCGGCTCCTGGTCCAGCGGCATGTTCGCGGCATCGCCGACGCCATCGGGTGCGCCGGCGTCATCAGCCTTTACTGCGGCGAAGAGCGGCGCCAGGTTCTGCTGTTCGGGACCAGCCTCGGCGACCAGCTCGAAGGTCTTGTTGCTGGCCTCCTCCAGCGTGAGGCTGGCCACCAGCACCTCGGCGATCTGGCGGCGAGCGATCACGCCGTCGGCGGGCGTGCCGGCGTGCCGTGTGTCACCCTGGAGCAGCACCAGCCTGTGCTGGTCGACATCGTTGTAGTCGAACCAGCCCGGCCGCACGATGGTGTAGACGTTGCCACTGGCGCGCAGCAGTCGTTCGGAACGGCGCTTCCAGTCGTGCGCCTCGGTCTTGCGATTGTAGGAACCGGCGCGGTCGGTGACGCCGATGGCGGTCATCAGCGCGATGCGCAGCTTGCGCCCGCCGAGCGCGAACAGGACGTTGCGCACGCCGCCGTAGTCGATGGCGCGCGTGTCGGCCTTGCCGCCGTTGGAGCCGTGCGTGAAGACGATGGCGTCCACGCCGGCGACCGCTTGCGCCAGCGTGTCCGGCTGCGTCAGTTCGCCGACCACGATCTCCGCCTGCGCAGGCAAGCCGGCCGCCTTGCCACGGCTGCGCACCAACGCGCGTACCGCATGGCCGCGACGCAGCGCTTCCTCGACGACGTGACGACCGACGCTGCCGGTCGCGCCGACGCATAGCACGGTCAGCCTTCCCCGAGTCATGGCTTGTTCCTCCTAGAATCATTGGTTCCCGCACAGCCATAGGACAATGACTGTGCGGGACGAGTCGTCGTGCGTCCTCACATCATGCCCAGCACTGGATGCGTGACGTAGGGTTTTTCGAGCGCCTGGATCTCTTCATCGGAAAGCTTGATGTCCAGCGCTGCGACGGCCTCTTCCACGTGTTTGATCGCCGTCGTCCCGACAATGGGCGCGGTGATGTAGGGCTTGCTGAGCATCCACGCCAGGGACATCTGGGCCATCGAAATGCCACGTGCCTTGGCCAGGGACTGCATGTTGTCGATGACCACCTTGTCCAGGTCGTTGGTGCCATCCCAGACCCACTTGGAGACCTGGTCGATCTTCACGCGCGGCGTCACCGTTCCCCATGGATGTGCCAGACGGCCACCGGCCAGCGGGCTCCACGGCGTCAGCGCAACCTTGCGATCCCGGCATAGCGGAATCATCTCGCGCTCTTCTTCGCGGTAGATGAGGTTGTAGTGGTTCTGCATGGCGACAAACTTGGTCCAGCCGTTCGTCTCGGCGATGTTCTGCAACCGCTCGAACTCCCACGCATACATGGTCGAGGCGCCGATGTACCGAGCCTTGCCGCTTTTCACGACATCGTGCAGCGCCTCCATGATTTCTTCCATGGGGGTCAGCGGGTCCAGCCGATGGATGGTGTAGAGGTCAACGTAGTCGAGACCCAGCCGCTTCAGGCTCTTGTCGATTTCGCTGAGGATGGCCTTGCGCGACAGGCCGCCGCCGTTCGGCTTGCCGGGGCGCATCTCCATGCGCACCTTGGAGGCGACGACGATGTCGTCGCGGTCGAGCTTGAATTCCTTGATGAGTTTGCCAGTCACCTCCTCACTGGTACCCAGTTGGTACACGTTGGCCGTGTCGAAGTAGTTGATGCCCAGCTCGATCGCCTTCTTGAAAATCGGCTTGGCATCCTCGAAGTCCCGGGCCCAGGGGAACAGGCCGTTTTCACTGCCGGGCTTGCCGAAACTCATCATCCCGAGACCGATCTTCGAAACGTCGACGCCCGTGTTTCCGAGTTTGATGTATTTCATGTTGTTCTCTGCCTAAGTGATGTGTGAGTGCTCCGGCCCTCATGCCTCGGGAATCGGTCGCTTCAGGAACCCGGGCTGGGGCTGCTCGGGATCGGGACCGCCGCGCACTCCCTTGTCGAGCGCATCGATGGACACGAGCTCGTCGTCGGTGAGCGAGAAATCGAAGATGTCGAAGTTCTCGGCGATCCGCGCCTTGCGCGTCGATTTGGGGATGACTTGGCGGCCCTGCTGGATGTGCCAGCGCAACATGACCTGGGCCGGCGTCTTGCCATGCCGCTGACCGATGCTCACGAGCGTTTGGTCGGTGAACGTGCTGGTCGCCTCCGCGCCGTAGTAGTGGGTGATTCCGCCAATGGGCGACCACGCCTGGGTGAGGATGCCGGCGGCGGTATTGGCCGCCAGGTTGGCGACCTGGGTGAAGTAGGGGTGGAGCTCGATCTGGTTCACGGCCGGGACGACCGCGACCTCGGGCAGGAAGCGCGCCAGGATCGCGGGCGTGAAGTTGCTGATGCCGATCGCGCGCACCCGGCCATCGGCGAGCAGTTGCTCCAGTGCCCGGTAGGCCGCGACCGTGAGCGCGAAGTCCTCGACCCGCGGCTGGTGCAGGAGCAGCAGGTCGATGACGTCGACACCGAGCTTGCCGGCCGACTTGTCGAAGGCGTGCAGCGCCGCGTCGTAGCCGTAGTCGGTGACCCACAGCTTGGTCTCGATGATGACCTCGGCACGGGCGATGCCGGAGCGGCGGATGGCCTCACCGACCTCGCGCTCGTTGCCGTAGGCCGCCGCGGTGTCGATGTGCCGGTAGCCGGTCTCGAGCGCCGCGAGCACGGCGGCAGTGGTTTCCGCCGGCGGCGTCTGGAACACGCCCAGCCCGATGGCCGGGATCTCCACGCCGTTGTCGAGGGTGAAATGCGGGACGATGGGCTCATTCATGGTGTTTCTTCCGTCTTGGATCAGCGGCTTGCCGGCGCCGCGTCACGCCCGACCATCGCCAGTTGCGGCGCCGCGTAGCGCTCGCCCGCGATGTGGATTTGCGCAGCTGCGGTTTCGATCTCGCGCAGGTCGGCATCCGGGAGTTCGACGGCGGCCGCGCCGAGGTTTTCCTCCAGCCGGTGCAGCTTGGTGGTGCCCGGAATCGGCACGATGTAGGGTCGTTGCGCCAGCAGCCAGGCCAGCGCGATCTGCGCGGGCGTGGCGCCATGGGCTTCGCCCACCCGGCGCAGCAAGTCCACCAGCGCCTGGTTCTTCTCCAGCGCTTCCGGCGCGAAGCGCGGCACCGAGTTGCGGAAATCGCCTGCACCGAACGTGGTGTCCTTGCTCATCGCGCCGGTGAGGAAGCCCTTGCCGAGCGGGCTGTAGGGCACCAGGCCGATGCCGAGCTCGTCGCAGGCAGCGAGGATGCCGTTGGTTTCCGGTCCGCGCGTCCACAGGCTGTATTCGTTCTGCAGCGTCGCGACCGGCAGCACCGCGTGGGCACGGCGCAGCGTCGCCACGCCGGGCTCGGACATGCCGAAGTGTTTCACCTTGCCTTCGGCGATCAGCTCCTTGACCGTGCCGGCCACGTCCTCGATCGGCACGGCAGGGTCGACGCGGTGCTGGTACAGCAGGTCGATCGTTTCGACGCGCAGGCGCTTGAGCGAGCCATCGACGGCCTGGCGGATGCGTTCCGGCCGGCTGCTGACGCCGCGGTTCTCGCGCGTTGCGAAGTCGATGTCGAAGCCGAACTTGGTGGCGATCACCACCTGGTCGCGCACCGGCGCCAGCGCCTCGCCCACGACTTCCTCGTTGGTGAAGGGGCCGTACACCTCCGCCGTGTCGAAGAAGCCCACGCCACGATCGACCGCCGCGCGGATCAGCTCGATGCCGTCCTGCTTCGACAGCGACGTGCCATAGCTGAAGTTGATGCCCATGCAGCCGAAGCCGATGGCGGGGACTTCGAGTCCGCTGTTACCGAGTTTGCGCATCTGCATTTTCGTTGCCTCTGAGGTCATGGCCGGTATTGTTCGTCGCTGACCGGCTCCATCCACTCCACGGCCTTGCCATGTCCGTCGCGTTCCGCGATGGCGATGTGCGACATGGGTGTGGTGGACGTGGCGCCGTGCCAGTGCCGCTTGCCGGGTACGCAGGTGATCACGTCGCCCGGCCGGATTTCCTCTTTCGGCTCGCCTTCGCATTGATGCCAGCCCAGGCCGGCAACGACGATCAGGGTCTGGCCCAGCGGATGCGTGTGCCAGTTGCTGCGCGCGCCCGGCTCGAACGTGACCAGGGCGCCGCCGGCGCGTGCCGGCGCCTCCATTTGGAACGGCGCGTCGATGCGTACGGTGCCGGTGAAATACTCGTTCGGCCCCCGCACCGATGGCCGCGAGCCGTTGCGCTGGATGGTGCTCATGATTCGACTCCTGCTTCTTCGAACACGCGCCGGGCGATCGCCAGCGCCGTGCTGGCCGTCGGCCAGCCCGAATAAAAGGCCAAATGGGTGATCAGCTCGACCAGTTCGTCCCGCCTGACGCCGTTCTCCAGCGCCTTCTTCAAGTGGAACGACAGCTCGTTGCTGCGATACAGCGACACCAGGCTGGCGACCGTGACCAGGCTGCGGTCGCGCGGCGACAGGCCGGGGCGTTCCCAGACTTCGCCGAACAGCACCGTGTCGGTGTACTCGGCCAGTGCCGGCGCGATGTCGCCGAAGGCCTTGCGGGCGGTATGGGTTGGATCGGACATGATGTTCACGGCGCGCGTTGGGGTGGGGTGAACCGTCAATCTATCGCCGCTGCCGCCCTTCGATAAGCTGGTAAAGTCCGCATGTACTTTTGAGCAGATCTCAGCAATGCCGCGCGCAAACCTGAATGATCTTTCGGCCTTCCTGGCGGTGGTGCGGGAGCGCAGCTTCACCCAGGCCGCGGCCAGGCTGGGCGTCTCGCCGTCCGCCCTGAGCCATACGCTGCGCGCGCTGGAAGAACGACTGGGCGTGCGTCTGCTCAACCGCACCACCCGCAGCGTGGCACCCACGGAAGCAGGCGAACGCCTCTGCCGCGCGGTCGGCCCACGCCTCGAGGAGGTCGAGGCGGAGCTTGAGGCACTGGGCGAATTGCGCGCGAAACCGGCGGGCACGATCCGCATCTCGGCCAGCGACTACGCGGCCCATGCGCTCCTCTTGCCCCGGCTCGCGGGGTTGCTGCCGCGCTACCCCGACCTCAAGGTCGAGATCAGCATCGACGACCGGCTGGTGGACATCGTCGCCGAGCGTTTCGATGCGGGCGTGCGCGAGGGCGAGCAGGTGGCGAAGGACATGATCGCGGTGCGCATCGGCCCGGACCTGCGCATGGCCGTGGTCGGCGCGCCCGCCTATTTCGCCACGCGGCCGCGGCCGAAGCAGCCGCAGGACCTGACCGCGCACAACTGCATCAACCTGCGCCTGCCCACGCGCGGCGGCCTGTATGCGTGGGAGTTCCAGAAGGGCCGGCGCAAGTTGAACGTGCACGTCGAAGGCCAGTTGGTCTTCAACCAGCCCGGCGCCATGCTCAAGGCGGCGTTGGCGGGCGTTGGGCTGGCCTATGTGCTGGAGGACGTCGCCATGCCGTACCTCGACGACGGGCGCCTCGAGCGCGTGCTGCACGACTGGTGCCCGCCCTTCCCGGGCTACCACCTGTATTACCCCAGCCGCCGCCAGGCCTCGCCGGCATTCGCGCTGCTGGTCGAGGCCGTGCGCCACCAGGCACCGTGATGGCCGTGGCGCACCGGCCGTCGCGCCATCCCCCCGTCGGCTACTTCCCGGGCCTCCAGGATGACGCGCCGCTGTGTGCTCGTCGCATTCGCGAGGGAGCTCTGCGCATGGTCGGCACCCCGGCCTGAGCGCCGCCGCCTGCATACGTATTCAAGGCGACGGCGCGGCGATGGCGCGGCAAGAATCGTAGCCTTGTCGGTGGGCACGCCACGGGGAGGGTCGCGATGAGCGCAACGGGCAGTGTGGAAGAGAGGGGCGGGCAGCGCGCGACCGCGCGGGTGGTGCTGATCGCGGCGGCGGCGGCGCTGGGCGGTTTCCTGTTCGGCATGGACACGGCGGTGATCAACGGCGCCGTCGACGCGGTGCGCGCCGGGTTCGGCCTGGGCGCGGGGCAGATCGGTTTCGCGGTGTCCTGCGCGTTGCTGGGCTCGGCCGTGGGCGCCTGGTACGCGGGCACGCTGGCGGACCGCTGGGGTCGCGTGCGCACCATGCAGGTGGCGGCGACGCTGCTGGCGGTGAGTGCGCTGGGCTCGGGCCTGGTGCATGGCGTGTGGGACCTGGTGCTGTGGCGGCTGGTCGGCGGTACCGGCGTGGGCATGGCCTCGGTGATCGCGCCCGCCTACATCGCCGAGGTGTCGCCGGCGGCGATCCGCGGCCGACTGGGTTCGATGCAGCAGCTGGCGATCGTGCTGGGCATCTTCGCCGCCCTGCTCAGCGACGCCTGGCTGGCCGGCGCGGCGGGTGGCGCGGAGAAAACCTTGTGGTTCGGACTCGAGGCCTGGCGCTGGATGTTCCTCGCCGCGGTGGTGCCCGCGCTGGTCTACGGCACGCTGGTGCTGGGCGTGCCGGAGTCGCCGCGCTACCTGGTGGCGCGCGGTCGGCTGGACGAGGCGAAGGCGGTGCTGCGCCAGGTGCTGGGCATGGACGACGAGCTGGCGCTGGAGGCCAAGCTCGCCGACATCGGCCACAGCCTGCGCATCGAATACCGCCCGCGCCTCGCCGACCTGCGCGGCAAGTGCGCGGGCCTACTGCCGGTGGTGTGGGTCGGCATCGCGCTGTCGGTGTTCCAGCAGTTCGTGGGCATCAACGTGATCTTCTACTACTCGTCCACGCTGTGGCATTCGGTGGGCTTCAGCGAGGCCGATTCCTTCAGCATCACCGTGGTCACCTCCATCGTGAACGTGCTGATCACCCTGGTGGCGATCGCGCTGGTGGACCGCATCGGCCGCAAGCCGCTGCTGGTGATCGGCTCGGCGGGCATGACAATCACCTTGGCGCTGATGGCGTGGTGCTTCTCGCAGGCCAGCGGCAGCGGCGCTGCGCTGGTGCTGCCGCACGGCGTGGGCATGCTGGCGCTGGTGGCGGCGAATGCCTACGTGGTGTGCTTCGGCGTGAGCTGGGGGCCGGTGGTGTGGGTGCTCTTGGGCGAAATGTTCCCGAACTCCATCCGCGCGATCGCGCTGGCGGTGGCCGCGGCGGCGCAGTGGCTGGCGAACTTCGCGATCACCAGCAGCTTCCCCGCGCTGGCCGAGCTGGGCCTGCCGTTCGCCTACGGCTTGTATGCCGCCTTCGCGCTGCTGTCGCTGCTGTTCGTGCTGCATGCCGTGCGCGAGACGCGCGGCATGGAACTGGAAGAAATGCGCGGATAGGAACTTGCGATCCGCGACACGGTACGATGCGGGAACGGGCGGCACGGCGCCGCCCGCGCCACGCATCGGGTCGCGGATGAAGGGTAAGGCCACATCGTTCGACATCGCCCATCTGGCCGGGGTCTCCCAGTCCACGGTGTCGCGCGCGCTGCGCGGCAGCCCGCTGGTCAGCGAGGAGACCCGCCGGCGCATCCAGTCGGCCGCCGACACGCTGAACTACAAGGTGGACAAGAACGCCTCCAACCTGCGCCGCCAGCACACCGGCACGCTGGCGCTGCTGCTGTTCGAGGACCCCACGGCCGACGACTCGCACATCAATCCGTTCTTCCTGTCCATGCTGGGCTCGATCACCCGCGCCAGCGCGCAGCAGGGCTACGACCTGCTGATCTCGTTCCAGCAGTTCTCGCGCGACTGGCACGCCGACTTCGCCGGCTGCCAGAAGGCCGACGGCCTGATCCTGCTCGGCTACGGCGACTACCAGTCGCACCGCGACAAGCTGGAGAAGCTGGTGGCGCAGGGCACCCGCTTCGTGCGCTGGGGTGCGGTGCTGCCCGGCCAGCCCGGCGTGTCGATCGGCTGCGACAACTTCGAGGGCGGCCGCGCGGCCACCGCGCACCTGCTCGAACAGGGTTGCCGGCGCATCGCCTTTCTGGGCGATGCCACGCCGCACTACCCGGAATTCCACGAGCGCTACCGCGGCTACGCCGCCGCGCTGCGCGAAGCCGGCCTGGCGGTGGACGAGGCGCTGCAGGCCGACGCCGAGACCACCGAGCGCGCCGGCTACGAGGCGGCCGAACTGCTGCTGGAGCGCGACGTGAAGTTCGACGCCGTGTTCGCCGCCAGCGACCTGATCGCGATCGGCGCGCTGCGCGCCCTGGCGGAGCGCGGCCTCGCGGTGCCGCAGGAGGTGGCCTTGGCCGGCTTCGACGACATCCCCATGGCCAGCTTCGTCAACCCCGCGCTCACCACCGTGCGGCAGGACACCGGCAAGGCTGGCGAGGTGCTGGTCGACGAGCTGCTGCGGCTGATCCGGGGCGAAGGCGGCGAGAGCGCGATGCTGCCGGCGGAGCTGAAGGTGCGGCGTTCGAGCCTGCGGCAGTAACCGATCCCGGCGCCGCCCGTGCTTCACATTGTTAACCCCCGACCTCTGGCATAACCTGCCCACCAATACAGCACATGGCGTGTTCCCATGGAGCGTAGCCAGTCCAGATCGGCGGCCGAGCAAGCCTTCGAACGCATCAGCGAGGCGTACGTGGCGCTGGACGCGGACTGGCGCTACACCTACGTCAACGCGGCCGCCTGCGCCTTCCTCGGACGACGTGCCGAGGAGCTGCTCGGCAGGCACATCTGGACCGAATTCCCGGAAGATGCCAACCGGCCGTTCCGCGTAGCGTACGAACAGGCGATGGCCGAGCAGCGGCCGCGTACCGTCGAGGCCTTGTTCGTGCCGCTGGGCCGCTGGTTCGAGAGCTGCGTGTACCCCGCGCCGGACGGGCTCACGATCTTTTTCCAGGACATCGACGAGCGCAAGCGCGAAGAGGAGCGCCTGCAGGCGCAGCAACGCCTGATGGAGCAAGCGCAGCGGCTGGCGCGGGTCGGCAGCTGGAGCTGGGAGGTCGTCGCCAACCGGGTCAACTGGTCGGACGAGCTGTATCGCATCTACGGCATCGATCCGGCCAGTCACGCGGCCACCTTCGAGGCCTATCTCGCCTGCGTGCATCCGGATGACCGGGCGCGCGTGCGCCACACCATCGAACGCGCGCTGCACGAAGGCGGCGCGTTCGAGTTCGAGGAGCGCATCTGCCGTCCCGACGGCGACGTGCGCGTGCTGTACAGCCGGGGCCTGGCGGAAACCGGTGCGGATGGTCGCGCCGTACGCATGCAGGGTGTCTGCCAGGACATCACCGCGCGCAAGCGCGAGGAGCGCATGGCCGCCGGCCAGCACGAGATCCTGCTCGGCATTGCCGCGCAGCAGCCGCTGGCGGAAAGCCTGCGGCGCATTGCCCTGCTGCACGAATCGTTGAATCAGGGCGCGCTGTGCTCGCTGCTGCTGCTCGATGCCGATCGCCGGCACGTGCTGCACGGCGCCGCGCCCAGCCTGCCCGAAACCTACAATCGCGGCATCCACGGCCAGGAGATCGGCGAGGGCCGCGGCTCCTGCGGCACCGCCGCGTCGCGCGGCGAGCGGGTGATGGTGGGCGACATCGCCACCCACCCGTACTGGACGTGCTATCGCGAGCTGGCGCTGGCGCACGGGTTGCGGGCGTGCTGGTCGACGCCGGTGCACGGCAGCCATGGCGAGGTGCTGGGCACTTTCGCGGTGTACTACCGCAGTCCGCGCGAGCCGTGTCCGGCCGAGCTGGCCGACATCGATCGCATGCTGCCGATCGCCAGCATCGCCATCGAGAGCGAGCACCTGCTTGCTCGCCTGCGCGAACGCAACCGCTTCTTCGAGATGGCGCAGGAAGTGTTCTGCATCCTCGATCCGCGCACCGGGCGGCTGGTGCAGTTCAACGCCTTCCTGCAGCGCCTCACCGGATGCAGCGCCGACGAGTTGCGCGCGCGCGACTACCGCGAGTTCCTGTTGCCGCTGCCCGGCGAGGATCCGGTCGCGTCGGTGCTGGAACCCACTGGCGTCGGCGCGCAGGCGCGCGAGGCGGTGACCCGTTGCGTGGCCAGGGACGGCAGCGAATGCTTGCTGGAATGGACCGTGTTCGCGTCGCCCGACGGCTTGCTCTATGCGGTGGCGCACGACATCACTGCCCGCCGTCGCGCCGAGCAGGACCTGCGGCACGCGGCCAGCCATGACGCGATCACCGACTTGCCGCGCCGACTGCAGCTGGAACGCTCGCTCGCCGGGTTGTTGCAGGGTGGCGAGGCGCCGGTGTGGGTGCTGATGGTGGGCCTGGATCGTTTCCAAGTGGTCAACGAATCGGTGGGCCACGTGATCGGCGACGACGTGCTGCGGCGCGTGGCCGGCCGCCTGCGCGCGGCGCTGGACACGCGATGGCAGATCGCCCGCATCGTCGGCGACAAGTTCGCGGTCGCGGCGGGCGGCCTCGGCCGGGAGGCGGCGCTGGAGCTGGCCGAGCGCCTGCGCAGCGTGGTGGCGCGACCAATCGAGGGACAGGACTACCGCTTGCTGCTCACCGCCAGCGTCGGCATCAGCCACTCGCCCGAGCACGGCGACACGCCGGCGGCGCTGCTGCGCGGCGCCGAGGCGGCGATGATCCAGGCCAAGCGCGATGGCCGCGACCGCGTAGGCGAGTTCAGCGTGGCGCAGAGGCGGGCGCTGGAGGAGCGTGTGCTGCTGGGCAGCCGCCTGCGCGACGCGGTGCGCGACAACGAGCTGGAGCTGTACTACCAGCCGCAGTACAGCGCGCTCGACCACGCACTCACCGGCTTCGAGGCTTTGCTGCGCTGGAACTGCGGCGAACTGGGACGGGTGATGCCCGTGCGCTTCATCCCCGTCGCCGAGGCGCTGGGCCTGATGCCCGAGATCGGCGGCTGGGTGTTCGCGCAGGCGGCGCGGCAGTTGCGCGAATGGCTGGATCGCGGCCACCGCGGCTTCACGCTGGGGGTGAACGTCTCCGCGCAGCAGCTGTTGTACCCGCACCTGGTCGAGCAGCTGGCCGCCGCGCTGCAGCGCCACGCCGTGCCGCCGGCGATGCTGGAGATCGAGATGACCGAGAGCGCGCTGATGGAGAACGTGGCGCGCATCCGCGCCACCCTGGCTGGCCTGAAGTCGCTCGGCGTGCAGCTGGCGCTGGACGATTTCGGTACCGGCTATTCCAGCCTCGCCTACCTGAAGCAGTTCCCGATCGACAAGCTGAAGATCGACCAGAGTTTCGTGCGCGAGCTGCCCGACAATGCCGGCGACGGCGCGATCGCGCAGACCATCATCGAGCTGGGCCACCAGCTGCGCATGCTGGTCGCGGCCGAAGGCGTGGAGACCACGGCCCAGGCCGTCTTCCTCGCCGGCCTGGGCTGCGACGAGCTGCAGGGCAACGGCCTGGGTGCGGCATTGCCGGCGATCGATGCCGAACGCTTCTTCGCCGCGGCGCGCGGCGCGTTCTCGGCGTAGCGGCGTCAGCGCCCCGCGCGGCCATCGTCCCAACGCAGGAACAGCGGCAGCATCTTCGCCCATGAAGCCTGCTGATGCTTGCCGCCCGGCAGCAGGTAGACGGCGACGTCGGCACGGCGGCCGGGATGGGCGGCATAGTTCGGATTCACCGTGTAGCCGAGCTGGCGCAGGCCGCGCAGGCGGAATCCGTCGGACGAACGGTAGCCGTCCACGAGGTCGCGGATGTCGCCGATCACGTCGATCACGCCGTCGTGGTCGCGGTCGTTCGTTTCCTCGGTGGTGCCTGCGGCGAACCAGAAGCGCAGGCCGGGCCGTTTCGGGCCGCGGTCGACCATGCGTTGCGCCAGCCGCGTGCGTTCCACCGTGGCGTCGCTCGTGCGGTCGGCGGCGAGCCAGAACGAGGGCGAGAACGCCCCCACGCGGCCGAACACCTCCGGGTACTGCCAGCCCAGGTTGAACGCGTTCAGTCCGCCCAGCGACCAGCCCAGCATGCTGCGCGCGGCGGCATCGCGGCGGGTGCGGTAATGCGCGTCGATGTACGGCACCAGCTGCGTGGCGAGCCAGTGCGAGTAGTCGTGGGCGCGCCGACCGACCGGGCCGTATTTGGTGTCGGCGGACAGGCTGCGCCCGCTGGCGCGGTCGGACAGGCCGTAGATGCCCATGCGGTCGCGCAGCATGTGCACCGCCACCACGATAGGCACGCGGATCGCGTGCGCGCGGCACAGCGCGGCGAGCGTGGGCGCCAGCCCGACCGCGGGCATGTCCTGGCCGTCGTCGGCGTAGATCGTGCGGTAGCGCTGGCTGGAACCGGCGTAGTCGCCGGGCAGGTAGACGTCCACGGTGACGCGTTCGGGCGCGAACGCGGGGGCGTCGAGCTGCAGCGTGCGCTGGGTGGGCGTGCAGTCGTCGTGCGCGAGCGCGTGCAGCGGCCAGCCAAAGAGCAGCGGCGCAAGCAGCAGCGCGAACAGGGCGCCGCGCGAGCGGCGCTTCATGCGGCCTCGCCTGCAGTCACGGTCATCTCGCGCGGCTCGTGCACGCGCAGCGTGCACAGCCCCGCCACGATCAGGCTGGCGCCGCCCAGCGCCAGCGCCCAGATCGGCTGGTCGTGGAAGAACCACTTCAGCAGCACGCCCAGCACGCTGGCGGCGAGCAGCTGCGGGATCACGATGAAGAAATTGAAGATGCCCATGTAGATGCCCATCTTCGCCGCGGGCAGGTTGTCCGACAGCATCGCGTAGGGCAGCGACAGGATCGAGGCCCAGGCGAAGCCCACGCCGATCATCGAGACGACCAGCCAGTGCGGATCGCGGATCACGAGGAACGACAGCAGGCCCAGCCCGCCCAGCCACAGGTTGATCAGGTGGCTCATGCGCAGGCCGCAGGCGCGCACCAGCAGCGGGATCACGATCGCGGCCAGCACGCCCACGCCGTTGTAGGTGCCCATCAGCACGCCGGCCCAGTTCGCGCCTTCGTTGTAGGCGGCGGAGGTGGTGTCGGTACTGCCGTAGAAGTGCCCGGCCACGGCGGGCGTGGTGTTGATCCACATCGCGAACATCGCGAACCAGGAGAAGAACTGCACCCAGTTCAGCCGGCGCATCTCGCGCGGCATGCCGTACAGGTCGCCCATGATCTGGCGCAGCGCGCCGACGCGACGCGTGCGCGCCAGCCACAGGAACAGCGCGCCGGCGCCGACCAGGCCGCCGGCGAGGAGATACAACTCCGCGCGCAGCGCGTAGTGGTGGATCAGCACGAGCAATGCTGCGCCCAGCAGCAGGAACAGCGCCCCCGGCCGCCATGCGCCGGCCACGTCCGCCGGCTCTGCCGCCACGTGGCTGTCGGCGAAGGCTTCCAGTTGCTCCGGCGGATATTCGCGCGTGGTGCAGATCGTCCACAGCATCGCGCCAAGCAGCACCGCCGCGCCCGCGTAGAACGAATACATCACCGAGTGCGGCACCGTGCCGGCCGGCGCGGTGTTGGCCACGCCGAAATGGGTGAGCAGCCAGGGCAGGAACGAGGCCACCACCGCGCCCACGCCGATGAATACGCTCTGCATCGCGTAGCCCAGCGGGCGCTGGCGCGGCGGCAGCTGGTCGCCCACGAAGGCGCGGAACGGTTCCATCGAGACGTTGAACGAGGCATCCATGATCCACAGCAGGCCCGCGGCGATCCACAACGCGGGCGAGTTCGGCATCGCCAGCAGGGCCAGCGTGGCCAGCACGGCGCCAGCGAAGAAATACGGGCGGCGGCGGCCGAAGCGGTTCCAGGTGCGGTCGGAGCAGTAGCCGATGATCGGCTGCACGATCAGCCCGGTGAACGGTGCGGCGATCCACAGCACCGGGATCTGGTCCACGTTCGCGCCCAGCGTCTGGAAGATCCGGCTGACGTTCGCGTTCTGCAGCGCGAAACCGAACTGGATGCCGAGGAAGCCGAAGCACATGTTCCAGATCTGCCAGAACGACAGCTCGGGTTTGCGGGTCATGGGGTGATTCCTGGCTAAGCCGAATGCTCGCGATGAAACGCATGAAGCCCTCTCCCCCCGAGCAAGGCTCAGGGGTGAGGGTTGGGTGAGGGGGCTTTGCGCTGGTCTTGAAGACCAGGGTCAAGAGCCTCCCCCTCTCCCCAACCCTCTCCCCCAACAATGAAACGGTTGGGGGAGAGGGGGTTTTTGCTACGACGCGGAATGCGTCATGGATGGCTCTCCGCCACCAGTGGCACAACGCGCAGCGCGCCCACGTCGGCCTCGTTCAGCGGCCCGCCGATGCCGCCCGCCTCGCCGGTGTAATGCGCGTTGCCGGCTAGGTAGCTCATGTTGAAGCCCTGCTCCAGCGCGAAGCTGCAGTGCGCGCCCGCGCCCGCGCTGAACTGCGCGGTGGTGGACAGCTGCTCGCCGGTGCTGTGCGGCATCACCACCGGCACGCGCTGTTCGGGGCTGCCCGCGCAGCGTATCGCCAGCATCTTCACCGCGGCAGTGATGCCGGTGTTGACCGGGCCGTGATCGTTGCGATAGCTCAGCGCGACCTGGTAGCGGCCGGCGGCGGGAGCGGTCCACGTGCGCGGCCACGCGCCTTCGACGCTGGCGACCGGGCCTTCGCACTGTGGCGGGCTTTGCAGCGATTCGAGCCCGGCGGCGCCGGTCTGCGTGAGGCTGAAGCATTGCAGCGCGTTCGCCACCGGCACCGCGAGCGTGCCGGCGATCGCGCCCACGCGCTGGCCGTTGAGGTAGAGCACGCCGGGCGCAGTGGCACGCACCTGCCAGTCCGCGCCGTTGCGCATCACTTGCGGCGCGGCCGGCGCCGATGGCGCGAACGGCGGCACCGTGCTGCGCAGCGACAGCTCGGCTGCCTTGATGCCCTTCAGCTGCACCACGCTGTCGTTGCCGTGCTGCGTGATGTCGCCTGCCACCAGCAGGTTGCCGGTCAGCTTCTTCGGCCGCTGCAAGGTGATGCGCCGACCCGGCAGTTGCAGGCTGATCGTGTCCCGGTTGCCGAACAGCATCGGCACCAGCACGACCGGCAGTTTCGGCGCGATGCGGCCGTCGGCTTCCAGGCCGAACACACCTTCGCCCACCATCGCGAGGTAGCCGGCCACGGACCACAGCTGGCGCGGCGAATCCACCACCGGGCCGCTGAGCTTGCCGTCGTCCACGTGGGTGGCCTCGGTGGTGAGCTCGTAGTTCTCCATGTTGGAGCCGGCCAGCGCGGCGCCGCGCATGATCGAGGTGATCTCGAACGCGATGTGCGCGGGGTCGTCGAGCTGGCGCGCGGCACGCAGCGCGTAGGCGCTGACGAACGGCCAGATCGCGCGGTTGTGGTAGATCGGCTGGTCGGTGCGCTCGGGCCAGATCACCGGGCTGCCGGCGGGCCACACCGGGTAGTTCGCCAGCGATTGCCGCGCGCGCGCGTCGTCGGCCACGCCGCTGGTGATCGCCAGCGCCAGGCCGAGCAGATCGTACGTGTCGTAGGGCGCGCCGTCGCCGCCGAGGTAGCTCATGTACATGCCGCGGTCTTCGCGCCAGAAACGCGCGTTGATCGCGGCCTTCAGCGCCGCGGCCTGCGCCCGGTAGTCCGCCGCGCGCGCGTCGTGGCGCTGTTCCGCCATTTGCGCGGCGAGTTCCAGCGCCTGGTAGTGCAGCACGTTGGTGGACAGCGCGTAGGACTGCGCGATCGGCACCACGTCGTCCGCCATCCAGGCGGGGTAGGTCTGCTCGCGCCAGTCGAGGAAGGAGGTCTCGCCGCGGTACAGGCCCATGCCGGCGTCGAACGCGTACTGGCGATCCTGCGCCAGCGTGGCGGTCAGCGCCTGCCAGGTGGTGTCGGCGAAGGCGGCATCGTCCAGCAGATGACGCGCGGCGAGGAACCATGCCACGCGGTCGGTGCTCACCGGCCAGCTGCCGCCCGAGCCGGTGTCCTGTACCACGAACGGGCCTTTCGGCGTGCCGGGCACGCGCGAGTCCGACAGCTTGAAGCGCAGCCCGTTGCGCGCGCGCGCGGCATCGAAGCGCCACAGGCCCAGGTCCACCGCGTAGGACAGGTCGCGCGTCCACACGTAATGCCACTTGTCGCCGGTTTCGAAGCAGGTGCAGGGGATCGGCCGGTCGTGATCGTAGGCGGCGTCGTGGATAGCCGTGACCGAATCCTGGCGCAGGTCGTCCTGCGCCATCGCGTACAGGCCGTCGAACAGCGGGCTCGCGGTCTGCACTGCGTACGGCGGTGTCGGGATCGTGCGCTTGGCGTGCGCCGCCCGCAGCAGGAAGCCGCCGCCCGGCTGCACCTGCATGCTGGCGTTCTGGCCGCGCCAGTGCAGGCTGTCGTGCCAGAGCGGGCCGTGTGCGCCGGCGGTCAGTGCCAGCATCAGGCTGCTGAAGATGCTCATCATCTCGATGTTCCCTCGATCCGGCCGGCGGGCAGCGGCGTCATGCGCTTGCCCGCCGCCTGTACGTCAGCGGCCCCCCGTGGCCGGACCGCCGCGTGTGCCATCGCGCGGTGGAGTCCGGGGCCAGTGTACGCAGATGTGCCCGTGCCTGTGTCGGGAACCCTTCCGCCACGGTTGGAAGGGTGGTCATTGCGCGAGGATCGCGCCGTAATGGCCCGCCACGCTCACCGTGACATTGCCGCCGCTGACGGTGTACTTGCTGCCGCTGATCAGGTCGGTGACCTGGCTGCCGTTGGTCATGCTCTCCTCGTACACCGGCACGGTCACCGTCTGCGTGTTGCCGGTGCCGTTCAGCACCACCGCGATGCGGTTGTTCCGGTCGAAGCGGCCGTACGCGTAGATGTCGTGGGTGTCGTCGGTGAGCAGCGTCATGAACGAGCCGGTGCGCAAGGCCGGATAGTTGTTGCGGATAGCCACCAGCTTCTGGGTGAGCGCCACCGCGCTGTTGGCCGTGGTCGCCTGCGACCAGTCGAAGGTGCGGCGATTGTCCGGGTCGGCGCCGCCCTGCATGCCGTACTCGTCGCCGTAGTAGATCGTCGGCGTGCCTACGTAGGTCATCTGGAAGAACAGGCCAAGGTAGGTCTTCCAGATGTCACCGCCGCAGCGCGTGGCGAAGCGCGAGGTGTCGTGGCTGCCGAGGAAGTTCGTCATGGTCTGCTGCACGTCGATCGGCAGGTCGGCGCGGGTGCCGTGCAGCCAGCTGTCCAGCTGGGTGGGCGTGAGCGTGGCGCTGTTGCCGCTCTCGTCCACGCCGCAGATCCACTCCGACGCGGGCTGGGTGAAGCCGTTGTAGTTCATCGCGCCGTCCCACTCGCGACCGTCGTCCAGCCAGGCCGAGGCGTCGCCCCAGTATTCGCCGAGAATCTCCGCGTTCGAGTTCATCGCCAGTACCGCCGTGCGCATCTCCTGCATGATCTGGTGGTTGGTGGCGTCGCTGCCGTTGTTGCCGCCGGCATCGAGGTACTGCGCCGCGTCCAGCCGCCAGCCGTCGATGCCGTAGGGCTGCGCCAGCCAGGCCTGCATCACCGAGCCCGAATTGCCGTATATCTGGTTGCGCGTGGCCGAGCCGCTGGCACCATAGTCCAGTTTGGGCATGCTGCCGATGCCGAAGAAGGTGCTGTAGCTGCTCGGCCAGGTCTGGAAGGTGTAGTAGCCGTAGTACGGGCTGGCCTGCGACTGGTACGCGCCCTGCTGCGGGCAGGAGATCGAGCCGTAGCTCGCCTTGCCGAACCAGCAATTGCTGTCGCCGCTGTGGTTGAACACGCCATCCAGGATGATGTAGCCGTGTGGACCGTTGCCGCTGCTGTGCACGTCGGTTATAAGCTGCTGCAGCGTGGCGTTGGTGCCGAAGGCGGGGTCGACGTTGTAGTAGTCCTGCGTGTCGTACTTGTGGTTGGTTGGCGAGGCGAAGATCGGATTGAGGTAGACGATGTCCGCGCCGATGGTGTTCTTGATGTAGCCCAGCTTCTGGTCGACGCCGGCAAGGTCGCCGCCGAAGAACACCGCGGTGTTGCAGCCGCTGACGTTGGCGGTGACGCTGCTGCCCCAGGCGTGCTGCTCGGTGGCGCAGCCGGCATAGGTGTACTGGCCGTTGGTGACGTCGTTGCCGGTGTTGCCGTCGTAGAAACGGTCGGGGAAGACCTGGTACATCACGCCGTTCTTCATCCAGTTTGGCGTGGTGAAGCCGGGGATGATGAAGAAGTCGCCGGACGAAGGCTCGCTTGAGGTGATGCCGGCGGCGTTGTACCAGGCGGTGGCCGTGCCGTCGTTGATCTGGAAGCGGTAGTACTTCTCCGAGCTGCTGGCCGGGATGGTGCCCTGCCAGAGGTCGTAGGTGCCGGAGGCGTCGTTCGCCGTCCAGTGCATCGCCACCCAGTGATACTGGCCGTCGGCGCTGTCGTAGTACTTGATGTTGGCGCTGGTGATGTCGCCCTTGAAGGTGCGGAACGTGAGCGTCACCGGCGTGCTCGCCGTGGGCTCGGGCGCACTGTCGTACAGCGGCCCCTGGTCGTGGAACAGGCCTGCCCATTCCACGTTGTTGTCGTTGCTCGCCGCGCGTGCGGCGCCGCTCCACAGCGACGCGCCGGACAAGGCCAATGCCAGGCACAGGGCCAGCGGCAGCCTGTGCAGGCCGCGTTGATCGCGCTTCATCGAATGACTCATCAAAACCCCTCCCGTATCGGACTGGGCGCAGGTCGTCGCGCTGGCCGGGCCCAGGGCCGGCGTTTCCTCGCGTGACGGCGATCGAGGCCTCGCCTGGCCATGCAGCTCCACGCATCGCGCCGTCATGGCGCGACGCCGGTACCGGTTCAGTGCGTGCCGCCTGCGCGCAGCTTCAGCGTGCGTGCCGCGCCGGCATCGAGCTTGAGCACGGTGACCGGGCCGTAGCGATCGCTGGCGGTGCTCCAGCCTTCGCCATCGGCGGCTTCCATCGCGGCGGGCGTGGCGTAGTGCTGCAGCGAGCCATCGACCGCATGGGCGGCGAGGCCGTGCACGCGCACCAGGTAATGGCGCAGCGCAGGACGGTAGCTTCCTGCGGGCGCTGCGGTGCTGAAGCTCACCGTGTCGCCGCTGCGCTGCGTGGCGAGGCGCTGCAGGAAGTACGTGCCGCGCTGGTAGTCGTAGGTCTCGCCGTCGTCGTCGTAATAGTCGAAGTGCGTGGCGGTGGCGGCGGGGAACACGTCCACGGTGACGTTCGTCACCGGGTGCTCGGTGGTCCAGTCCATCACTGGCTGGGTCGGGATGATCGCGCCCGCGCGGATGAACAGCGGGATGTCGCTCCAGCTTTTTGCATCCGTAGCCACGGTGATGGTCTGGCCGCCCTGCCAGACCTTGCCGCTGGACCAGTCGGTCCATGTCCCGGCGGGCAGGTAGATGCGCTTCGTGGTCTGGCCCTGTTCGACCACCGGCGACACCAGCAGCCAGTCGCCGAACAGCCAGCTCTGCACGTCGTTGCGCAGGTTCGCGTCCTGCGGCCAGACGAAGGCCAGCGGCTGCACCAGACCCACGCCCTGCGCGCTCGCACGGTGCTGGTAGCCGTAGATGTAGGGCAGCAGCGCGTAGCGCAGGCGGATCGCCTTGGTCGCGGCGGCCTCGGCCACCGGGCCGTACTTCCACGGCTGGCGCTTCTCGTTCAGTTCGCCGTGCACGCGGAAGATCGGCGTGAACGCGCCGAACTCGATCCAGCGCGCGTAGTTCTCGTCGGACGGATGGCCGTGGAAGCCGCCGCCGTCCATGCCCCATTGCATCTCGCCCACGTCGATCGCGCTCAACATGCGCTCGCGCTGACCGGCCATGCTGGCCCAGCCTGTGGCGATGTCGCCCGACCACATGCCGTAGGCGTAGCGCTGCGCGCCCAGCCAGAAGTCGCGGTTGATCGACCACACGCGCAGCGGCGAATGCGCGCGCTGGCCGTCGTACGTGGCGCGCTGCATGTTGAGGAACTGGGTATTGCTCCTGGTGGTGTCGGCCTCGTCGTTCCACCAGCCGACGATGCCGCTGTCGAAGCTGTGCGCCAGCTGCGGGTTGAACCACCACGCGCGCGCGGCCGGCTTGTCGAAGTCGATGTCCTTCACGGGCAGGTGCGAGAAATAATCCGGGCTGGCCTTCTCGCCGGGCAGCCACAGATCGTGCGCGGTGGCATAGCGGCCTTCCACGGTGTCGACATGCACGCGCGGCTTCATGATGCCGGTCATGTGCACGCCGAGGGCATCCATGTCGGCCTTCAGCTTGCCGCTGGCGCCATCGGGGAACTTCACCGGGTTCCAGCTGAATTCGCCCCAGTCCTTGCCCCAGTCCTTCCAGTCGAAATCGAAGGTGAAGGCATCGAGCGGAATGTGCTTGGCGCGGTAGGTGGCGACGATGTCGCGGAATTCCTGCTCGTCGATGCCCCACTGGCTGTTGATGAAGCCGCTGGCCCATTTCGGGAACAGCGGCGCGTGGCCGCTGAGCTTCGCCAACTCGCCGAACAGTTCGGCGGGCGTGCCGGCCAGGATGTAGTAGTCGGCGTCAGGGCGCGCGAATTTGTCGACGGCGATACGGCCCTGCGCGAGCGCGAAGTCCGCGCCGTCGCAGTCCACCAGCACGCCGTAGCCGGCCGTGCTCCACACGAACGGCGCGCCGGGGTGACCCTGCTCGCCGGCCTTCGCCACCTGCTTGCCCGTGCGCAACAGGCCCGCGCGGGTGTCCTTCTCGAAGGCGTCATAGCCGCCGATGCCGTACAACGCGTCGGCAGGCGCGTGATCCAGCACGATGCGGCCTTGCGCGAGCGCGGCGAGGTCGGCCTGCTGCAGCAGCGGATGGCCTTGCGCGTCGCTCACGGCCAGCTTGCCGCTGCGCTTGTCGAAGGTGGCGACGAGACGGTCCGAGCGCAGCGTCACCATGTCGCCGCGCTGCTGCACCTGCGGCTGGAACGGCGTCGAGCTCGCCGGGTGCGGGTCCATCACCAGGCTGGCGGCGGTGGCACCGCTCTTCGGCAGGTAATGAACGTGCAGCACGCCGGGCGCGACCAGTTGCAGCGAAACGCTGCCTTCGCCGAGTGCGAGTTGCAGGCCGTCGCCGCCCACGTTGCGCGCCTGCGTGATGGCGGCCTGGGGCGCGGCCAGCGCGACGGGGGCCAGGCCCAGTCCCAGCAGCACGGTGAGTGCGAGCGCGTGCAGTTTCGGTGTTGTCATCGTGCGGCTCCGGATGGTCTGGTTTTCTCCTCCCCCTGCGTGCAGGGGGAGGCCGGGAGGCGGTGCTTGGGCGTCGGGAGCACCCCGGCCCTCCCCTGCAAGCAGGGGAGGGGAGTGTCGTTCATTGCAGGATCGCGCTGCCGTAGGCGGGCAATGCCAGCTGGCCGTTCGCGACGATGGTGTCGGGCCGGCTGTGCTTCAGCAGCTTGCGGAAGCGTTGCGCGGGCAGCTTCACCGTCTGCGGTTTGCCGGAGAGGTTGTGCAGCACCAGCACGTCGCCGTGCGGGTCGTCCAGCTCCCACGCGGCCACCTGCAGGTCGGCATCGCGCCAGTTGCGCAGCATGCCGTCGCGCAGCGCGGGGATGTCCCTGCGCCACTGGATCAGCATGCGGTACCAGTTGAGCAGCGAGGCAGGGTCGGCCTGCTGGGCCTCGACCGTCACCGCGGGGCCGTCGCCCGCGCTCCAGCCTTCCCACGTGGTCTCGCCCGGGCCCTTGCCGGCGCGGTACCAGCGCATCGGTTCGCGCAGCTGCGGATCGGGCTTCTCGCCGCCCATGCCCAGCTCCTCGCCGTAGTAGATGAAGGGATGACCTGGCAGGGTGAGCAGCATCGCGGCGGCGGTGCGCATGTGTTCGGAGTTGCCGTCCAGCTGGCTCATCACCCGTTCCTGGTCGTGGTTCGACAGGAACGGCGCGTCGTCGAAGCGGCCGTGCGCGGCGGCGCGGTAGGCGGCGTCCATGCGCTCCAGCGTGGCGCCGATGTCGCGGTCGCGCTCCTCCTTCGCGCTGTCGACCAGCCGGGTGGCAAGCGGGAAGTTGAACACCGCATCCAGCGCGCCCATCCACGGTGTGAGGTCGTCCGGGTTCTGCCGAGCCACCTCGCCGACCAGCCAGGCATGCGGGTTGGAGACGTCGATGCCCTGGTGGAATTCACGCCACCACGCGAGGTTCTTCTGCAGCGCGACCGGGTTGTCCGCGTCGGTTTCGCGGTCGTCGTAGACGTGCTGGGCGGCGTCGAGGCGGAAGCCGTCCACGCCCTTGTCCAGCCAGTAGCGGCCCACCTTGATCATCTCGGCGCGCACGGCCGGGGTGTCGTAGTCGAGATCGGGCATCTGCGCCACGAATACGCCCAGGTAATGATCGCCATCCGGCAAGGCATGCCACAGTGGGCCGCCGGTGGCGCTGATCGCCTTGAGGTCGGTGGCGGGCGTGGCCCATTCATACCAATGGCGATAAGGACTGTGCGGGTCCTGCGCGGCCTTGAACCACGGCGACTCGTCGCTGGTGTGGTTGATGACGAGATCCATCACCACCTTGATGCCGCGCCGGTGCGCCTCGCGCAGCAGGCGTTCGAAGTCGGCCATCGTGCCGTATTGCGGGTTGATCGCCTCGTAGTCGGTGATGTCGTAACCGTGGTAGCTGGGCGAGGGGTTGATCGGCATCAGCCAGATGCCGTCCACGCCCAGCGACTTCAGGTAGTCGAGCTTCGCGGTGACGCCGTTGAGGTCGCCGGTGCCGTCGCCGTCGCTGTCGTACCAGCTGCGCACGAAGATCTCGTAGTACACGTCGGAGGGCGCCTGCGCCGTGGCGGCGGCAGGAGGCGTGGCGGCCGGAGCGGGCGCGGCCGGCAGCAGCATGGCGGCGGAGAGCATGAGCGCGAGATGGAGCGGGGTTTTCATGGAGTCTCCGTTGATGCAGTCGTCGGCGTGGCTCGGGCCGCGGCGGCCGCGGGCATGCCGCAATGGCGCGCCACGAATTCGTGGTGCGGCGGCAGCGTGGCCACCGCGCGGCCGACCAGGGTGCGCACGTCGGCGAGGAAGTGGTCGAGTTGCTGGTCGCTGAGCTCGTCGGCCAGCGGATGGTGGCGTGCCGGCGCTATGCCCTGGCCCAGCAGCACCTGCAGCCAGCCGGTCTCGGTGAACAGCTCCTCGCCTTCGCGGAAGATCATGCCGCTGCGGCGGAACAGTTCGATGCGCCGCGCCAGTTCGGGCGGAATGTCCATCGCGCCGCACTGGCGCCAGAACGGTGTGTCGCTGCGCTCGGTGGCCTTGTAGTGCAGGATCAGGAAGTCGCGCACGCGTTCGTACTCGAAACGGGTCTGGCGGTTGTACTCGTCGATCAGTTTCGGGTCGCAGTGGCGGTCGGGGAACATCGCCAGCAGGCGATTCACGCCCGACTGCACCAGGTGGATGCTGGTCGATTCCAGCGGCTCCATGAAGCCGGCGGCAAGGCCCAGCGCGAGGCAGTTGCGGCTCCATGCCAGCTTGCGCATGCCGGTGACGAAGCGCAGCGGGCGCGGGTCGCCCAGCGCCTCGGTTTCCAGGTTCGCCAGCAGCTGGGCGGCGGCCTCGTCGTCGCTGATGAAGCGGCTGCAGTACACGTGGCCGTTGCCGGTGCGGGTCTGCAGCGGGATGCGCCATTGCCAGCCGGCGGTGCGCGCGCTGGCCTGGGTGTACGGCCGCATCGGGCCACCCGGCGCACTGCCCACCGCCAACGCGCGGTCGCAGGGCAGCCAGTGCTGCCAGTTCTCGTAGCCGGTCTTCAACGTGCCCTCGATCAGCAGGCCGCGGAAGCCGGAGCAGTCGATGAAGAAGTCGCCCTCGACCGTGCTGCCGTTGTCCAGCAGCAGCGATTCGATGTGGCCGTCTTCGGCGTGCAGGCGCACGTCGACGATCTTGCCCTCGATGCGCTCGACGATGCCGGGCGCGATGTGCTGGCGCAGGTACTGGCCGTACAGCGAGGCGTCGAAATGGTAGGCGTAGCGGATGCCGCCCAGCGGACTGTTCGGCACCTTGTCCATCCGCGCGAAGCGGTTCTGGGCGGCGGCAGCGGCGTTCAGCGAATGCGCCCACAGGCTCTGCGCGCCGGGGCGGCCGCGGCTGGGCGCTTCTGCGCCTCCTGCGCCCGCGGCACTGGGGCGTCCCTGCACGGCGCGCAGCCAGTAGTGGTGGAACGGCGTCAGCCCCAGCGGCAGGCCGAGGTCGCCGAAGGCGTGGAGGTAGGACTCGCCCACGCGGGTGAAATCGTTGAGCTGTACGCCGAGCTTGAACGTGCCGTGCACGGCACGCAGCATGTCGTCCTCGTCGAGGCCGAGGAAGCGGTTGACGTGCAGGATCTGCGGAATCGTCGCCTCGCCCACGCCGACGGTGCCGATCTCGGCCGATTCCACCAGCAGGATCTTGAGTTGCGAGCCCAGTGCGCGGGCGAGAAGGGCGGCGGTCAGCCAGCCGGCGGTGCCACCGCCCACGATCACCAGCCGTCGTATGCGTGCGTCGTTCATGTCGTCACCCTGGCCGATACCGTCGCCGTCCATGGGACTCCCTTGCACGTATCGGCCACGTCGAAAAAAAGTCCCCGCTGGTTTGCACGCAGCGGGGCACGGGGAGTACGCAAAAACTTCGGTGCAGCCGCTTACTGGAACTTGTACGAGGCGCCGATCGAGTAGGTGCGGCCGTAGCGTTCCCAGGTCTGTACCTGGCGGGGGTCGTTGTTCTGGAACGTGGTGAAGATCTTGTTCGAGAGGTTCGAGCCCGTCGCGATCAGGGTCAGGCCCTTGAAGCGGCCGCTGTCGAACGTGTAGCTCACCTGGGCGTCGTAGGTGCTGCCGCCCTTCAGCGTCTGCTCGATGCGTGTGGCGCTGATGCCCGACACCTCGCCCAGGAAGTTCGAGCGGTAGCTGTCGCTGATGCGCGCCTCGAAGCCGTTGTGCTGGTAGTAGATCGTGCCGTTCGCGACCCACTTCGACAGGCCCGGCACGGTGATCGGCGAGGAGTTGCCGGCATAGACCAGCGAGCTCTTGGTGCGGTTGCCGGTGAGGATGGTGCCGAAGCCGTCGAGCACCGGGGTGAGCAGGTTGAACGGCAGGTTCAGCGTGCCCTGGATGCCCTTCACGTAGCCGCGACCGTCATTGGTCGGACCGCTGACGATGCCGTAGGGAGTGCCCAGCTGGCTCACCTGCGCCGGGCTCAGGGTGAACGGCAGGAAGGAACTGAAGTCGTACAGGAAGGACGCGTTCGGGTTGATGTAGTCGTGCAGGTCGATGAAGTAGCCCGACACCGAGAAGTAGCCGCCACCGCCGCCGCTGCGGCACAGGTCCGAGTTCTTCTGGTCGGTGGAGTTGCACTGGTAGCCGCCCGTGATCGGACCCGAGAAGTAATGCTCGTAGCTGACGTTGTAGTTGTCGGCCATGGTGGGCGTGAGCTTCGGGTTGCCGCCCGAGGCGCTGAAGTAGGCCTGGTTCGGGTTGGTGCTCTGCAGGAGGTTGATGTTGCCGGTCACGCCCAGGCCTGCATTCATCTGGTCCATGCGCGGACGGGACAGGGTGCGGGCGGCGCTGACGCGCAGGTCGTCGTTGTCGGTGAAGCCGAAGATCAGGTTCGCGCTGGGCAGGTAGCGGGTGTAGCTGGTGCTGCCGGCCACCGGGATCAGCTCGATCGCGTTGCCGGTGGTGGCGCTGCCCGGCGCCACGCGCTCGCCGGTCGCACGCTGCGCGGTGTGCTGCATCTGCATGCCGAAGTTGCCGCGCAGGCTGATGCCGCCCAGCTGGGTGTCGATGTTGAACTGGAAGTACGGCGTGAAGACGTTCTCGTGCGTCGTCCAGTTCGGCGGCGTGCCGGTGTTGGAACCAAACGTCGGCACGTTGACCAGGCTGCCGTTGTCGATCAGGGCGAACGGGTTGTAGCAGAGCTCCGGGCCGATGCCCATGAACGACAGCGGATCGCAGCTGCTGCCACCCTGGATCGCTGCGGTCTTGACCGCGTTGCCGCCGCTGAGGGTGCCGCCGCCAAGCGTCAGGAAGGCCTGGTCGATGTTGTAGGACTTGTTGCGACGGCTGTTGCTCACGCCGAACTCCAGGCTGGAGAACGGGCCGCTGGCGAAGCTGCGTTCGACCGCGATGCGCGCGTTGGCGAGGTAGTCGACCGTGCGCGGCGCGTTGATGAAGCCGGCCTGTACCACATCGCTGCCGGCACCCCAGCCCTGCGGATCGGTCAGCATCACGCCCTGGGTGTAGTCCAGTGACGGGCTGAGGTAGAGCAGGCCGTTGTTGGCTTCGTTGAAGCCCACCGTGTCGAGTGCGCCGCCGCTGGCGCCGTAGCCGGTGCCGGAATAGCTCTCGAGGTCGACGTCATGGCGGGTGGCGCGCGAATAGTTCATGTCGGCGTCCACCGACCAGTTTTCGTTGATGGTGAACTTGTTGTCCCAGTTGAAGTTGTAGACCCGCGCGCTGGTGCTGTTGTAGTCGTTGCGGATCACCGGTTTGACGTTGCCATAGGTGCCGCTCTGCACGAAGCCGCCCCCGTTGATGTGGGGGTCCGGTATCACCACGCCGCCGGGCTGCAGCTGCGCGGAGCTGTAGAACAGCGGGAACTCCATGCCCTTCGCCTGCTGGGTTTCCTTGTAGTTGTCGTAGGTGACGTCGACGGTGCCGGTGTAGAACTCGTTCGGCTGCCACTGCACGGTGGCGAGCAGGCCGTTGCGCTTCAGGGAGTCGGTGATGCCGTAGTTCTTCGAACCGCCGATCACGGCGTTGCCGTTCGCATCGGTGGCGTAACCCCACGGTGCCTGGTGCTCGATCTGCGAGGGGTTGTCTTCCAGGTCCACGCCCAGGGTCACGCCCACGGTATGGTTGGCGAACTGGTCCACCCACACGCCGTTGAGGTTGCGCCCGGTGTTGCTGACGCCCTTGCCATTGGCCAGCTGGGACATGTCGTTCCAGATGTACTTGGCATTCACCGCCGCCTCGGGGCCGCTCTTCTCCAGCGGGCGGATGGTGTGCATGTCCACCGTGCCGGACAGGCCCTGGCCGATCAGGTCGGCCTCGGGGCTCATGTGCACCACCACGTTGTCGAACCAGCTTGACGGGTACTGGTCGAACTGCACGTCGCGGTTGTTCGAGGTGGAGACCTGCTGGCCGCCGTTGACCAGTGCGGTGGAGAAATCGGGGCCCAGGCCGTGGATGGTCAGCACCTGCGGGCGACCGTCCACGGTCTGCACCGCGAGACCGGGCAGGCGACCCAGCGAGTCGGCGATGGAGACGCCCGGCAGCTTGCCGACCTGCTCGGCCGAAATCGCCTCGACGATGGTGCTGGCGTTCTTCTTCAGCGCGGTGGCGTTCTCGATGCTGCTGACGAAGCCGTTCACCTGCACGGCTTGCATCTGCTTGGCCTTGTCCTTCTTGTCGCGCGCGGACTTGGTCGTGTCGGTGGACTGATCGTTGCTGGTGGTGCTCTGCTGGCTGTCCTGCTGCTGCGCGGCGGGCGCCGGCGCGGTGGCGGCGCTGGCCACGGCACAGGTGCCGAAGCAGGCCGACGCGATCGCCATGGCCAGCAGCTTGTGTTTCATCAACATGTCTCGTCTCCCCACGAAATGGTCGGTGTCTGTCGTTGTCGCGGCGTGAACCGTCAGGCGATTCCATCGACGGCTTCGTCGGCAGTCGGCTTGCGTCTGCGCATCCCGTCGCGTGCCTCGCATGTTAGGCCGGCGTTTTCGGCGCGAACGATTCGTGCATACGTATTCATGACGCAATGCCTTCACTTTCGTTGCGGCGCAACAACACGTGGCGGCGCGACTCGGCATGACCCGTCGCGCGGCGCGCGAAGCCGCGGTACGCCTGCATCGGCGCGTGGCGGCAGCGCTGGATTGAAATCGTTTGGACGTCCATTTGTTGCAAACGCATGACGCGCCTGCAGCATCCATGAATACGTATGCAGCACTGTGCGGTATCGCCATGCCCTGCCACTAAGCTGGGCGCCGTTCGACGACAGACGGCCCGCAGCGCCGTCTGTTTCACGTCATGGGGCAAGCAATGACCGACACACCGTGGTGGCGCGGAGCCGTCATCTACCAGATCTACCCGCGCAGCTTCCTCGACACCGACGGGGACGGCGTGGGCGACCTGCCCGGCATCATCGAGCGGCTCGATTACGTGGCCGGACTGGGCGTGGACGCGATCTGGATCGCGCCGTTCTTCCGTTCGCCGATGGCGGACTTCGGCTACGACATCGCCGACTACCGCGACATCGACCCGCTGTTCGGCACGCTGGCCGACTTCGATGCGTTGCTGGCAAAGGCGCACGCGCTGGGACTGAAGGTGATGATCGACCAGGTGCTCAGCCACACCTCGGCCGAGCACGCGTGGTTCCGCGAAAGCCGGCAGGGTCGCGACAACACTAAGGCCGACTGGTACGTGTGGGCCGACGCGCGCGAGGACGGCGGCCCGCCGAACAACTGGCTGTCGCTGTTCGGCGGCTCGGCATGGCAGTGGGAGCCGCGCCGCGGCCAGTACTACCTGCACAACTTCCTTACCTCGCAACCGGACCTCAACTTCCACCACCCGGACGTGCGCGCCGCGGTGCTGGACAACGTGCGCTTCTGGCTGGAGAAGGGTGTGGACGGCCTGCGCCTGGACGCGATCAACTTCTGCTTCCACGACGCCGCGCTGCGCGACAACCCGCCCAAGCCCAAGGCCGAGCGCACCGGGCGCGGCTTCAGCCCCGACAATCCCTACGCGTTCCAGTACCACTACTACAACAACACGCGACCGGAGAACCTTGCGTTCCTGGAGGAGCTGCGCGCGCTGATGGACCGCTACCCCGGCAGTGCCACGCTGGGCGAGATCTCCTCGGAGGATTCGCTGGCGACGATGGCCGAGTACACCAGCGGCCATCGCCTGCACATGGGCTACAGCTTCGAACTGCTCACCGACGACTTCAGCGCCGCCTACATTCGCGACACCGTGCGTGCGCTGGAAGCGAAGATGACGGAGGGTTGGCCGTGCTGGGCGATCTCCAACCACGACGTGGAGCGCGTACTCAGTCGCTGGGGCAACGGGCACGGCTCGGCCGCGATGGCGAACCAGCTCACCGCGCTGGTCTGCTCGCTGCGCGGCTCGGTCTGCGTGTACCAGGGCGAGGAGCTGGGCTTGACCGAGGCCGAGCTGCCCTACGAGGCGCTGCGCGATCCCTACGGCATCGCGTTCTGGCCCGAGTTCAAGGGGCGTGACGGCTGCCGCACGCCGATGCCGTGGGGCGACGGCGAGCATGCCGGCTTCAGTGGCGCCATGCCGTGGCTGCCGGTGCCGCCCGAGCATCGCGCGCTGAACGTGGCGCGCCAGCAGGCCGATCCCGCCTCCGCACTCAACGGCTACCGCCGTTTCATGCACTGGCGCCGCACCCAGCCCGCATTGCGCCACGGCACGATGCGTTTCCTCGACACGCCCGAGCCGGTGCTGGCGTTCGTGCGCGAGCTGGGCGAAGAGCGCGTGCTGGTCGTGTTCAACCTCTCCGCTGCGCCGGTGGAATTCGCGCTGCCGCTGCCCGGGGAGCTGCGACCGCTCGAAGGCCACGGCCTGTTGGCCGGCACGCTGACCGGCGAGCGACTGCGCCTGCCGGCCAACGGCAGCCTGTTCGCGCGGATGACCTGACTGTAGGAGCGCACCCCCGGATCAAGTCCGGGGCGGGCTCTGCGCGCGATGGCTCCGCCGTCGATCGGAGCAAAAGCAATCGCGCACAGCGTGCGCTCCTACGGGTCTGTTGCGAGGGCGAGGGTGTCGATGCGCCTTTGCCCGTGGCCGGGATGGGCATCACGCGCAGACGCAGGCATCATGACGGCCCGTCCCCCTCGATCGCCCCCGTGTCTGCGCGCTCCTCCCGTGCTTCAGTGCTTTTCGCGGTCGGCATGCTGCTGGTCAGCATGAGCTCGTACCAGTTCGGTGCCGCACTGGCCAAGCAGCTGTTTCCCGCGATCGGCGCACAGGGCGCCACCGCCTGCCGGCTGGGTCTGGGCGCGCTGATCCTGCTGCTGGTGCGGCGGCCGTGGCGTACCTGGCAGCGCGGCCGCGACCTGCGCGCGCTGTGGGGTTACGGCCTGTCGATCGGCGTGATGAACCTGGTGTTCTACCTGTCGCTGCGCACGATCCCGCTCGGCATCGCGGTGGCGCTGGAGTTCACCGGGCCGCTGGCGCTGGCGCTGTTCGGCTCGCGCCGGCTGCAGGATTTCATCTGGATCGCGCTGGTGATTGCGGGCCTGCTCCTGCTGTTGCCGCTGCGCGGGCAGGCGCATGCGCTCGATCCGGTCGGCGTGCTGTACGCGCTGACCGCGGGCGTGGGCTGGGCCTGCTACATCGTGCTGGGCCAGCGCGCGGGCAGCGCGCACGGCGGCGACGCGGTGACCTGGGGCACCTCGATCGCGGCGCTGGTGGCGATCCCGGTCGGCGTGGTGCATGCCGGCAGCGCGCTGTTCGACCCCGCGCTGCTGCCGTTCGCGCTGGGCGTGGCCGTGCTCAGTTCCGCCCTGCCGTACTCGCTGGAGATGGTGGCGCTGACCCGCCTGCCCACCCGCAGCTTCGGCACCTTGCTGAGCCTGGAACCGGCGATCGCTGCGGTGGCTGGCGTGGCCTTGCTTGGCGAGCACTTGAGCCTGCTGCAGTGGTTGGCGATCGCGGCGATCATCGTGGCCGCGGCGGGCACCGCGCTCAGCGTGCGCAAGCCGATGGCGGAACCGCTGGTGAATTGACGCGAGCACCCGCCCCTCACCCAGCCCTCTCCCCAAAAGGGGAGAGGGAGAAAAGTGCGTCAGCGCCGCCGTGACCCCTTCAGGCTGCCGAGCGAGAAGCTGGCCACCTCGCCGCCGCCAGGCAAGCGCCGCGACTGTCCCGGCGGCGGGCCCCACGCGTGCGCGGTCACCACTTCCCAAGTGGCAGGGATGCGGCCGTCCACGCGCATCGCCTCGTAGGCGGCGAGCATGGCGCGGTAGTGCGACTTGCCGGTGAGGTGGCGTTCGCGCGCGGCGTCGGCGTGGGTGGCGCCCAGACCGCGCAGTTCCTCCAGCAGCTTGCGCGGTTCGCTGTAGGTGAGCGTGTAGCGTTCCACGTCCAGCACCGGGTCGCGCAGGCCGGCGTTGAGCATCGCGTCGCCGATGTCGTGCATGTCGAGGAAGCGGCTGACGTGGGAGTGGCCGTCCACCGCGGCCCAGGCCGCGCGCAGTTCCTTCAGCGTGTCGGGGCCGAAGGTGGTGAACGCGAGCAGGCCGCCGGGTTTCAGCACGCGCGCGCATTCGCCGAACAGCGCGGCGAGGTCGTCGATCCACTGGAAACACAGGTTGGAGTGCAGCACGTCCACGCTGTGGTCCGGGAAGGGCAGGGCGGTAGCCTCGGCGCAGACGCGGCGGAACGGTTTCAGCCAGCCGCTGTGCGCCTTTGCCGCGCGCAGCATCGGCAGCGCGAGGTCGACCGCGACCACCTCGGCCTTCGGGTAACGCTGCTTCAGCTGCGCGGTGCCGCGGCCGGTGCCTGCGCCCACGTCGAGCACGCGCTCGGGGAGCAGGCCTTTGTGATCCGGGGATTCATCGTAGAAGGTGAGCCGGTCGAGCAACAGGCCCTGCACTTCGCGCTGCAAGGCATCGTGCTGTTCGTAGCTGCGCGCGGCGCGGCCGAAGTTGCGGCGCACCTGGGTGCGGTCGAGGTGGAACTCATTCATGAAAACTGTCCAGCAAAGGCTGCAGCGCCAGCGCGACCTCGTCGGCGTGGGCGAAGAACGGCGCGTGGCCGGCGTGTTCGATCTGCGCGTAGCGGCCGTGCGCCTGCTGCGCCGACCACTCCATCGCCTGCGGATGCACCAGGCGGTCGCGGCGGCCGGCGATCCACGCACTCGGTTGCCGCAGCGACGGCAGCTGCGCGCGCAGGTCGCGGGTTTCCAGGATGCGGATGCCTTCCTGCAGCACGCGCAGCTCGGGCTCGCCGCGGGCGAACGCGATCTCGCGCAGATGGCGCAGCGCGGCGCGCTGGTCGGCGCTGCCCATCGCCTCCAGCGACAGGAAGCGGTCGATGGTGGCGTGGTAATCGGTTTCGAGATCCAGCGCGAGCTGGTGCACCATCGCCGCGTCGCTGCCCCAGGGCCAACTGTCGTCGCGCACGAACTTCGGCGTGGCGCACAACATGGCGAGGCCACGCACCTGCTGCGGCTGTTCCAGCGCCGCGGTGAGCGCGATCAGCCCGCCCAGCGACCAGCCCAGCCAGAGCGCCGGCGGCGTGGCCGCCGCGATTGCCGCGGCGCAGGCGGAAGGCTCCAGTGCCAAGCCGCAGTCGCGTGAGTACCCGTGGCCGGGTAGGTCGACCACGTGCAGCGTGCAGCGATCCGCCAGCGCCTCGACCAGCGGCGCCAGCACGCCGCCGTGCATCGCCCAGCCGTGCAGCAGCACCAGCGGGACGGGGCCGTGGCCAGCTTGTTCGATGAAGAGCTTCACGCCCCGCCCCAATGAAGCGCCGCGCTTTTTGCATTCGCCTCCTCTCCCCTCCGGGGAGAGGATTGAGGTGAGGGGCCGAGGCTTGCGGGAGAGTTGCCCAGAGCACGCTCCGGCAGCAGTTTCTCGCCAGCGTGGCCCCTCACCCCGGCGGGGAGAGGGAGCATTGCGGGCTTCGCGTCAACCTCGGCGCAAGATTGTCCCCTCACCTCAATCCTCTCCCCAAAGGGGAGAGGAGGCGAAGGTAGAAGCTGTTTGTCTATGGCCCCGCGCCCGTCGAACACGAAGCAATCGCCTTGCCAGTGCGCGCCGTCGGTGAGTTCGAGGTACTTGAGTATCCCGCCTTCGAGCTGGTGCACGCGTTCGATGCCGATGTCCTGCATGTGCAGCGCGGCCTTCTCGCAGCGGATGCCGCCGGTGCAGTACGACACCACGGTCTTGTCCGCGAAACGCGCGCGGTCGGCGGCCACGGCGGCGGGGAAGCCGGTGAAGCTGGCGAGGCGGTAGTCCACCGCCTGCACGAAACGGCCCACGTCGATCTCGTAGTCGTTGCGGGTGTCCAGCATCAGCACCTCGCGGCCGGCGTCGTCATGGCCCTGATCCAGCCAGCGCTGCAGCGTGGGTGCATCCACCGCCGGTGCGCGACCGCCTTCGGGGCGGATCGCCGGCCGGTGCATGGTGATGATTTCCTTTTTCAGGCGCACGCGCAGGCGGCCGAACGGCGCGTCGTCGGAGAGCGACTCCTTCGCCTTCATCCCGGCGAAGCGCGGGTCTCCGTGCAGCCACGCCATGAAGGCGTCGACCGCCGCGCGCGGACCGGCGAGGAACAGGTTGATGCCTTCCGGTGCAAACAGCACGGTGCCCTTCAATGCCAGCGCGGTGGCGCGTTCGAGCACGCGTTCGCGCAGCGCGGGCAGGTCGTCCAGTGCGACGAAGCGGTAGGCGGCGAGGTTGACGATGTTCATGGGGGAAAGGCGGCGAAACGACCGGCCATTATACGAGGCTGCCCGCGGGGGCCGGTTTCGGCAGCCCGGCCAGTGCATCCAGCAGTTGGTCAACGTATTCCTCCTCGTGCGCCGCGCTGAGCGTGATGCGCAGCCGCGCCTGCCCCGACGGCACCGTGGGCGGACGGATCGCGGTGACCAGGAGGCCGCGCTGTTCCAGCGCCTGCGCGGCATCCAGCGCGGCTTGCGCGTCGCCGAGCAGCAGCGGCTGGATCGCGCTGGGCGAGTTCATCAGCGGCAGGCCGAGCTGCGCGGCCCCGGCGCGGAAGCGGGCGATCAGCGATTGGAGTTTTTCGCGGCGCCAACCGTCGCGACGTGCCAGCCCCACGGCGGCACAGGCGGCCGCCGCCAACGCGGGCGGCATCGCGGTGGTGTAGACGTAGGGTCGCGCGAATTGCACGAGGCCATCGATCAATGCGGCCGAGCCGGCGACGAACGCCCCGCTGCAGCCCAGCGCCTTGCCCAGCGTGGCCATCAGCACCGGCACTTCGCGCTGGCCCAGTCCGGCGGCCGCCACGCTGCCGGCGCCATCCGCGCCCAGCACGCCCAGGCCGTGCGCGTCGTCCACCATCAGCGTGGCGTGTTCGCGCGCGCACAGCGCGGCGAGTCGGCCGAGCGGCGCCACGTCGCCATCCATGCTGAACACACCGTCGGTGGCGAGCAGGGTGGCGACACCGGGGCGGCTTGCCAGCTGGCGCGCGGCCGCGTCGACATCGGCGTGCGGATAGCGCTTGAGTTCGGCGTCGGCCAGTCGCGCACCGTCCAGCAGGCAGGCGTGGTTGAGCTTGTCCTGCATGCACAGGTCGCCGCGTGCCAGCAGCGCCTGCATCACGCCAAGGTTGGCCATGTAGCCGGTGGAGAACAGCAGCGCACGCTCGCGCCCCGTCCATTCGGCCAGCGCGTCCTCCAGCATCGCGTGCTCGCGGCGATGGCCGCAGATCAGGTGCGCCGAGGTGCTGCCCACGCCTTCGTCGTCGGCCACGCGTTTGAATGCGGCGATCAGCTGCGGGTGTTGCGCAAGGCCCAGGTAATCGTTGCCGCAGAAACCGAGCAGGCGCCGGCCGTTGCTTTCCAGCCACGGGCCTTCGGCATGCTCGACCACGCGCAGGCGACGGCGCAGGTTGGCGTGTTCGCGTTCGGCCGTCTGGATCGCCAGGCGGTGCAGAAGGTCGATGCGGGCCATGAACGAAGCTCTTTGCTCTTGGCCCGTCATTCCGGCTTTCGCTGGAATGACGGGATTGAATGGTTGATGGCGGCTAGGCCGCCGCAGTGCACCCGCACCCATGCCCGCAACCCGCGTCAGCGCTCTCCATGATGTCGGCGTGCACCGTGCCCGCTTCCTCCACCACTTCCATGGCGTGCAGGTCGAGCCGGCGGAACAGCGCGCGGTCGTGCTCGGTGTCGGGGTTGCCGGTGGTGAGCAGTTTCTCGCCGTAGAAGATCGAGCCGGCGCCGGCGTGGAAGCACAACGCCTGCACCGCGTCGTCCATCTGCTGGCGGCCGGCCGAGAGGCGCACGATGGACAGCGGCATCAGGATGCGCGCCACCGCGATGCTGCGCACGAATTCGAACGGGTCGAGCGGCTCGGCATCGCCCAGCGGCGTGCCCGGCACCGGCACCAACTGGTTGATCGGCACCGAGTGCGGGTGCTCGGGCAGGTTGGCCAGCGCCTGCAGCAGGCCGGCGCGCTGCGCACGCGTCTCGCCCATGCCGACGATGCCGCCGCAGCAGGTCTTGAGGCCCGCGTCGCGCACCTGTTCCAGCGTCTGCAGGCGGTCCTGGTATTCGCGGGTGTGGATGATCTCGCCGTAGAACTCCGGCGCGGTGTCGATGTTGTGGTTGTAGTAGTCGAGGCCGGCGTCCTTGAGCTGCTGCGCATGGCCCTCGCCGAGCAGGCCCAGGGTGGCGCAGGTTTCCAGGCCGAGATCCTTCACGGCGCGCACGATCTCGGCGACCTTGGGGATGTCGCGGTCCTTCGGCCCGCGCCACGCCGCGCCCATGCAGAAGCGGCTGGCGCCGGCGGCCTTGGCGGCCTTCGCGCGGGCCAGCACGTCGTCGACTTCCATCAGCTTCTGCGCCGCCACGCCGGTGTCGTAGCGCGCCGCCTGCGGGCAGTAGGCGCAGTCCTCGGGGCAGCCGCCGGTCTTGATCGACAGCAGCGTCGACACCTGCACCGCGTTCGGGTCGTGGTGCGCGCGGTGCACGGTGTGGGCGCGGTGCAGCAGTTCGTTGAACGGCAGCGCGAACAGCGCGGCGACTTCCTCGCGCGTCCAGTCGTGGCGGATGACGGCTTCGGGCATGGGGAGGCTCCGTGGCAGAGGCCGTGAAGTGTGGGTGGCGTCGCAAGCTCCGTCAACTTCTGTCGTGGCGATATCGGTTGACGGGAGGTCGAAAAAAGGAAGGCGGCCCGCGGGCCGCCCTCTCACTCCTCTCCACTCACTCCTCTTCACATGTTCGCCGCTACTTGCCACGCGCCGCCTTCACCTGGTCGGCGCTGATGGTCCTGGCCTGGTTGCCCCACGACGTGCGCTCGTGGTTTGCGATGTCGGCGATGTCGGCATCGTTCAACGTGGCGGCGAACGGCGGCATCGCGCTGGGGTAGCTGGTGCCGTTGATGGGCTCGCCGTGCAGGCCGTTGAGGATCGTGGCGATCTGCTTGGCGGGGTCGTCGTTGAGCACCGCGGGGTTGTCCTTGAGCGGCGGGAAGGCGCCGGGCAGGCCCATGCCGGTGGCCTGGTGGCAGGCCGCGCAATTGGTGGCATAGAGCGAAGCGCCGCGTGCGGCGTCGAACTTGTACGGGCCGGCCGGGGCGGCCGGTGGCGGTGCGGGTGCCGCAGTGGCGGGTGCCTTGCTGATCGGCGGGGCGGCGGCGGGCGCGCCGGCCGCCGCGGTGATCTCGAGCACGCCTATCGCGCCCAGCACGGCGTGCGCCATCGCGTGGTCCACGAACGGGTACTTGCCCGGCTCGTCCAGTTTCAGGTCGAACACCGCGCCCTCGCCAGGCCCCACGCTGTAGGTGGACACGCCGTCGATCGCCTGCGCCGGGTTGCCGCCCGGATACACCTTGTCGAAGATCGCGCCGATCACGTGGAACGCGCTCCACAGGCTGGGGCCGGCGTTGACCACGTAGAGGCGCACCAGATCGCCCGGCTTGGCGGTGAGCGGATGGTCGCGGTACTGGAACGCGGCGCCGTTGAACACCACCTCGTCGGGGCGCATCGCCTGCATCTTCCCGTAGTCGCCGGCCATCAGCTGGCCGGCCACCTGCTGGGTGTACCACTCGCCCTGCACCAGCACGTAGCTCTCGGCGGCGGACGGCAGCGCCGTGGCCGGATCGACGATGATCGCGCCGTACATGCCGTTGGCGATGTGCAGCAGCACCGGCGGCGTGCCGCAGTGGTACAGGAACGCACCGGGCACCTTCGCCACGAACGAGAACTTGATCGACTCGCCCGGCATGATGTCCACGTAATGCAGGCTGGGCGGCGTGATCGCGGCATGGAAGTCGATCGAGTGCTGCATGCTGCCGTGGTTGGTGAGCGTCACGTTCACCGTCTGCCCCTGGCGCACGTGGATGACCGGGCCCGGCACGCTCTTGCCGAAGGTCCAGGCCTGGTATTGCACGCCGCTGGCGATCTCCACGGTCTGGTCGCTGACGGCTATGTCCACTTCCACGCTGTCGCCCGGCGTGAGCGGCGGCAGGCGTGCATCGCGCGCCTTGTCGATCGGCTGGCTGGAAGCCAGCGACAGCGGCGTCACCGCGGCGGCGGCGGCCGTCGGCGAGGGCGACTGCACGTGCAGCGCGCTGTGCAGGCCGGCCAGCAGCAACGCCACCAGCACCAGCACGCCGGCCAACGCCGGGCCCTGCACGCGCCACGACAGGTGCTTCACCTCGGTCGGCCGGATCGCGGTGTTCCACGCGGAGAACCTGCGCCAGCCCGGCCACTTCGACTCGATCAGGTAGTCCAGGCTGTACGGGCTGGGGCCGGAGCGCTGGTTGATGACGATCAGCGCCGCGAAGATCAGCACGTAGCTGAGCGCCGCGCCGATGTTGTTCGCACCCACCGAATATGGCCCGCCGAAACCCTCGGCCGTACTCCAGATCAGCAGGCTGAACAGCAGGCCGACGATGTAAGTGATCTTGCGCGCGAAGCCCAGCAGCAGCGCCAGCGCCAGCAGCGATTCGGCGATGCGCGTGGCCCACACGAACAAGCCCGCGTGCGGCGTGACCAGGCCGATCCACAGCTGGAACCACCAGGCCGACCATGCTGGCTGCCCGGTGGCGGCGTTGTGCAGGTAACCCACGTAGTGGCTGGCGAAGTCCGGCGAGAAGGTCAGCGCGGCGCTGACCACCCAGATGATGCCAAAGGCCACGCGCAGCGCGGTGCCGGTCAGGGCCGGCCAGTTCGAAGGGGCGGGGTGGTCGTCGTCGTGCACGGTCATGCGAAATCTCCTGGAACGGATGAGCGGTTGCCGACGAGTGCGGCATCGACGCGACTGCCACCGACGGGCAGAGTGTACGTCCATGCCGTCGATGCGCAGTGACGTGCGTCAAGTGCGTGCCGCTACCATGGCCACAGAAACGGGAGGGCGCATGGACAAGGCAAGCCTGCTGCAACCCTGGCATGTGCTGTCGCGCTGGTTGCTGCCACTGCGCTGCCTGCTGTGCGGCGCGCCGGGTGCGGATGACGTGGACTTGTGCGCGGCCTGCGCCGCCGAACTGCCGCGCAACCGCAGCTGCTGCGCGCGCTGCGCCCTGCCGCTGGCCGTGCCCGCCGCGCAGTGCGGCGAGTGCCAGCGCCATGCGCCGCCCTGGGATGCGGCGTGGGCGCCGTTCCGCTACGGCTGGCCGCTGGACCGGCTGGAGTCGCGCTTCAAGTTCGGCCGCGACCTCGCCGCTGGGCGCGCGCTGGCGACGCTGTGGCAGCGCGAGCCGATGTCGTTGCCGAAGCCCGAACTGCTGCTGCCGGTGCCGTTGCACAGGGCACGCCTGCGCCAGCGCGGCTACAACCAGGCAATGGAGCTGGCGAAGCCGCTGACGCGCCACTTCGGCCTGCCGCTGCGCCACGATGTGCTGCAACGCATGCGCGGCACCGAAGCGCAGACCGAACTCGACGCCGTGGCCCGTCGCCGCAACGTGCGTGGCGCCTTCACCGTACGTGCCGGCATTGCATTGCCAGCGCACGTGGCGATCCTCGACGACGTGATGACCACTGGCGCCACCCTCGCCGAATGCGCCCGCGTGCTGAAGCGTGCTGGCGTGGCGCGGGTCGACGCGTGGGCGCTGGCGCGGGCGCCGGCGCCGCAGGGGCGAGGTCCAGTTCCGGTGCCCTGAAGGCCGCTCTGGCCGGTGTTATGCTGGCAACCGGCCGATACAGCCTGCCGCCTGCACCCGCTTCGGGAACGGTGAATGTATCTGTGGTACGCAACGAACCCTTCGTCATGGCGAACGGATCGGCAACGCAGGCACCGATGCATCCACTTCGTTCGCCAGGAAACGGAGGATTCAACATGCGAGACCATCTCGACGCCAAACTCATGGCGAAACAGCTGCGGCAGCGGCTGGCGGAGAAATCGATTGAGCTCGGCCACGGTGAATGCCTGGAACTGGTCGCGAACCAATTGGGTTACGCCGACTGGAACACACTGGCGGCGCGCATCGCACTGGCGAAACGACGCGGCGACGATGCCGCGACCGGCATTCGTTTCAGGTCGGCGACGCCGATTTTGCGCATTTTCTCGCGCGACAAGGCGCGCGAGTTCTATTTGGACTATCTCGGCTTCCACCTGGACTGGGGCGATGCGCCGCTCACTGCCGGTATCGGCCCGGCGCCACTGTATACGCAGATCTCGCGCGACAGGCTGGTGATCCATCTGTCCGAGCACCACGGTGATGGCAGCCCTGGTGGCGCCCACTGGATCACCATGAAAGGTCTTGATGCATTCCACGCCGAATTGGCGGCCAGGAAATACCCCAACATGCATCCCGGGATCGAGCCGATGCCGCCGCGGCTGCGCGTGATGGAGGTGATTGACCCGTTCGGCAACCGTCTGCGCTTCGGTGAATTCACCCAACTGCCGATCAGGGCGGACGGCAGTCCCGCCTGACATGTCGCGCGAGCGTTGCGGGTGCGGCACCCGCAACGCTCACCGCACCGCCAGCGCCAGCACGATGCCGACCCACATCGTGAGCCCCCACCAGTTGTTGTGGCGGAAGGCAGCGAGGCAAGGGCCGCGTTCGCGCGTGCGGATCAGCCACAGCTGGTACGCGAACAGGCCGGTGGCGACCAGAAGCGCCAGCCAGTACGGCCAGCCCAACTGCGCGCGCTGGCCCACGAACACCATCGCCAGCAGCAGCGAGGCCATCAGCACGCCGAGGATAGGCAGGTCGGCGTCGCCGAACAGGATCGCGGTGGATTTCGCGCCGGCCTTGAGGTCGTCCTCGCGGTCCACCATCGCGTACTCGGTGTCGTACACCACCGACCACAGGATGTTGGCGATGAACAGCAGCCAGCCCAGCGGCGGCACGTTGCCCGCCACCGCGGCGAACGCCATCGGGATGGCCCAGCCGAACGCCGCGCCCAGCACCACCTGCGGCAGGTAGGTCCAGCGCTTGGTGAACGGATAAATGGCCGCCAACGCGGCGCCGGCGAACGACAGCTTGATCGTCAGCGCATTGGTGAACAGCACCAGCACGAAGGCGAAGGCGAGCAGTGTGCCGAACACGACCAGCGCCTCGCGCGGCGTCACCCGCCCACTGGCGATCGGCCGCCCTGCGGTGCGTTCCACCAGCGGGTCCAGCTTGCGGTCGGCGTAATCGTTGATCGCGCAGCCCGCCGCGCGCATCGCGAACACGCCCAGCGTGAAGATCGCCAGCGGCTTGAACGGCGGCCAGTCACCCGCTGCCAGCCATAGCGCCCACCAGGTCGGCCACAGCAGCAGCAGCGCGCCGATCGGGCGGTCCATGCGGGTGAGCACGAGGTAGTCGCGCGCCTTCTCGCGGTATCGTGGCGGCAAGCGACCCAGCAACCAGTCCAGCACGCCGCTGGCGCGCGCCGAGCTGTCCGCCGGGCGCACGGTCACCACGGGCGGTGCCTTCGCGGTGCGTGGCGCCGCCGAGGGAGCAGGTTTGCGCCGCTGGCGCTTGCGCGGTGGGGAAGCCATCGGGGAAGTTTAGCGTGCGGGGGTGCATGGGGCGGCGTGACGCAGTGCAGGGAATGGCAGGATGTCGTTCGCTCGGCACGATTTCGAGGAGCATTGGCTCGCGAGGCACTTCGCTGGCTGCTCGGGCGCGTCACTTGTCCCATGTTTCGCCCCGTGAAACGATGCCTTGGTTGTCTCCAGTGCCATCAAGTGTTGTGGGATTGAGCCGCATCACCCGCGTGCGCGGCACGATCGCATTGCCATTTGAAACCACCTTCGAGTCGGGCTGCGAGAGAAGGATCGGCATGACCAAATCCATACGTCGTCCCCAGGTATGCGTCTTGGGCAGTGCAGACCCGGGCTCCGCCGCATACGAGTTGGCCGGTGAGGCCGGGGCGCTTCTCGCAAGACTGGGGATCACGTTGATCAGCGGCTGCGGAAGTCCGGCAACCAGGGCCGCGGCCGAGCGAGCCATTGGTGATGGTGGATTGGTAGTCAGCATCGTTCCGCCGGATCGGATGCCTCCGGCAGACTGGCCCGCCACTGTTGTCATCCCGTGCGGAATGGGTGATGCGCGCAACCTGCTGATGGCACTCGCGGGAGATGCATGCATTGTCATCGGCGGGCGGGCCGGCACGATCTCGGAAGTCTGCCTGGCGTGGCTGCACAAGCGGCCACTGCTTCCGCTCGTTGGATGCGAGGGCTGGTCCAGCGAGCTTCCATCGAATCCGCCCGATGAAAGGCAGAACTCGCCCATCCTGGCCTGGAGCTCAATGGCCGAGCTTGAAGACCGGCTTCGCGGCTTGGGCCTGTCCCGGTGACGGGGTGGGCCCGTTTTCCGGCGCAGCACGCAAGAAGACCAAGTTCGGAGAACGATTCTCCGGCAACTCGAACCGACGTCGCCTCGTGGCGCGGCTTGATTCCCACTTGAGGTCGCACCCACATGGCCACCGATCGCGATTTTCTGGACTACGTGACCGAGCAGGTCGCGCTGGGCGAGCGGCTCACCCACAAGAAGATGTTCGGCGAGTACGCGCTGTACATCGACGGCAAGGTGGTCGCCTTCGCCTGCGACAACAGCGTGTTCGTGAAACCCTCCACCGCGGCGGCAACGCTCGCGCCGGGGCTGCCGCAGCGCCCGCCGTATCCCGGCGCGAAGGACTATCCGGTGGCCGACGAGCTGCTGGACGATTCGGACGCGATCCGCCGCCTGTTCGTCGAAACGGCGGCGCTGATGCCGGTGCCGAAGCCGAGGAAACCTGTGGCTGCGGGCAAGCGGGCCAGGTAGTCGTCCCACCATTGGCGGCCGCGCGGCGGCTTGCCGTACCATGACGCGGTTCGTCGCGGCGTCATCTGCTTCATCGTTCCGGCAGGAGCCGACGTGGAAGGCGAGGGGAGGCTTCGGTACATCGCGTTCGACGCGGTCGAGCTCGACCTCGACGGCCGACGCCTGCGCGTGGGCGGCCGCGACGTGGCGCTGGAGCCCAAGGCGTTCGACGTGCTCTCGCTGCTGGTGCAGGCGCCGGGCAAGGCATTCTCGCGCGACGATATCCTCGACGCGGTCTGGGGCCATCGCCATGTCACGCCCGGCGTGCTCAATCGCGTCGTCACCCTGGTTCGCCACGCGCTGGGCGAGAATGCGGGCAGCACGCGCTACATCCACACCTTGCATGGCGTCGGTTACCGCTTCGATGGCGTCGTGCGGTGTTTCGCACAACGCGCCGAGCCGCCGGAAGGCCTCGCTGCGGCCGCCAGCATCGCATCGGCCACACCGTCGTCGTCGGCATCGGAGCCGGACGATCCGTCGGTGGTGTTGCCAGACGCAGCCGGCGCCGAGGAGCAGGCGAGGGATGCTCCGACAGCCGCCGCATCTGACGTGTCGGCGAAGCCGCGCCACTGGTCGGCGTCATCCGGGCTTTGGCTGCTTGCGGCGAGCCTGGTGGTCGTCGCCATCGGAATCTTGCTCTGGCGGCGGACAAGTCCCGCGAAACCGGCGGCCGCGCCGCCGCCGACCCTGGTGGTGCTGCCGCTGCGGGCGATCGGCAACGACAAGAACGAGGCCATCTTCGCGGACGGCTTGAGCGAGGAGTTGACCACGGAACTCGCTCGCGTCGACGGCCTGCGCCTGATCGCCAGCGTCTCGGCCGCGCGGGCGCGCGAGCTGGGGTTCGACGCGGCGCAACTGGCCGAGCGCCTGCACGTCAACTATGCGATCGAGGGCAGCTTGCGCGAATCCGGCGATGCGCTGCGCATCGACTTGCGCCTGATCGAAACGCCATCGGGGCGCACGGTGTGGGCGCAAAGCTACGATCGGCAGACGAAGGATGTCTTCGGCGTGCAGCAGGAGATCGCGCAGGCCGTGGCGTCGGCGCTGGCACTGCACCTGCCGCTGGATCGCGTCGCGGTGAAGCCGCCCGACCTGGCGGTATTCCGCGAATACCTGCGGCTGCGCCACATCTTCATGACGCGGCCCGACGACGCGGACTACGACAAGGCCGAGGTCGCGCTGAATGCGCTGGCCGCGCGAGCGCCCGACTACGCGCCGGTGCACGGCTTGCTCGCGCTCAACCTCGCCACGCACCTCGAGCCGGGGCGCGAACTGGAGGCGCTGCCGGAAGCCACCCGCGCGCTGCGGCTTGATCCCGACAACGTGTACGCGCATGCCGTGTTGGGCGAACTGGCCTGCCAGCGCGACGAGTGGAACGACTGCATGAAGGAGCTGCGCGCGACGCTGGCGCGCAATCCGACCGATCCGGTCATGAACAACCTGGTGGGCATGCGCCTGGCGGGGCTGGGCTATGGCGAGGAGGCGCTGCGCCTGGCCCAGGTCGGTTACGCGATCGATCCGCTCAGCTACTGGGCGGTCGCCAATCTCGGCGCCCAACTCGACGCGCTGGGTCGCCACACGGAGGCGCAGCGCTATCTCGATGCCTTGCCGGGCCTGGCCGGCAAGCCCAACGTCGTGACCGACGAGCTGCGCTGGCGCAACGCCGTCTGGCGCAAGGACCTGGCCGATGCGCGCGACATTGCCGCGAACATGCCCGACGATTTTGCGCGCAAGCCGCTGTACGTCGCCTTCAGTGCGGCGCTGGCCGACCCTGCGCGGTGGCCGCAGGCGCTGGCGAAACTGCGCGCGGCGCAGCAGGCCAGCGATACGCCGCTCTTGCTGCAGCTGCAGGTGCCGCAACCCGACGAAACGATGGCACTGCGTTTTTTCGAAAAGCCCTGGTTTTTCTACGGCAGGTTGCTGTGGGTGCCCGAATACGCGGCGATCCGGCAAGGCCCGGCGTTCTCCGACTTCCTGCGCCGCACGAAGATGCTGGCCTACTGGAACGCGAACGGCTGGCCGCCGCAGTGCAAGCCCGATGGCGACGGCGCGCGCTGCGACTGATCGCGAAGCGTTTCGTCCCGGCTTCGGCTGCAGGCAGGGAGGTCGGCGCGGATGCGTTGCGCCCAGGAAGCTGCCGGAGCTTGCGGATCAGCCGTTGGGGTGACCGATGCGCGATCGCCGTCCATGGCCGGCCATCCGTGGGCGGGTCGAGAGTCGGAAGATCGCAAACCCCCGCAGTCCGAGCGGCGCCTAGGACAAGGGCTGCTTCGCGCAGGTCACCTTTGTGTTCCAGTCGGCGAAGGTGCCTTTGGGGTTGTCCTGCCAGGCCCATACGTGCAGGTAGTAGGCCTCCGGCAGGCCGAAGCGGTTCGGCACCTGCAGCAGGTTCATCAGGTTGCCGGCCACCTCGGGCGGTGGGCCGCCCGGGTGACGCGCCGCCCAGTCGGCGGCGACCTCGATGAACTCCACGCCCACCAGGCGCATCGAGCCGTCCGCCATCGGTTCATAGATCAGCGCCTCCGGCGCGCTCGGGTCGAGCACGCCGTCCGCGATGCGCGACGGGTTTACCAGATGGACGCCCATGGCGCCGGTATCCGGCCCGCTCACGCATGGCGTGGCGACCACCCAGCCGGTTTCCTTGTGCAGGGCCACGTTGATGTCCTGGTACTTCGCGGTTGCGATGCGGATTTCCTGCACCAGTGGCGAATGGCTGCTGACGCCTTGCATGTCCATGGACGACGGATCGCCCGCTGGCGCCCCCAGGGCGTATGCGGGTGCCAGCGCCAGCATGGACATGGCGATAAAGAGTGCGTGACGTGACATGATCCCCTCCGATCAACTCGACAATGATGGAATGCTTGGCGGCAGGCCTTGCCGCCCGTCCAGCCTGCCCCCGGCGCCGCCCGGAAGCTTGAGGACGGGCTTGGGCCATCGCGAGGAAATCGCGTGGAAAGCTTGGGGAGCGGCACGGGGCCGCGGTTTCCGGCCACCCGGGCCGGCGGCATCCGGCGCGCTCGTCAGGCACCAGCCGACAGGAGCATGCGCATGTCCGATTTCACCAAGGTGCGATTCGTACTCGCCGTGCCGAACCTGGCCCGGTCCACGGACTACTACACGTCGGTGCTCGGGCTGGGCATCGAGTTCACGGCGCCGGGCTGGACGTTCCTGGCGCGGGGCAGCTTTCGCGTGATGCTGGGCGAGTGCACGGACGCCATCCCGCCAGCCGAGCTGGGCGATCATTCGTGGTACGGCTACGTGACGGTCTCGGACGCCACGGCGCTGTATGCCGAGTACCGGGCGGCAGGCGCCGAGTTCACCCAGCCGCTGGCGGACAAGCCCTGGGGCATGCGCGAGTTCGGCGTCCGCACGGTGGATGGCCATCGGATCATGTTCGGGCAGGAGCTGCAGGCTTGAGCGATGTCGCGGCATTCATGCCGATACCGTTCTACGATGCGTTTCCATCGAAACGACGGATCCCACGCCCATGCTGCAATACGCGTTGAAGGTGCTGGTTTCGGCCATCGTCGTAGTGGCTGTCGCGGAGCTGGGCAAGCGCAGCTCGCTGTGGGGCGCGCTGCTCGCATCGCTGCCGTTGACGTCCCTGCTGGCGTTCATCTGGATCTACCGCGACACCGGCAACGTGGCGGCCGTCGCCGCGCTTTCGACGGGCATCTTCTGGCTGGTGCTCGCCTCACTGCCGCTGTTCCTGATACTGCCGGCCCTGCTCCGGCACGGAGTCGCATTCTGGCCGGCGCTGGGCCTTGCCTGCCTCGCCACGGTCGGGGCGTATTTCGGGCTGGTGTGGGCGCTGGGGCGCCTCGGCGTGCGTATCTGATGGCTCATCATCCCAGCGAGGCGCTTTTCAACAGCCGAAAGCTAGTCAAGCTGGGATCCAGCGACTTGGTGTCGTTGAGAGTAACGGCACTGGATTCCAGCCTTCGCTGGAATGACGGCAAAAGAGCGTCAGGTTGTTGCGCCGTCCGTATACCCAGCACCCAACCTGCCGAGATCCCGCACTGCTCCATTCGCGGCATTCGATGCCAGCGCTGCATAGGCCTGTAGTGCGACCGAGACGGAGCGTGTGCGATTGACCGGCTTCCACGCCTCGCGACCACGCGCCTGCATCGCGACGCGGCGGGCGGCGAGGGTTTCCTCGGGCAGATCGAGGCGGATGCCGCGGTTCGGGATGTCGATGGCGATCGGGTCGCCGTCCTCGACCAGGGCGATCAGGCCGCCTTCGGCCGCCTCGGGGGAGACGTGGCCGATGGACAGGCCGGAGGTGCCGCCGGAGAAGCGGCCGTCGGTGATCAGCGCGCAGGCCTTGCCCAGGCCCTTCGATTTCAGGTAGCTGGTGGGGTAGAGCATCTCCTGCATGCCCGGGCCGCCGCGCGGGCCCTCGTAGCGGATCACCACCACGTCGCCGGCCTTCACCTTGTTGCCGAGGATGCCGCTCACCGCCGCTTCCTGGCTTTCGTAGACCTTGGCGGTGCCATGGAAGACCAGGATGGAATCGTCCACGCCGGCGGTCTTCACGATGCAGCCTTCCGGCGCGAGGTTGCCGAACAGCACAGCGAGGCCGCCGTCGCGGCTGAAAGGTGTTTCGGCCGAGCGGATCACGCCGTGCTCGCGGTCGGTGTCCAGGCTCGTGAAGCGCGAGGACTGGCTGAAGGCGACCTGGGTGGGCACGCCGCCGGGTGCGGCGCGGTAGAAGGTATGCACCGCTTCGTCGTTGCTGCGGCGGATGTCCCATTGCGCCAGCGCGTCGCCCAGCGTGGGTGCGTGCACGGTGGGGCGGCTGGTGTCGAGCAGGCCGGCACGGTCCAGCTCGCCCAGGATCGCCATGATGCCGCCGGCGCGGTGCACGTCCTCCATGTGCACGTCGCTCTTCGCGGGCGCCACCTTGCACAGGCAGGGCACGCGGCGCGAGAGCCGGTCGATGTCGGCCATGCCGAAGTCCACGCCGCCTTCGCGCGCCGCGGCCAGCAGGTGCAGCACGGTGTTGGTGGAGCCGCCCATCGCGATGTCCAGGCTCATCGCGTTCTCGAACGCGGCGCGGTTCGCGATGCTGCGCGGCAGCGCACTGGCGTCGTCCTGCTCGTACCAGCGGCGGGCGAGATCCACTACCACGCGACCGGCGCGGCGGAACAACTGCTCGCGATCCGAATGCGTGGCCAGCACCGAGCCGTTGCCGGGCAGCGCCAAGCCCAGCGCCTCGGTGAGGCAGTTCATCGAGTTGGCGGTGAACATGCCCGAGCAGGAGCCGCAGGTGGGGCAGGCCGAGCGCTCCAGCGTCGCCACTTCGGCGTCGCTGTAGCTGTCATCGGCGGCGGCCACCATCGCGTCGATCAGGTCCAGCGAGCGCTCCACGCCCTTCATCTGCGTCTTGCCCGATTCCATCGGGCCACCGGAGACGAACACCGCGGGGATGTTCAGCCGCATCGCCGCCATCAGCATGCCGGGGGTGATCTTGTCGCAGTTGGAGATGCACACCAGCGCGTCGGCGCAGTGCGCGTTGGCCATGTACTCCACGCTGTCGGCGATCAGTTCGCGCGAGGGCAGCGAATACAGCATGCCGCCGTGGCCCATGGCGATGCCGTCGTCCACCGCGATGGTGTTGAACTCCTTGGCCACGCCGCCGGCGGCTTCGATCTCGCGCGCCACCAGTTGGCCGAGGTCCTTCAAATGCACGTGGCCGGGCACGAACTGGGTGAAGCTGTTCGCCACCGCGATGATGGGCTTGCCGAAATCGCCGTCCTTCATGCCCGTGGCGCGCCACAGGCTGCGGGCGCCGGCCATGTTGCGGCCGTGGGTACTGGTGCGGGATCGGTAGGCAGGCATGGGTGTTCGTACTCCGGGGACGATGTGTTTGGCGGGTGGGGTCAGCTGCGCAGCAGCAGGCGATAGGCGGCGTTGTCGCTCTCGTCGCAGTGCGGGTAGCCGAGTGTTTCGAGGAAGCGGCGCAGCGCGGCCTGCTCGTCGGCCGGCGCCTGGATGCCGACCAGGATGCGGCCGTGGTCGGCGCCGTGGTTGCGGTAGTGGAACAGGCTGATGTTCCAGTCCGGGTGCAGGCGGGCGAGGAAGTCGGGCAGCGCGCCGGGGCGCTCGGGGAAGTCGAAGCGGTACAGGCGTTCGTCCTGCGCCAGCGGCGAGCGGCCGCCGACCATGTGGCGCAGGTGCAGCTTGGCCAGCTCGTCGTCGGCCAGGTCGAGCACGGCGAAGCCCTGTGCGCGGAACGCGGCAGCCAGCGCCGCGCGTTCGTCGCGGCTGGCAGTCTGCACGCCCACGAAGATGTGCGCCTGGCGCGCGTCGCCGATGCGGTAGTTGAACTCGGTGATGTTGTGCCGGCCCAGTGCGGCGCAGAAGCGGCGGAAGCTGCCGCGCTCCTCGGGAATCGTCACCGCGAACAGCGCCTCGCGCTGCTCGCCGGCCTCGGCGCGCTCGGCCACGAAGCGCAGCCGTTCGAAGTTCATGTTCGCGCCGGAGACGATCGCGGCGAGCGTGGCGCCCTGCAATCGGTGGGTGGCGGCGTACTGCTTCAGTCCCGCCAGCGCCAGCGCGCCGGAGGGCTCGGGCACGCTGCGGGTTTCCTGGTAGATGTCGCGGATCGCGGCACACAGCGCGTCGCCGTCGACGCGCAGCATCGCGTCGACATGGCGACGGCAGAGTTCGAAGGTGAGCGCGCCCACCTGCTTCACCGCGGTACCGTCGGCGAACAGGCCCACCTCGGGCAGGGTCACGCGCGCGCCGCTTTCCAGCGAGCGCGCCATCGCGTCGGAATCATCGGCCTGTACGCCGATCACCTTCGTCTGCGGCGACAGCGTCTTGATGCAGCAGGCCACGCCGGCGAGCAGGCCGCCGCCGCCGACCGGCACGAACACGGCGTCCAGTGGCGTGGATGACTGGCGCAGCAGTTCCATGCCCACGGTGGCCTGGCCGGCGATCACGGCCAGGTCGTCGAAGGGATGCACGAACACCAGGCCGCGCTCGGCCTCGATGCGCGCGGCGGCGGCCTGGGCGTCGCTGTAGGAGTCGCCCACCAGCACGACCTCCACGAAGTCGCCGCCGAAGCGGCGCACCGCGTCCACCTTCACCTGCGGCGCGGTCACCGGCATCACGATCACCGCGCGGATGCCGAGCTTCGCTGCCGCCAGCGCCACGCCTTGCGCGTGGTTGCCGGCCGAGGCGGCGATCACGCCGCGCGCGCGCTCGGCGGCGCCGAGCGCGGCCATCTTGTTGTAGGCGCCGCGCAGCTTGAACGAGAACACCGGCTGCAAGTCCTCGCGCTTCAGCAGCACGCGGTTGGCCAGGCGCGCGGACAACTGCTCGGCCGGCTCCAGCGGCGTCTCGCGCGCGACCTCGTAGACCCGTGCGGCCAGCGTGCGGCGCAGCAGGTCCAGGTCGGACGGTGCGGCGCCGGTCTGCGCGCGCGGAGCGAGCCGGGCGTTCATGCCGGGGTGGCGGCCAACCGGCTGCCGTCGCGGCCGCCCACCAGCGACAGGCTGTTCGCGTCCAGCACGTCCACCAGCTTGCGTAGCTGGCGCAGGATCTGCTGCAGCGTGCCGTCGTCGCCATGCAGCACCAGGGTGAGCTGCGAGACCGCGGGATCGTGCGTGGCCGCCACGGTGAGCGCGTCGATGTTGACGTGGCGCGCGGCGAACAGCCCCGCCACGCGCACCAGCGCACCGGATTCGTTCTGCAGCAGGATGGACAGGGTGTGTTTCATGGCGTTGCTCCGCAAACCTTTCATGGGTGCAACCAACCGTTCGTCCTGAGCGTAGGCCCGCAGGGCCGAAGTCGAAGGGCTGTCGCGAGGGCGCTTCGACTGCGCTTGCTGGCGCAAGCTTCGCTCAGCGCGAACGGTGTTTTCAGAACATCGACGTGGATGGGACCTCGTTTGCCTCAGCTGGTGCCGCATGGCGCGAAGCGATGAACTTGCCCGTGATCATCTGCGCGTAGCTGGCGCCCGGCCCCACCATCGGGTACACGCCGGCGTCGGGGTCGATCACCACTTCGAGGAAGGCCGGCCCGTCGCAGGCAAGGAAGTCGGCGATGGTGGCTTCAAGTTGTGCCGGGTCGTCCAGCCGGCGCGCCCAGCCGAAGCCGTCGGCTTGTGCGGCGAGTACGAAATCCTTCTTGTGCAGGCTCTTGTCCGAGGCGGCGAAGCGGTGGCCGAAGTACAGCTTCTGCCACTGCCGCACCATGCCGTCGCCGCTGTTGTTCAGCACGACGACCTTCAGCGGCAGGCCGTAGGTGGTGACGGTCTCCAGCTCGCCCACGTTCATGCGGATGCTGGCGTCGCCGTCGATGTCGAGCACCAGCGCGTCGGGCCGCGCGAACTGCGCGCCGATCGCCGCGGGCAGGCCGAAGCCCATCGTGCCCATCGAGCCGGAGGTGAGCCATTGCCGCGGCGCGCGGAAGTCGAAGTACTGCGCCGCCCACATCTGGTGCTGGCCCACGCCGGTGCTGACCACGGCGCGGCCCTTGGTGTGGCGGTTGATCGCGGCGAGCACCGCCTGCGGCTGGATCAGGGGACTGGCGCGGTCCCAGTCCATCGCATGCGTGCACTTCAGCGCGGCGACGTGGGCCTGCCAGTCGGCCAGCTGCGGCTGCAGGTCGCGCGCGCGGCCATATGCCGTCAGGCGTTCCAGCGCGGCGGCGAGCGGGCCCACGTGCTGCCAGTCCACCGCCTTCACCTTGCCGATCTCGGCGGGGTCGATGTCGACCTGCGCGATGAACTTCGCCTGCGGCGCGAACTTGTCGGGCACGCCGGCGACACGGTCGTCGAAGCGCGCGCCCAGCGCGAGCACGAAGTCGCAGTCCTCCACCGCGTAGTTCGCATAGGCGGTGCCGTGCATGCCCAGCATGTGCAGCGCCAACGGTTCGGTGCTGTCGAACGCGCCCAGGCCCATCAAGGTGGTGGTGACCGGCAGGCCGAACGCGTCGGCGAACACGCGCAGCGCCACCGCCGCCTCCGCCGCGACCACACCGCCACCGGCGTAGATCAGCGGGCGCCGCGCCTGCATCAGCGCAGCGAAGAACGCGGCGCAGGCCTCGTCGTCCAGCCGCGCGCTTTCCACCGCACGCAAACGCGCGCGGTAGCCGGGGATGGCGAGGCGGCTGGCGCCGTCGAAACGCAGCGTGGCGTTCTGCACGTTCTTCGGCACGTCCACCACCACCGGGCCCGGGCGGCCGCTGCGCGCGATCTCGAACGCGGTGCGCACGGTGGCTTCCAGCTGTTCCGGGTCGGTGACCAGGAACACGTGCTTGGCGCAGGCGCCCATGATGTTGCTCACCGGCGCTTCCTGGAACGCGTCGCTGCCCAGCGCGGTGGTGGGTACCTGGCCGCAGATCACTACCAGCGGGATCGAGTCGGCCATCGCGTCGCGCACCGGCGTGACCATGTTGGTGGCGCCGGGGCCGGAGGTGACGATGGCCACGCCCACCTTGCCGGAGGCGCGCGCGTAGCCGGCGGCCATGAAGCCCGCGCCCTGCTCGTTCGCGGGCACGATCAGCGGCATGGGATCACGCTGATTTATTCCGGTGCCGGAACCGGCACCGCGGCCATCGGCCGTGGCGTGGTCGGCGTTATGGCGGAACACCGCGTCGTACACCGGCAGGATCGCGCCGCCGGAATAGCCGAACAGCACGCCCGTGCCCTCGTCGGCCAGTACCTGCACGATCGCCTCCGCGCCAGTCATGGCGAGGCCGGCGAGCGGGTGCGGTTCGATCGCGGTGGCAGGCTGTGCCGTCTGCGCTGAAATCGTCACGTGGGGTTCCTGGTGGATGGGGTGTGCGATGGCATCCGGTTTTCCCTTGTCGTCATTCCGGCTTTCGCCGGGATGACGAACCGCGTTCGTCAATTGCGGATCAGGTCGCGCTCGACGGCCGGATGCACCGGCACACCGAAGGTGGCGATGATCTGCAAGTCCTGCTCCAGCGTGGAGAAGCGCTCCCACGCAATGCCGTTGACGTCGGTGGCGCTGCTGAAGCCTTGCGCGTCGTCGTCCTCGAAGCCGAGCTGGCAGATCCGGCCGGCCTTTTCGGGTTGCTGGCGGATCGAGAAGTTGAGGCTGTCGGTGCGCCACATCGCGTAGATGCCGTAGACCAAGGCCTGCGGCGGCTGGCCCAGGCGCTTGCTGTAGTCGGCGATGGAGGCGTCCAGGTCGGCGACGGCCAGGGCGATATGGAAGCGTTTCATGGCGAACCTCGTTCTGCTCTCGTTGCGTCAGTGGAATGGGCCGCGCGGCGTGCTGCACGCGCGACCCGGTGTGCGTCAGCCGACCTTCTTCAGCGGCTCGCCGGCCGCCTTCGCGGCGCCGGCCTGCAGCCACGCCATGCGCGCACGCAGCTGCTTGCCCACCTGCTCGACCGGATGGTCGAGGTCGGCCTGCTTGTACTTCTTGTAGTTCGGCAGGCCGGCGTTGTATTCGGCGATCCAGTTCTTCGCGAAGGTGCCGTCCTGGATGTCCGTCAGCACGTCCTTCATGCGAGCCTTCACGCCGGCGTCGATCACGCGCGGGCCGCTGACGTAGTCGCCGTACTGTGCGGTCTCGGAGACGAACTCCAGCATCCGGGTGATGCCGCCCTCGTAGAACAGGTCGACGATCAGCTTCAGTTCGTGCAGCACCTCGTAGTAGGCGATCTCCGGCTGGTAGCCGGCTTCCACCAGGGTTTCGAAGCCGGCCTGCACCAGCGAGCTGGCGCCGCCGCACAGCACGGCCTGTTCGCCGAACAGATCCGTCTCGGTCTCTTCCTTGAAGTCGGTCTTGATGAGCATCGCGCGGGTGCCGCCGATGCCGTCGGCATAGGCCTTGGCTTTCGCCTCGGCGTGGCCGCTGACGTCTTGCTGCACGGCCCAGATGCAGGGTACGCCGCGACCGCGCTCGTATTCGCTGCGCACCAGCGCGCCGGGGCCTTTCGGCGCCACCAGGATCACGTCGATGTCCTTGCGCGGATCGATCTGCTTGAAGTGCACGTTGAAGCCGTGCGCGAACAGCAGCGCCGCACCGGGCTTGATGTTCGGTTCGATCGCGTCCGTGTACAGCTTCGGCTGCACCATGTCGGGCGTCAGCACGGCGACCAGGTCGGCGCCCTTCACCGCCTCGCCCGGCTCGGCCACGGCGAAGCCTTCGGCCTTGGCCTTCTCCCACGAGGGGCCGCCCTTGCGCAGGCCGACCACGACGTCGAGGCCGGAGTCGCGCAGGTTGAGGGCGTGGGCGCGGCCCTGGCTGCCGTAGCCCAGGACGGCGATGCGGGATGCGGAGAGGGTGGGGTTGCTGCTCATGCGGTGACTCCTCGATTGACGGTGACGCGAGTGCGTGCGGGTGGGTTGCTGCGTGGCTTGGCGGAACGGAAGTGGATTGCCTCCCCTGCGCGCGCCGTGGCGTCGGACAGGGGGCAGCGACGAAAGCACGCCGGGGAGTGGGCGTTCGTCGCCAATGGCGCCGCGAACGGCGCGCAGGGGAGGGCAAGGGTGGCGAAGGCGCGATGGCCTCCGCCGTGACGGGGCGGATGCATGCTCAGCCGCATGAGCGTGCTCCGCTGAAGAAGGCGTGCTCGTTGCTGACGTGCTCTTCCAGTGCCGCCAACACGGCATCGCGCACCTCGAGCGTGCCGGCGTGGCCGCCGATGTCGCGAGTGCGCGGGCCGTGCTGCAGCACGTGGTCGACGGCGGCTTCCACCGCTTGCGCTTCGGCTTCCAGCTGCAGCGAGTGGCGCAGCAGCAGGGCGGCCGACAGCATCGCGCCGACGGGATTCGCCACACCCTTGCCCGCGATGTCGGGTGCGGAGCCGTGGATTGGTTCGTACAGGCCCATACAGGTAGTGGCGGCCGCAGGCCGCACCGGATTTCCTTCTCCCGCTGGCGGGGGAAGAGCCTGCCCTCGAAGCGCTTCCGAACGGGGGTGGCCCGAAGGGTCGGATGAGGGGGTGCCTTCGCCCAGCGAGGCCGACGGCAGCAGGCCCAGCGAACCGGCGATCGCGGCGGCCTCGTCGGTGAGGATGTCGCCGAACAGGTTCTCGGTGACCACCACGTCGTAGCTGGCCGGCCGGGTCAGCAGCAGCATCGCCATCGAGTCGACCAGCTGGTGCTCCAGCGTCACGTCGGGGTAGTCGGCGGCCACGCGGTTGACGGTGCGCCGCCACAGCCGCGAGGTCTCCAGCACGTTCGCCTTGTCCACCGAGGTGACGTGGCGGCGCCGGCCGCGCGCCAGCTCGAAGGCGCGGCGGGCGACACGTTCGACTTCGGCGACGGTGTACTTGCACTCGTCGGTGGCGGTGTCGGCGGTCCTGGTCTTCGCGCCGAAGTAGGCGCCGCCAGTCAGTTCGCGCACGAACAGCACGTCGACGTCCTTCAGCTTCTCGTCCTTCAGCGGCGACAGCGCGGCCAGCGCGGGATGCACGGTGAGCGGGCGCAGGTTCGCGTACACGCCCAGCGCGGCGCGCAGGCCGAGCAGGCCTTGTTCCGGGCGCACCTTCGCATTCGGATCGGACCACTTCGGCCCGCCCACCGCGCCCAGCAGCACCGCGTCAGCGGCCTGGCAGGCGGCCAGCGTGGCGGCGGGCAGCGGCTCGCCGGTGGCGTCGATCGCGGCACCGCCGACCAGCTGCTCGTCGAACGCGAACTCATGGTCGAAGTGCGTGGCAACCGCTTCCAGCACGGCGACCGCGGCGGCGGTGACTTCCGGGCCGACGCCGTCGCCGGGCAGGGTGACGATGCGTGCCTTCATGCAGCCTTCTCCTGTTGTTCGTAATGAGTGATCGCATCCGCGTGCTGCTGCAGGAAGCCGAGCTGGTCGACGCCTTCCAGCAGGCAATGGCGCGCGAACGGCTCCAGTTCGAAGCCGATGCGGCCGCCGTCGGGCAGGACGACGTACTGTCCTTGCACGTCGATGCTCAGCTCGATGCCCGGGTTCGCCAGCAGCCACTGGTGCTCGGCGGCGGAAACCACGATCGCGAGCAGGCCGTTTTTCAACGCGTTGTTGCGGAAGATGTCCGCGATCTCGCTGCACAGCACCGCGTGGATGCCGTAGTCCAGCAGCGCCCACGGCGCGTGCTCGCGCGAGGAACCGCAGCCGAAGTTGCGCCCCGCCACCACGATGGCGCAGCCCTTCGCTTCCGGCCGGTTCAGCGGGAAGGCGGGGTTGTCGCTGCCGTCGGGCAAATAGCGCCAGTCGTGGAAGCACAGCTTGCCCAGGCCCGTGCGCGTGGTGGTGGTGAGGAAGCGCGCCGGGATGATGCGGTCGGTGTCGATGTTCTCGTCCGGCAGCACGGCGGTGCGCGAATGGAGGCGGGTGACGGGGCGCATTAATGAAATTCCTCGCTGGTTGCGTTCGCCTCCTCTCCCCTTTGGGGAGAGGATTGAGGTGAGGGGCGGGTGCTCGCGGTGATGTGCATCGAAGCGCGCTCCGATGCGAGGGCGTTGCAAGAGCGACCCCTCACCCCAGCCCTCTCCCCAAAGGGGAGAGGGAGAAAAACGCGAGCGCTCATGCCGCTACCTCCACCAGGTATTCGCGCGGATCGGCAATGACGCCGGCGACGGCGGAAGCCGCGGCGGTGGCCGGGCTGGCCAGCACGGTGCGTGCGCCCTTGCCCTGGCGACCCTCGAAGTTGCGGTTGGAGGTGGAGACCACGAGTTGTCCCGGCTGCGCCAGGTCGCCGTTCATCGCGATGCACATCGAGCAGCCGGGCACGCGCCACTCGGCACCGGCGGCGCGGAATACCTCGTGCAGGCCTTCCGCCTCGGCATCGCGGCGCACCGCCTCGGAGCCGGGCACCACCAGCATGCGCACGCCTTCGGCGACGCGGTGGCCGCGCAGCACACCGGCCGCTTCACGCAGGTCGGACAGGCGCGAGTTGGTGCAGCTGCCGACGAACACCACGTCCACCTTGGAGCCCTGCATGGGCTGGCCGGCGCGGCTCTGCATGTAGTCCAGCGCGCGCTGTTCCATCGCATTGCGCGCGGCGGGCACCGGCGCGTCCATCGCGATCGCCATGCCGGGGTGGGTGCCGTAGGTGACGGTGGGTTTCACCGTGCCGGCATCGATGCGCACTTCGCGGTCGTACTGCGCGCCGTCGTCGGTCTTCAGCGTGCGCCACTGCGCCACCGCGCGGCCCCATGCGTCGCCCTGCGGCACGCGCGGGCGACCCTGCAGCCAAGCGAACGTGGTTTCGTCCGGTGCGATCAAGCCCGCGCGGGCGCCGGCTTCGATCGACATGTTGCACACCGTCATGCGCTCTTCCATCGACAGCTTTTCGATGGCCGCGCCGCGGTACTCGATCACGTGACCGGTGCCGCCGTCCACGCCGATGGTGCCGATGATGTGCAGGATCAGGTCTTTTGCGCCCACGCCGGCAGGCAGTGCGCCGTCCACGTGGATCGCCAGCGTCTTCGGTTTGCGCTGCAGCAGGCATTGCGTGGCCATCACGTGGCCTACCTCGGTGGTGCCGATGCCGAAAGCCAGTGCGCCGAACGCACCATGCGTGGAGGTGTGGCTGTCGCCGCAGACGATGGTCATGCCCGGCCGGGTGGCGCCCAGCTCCGGGCCGATCACGTGCACGATGCCGCGCTCGGCGCTGTCCCAGCCGTGCAGCTCGACGCCGAACTCGCGGCAGTTCGTTTCCAGCTGAGCCACCTGCGCCTGCGCCTCGGCGTTCGCGTAGGGGCGCGTGCCGTCCGCGTTCGCCGGCAGGGTGGGGGTGGAGTGGTCCAGCGTGGCCAGCGTGCGGTCGGGGCGGCGCAGCTTCAAGCCGCGCGAACGCAGTTCATCGAAGGCTTGCGGCGAGGTGACCTCGTGCGCCAGGTGCAGGTCGACGTACAGGATCGCCGGGGTGTCGGTGCTTTCGGGCGCCACCACGTGGGCGTCCCAGATTTTCTCGAACAGCGTGCGTGCGGCCGTCATGCGGAAGCCTCCAGAGTCATTTCCTGCGCTCGTCCATGAGCGCGAAAATCAAGCGCCGAGGCGACGCTGGCTTGTCCGGAATGCGTGGCGTCGACCACATCCAGCCAGCCCCACTTGTCGGCCGTACGGCCGTCGAACAGGCCGAAGAAGGCCCCGCGCAGTGCGCGGGTGATCTCGCCGGGTTTGCCGTTGCCGACCGGCTTGCGATCCACCGAGCGCACGGGGGTGATCTCGGCGGCGGTGCCGGTCATGAACACCTCGTCCGCCGTGTAAAGGGCTTCCCGCGGCAGGTCGCGCTCCTCCACCGCGATGCCCAGGTCGGCGGCCAGCGCGAGCACGCTGTCGCGGGTGATGCCGGCGAGGATGCCGGCGCTGGACGGCGGAGTGAGCAGCTTGCCGCGCTTCACCAGGAACAGGTTCTCGCCCGCGCCCTCGGAGAGCATGCCGTTCACGCCCAGCGCGATGCCCTCGTCGTAGCCGCCGCGGCGCGCTTCCATGCCGATCAGCTGGCTGCTCAGGTAATTGCCGCCGGCCTTGGCCCAGCTCGGGATGGTGTTCGGCGCGGGGCGGTGCCACGAGGACACGCACACGTCGGCGCCGCGTTCGGCGGCGTCGCCGAGATACGCGCCCCATTCCATCGCCATGATCGCCACGTCCACCGGTGCGCCGGGCTTCGCCAGCACGCCCAGGCCGCCGGCGCCACGGAACACGATCGGGCGCACGTAAGCGGACTGCAGCCCGTTCGCGCGGATCACCTCATGGCAGGCCGCGTCGATCTCGGCCTCGCCGTAGCCGACGTCGATCTCGTACACCCTGGCCGATTCGAACAGCCGGCGCGTGTGATCGGCGAGGCGGAAATAGGCGGGGCCATTCGGCGTGGCGTAGACGCGCTCGCCCTCGAACACCGAGGAGCCGTAGTGCAGGGCGTGCGTGCTGACATGGACGTTGGCTTCGCTCCACGGCTTGATGCGGCCGTTGTGCCAGAGGAAGGGCGTGTTCATCGGGAGGCTCCCAGGGTCTTGGTGCTGCGTGGGGATGGGGTGGAAGTCGTGTTCTGCTGCTGCGCGATGCGGTTGACGATGGCCAGCGCGGCCTGCGCCGCGGCCTCGACGATGTCGGTGCTGACGGCGTGGCCGTTCCAGGCGCGACCGTCGTGCTGTGCGGCGAGGCGGGCTTCGCCCTGCGCGTCGCCGCCTTCGCCCACCGCCTGCACCTGGAAACGGGTCAGCTGCAGCGTGGTGTCGGTGGCGCGCTCCATCGCGCGCAGCACCGCGTCCACCGGGCCGTCGCCCAGCGCGGCCTCGGCCACTTCGCGACCGTCGTCGTGGCGCAGCTTCACCGAGGCGGAGGCGCCCGCGCCCAGATGCGCGCTGGTGTCGAGTCGAGTCAGCCGCCACGGGCCGGCGGCATCGGGGTCGCGGCCGCGCGCCAGCGCGTCCAGGTCGTCGTCGTGGATCTCGCGCTTCTTGTCGGCCAGCGCCTTGAAGCGGACGAAGATCTCGTCCATCGCCGCGTCGTCCGGCGCGTGGCCCAGCGTTTCCAGCCGCTGGCGCAGCGCGGCGCGGCCGGAGTGCTTGCCCAGCACCAGCTTCGTCTCGGCCAGCCCGACGTCCTCGGGACGCATGATTTCGTAGGTGCCGCGGTGCTTCAGCATGCCGTGCTGATGGATGCCCGACTCGTGCGCGAACGCGTTCTCGCCCACGATCGCCTTGTTGCGCTGCACGTTCTGGCCGGTGAGCTCGCTGAGCAGGCGCGAGGCGGGGTGGAGTTTCTTCGTATCGATGCGGGTGTCGGTGCCGAACCAGGCGCCGCGCACTTTCATCGCCATCACGATCTCTTCCAGCGCGGCGTTGCCGGCGCGCTCGCCGATGCCGTTGACCGTGCATTCCACCTGGCGCGCGCCGGCGCTGACCGCGGCGAGGCTGTTCGCCACCGCCAGGCCCAGGTCGTTGTGGCAGTGGCTGGAGAACACCACGTGCTGGCCGCGCTGCACGTTCGCGATCAGCCAGGCGAAGCGCTCGGCGATCTCGCTCGGCGTCATGTAGCCCACCGTGTCCGGCGCATTCAGCGTGCTGGCGCCCGCGGCGGCGGCGGCGGAGAACACCTGGGCCAGGAATTCCGGCTCGGTGCGCATCGCGTCCTCGGCCGAGAATTCCACCTCGTGCGCCAGCTTCATCGCACGCTCGACGCCGGCGACCGCCGCGTCCAGCACCTGCTGCTTGCTCATGCCCAGCTTGTGCTCGCGGTGCAGCGGGCTGGTGGAGAGGAACACGTGGATGCGCGAGCGCTGCGCCTGCTCCAGCGCGCGGCCGGCGCTGTCGATGTCGCCCGGCACGCAGCGCGCCAGCGCGCAGGCGGTGGTGTTCCGCAGCGCGCCGGCGATCTGTGCGACCGCAGCAAAATCGTCAGGCGAGGCCTGCGGGAAGCCCGCTTCGAGCACATCCACGCCCAGCGTTTCGAGCATTTGCGCCATGCGCAGCTTGGCGCCCCGGTCCATCGAGAAACCGGGCGTCTGCTCGCCGTCGCGCAAGGTGGTGTCGAAGATGCGCACGTGTTCGGCGGCTACGTCGCCGGCCTCGTTCTGCTCGTCGTGTTGCGGGTTTTTCATCGCTGGCTCCGTTGCGGGACGGGCTTTCGGGCAACAAAAAACCCCGCTCCATTTCTGGTGCGGGGTTCTTCGGGTGTTTTCAGGTTCGTTTTCTAGCTACCTGGACACATGCCCTCAGCCCGCACCTCCGTTGGTAATAAGGAGTACGAGTACAAGGGCAAGAAGGAGCGTGCCGCGAAGCTGCAGCAGGCCGGCGACCGTCGCGGGACGGATCGTTTCGGTGTAGCTGCGGTGGCTGTTGCGCTGCGGCATGTCGTCGACAGTACGGCAGCCTGTCGGAACGTGTCAACAGTTTCTAGTGAAATCTTTTCGTGGCTTTCGGATTTGGCAATCTGGACGGCTGGACGTCCGAACGATGCGCGGGCGTCCAGTCACTGGCGTGGCCTTGGACACGGTGCGCGTCCGTGCCGATGACCCATCGGAGGCGGATTTGACGGCGATCGCGACGCCCGCGGACTCGCCGCCATGTCGTGCATCGGCGCGGCGATGGCGTCGTTGTCGTGCCGGCTTTGCTGCGGTGCTGCAAATCGACCGGCTGGCCGGCGGCAGCATGTTGCCGTCATTCCGCCTGGGTGGGTCGTGGCATGGGGTCCGGCTTTGCCGCGCTGCAGTGCAGGTCTGGTCGCGGTGGCACTTTACAAGCCGCGATGAAAACGTTTACGTTGCGCTCGCCCGCCATCGGGCCGACTCCGTGGGGGAGCGCAGTGACGATAACGATCAAGGACGTGGCGCGCGAAGCGAAGGTCTCCGTGGCCTCGGTGTCGCGTGCGCTCAACGGCAACGGCGGCGTGACCGCGGCGACCGAGCAGCGCATCCGCGAGGTCGCCTCCCGCCTGCGTTACGTGCCGCACGGCGCCGCGCGCAGCCTGATCACCCGGCGCACCCACACCATCGGAGCGCTCCTGCCGGACCTGCATGGCGAATTCTTCTCCGAACTGATCCGCGGCATCGACCTGGAGGCGCGTTCGCACGGCCTGCACCTGCTGGTTTCCAGCTCGCACGACGGCGCGGAGGATGCGGCCGCGGCGCTGCGCGCGATGCAGGGCCGCGTGGACGGCATCGTGATCCTGTCCTCGCCGGGCGTGGATGCGGATTTCCTCGAGGCAAACCTGCCGGAAGGCCTGCCCAGCGTGCTGCTCAACAGCGACGTGAAGAGCGGCGCCGCCGCCGTGCTGAACATCGACAACTTCGCCGGCACCTACGCCATGGTGCGCCACCTGGTCGGGCTCGGGCATGCGCGCATCGCCTTCGTCAGCGGGCCGAAGGACAACTACGACGCCCGCCAGCGCGAGGCGGGCTTCCGCGCCGCGATGGCCAAGCTGGCGCCGGGCGAGCCGCTGCGGATCGTCTCGGGCAACTTCAGCGAGTCATCCGGCTATCTGGCCGCACGCGAACTGCTGGCGGGCAAGACGCGCCCGCAGGCCGTGTTCGCCGCCAACGACATGATGGCCGTGGGCTGCCTGCAAGCCTTCAAGGAAGCCGGCCTGGCCGTGCCGGGCGACATCGCCCTGGCCGGTTTCGACGACATCCCGATCGCGCGCTACGTCACGCCGCCGCTCAGCACGGTGCGCGTGCGCATCGCGGAACTGGGCAAGAACGCCATGGATTTGCTGGCCGACCTGATGGATCGCCCCGGGTCGTCCGCGGCATCGGTGCACACGCTCGGCTGCGACATCGTCGTGCGCGATTCCTGCGGGGCACATCGGGGCGGGGCCGCAACCACCACAACCACAACCACAACCACGAAATCACGCCGTTCGTCGAGTCGATGACGGCATTGGAGGGGAGACCATGAGCAGTCAGAAGCCTTTCAAGAAGCGGTTGCTGCCGGCCGCCGTCGCCATGGCGATGGTTGCCGCGGCGCCGGGCATCGTCCTGGCCCAGTCGGCGGATTCCACCTTGCGCGGGCATGCGCCACCCGAAGCCACGGTCACCGCCAGGAACGTGGACACCGGCGCGGTGCGCGTCACCCGTTCGAGCAAGGACGGCAGCTTCGCGCTGGTCGGCCTGCGGCCGGGCACCTACCAGGTGGATGCGGGCGCGGGCACCCAGAAGACCGTCACGCTGTCGGTGGCCTCGACCGGCACGATCGACCTGGGTGCCGCCGCACCGGTGGCGGCGGCGCCGGCCGGCACCAAGACGCTGGGCGGCGTGACGGTATCCGCGTCGACCCTGCCGGACGTGACCACCTCGGAGGTTGGCAACATCGTCTCGCTGCGCGACATCCAGGCGCTGCCGGCGGCCTCGCGCAACTTCCTGGAGTTCGCGGACATCGTGCCCGGCATGGTCTTCACGCGCGACGCCAACGGCAACACCAGCCTGCGTTCCGGCGCCCAGGCCAGCAGCAACATCAACGTCTACATCGACGGCGTCGGCCAGAAGAACTACGTGCTGCCGGGCGGCCTCACCGGCCAGAACGCCAGCCAGGGCAACCCGTTCCCGCAGCTGGCGATCGGTTCGTACAAGGTCATCACCTCCAACTACAAGGCGGAGTACGACCAGATCTCCAGTGCCGCGGTGACCGCCGAGACCAAGTCCGGCACCAACGAGTTCCACGGCGACGTGTTCGGCAACTTCACCAACACCCGCCTGCGCGCGATGACGCCTTCGGAGCAGGCTGCCCACGACAAGACGCAGTCACACGAGAAGGACTACGGCTTCGATGTGGGCGGCCCGATCGTGAAGGACATGGCGCACTTCTTCATCACCTACGAGGGCAAGGAATTCGACAGCCCCACCACCGTGGTGCCCGGCGTCACCGGCGTCACCGCCTTCCTGCCAGCCGACGTGCAGTCGCAGATCGGACCGGCGAGCCTGCCGTTCAAGGAAAACGACTGGTTCGGCAAGATCGACTTCGAGCCCACCGAGCACGACCGCTTCGAGCTGAGCGGCAAGTATCGCCACGAGACCTCCATCAGCGGCCTCGGCGGCGTGACTACCGCCACGGCGGGGCTCAACACGATCAACACCGACAAGCGCTTCGACCTCCGCTGGGATCACAGCGCCTACAGCTGGTTCAACCGGTTGCAGGTGACCTACGAGGATGCGTTCTTCACGCCCACGCCGATCGTCCGCGGCGCGGGCAGCAGCTATACGCTCACCGGAGCGCAGCTGAACACCACCATCCTGCAGACCGGCAACTCGCCGCTGGCCCAGCAGAACAAGGGCCAGAAAGGCCCGGCGATCCAGGACGACCTCACCTTCAACGACCTGCAGTGGAACGGCGACCACGTCATCAAGATGGGCTTCAAGTACAAGGCCGTGAAGCTCACCGCGCAGGATGCGGGCGATTCCAACGCGCTGTTCAACTACGCGGTGACGCCCGCCGGCACGGAGGCGATCCCGTACCAGGTGCAGTTCGGCGCGCCCACGCCCGGCATCAGCCCGGTGGCCAACAGCTCGGACAAGCAGCTCGGCCTCTACATCCAGGACGACTGGGCGGTGGACGACCACCTGACCTTGAACCTCGGCGTGCGCTGGGACTACGAGAAGACGCCCTCCTATCTCGACTACGTGACCCCCGCGAACGTGGTGGCGGCCTTCGGCATGCAGGACCCGAACGCGCCGGCCGGCCAGACCTACGCGCAGACGCTGGCGCTGGGCGGGGTGAACATCAACGACTACATCAGTACCGGCCACAACCGCCACGCGAAGACGGGCGAGTGGCAGCCGCGCTTCGGCTTCTCCTACGACATCAACGGCGACCAGCGGCACGTGGTCTTCGGCGGCGTTGGCCGCTCCTTCGACCGCGACCTGTACGAGTCGCTGCAGGTGGAGCAGACCAAGCAGTCGCTGTCGCAACCCACGATCATGTTCAACACGCCCGACGTGCCGTGCACGGTCGGTGTGAACAGCTGCTACGCGTGGAACCCGGCCTACCTCAGCATCCCGACCCTGCAGGGCTTGGTGGCCGGCAGCAACACTGGCAAAGAAGTCGACCTGGTTACCAACAACCTCAAGGCGCCGTATTCCGACCAGTTCAGCATCGGCATGCGAAACCAGATAGGCGACTGGAACACCAGCGCGACGCTGGCCTACATCGCCAGCCACAACGGCCTGGTGTACACGCTGGGCAACCGTTATCCGGATGGCAGCTTCTGGCAGGGTGGCAGCCAGCCCTGGGGCAACGGCATTCCCGGTTTCGGCAGCCTGATCATTGGCAACAACGGGCTGGAGACGCGCACCAAACAGCTGCTGCTGTCGGCCGAGAAGCCATACACCAAGGAATCGCACTGGGGCGCGACGATCGCCTACACCTACTCGGACACGGAACAGAACAACGACAACGCCGATCCCACCGACCAGTACGCGTTCGACTACGAATGGATCGGCAATTATCCGTTCACCTCGTCCGGCGTGTCCAAGCACCGCTTGGTGATGACCGGCACGCTGGATGGCCCGTGGGGCTTCACGCTGGGCGCCAAGCTGACCTTGGCCACGCCGATCCCCGACCTCAACCTCGCCTGCTTCGGGGCGCCGGCCTCCAACGTGGACAGCGGCGGCGTGGCCGGCAGCGGCTGCCGTTCGGCGGCGGTCGCACCGCCGGGCAACGGGCGCTTCCTGATCGGCGGCAAGATCTTCGGCTACCGCGACCTGGACTTCCAGGCCACGAAGAACTTCAAGATCTACGGCAACCTCAACGCCTACGTGCGCTTCGACTTGATCAACGCGTTCAACTGGAACAACTACGTCGGCTACCTGGAGAACTGGGGATCGAACGGCAGCTACAACCCTGTCGTGACCTACAACCCCACCGGCGACATCACGGGGTATCCACGCACGGTCAAGCTCTCGATGGGCATAAGCTTCTGACGGCCGGCCGGGGCGCCTCGCGCGCCCCGGCTGCCCCGTTGGCTCATTCCCTGTCGTCGAGACGCCCATGACCGACCTGCGCATCAAGCACATCGTCATCGCCGGCGGCGGTACCGCCGGCTGGATGGCCGCCGCGGCGTTCGCCAAGGTGCTGGGCGGCGATTGCTCGATCCGGCTGGTGGAGTCGGAAGAGATCGGCACGGTGCGCGTGGGCGAAGGCACCGTGCCGCACCTCAAGCTGTTCAACGACCTGCTCGGCATCGACGACGTCGAGTTCATCCGCAACACCAGCGGCACGTTCAAGCTCGGCGTGCAGTTCAACGACTGGGCGCGGCTGGGCGACAGCTACATCCACGGCTTCGGCAGCATCGGCCACGACATCAGCCTGCTGCCGTTCCACCAGTTCTGGATCAAGGCCCGGCAGCGCGGCGTGGCCGAGGACATCGGCGCCTACTCGATCAATACCGTGGCGGCGCCGCGCGGCAAGTTCATGCCATCCGCCACCGACGTGCCGAAGGACTCGCCGCTGGCGAACATCGCCTATGCCTACCATTTCGACGCGGGCCTGTACGCGCGCTTCCTGCGCCGCTATGCCGAACAGCGCGGCGTGCGGCGCAGCGAGGGAAAGATCGCCCGCGTCGAGCTGCGGCCGGACGACGGCTTCGTGGCGGCGCTGCATCTCGAGAGCGGCGAGCGCATCGAGGGCGACCTGTTCATCGACTGCTCCGGCTTCCGCGGCCTGCTGATCGAACAGGCGCTGCACACCGGCTTCGACGACTGCTCGCACTGGCTGCCCTGCGACCGCGCGATCGCGGTGGGCTGCGAGCGGACGAGTCCGCCCACGCCGTACACGCGCGCCACCGCGCGGCCGGCCGGCTGGCAGTGGCGCATCCCGCTGCAGCATCGCACCGGCAACGGCCACGTGTACTGCAGCACGCACATGAGCGACGACGAGGCCACCGCCTTGCTGCTGGCGAACCTGGACGGCGCCCCGCTGGGCGAACCGCACCGGCTGCGCTTCACCACCGGCATGCGCAAGCAGGCGTGGAACCGCAACGTGGTCGCGCTGGGCCTGGCCGCCGGCTTCCTGGAGCCGCTGGAGTCCACCAGCATCTACATGATCCAGTCCGGCATCGCGCGCCTGCTGGAGATGTTTCCGCAGCGCGACTTCAGCCCGGTGCTGGTCGACCGCTACAACGCGCGTTCGCGCTTCGAATACGAGCGCATCCGCGACTTCCTGATCCTGCATTACCACGCCACCGAACGCGATGACACGCCGTTCTGGAACTATTGCCGCACCATGTCGATTCCGGTGCAGCTCGACGAGTACATCCGCCTGTTCCGCGACAGCGGGCGTTTCTACCGCGACGGCGAGGAGATGTTCTCCACGCCGAGCTGGGTGCAGGTGATGCTGGGCCAGCGCATCATGCCGCGTGGCTACCACCCGCTGGTGGACCAGATGCCGGAGCGCGACCTCGCCGGCTTCATGGCCAGCGTGGGCCAGGTGGTGAACACCTGCGTCGAAGCGATGCCCATGCACCAGGCCTTCATCGACCGGGTCTGCCCGGCGCCGGCGAAGGAAATGGCCTGAGCGAAACCGTGGTGCCGGCGTGGCGCCGCGCGCTCCACGCTCCCCGATCGACACGAGGTTCCGATGTCCCCATTCAAATGGCGCCGCCTGCACGTCCTTGCCGCCGTCGCCCTTGCGGTGCTGGTTGCCGGAACGCCGCTGCGCGCAGACCAGACCATCGCGCCATCGCAACCCGACACCCTGACCTACCAGAAGCTGGCGCCCGACCAGCAGGCCTTCGTCGATGATCTCGAACACCGCACCTTCGACTGGTTCTGGCAAAGTGCGGACCCGTACACCGGCCTGGTGCCGGATTCGTGGCCGAACCACACCTTCTCCTCGATCGCCGCGATCGGCTTCGGCCTGACCGCCTATGGCGTCGGCGTGGAGCGCGGCTACATCAGCCGCGCGCAGGCGGTGGAGCGCACGCTGACCACACTGCGCTACCTCGCCGCCGCGCCGCAGAACGGCGGCGAGGACGACACCTCGGGCTACCACGGCTTCTTCTACCACTTCCTCGACATGCGCACCGGGCTGCGTTACGAGCGGTCGGTGGAACTGTCCAGCGTGGACACCACCTTGCTGATGGGCGGCGTGCTGTTCGCGCAGAGTTATTACGACCGCGACACGCCGCCGGAGAAAGAGATCCGCCGGCTCGCCGACCAACTCTACCGCGCCGTCGACTGGCCGTGGATGCAGGTGCGCAAGCCGCTGATCAGCATGGGCTGGACGCCGGGCGGCAAGTTCATCGATGCCGACTGGCAGGGCTACGACGAAGGCAAGCTGGTCTACCTGCTCGCGCTGGGTTCGCCCACGCATCCGGTGGCCGCCGACGCCTGGGCGGCCTGGTGCGCGACCTATCCGCGCGACTGGGGCACGTTCCAGGGCTACAGCTTCCTCAACTTCGCGCCGCTGTTCGGCCACCAGTACACCGAGGCCTGGGTGGATTTCCGTGGCATCCGCGACGCCTGGGGCCGCGCGCACGACTTGGATTACGCACAGAACGGCCGGCTGGCGACCCTGGCGCAGCGCGCGTATGCGATCGCCAATCCCGGCCACTGGACGGGTTACGGCGCCGAGGTGTGGGGATTGACTGCCAGCGATGGCCCGGGCGACGTGACCGTGAGTTCGCCGCAGGGCGTGCGCCGCTTCAGCGCCTACATGGCGCGCGGCGCCGGGCTGGACGAGATCAACGACGACGGCACCATCGCGCCCACCGCGGCCGGCGGCTCGATCGCGTTCGCGCCGTCCGTCGTGCTGCCCGCGCTGATGGCGATGAAGCAGCGCTACGGCAAGTACATCTACGACCGCTACGGTTTCGTCGATGCCTTCAACCTCAGCTTCCACGGCACGCCGACGGCCGGCAACACCTATCCCGGTTTCGGCTGGGCCGACAACCAGCAGCTGGGCATCGACCAGGGGCCGATCCTGCTGATGATCGAGAACTGGCGCAGCGGACTGGTGTGGAAGGTCATGAAGAAGAACCCCTACATCCGCCGCGGCCTGCAGCGCGCCGGCTTCACCGGTGGTTGGCTGGAGCGGAACTGAGGCGACGCGCATGGGCATGGGTGCAAGGCGCGGTGCGTGGTTGCGATGGGTGGTCATCGTGGCGGTGCTGTGCCTTGCGGGTTGCGCGGGCAAGCGCACCGACGCCCTGGTGTTCTGGACCTTCGGGCCGGAGGGGGAGGCTGTCGCCCAGCTGCTGCCGGACTTCGAGCGCACGCATCCGGACATCCAGGTCGAAGTGCAGCAGCTGCCGCTGAGCGCGGCGCACCAGAAGCTGCTTACCGCGATCGCAGGCGGCACCACGCCGGACATGGCGCAACTCGGCAACACCTGGCTGCCGGAACTGGTGGCGCTGCACGCGCTGGCGCCGCTGCAGCGGCACGTAGCTGACTCGGCGAATGTCACGTCGTCGGACTACTTCGCCAGCATCTGGGCGACCAATGTCAGCGACGGCCAGTTGTACGGCATCCCGTGGTACGTGGACACGCGCTTGCTGTTCTACCGCAGCGACCTGCTGAAACAGGCCGGCTTCGACGCGCCGCCGCGCGACTGGGCCGGGTGGCGGCGCATGCTGGCCGCGCTCAGCCATCCCGAACGCAAGGTCTACGGCATCCTTCTGCCGACCAACGAGTACGAGCAGCTGCTGTCGCTGGCGTTGCAGCAGCCCGATCCGCTGCTGCGCGACGGCGACCGCTACGGCAACTTCGAAAGCGCCGGTTTCGAGCGCGCCCTGACGTTCTACGTGGATACGTTCCGCCTGCGGCAGGCGCCGGTGGTCACCAATGTGGAGGTGAGCAATCCGTGGGAGGAATTCGGCCGCGGGACCTACGCGTTCTACCTGTCGGGGCCGTGGAACATCGGCGAGTTCCGCAAGCGCCTGCCGGCAGCCGAGCAGGCCGACTGGTCCACCGCGCCGCTGCCAGGGCCGGACGGTCCCGGCGCCGGGCTCGCGGGCGGGGCCAGCCTGGTGGTGTTCCGCGCGTCGAAGCGGCGGCGCGCGGCGTGGGCGCTGATCGAATACCTGTCGCAGCCCGAGGTGCAGCAGCGCTTCTACCGGCTCACTGGCGACATGCCGCCCCGGCGCAGCAGCTGGGACAGCCCGCTGCTGCGCGACGATGTGCAGGCGCGAGCCTTCCGCGACCAGCTCGAACGCGTGAAGCCCACGCCGGCCGTGCCCGAGTGGGAACGCATTGCTGTGATGATGCAGCAGGTTGCCGCGCGCGCCGTGGCCGGCGAGCTGACGGTGGACCAGGCCGCGGCCGAGATGGATCGCCAGGCCGACCGCATCCTGGCCAAGCGGCGCTGGCTGCTCGACCGCGCGGAGGCGAAGCGATGAACTTGCCGATGAAGCCCGCGCCCGCTCTTTCTCTCTCCCCTGCGCGCAAGGGAGGGTCGGGATGGGGTTGCTCTCCATGCGACTGCGGCATCGGTTTCGGCACGGAGCGACGTGCATGAGCGCGCGCCGCGCCGCCTGGCTGTTCCTCGCCCCCGCGTTGCTGGTGCTGGGCGTGTTCTTCCTGATCCCGGTGCTCGGCGCACTCGTGCTGAGCTTCACCGACTACGACCTCTACGCGCTGGCCGACCTGCACAACCTGCGCTTCGTGGCGCTGGGCAACTACTGGGCGCTGCTGCACCGGCCGGCGTTCTGGGCGGCGCTGGGGCACACGTTCTATTTCGTGGCGGTGGGCGTGCCGCTGTCGCTGGCCGCCTCGCTGGGCGCGGCATTGCTGCTGCATTCGCGGCTGGCGCGCTGCAAGGCGTTCTTCCGCACCGCGCTGTTCGCGCCGGTGGTGACCACCGCGGTGGCGATGGCGGTGGTGTGGCGCTACCTGTTCAACACCAGGTACGGCTGGGCCAACCATCTGCTCGGCATGCTCGGCATCCACCCGGTGGACTGGCTGGGTGATCCGCACTGGGCGATGCCCACGATCATCCTGTTCGCGGTGTGGAAGAACTTCGGCTACAACATGATCATCCTGCTCGCCGGGCTGCAGGCGATCCCCGTCGAGCTGTACGAGGCGGCGCGCATCGACGGCGCCTCGGCGTGGCGGCAGTTCCGCCACGTCAGCCTGCCGCTGCTGGGGCCGACCCTGCTGATGGTGGCCATCCTCACCGTGTCGGGTTATTTCCAGCTGTTCGCCGAGCCCTACGTGATGACCGAGGGCGGCCCGCTGGAAAGCACCACCAGCGTGCTGTACCTGATGTACGAGGACGGCTTCCAGTGGTGGAACCTCGGCGTCGCCTCGGCGGAGGCCTTCGTGCTGTTCCTGGTGATGTTCGCGGTGACCGCGGCGATGCTGCGGTTGTCGTCCAGGGAGCAGGCAGGAGAGGCGGCGTGAACCCGCGGCTGGCGAAGGCGCTCGTCAATGGCCTGCTGCTGGGCGGCGCGCTGGTGGCGCTGTTTCCGCTGGCGTGGATGCTCGCCGTATCGTTCATGCCGCCCGGCACGTCCAATGCGCTGCCGCCACCGCTGTGGCCGGCGAACCCTACGCTGGACAACTACCGGCAGCTGTTCGGGCATGCCGGCATGTGGCGCTACCTGCTCAACAGCCTGCTCATTTCCGGTGCGATCACGCTGCTGTCGCTGGCCTGCAACCTGCTGGCGGGTTACGCCTTCGCCAAGCTGCGTTTCGCGGGCCGCGAGCGGCTGTTCCGAATGCTGCTCGGCCTGCTGGTGATACCGGCGCAGGTAGCGATGCTGCCGCTGTTCCTGATGTTCAAGTACACGGGCCTGGTGGACAGCTACGCCGGCGTGGTGCTGCCCGGCATGGCGACGGTGCTCGGCATCTTCCTGGTGCGCCAGTACGCACGCGGCTTGCCCGACGAACTGCTGGAGGCGGCGCGCATCGACGGCGCGAGCGAGCTGCGCATCTTCGTCTGCGTCGTGTTGCCGCTGCTGCGGCCGGTGGTGGCGACGCTGGCGATCCTCACCTTCCTCACCGCGTGGAACGACTTCATGTGGCCGCTGATCGAGCTCACCGGGCAAGGCCACTACACGTTGCCGCTGGGGCTGGCTTCGCTGGCGCGCGAGCACACGGAAGGCACCGAGCAGATGATGGCCGGCTCGGTGCTCACCGTGCTGCCGGTGCTGGTGCTGTTTCTTTCCATGCAGCGGCATTACCTGGATGGGTTGTTGATGGGGAGCGTGAAGGGATGAGTTCCGGCATGCGGCGCGGGCTGCAAACCCTCTCTCGCCCGCTGGCGAGGTCCCACAGCTTTCCCTCTCCCCCAACAGCTTCATTGTTGGGGGAGAGGGTTGGGGTGAGGGGGGCTTTGGCTTCTGCTTGTTCGCAAGTTTCAAAGCGGTTTCGTGCGCCTGTTGGCGCCCGAGCTACTTTCTCTTTGCATGCCAAAAGAGAAAGTAGCCAAAGAGAAACGGCACCCCGCGGCGACGCTTTCCGTCCATCCATGGACGGAAAGTCCGTGAGCCGTGGCCGGTCTTTTCGAGCGGGCTCCTGCCCGCGCGAAAAGGCGAGCCCATCCGTGGGCTCGCCCGCTGCGCGGCCTGATCGTCCACGCCTCACCGTCGCCGAGGGGACCCCGGAAAAGCGGGTGCGCATCGTGCGCGCCAGAAGCAAGAGCGCCGCGAGTTCGCGGCATTTCGGCTTTTCTGAAAGTGCGCGCCGGGAGCGCGCTGCTCTACCCGGGGCCCCTATGGCGCGGCGGGTGGGTGAAGGAAAGTCCGCAGGATGGCCGGCAGGAGGCCGGCCAGTTTTTCGCCGGCACACGGAGGTGCCGTCGAAAAACCCCGTAACCCGCCCGCGCACCCGCAGGGCAGGATGCCCAGAGGGCGCGCCATCGGGGTGGCCTCTCTTTTGGTTACTTTTCTCTGGCCACGCAGAGAAAAGTGACTCGGGCGCCGGCAGGCGCTCGAAACCGCTTTGTCTTTTGCGGTTTCGCAAAACAAGAAACGCCCACTGCAAGCACGCGCCAATAGGTAGCCGCGTCTCAGCCGATACGCGCTCCATCGCGCGGATCGAAGAAATGCAGCCGCTGCGCGGCGACACCCAATCGCACCGTTTCACCGACGGTGCACGCAATGCCCGGTGGTGCGCGCGCGACCAGCGCAGAATCTCCGTGCCTCAGGTTGAGGATGACCTCGTTGCCCACCGGCTCCAGCACCTCCAGCCGCGCCTCCAGTGCGATCGCCGGATCGCCGGCCGCGAGCGGATGCAAGTCTTCCGGGCGCAACCCGAGCACCACCTCGCGATCGCGCCAGTCGGCGAGCGCATCCATCTGCGGCGGCGTGCCGAGCCGTATCGTGCCGCCCGCGGTGGCCAGGGCGAGGCCGTCGTCCATGTGCAGCGTGCCACGCAGCAGGTTCATCGCAGGGCTGCCGAGGAAGCCGGCGACGAACAGGTTGGCGGGGCGATCGTACAGGTGCATCGGCGTGTCGACCTGCTGGATCACGCCGCGGTCGAACACCACGATGCGCTGGCCCAGCGTCATCGCCTCGATCTGGTCGTGGGTGACGTAGACCGTGGTGGTGCCGAAGCGGCGGTGCAGCCGCGCGATCTCCACGCGCATCGCCAGGCGCAGGCGCGCGTCGAGGTTGGACAGCGGCTCGTCGAGCAGGAACACCGCGGGCTGGCGCACCATTGCGCGGCCCAGCGCCACGCGCTGGCGTTGACCGCCGGACAACGCGGCGGGGCGGGCATCCAGCCGTTGCTCCAGTTCCAGCAGGCGCGCCACCTCGGCCACGCGCTGCGCGATTTCCGCGCGCGGCGTGCCGCGCAGGCGCAGGCCGAAGCCCAGGTTCTCGGCCACCGTCATGTGCGGGTAGAGCGCGTAGTTCTGGAACACCATCGCGATGTCGCGATCCTTGGGCGGCACTTCGTTCACCACGCGCCCGCCGATGCGCAGCGTGCCGGCGTCGATGCTTTCCAGCCCCGCGATCATGCGCAGCAAGGTGGTCTTGCCGCAGCCGGAGGGGCCGACCAGCACCAGCAGTTCGCCATCGCCGACATCAAAGCTGGCGCCGGCGACGGCGGCATGCCCGTTGGGATAGACCTTGCGCACGTGGTCGAGACTGACGATGGCCATCGGCGTTGCGTGCTCTCTGGTGGTGGTCGCGGCACGGTGGTCGTCGTCGCGGAAAAGTGCGTGCATCCCGCGACGGCGTTCGGCTATTCTCGGAATGTAATCGATTACATCAAGCCGCAGTGCGGCATTCGAGAGTCCGCGAACCCATGAACCCGCGTTTCCGCTTTCCGGACGGCTTCCTGTGGGGCGCGGCCACCTCCGCCTACCAGATCGAGGGGTCGCCGCTGGCGGACGGCGCCGGCCCCAGCATCTGGCAGCGCTTCGCGCACACGCCGGGGATGATGGCGAACGGCGACCACGGCGACGTGGCCTGCGACCACTACCGCCGCTACCGGGACGACGTGCGGCTGATGCGCGCGCTGGGCCTGCAGAGCTACCGCTTCAGCGTGAACTGGGCGCGCGTGCTGCCCCAGGGCACCGGACGGGTCAACGCGCAGGGTTTGGACTTCTACTCGCGGCTGGTCGACGAGCTGCTGGAAAACGGCATCGCGCCGAACGTCACGCTGTTCCACTGGGACCTGCCGGCCGCGCTGGACGACCGCGGCGGCTGGCTAAACCGCGACAGCGCGCACTGGTTCGCCGAATACGCCGCGATCATGTTCTCGGCGCTGGACGACCGCGTGCCGCAGTGGACCACGCTCAACGAGCCGTGGGTGGTGGTCGATGGCGGTTACCTGCGCGGCGCGCTGGCGCCGGGCCACCGCAACCTTTACGAGGCGCCGATCGCCGCGCACAACCTGATGCGCGCCAGCGGCGCGGGCATCCAGGCCTATCGTGCGCACGGCCGGCACGCGATCGGCGTGGTATTCAACATCGAGCCCAAGTACCCGGCTTCCGACAGCGCGGACGATCTCGCCGCGACGCGTCGCGCGGACGCCTACATGAACCTGCAGTTCGCCGATCCGGCGCTGCTCGGCAGCTATCCGCCCGAACTGCGCGAGGTGTACGGCGAGGCATGGCCGGATTTCCCCGCGGACGATTTCCGGCTCACGCGACAGCCGGTCGACTTTGTCGGGCTCAACTACTACACGCGCGCGGTGGTGCGGCACGACACGGATGCGCTGCCGCTGCGCGCCGCGCCGGTGCACCAGCCCCATCGCACCCATACCGAGACCGGCTGGGAAGTGTACGAACAAGGCCTCGTCGACATGCTGACCGGTTTCCGTCGGCGCTACGGCGACATCCCGCTCTACATCACCGAGAACGGCGCCGCCTTCTACGACCCGCCGGTGGTCGAGGGCGAGGTGCTGGACGACCCGCTGCGCACGGACTACCTGCGGCGGCACCTCGAGGCTGCGCATCGCGCGATCGAGGCTGGCGTCGACCTGCGCGGCTATTACGCGTGGTCGCTGCTGGACAACCTGGAATGGTCGCTGGGCTACGCCAAGCGCTTCGGGCTGTACCACGTCGACTTCGCCACGCAGCGGCGCACGCCCAAGGCCAGTGCGAAACTCTACGCGCGCGTGATCGCGAGCCACGGCGAGGCGCTGGGCGAGGCATGAATCGTCGAACGACATGCACGAAGGAGACGAGCCGATGAAGACGAAACCGATGCCGTGGCGGGTCGCGCTGGGCCTGCTGGCCGCGTGCCTGTTCGCGCTGGGTGCGGCGCAGGCGGCGCCCGCCGCGGGCGACGGCGTACGTGTCCATGTCGACGCGGAGGCGCCGGGCACCCCGTTCCCGCACTTCTGGGAAGAGATGTTCGGCTCCGGCCGCGCATCGCTGGCGTTGCGCGACGACTACCGCAAGGATCTCGTGGAGGTGAAGCAGGCGACCGGTTTCGGCTACGTGCGCTTCCACGGCATCCTCGACGACGACGTGGGCCTGTTCCAGCTGGGCAAGGCCGACAAGGTGTTCTACAACGCTGCCGACAAGTCCGCGGCGAGCGATCAGCCGGTCTACAACTTCTCCTACGTGGACCAGATCTACGACGGCCTGCTGGCGCGCGGCGTGCGCCCGTTCGTGGAGCTGGGCTTCATGCCGAAGGACCTGAGTTCCGATCCGAAGGCGCTGCAGGATTTCTGGTACCACCCCAACGTCGCGCCGCCGAAGGACTACGCGCTGTGGGACGGCATGATCCGCGCCTTCGCGCAGCACCTGATCGCGCGCTACGGCATCGCCGAGGTGTCGAAGTGGTACTTCGAGGTGTGGAACGAGCCGAACATCGGCTTCTGGGCCGGCAATCCCAAGATGGCCACGTACTACACGCTGTACGACCACACCGCGCGTGCGCTGAAGTCCGTGAGTCCGCGCCTGCGCGTGGGCGGGCCGGCCACGGCGCAGGCGGCGGAGGTCGCCGATTTCCTCAAGCACGTGCACGAGGCGAACGTGCCGGTGGACTTCGTCAGCACCCACGTCTACGGCGACGACACCGCGGACAACGTGTTCCACACCAGCGAGAACATCGCGCGCAAGGACATGGTGTGCCGCGCGGTGGACAAGGTGCACAAGGAAGTGCTGGCCTCGGCCTATCCGAAGCTGCCGTTCATCATGAGCGAGTTCAACGCGTCCTACGCCAACCTGCCCAACGTCACCGACACGGTGTACATGGGCCCGTGGCTGGCGAACACCATCCGCGCCTGCGCCGGCAAGGTGGAGGCGATGAGCTACTGGTCGTTCTCCGACGTGTTCGAGGAGCAGGGCGTGGTGCGCACGCCGTTCTACGGCGGCTTCGGCCTGGTTGCCGAGGACAACATCCCCAAACCGTCCTTCAACGCCTTCGCGATGCTGCACAAGCTGGGCGACGTGCGGTTGCCGGTGGACTCCGACTCCGCGCTCGCCACCCGCCGTGCCGACGGCACGCTGGTGCTGGCGCTGTGGAACTACGCGCCGCCGGTGGGCGATACCGCCAGCTACACGGTGGGCCAGCCGAAGGGCGAGGTGAAGCACTTCGAGCTCGACCTGTCGTCGCTGCCGGCGAACGCCAAGGCGCAGGTGTGGCGGCTGGACGAGGCGCACGGCAACGTGATCGCCACGTTCGACAAGATGGGCCGCCCGGCCTTTCCCTCGCGCGAGCAGATCCGGCAGCTGCGTGCGGCCGGCCGGATGGCGGCGCCCGAGTCGGTTGCGCTGCATGACGGCAAGCTCGGCCTCGACATCCCGCCGCAGGGGCTGGTGGTGGTCGAGGTGCATTGAGCGCGCGCAGTGGAACCGCTTGATCGCCCCGTCTGGTCCAGCCTGACCAGCCTGCACGCGGATCTCGCGCTGGGCGATGCGCTGGCGAAACGCTACCGCCCGGAGATCAACCGCTTCGCCTCCGCGCGTGACGACGGCGATGCTGCGCTCGCGGCGCTGGCCCGGATGGTGCAGCCCGCGCAGCCGGTGTTCGTGTTGCAGGTGCCGGAGATTTGCATTCCGTCCGGACTGGTGGCGAGCAAGCTCGCCAAGGGCGTGCAGATGGTCGCCACCGGACGCATCACGCCGGAAGCCGGGCCGGACGAACCGGTTCCGCTGGGCGATGCGGACGCGGAGGAGATGCTGGCGCTGGCCACGCTCACCGAGCCGGGACCGTTCCTGCGCGAGACCCATCGCATGGGCCGTTTCGTCGGCATCCGCATCGACGGGCGACTCGCCGCGATGGCCGGCGAGCGCTTCCGTTTCCCGGGCTGCACCGAGCTCAGCGGCGTATGCACGCATCCGGACTTCCGGGGGCGCGGGCTGGCCCGGCGCCTGTCCCGGCACGTCGCCGCCGGCATTGCCGCACGCGGCGACTGGGCCTTCCTGCATGCGTGGAAAACCAACGCGGCGGCGATCCGTCTGTACGAATCGCTGGGCTTCCGGTTGCGCTGCGAGGTGAACGTGGCCGTGCTGGATGCGATACCCGGCTGAGTCCGGGTCCAACTGACGCAGCGACTGTCGGACGGAATCCCGTCGTTCGGCCCTGTCGTCCTTGCGCCCGGTCTTTCCGGCCGCGCCAGCCGTCTTGGTCGTGGCGGGCTGTCGGCCTGCGCCGACGGAGGTTGTCGGCGCCAAGCGGTTTCACACCGATTTACGCCTTGCCGGTTCACAATATGCTAACGTCAAGGTCACAGATTCAGGGGGATGACCATGAAGCACCTTACCGTGCTCGTTGTTTTGCTGCTCGCTCTTGTAGTAGGTGGCTGCGCTGCAGTGACGCCGTCGACCCAGCCACCGAAAGCCAACGCCGACGCCATGGCGGTCAGCAACTATCGCATCGGCGTGGACGACCAGCTGCAGGTGTCCGTATGGCACAACCCCGACCTCAGCGTGTCGGTGCCGGTGCGCCCGGACGGCAAGATCACCGTGCCGCTGATCGGCGACGTGCAGGCCGGCGGGCAGACACCGGAGGAAGTGGCCGCGGTCATCCGCGACAAGCTCAAGGCCTACGTGCGCGACCCTCAGGTCGCGGTGATCCTGACGCAGCTGCGCAGCCATGAATACCTGGCCCGCGTGCGCGTCACCGGCGCCGTGCGCACGCCCGTCTCGCTGCCTTACCGCCCGGGCATGACCGTGCTCGACGTGGTGTTGGCCGCCGGCGGCGTCACCGAGTTCGCCTCGCCGGACCGCACCGAGCTCTATCGCCACGCTGGTCAGGGGGACAACCAGGCCTATGCTGTGCGCCTGGGCAAGATCCTCAACGACGGCGACCTGGCCACCAACTACCCGTTGCAGCCCGGCGACGTGATCACGGTGCCGCAGCGCAGCTTCTGAAGCAGACGTCCGAGGGGGCTCAGGGAGGAGAGGCGAACGCCATGAACGAACAACCGATTTCACTGCAGACCCTGCTGCCCGTGTTGCTGGAGGAAGGCCGCCGCCGGCGCGTTGCGCTGGGGCTGGTCTTCGCCGCGGTCATGCTGGCGGCACTGGTCATCGGCGCGCTGTGGCCGAAGAAGTACGAGGCCTCCACCACCATCCTGGTGCAGGAAAGCAACATCATCGCGCCGTTGATGAAGGGCGCCGCCACGCCCACCGGCACCGCCAACCGCGCCGACATCGCGCGCGCGGTGATCCTCAGCCACAAGGTGCTGGACCAGGTGCTCGCCCAAGGCGGCTGGCTGGCCGACCATCCCAGCCCGGTCGAGCTGGACCGCATCACCAACGGCATCAAGTCGCGCACCACGGTGAAGTTCTCGCGCGACAACCTGCTGACCATCAGCTACTTCGATTCCGATCCCGCCCGCACCTACAAGGTCACGCGCCTGTTCGGCCAGCTGTTCATCAGCGAGAGCCTGGCCTCCAAGCAGCGTGAGAGCCGCGACGCGTTCGACTTCATCAATGGCCAGGTCGAGGCCTACAAGCGCAAGCTCACCGGCGCCGAGGACAAGCTCAAGGCGTATCGCGAGAGCAATGTCGATGCGCGCACGGGCAGCGAGGCCGCCACTGCCGCGCGCATCAACGATCTGCGTGCCCAGGTCGAAAACGCGCGCATGGACCTGATGGAGAAGCGCTCGCAGGAAACCTCGCTGGCGGCGCAGCTGTCCGGCGAGTCGGAAGTCTCCGCGGTGCAGACCACGGCAGGCCTGTACCAGGCCCAGCTGGCCGACCTGCAGGCGCAGCTGGACAAGCTGCTGCTCACCTACACCGACGACTATCCCGACGTGGTGCGCGTGCGCCATCAGATGCAGGATCTGCAGCAGCAGCTGGCGCAGGCCGAGCAGCGCCGGCAGAGCCCGAACGGCAAGCCGGCGTCGCTGGGCGGCAATGCGCAGTTCAATCCGCTGTACCAGCAGATCAGGAGCCAGCTGACCGATCTGCGCGGCCAGATCGCCGCGACCACCGCGCGGATGAACGCCAGCCAGGCGATGCTGCAGTCCGAGCTCGACCGCAGCAAGCGCATCGCCGGCTCGGAGAACGCCACCGCCGAGCTGACCCGCGACTACGACGTCAACCGCGACGTCTACCAGGACCTGCTGAAGCGCCGCGAGAACGCACGCGTGTCGATGGACCTGGACGCCACCCAGCAGGGCCTGACCTTCGCCGTGCAGAATCCGGCGATGATGCCGCTGATCCCCACCGGTCTGCGTTTCATGCACTTCGCCGTGGCCGGTTTCGCGCTGGGCCTGGCGCTGCCGTTCGGCCTGCTGTTCGGCATCGCCCGCTTCGATCCGCGCGTGCGCTCGGCCGAGCAGCTGGAACGCCTCACCGGCCTGCCCGTACTGGTCAGCGTGCCCTACTACGCCACGCCACAGGACCGGCGGCGCGCGCGACTGCGCAACCTGGCGCTGGTGCTGATCCTGGCGGCGGTGGCGCTGTCCTACCTCACGATGTTGGTGTTCAAGCTCAAGGGGGCGGCATGAAGCCCGACGAATCGACTTCCGGCACCGTGCTGCGGGCCGAGGCGGGAGATGTCGACCGCTTGCCGCAACCAGCGTCCGCGCATGCCATCGCGCTGATGGCCGAGCCGCGCGCGCTGGCCCCGCGGCAGCTGGAGGAGCGCCGGCTGATCCACCGCGAGGCCTCCTCGCGGGAGCAGTCGGATACCTTCCGCGAACTGCGCACGCGCCTGCTCGGCATGGGCGGCACCGGCAACTTCATCACCCTGGTGGTGGCGGTCAGCCCGCGTTCGGGGGCCAGTTTCGTGGCGCGCAACCTGGCCGCCGCATTCGCCTTCGACGAGGCGCGGACCAGCCTGCTGATCGATTGCAACCTGCGCTACCCGGAGCAGCATCGCGCGCTTGGCGTCGATCCGGCCAACGGCGGCCTGATCGACTTCCTCGAGCACCCCGCGCAGGGCATCGCGTCGAAGATCTACGCCACCGGCATGCCGCGCCTGCGACTGATCCCGGTGGGCGACGCGCGCGAAGCCAGCGGCGAGTACTTCTCCTCGTTCCGCATGCACGCGCTGCTCGACTCGATGCGCCATCGCTACCCGGATCGCTACCTGTTCCTGGACGGCCCCACCATCAAGGGTTCGCCCGACGCGCGCATCCTTTCCGATCTCGCCGACTTCGTGGTGGTGGTGGCCGGCTACGGCCGCGACACCCCCGCCGCGATCAGCCAGGCGATCGCCCATTTCGAGCCGGAGAAGCTGGCCGGCGTGGTGTTCAACCAGGCGCCTTGAGGCCGGCGGTGGGCCGCTGCCCCGGCAACGCCGCGGGCGGAGGTCGTCACCGCGTCATCCATCGCAGGAGGCATCCATGTCCTCATCCACCCGGCTTGCCCGCGCCATCTCGCTGGCGCTGGCGATCGTCGCCACCCCGGCGCTCGCCGGCCAGTTCGACTACTCGTTCTACGGCGGCGTCGAACACAGCGACAACATCAACCTCAGCGCCACGGCGCCGGTGAGCCAGTGGGTGCTGATCCCCGGCTTCGGCTTCGACTACGCGCAACAGGGCGCCACGCTGCAGGCCCACGTGACCGGCGCAGCGGAATACCGCGACTACATGGGCGGCCCCTACGCGAACCAGAAGCTCGGCGAACTCGCCGGCCTGGCGAACTGGACCGTGCTGCCGGAGCGGCTGGATTTCACGGCGCAGGACTACGCCAGCGTGCAGCCGGTTTCCACGCTGTCCAGCGATGCGCCGGGCAACCAGCAGCAGACCAATGTGCTCACGGTGGGCCCGACCCTGCATTTCGACCTGGGCTCCGCGCTGCGCGGCCAGGCGGAGCTGCGCTACGTCAACAGCCGCGCCTCGCGCACCACCGAGTTCAATTCCTCGCGCGGCGAGGCAGCGCTGCGGCTGATGCGCGACATCTCGCCGACCAGCCAGCTCTCGCTCAACCTGGAGTCGCAGAAAGTCAATTTCGACGACAGCGGCGAGATCGACTACCGCCGTGACGAGGCGTTCGTGCGCTACGTGCGCAAGCTCGCGCACCTGGATCTCGACGTGGCCGCGGGCTGGTCGCGGATCCGCCTGAACGACGGCCTGGGGTCGGCCTCCGACCCGCTGGTGCGTGCCAGTCTCAGCTGGCATGCGAGCGCCCGCAACACGTTCGGGGTTTCCTTCACGCGCAGCTATTCGGATGCCGCGCAGGACCTGATCAATCTGGTCGAGCCGGCGGAGACCGGCACGCGGGTCTCCGCGCCGCTGGGCATCCAGACCGGCGGTGCGGTGATCGGCAGCGGGATCTACCTCGAACGGCGCCTGGACGCCCACTACGACTACAGCGGCGAGCGCTTCACCTTCAGCGTGTCGCCGTGGTACCGCAAGCTGCATTACGTTGAAGGCTTCCAGCCGGACCAGACCGGCCGCGGCGGCGATGTCGGCGTGGACTACCGCCTCAACGCGCGGCTGACGCTCTCGGGCTACGCGAATTACGAGCGGGAGAACTACACCACGCTGGCGCGCCGCGACACCACGACCAACATCGGCGTCGCGCTGCGCCAGCTGATCAACCGCCACTGGAGCTGGCGCTTGTCGTTGCTCGATCGCCACCGCACCAGCACCGCGCCGGACAGCGGCTACCGTGCGAAGGAAGTCTATTTGGGAGTTGTCTACCAGCGATGACGCCGGCATCGGAACCCTGCCAGTTCGGACGCGATGGAGCGCTGATCGGGATGTACCACGGCGTGGCCGGCCATGCGCCGGTGGGCATGCTGCTGTGCCCGCCGCTGGGCCAGATGCTGCTGCGCACACATCGCGTCTATCGTCAGCTGGCCAGCGGGCTGGCCGCGCGCGGCATCGGCGTGCTGCGTTTCGACTACCACGGCACCGGCGACTCGGCCGGCGACAGCCTCGCACTGGACTGGCAGCACTGCCTGGCCGACATCCGCAGCGCGGCGGCCGAACTGCGCGTGCGCAGCGGTTGCGCCACGGTGGTCGGCTTCGGCGCGCAGCTGGGCGGCAGTCTCGCACTGGCGGGAGCGGCGACGACGGGCTTCGCGCGGCTGATCCTGTGGGATCCGGTGCTGGACGGTGCCCGTCACGTGGCCGAGCTCGACGCCGGGCAGGAAGCGCTGCGCAACGATCCGCTGCACTACGCCCGGCCACGCGGCGTGGAGGAGGCGGCCGGGCAATGGCTGGGTTTCCCGGTCAGCGCGCAGTGGCGCGCGCAGCTGGCCGGCTGGCGCGCCGAGCCCGCGCGGGTGCCCACCCTGATCCTCGATTCGCGTCCCGAACCGGTGGCCGGCGGCTGGTCGCCATTGGCCGAGGCCGGCGCGCGCGTGCTCGCCATGCCGGTGAGCACGGACTGGAGCGACCTGCACCGGCTGGAGCATGCGATCCTCGCCCCCGACCTGCTGCGCATGGTGGGCGCGGCGCTGGAACCGGCCGCATGATGGCGGAGCGTGCCTTCCGCTTCGGTCGCGCCCGTCACCTGGTCGGCATCGCCGGTCTGCCGCCCGTGGCGCGCGGCACGGTAGGCGTGATCGTGCTCAACACCGGCCTGATGCATCGCGTCGGCCCGTTCCGCCTGCACGTGGACCTGACCCGCCGGCTCAATGCGCTCGGCTATCCCACCCTGCGCTTCGACCTGTCCACCATGGGCGACAGCGGCGCCAGCGCGGAAGCGGGCTCGCGCGAGGAGCAGATCCGCGCTGACGTGCGCGATGCCGCCGCGCTGCTTGCGGGCCACGCCGGCTGCACGCGTTTCGTGCTGGTCGGCCTGTGCCGCGGTGCGCAGAGCGCGCACATCGCCTGCAGCGAGGCCGGCGTGGCGGGCGCGGTCTTCCTGGACGGCTACATCTACCGCACCTTCGGCTTCAAGCTGCGTCACTACCTGCCGCGGCTGCTCAGTCCCGCACGCTGGCACGGGTTCCTCGCGCGCAAGCTCCGCCAGGCGGTGGAGCCTGAAGAAGTCACCTTCGGCAGCGTCTATCCACCCCGGGAGCAGGTGCGCGGCGAGCTGGTCGACATGCTGGCGCGCGGGCTGCGGCTCTGCTTCGTCTACAGCGGCGGCATCGGCGAGCAGCTCAACCATCCGCGCCAGTTCCGCGAATGCTACGGCCGCGGCGTGGCCGACCATCCGGCGCTGCACATGGACCTGCTCGACGGCACCGACCACACCTACACACTGCTCTGCGACCGCGAGCGCCTGTTCGGCCACGTCGAAGGCTGGTTGCTGGAGCGATTCCCGCCGACAGGCTGAACTATTCCGCCACCTCGCGGGCGGCGGATGCCGTCCCGGCACGCGTGCGGTGCGGCGGTGGCGGCAGCTCGTAGTCGCGCCAGTCGCCCGGATTGCCGCTCTTGCCGGCCTCGGCGGCCTTGATGATGTTGTACATCTCGCGCGCGGTGACGTAGTGCAGCACGTGGTGGGTGCCGTCGTTGTACGCACGCTCCAGGTGCGCATGCATGCGCTCGGCCGCCTCGCCCAGCAAGGTGTCCATGTCGCGCTCCTGGGTGCCGTGGGTGTGCACCTTCACGAAGATCCACTCGGGCCGGCCTTCGACGTGGATGCCGGTGCGCACCCAGTGGTCCACGCGCGCCGGGGTGGGCGGACAGCCGCGGCGCACGTCGGCGTTCTCGATGCGCGGCACCAGGCCCAGCCGGCGTTCGCGCCAGTTCAGGCCAAGCGGACCCTGCACGATCATCAGGTCGCCCGAAGGCGTGCCGCCCACGCGCACCGGCACGCCGGTGTCGTGCGACTTCGGGCGTGCGGGATCGTCGGTGGCGTAGTAGATGCTGTTGACCGTACGCGTCTGCGTCTCGCTGGGCGCGGAGGGCAGGGTGAAGTCGGCGTAGCAACCCAGTTCGCGCAGCAGGATCAGCTCGTTGTTGATCCCGCACCAGCGGCCGTCCGCGCGCGAGTTGTCCAGGCACCAGTTGCCGTGGATGAAACCGAAGCGCAGCTGGCCGGTCTGCGGGTCGCGCGGCAGCGCGCCGTGGCGTTCGTGCAGCAGCTTGTTGAAGCGGGCGATGGTGGCGGTGAAGTTTTCCGGGGTGTCGTTGTCGTGGTGCAGGTGGATCTCGATCTCGCCGTAGCCGTCGGCGCAAAGCGCGGCCAGCTTGTCCAGGTGTTCGTCGACGTATTCCTCTTCGGGGTAGAAGAAGCTGTGCTGCGGCGGACGGCCGTCGGCGTCGCGGTGGCGGTCGGCCAGCGCGCGGTAGTCGCGGCACCAGCGGTCGACGCGGGCGCGCTGGGTGGCGAGGTCGACGCAGCCCCAGTTCGGCTCGAAATGGTCGACGAACGCGAACATCACGTGCACCGGCCCGTGGGTCGGGCGCGGTGGCAGGCGCCGGCGCAGGTAGTTGCCCAGCCAGATCTGCATGTGGCGCGCGCGGATCGCCAGCGCCACGACCACGGCGCCCAGCAGCACCAGCACGGCAAGAACGACGAGTGCGACGGTCATGGCTGCACCTCCGGCAGCAGGCCGAGCAGCTGCTCGGCGTTGTTGCGCCACTGGCGCTCGCGCACGATGTACTCGCGCGCGGCCGCGCCGACGCGGCGGCGTTCCTCGGGCTGCATGGCCAGCTCCAGTACGCGCTGCACGCAGGCCTGCAACTGCCGTTGCGGAAACAGCCAGCCGGTGCGACCGTCGCCGACCACCTCGGCCACCGGCGCGTAGTCGGGGGCGACCATGGCCACTCCCATCGCCATGAACTCGAACAGCTTCACCGGCGAGCCGTAGTGGTTGGAGTCGGGCAGCACCGCGTAGTCCATGCAGGCGATCCAGGAGGGTATCTCGGCGTGCGACACGCGGCCGGGCAGCAGGATGCGGTCGGCCAGGCCGCGCGCCTGCACCAGCGCGCGCACCTCGGGCAGGCTGCGGCCGTCGCCGACCAGCAGCAGCACCAGGTCCGGTGCCTCGGCCAGCCGCGCGGCGACCGCCTCGACGAAGCCGTTGACGCCGTGCCAGTGCACGAACGCGCCGACGTAGCCGCACACCACGCGTCCCGCCACGCCGCGCTCGGTGCGCAGGCGTTCGCGGTCGTGGAGCCCGGGATCGAAGCGGGCAAGGTCGGCCGCGTTCGGCGAGACCACCGAGGGCGCGATGTCGCCATAGGCGGCCGCGGCCTGCTGCTGGAACCAGTTGGAGATGAACACCAGTCCGGTCGCCTCGCGCAGGCACCAGCGTTCGATGCGCCGCGCCAGCGATTTCAGCCGAAGCGGGCGCACCCGCTCGACCAGTGCCGAGTCGTTGATCTCCAGGATCACGGGCATGCCGCGCCGCCGTGCCAGCCACACGGTGGCGCACAGGAACAGCGAATAGCGCTCGTAGACGAGCTGCGGCCGGAGCCGCGCGAATGCGCTTCGCATGCGCACGAGGGTGACCAGGTTGTAGCCCAGCTCCAGCGCCTCGAACAGCACGCCCGGCATGCGCGAAACGATGGCGGCGAGTCCGCCGCGCCGCTTCGTCCGCGCGGCGCCGGCAGCCGGCTCCTGCTCCGGGTCCGCGCCGGGGAAGGACAGCACGCTGACCTCGTGGCCCAGCGCACGCAGCGCGCCGACCACGCCGCGGATGTGCACGCCCTCGACGTCGCGCCCGCGGGTGCGGTGGTGGTAGAGGATCCTCATGCGGCCACCGCCGGCAGCGCGCGCAGGCTGCGGCCGGTGGTGCGCCAGGCTGGCAGCAGGTGCGCGAGGATCTGCGCCGCGCAGTCGCTGTCGTCGTGCATCAGCAGCACGTCGCCGTCGACCGGCGGTCGCTGCAGCAGCCGCGCGGCCAGCTCATCGGGCGGCTGCGGCTGGTAATCCAGGCTGTCGTAGGACCAGTAGGCCAGGTTGCGTCCGCGCCGCGCGAAGGCCAGCAGCAGCGGCAGCGACACCACGCCGCGCGGCGGCCGGAAGCGGTGCGGGCCGGAACGGTCGAAATCCGCCAGCAGACGGTCGGTGCGCTCCACCTCGTCCAGCTGCTCGCGCAGTCTGAGCCGGTGGAACAGCGGGTGGCTGTACGAGTGATTGCCCAGGGTGTGGCCCTCCGCCACGATGCGTTCGACCAGCGCGGGGTGCTGCTCGATGCGCTGGCCGACCAGGAAGAAGCTCGCCCGCGCGTCGTGCCGGGCCAGCAGGTCCAGCAGCCGGGGCGTGTGCTCCGGATGCGGGCCGTCGTCGAAGCTGAGGTAGAGCGCGCCCGGCTCGCGCGGGCCGCGCACCAGCACCAGGCGTTCGGGCAGCAGGCCAAGCACTTGCTGTCGCGTGGGCCGGATCCTCACCGCAGCACCTCAGCCACGGCCTCGTTGCGTGCCGCCTGCCGCATGATCGCATCCAACTGGTCGATGTTGCTGTCCCAGCTGAAGCCGTGCGCGTGCTCCGCGATGGCGGCGTGGTCCCAGGCCTGCGCCGCCGCTTGCGCCAGCGCGTCGGCGAGCGCGGCGCGGTCGCCCAGCTCCACGAGCCGGCCGGCGTGTGCAGGCACCACCTCGGGAATGCCGCCCACCCGCGTGGCCACCACCGGCGTGCCGCAGGCCATCGCCTCCAGCACCACGTTGGGCACGCCTTCGTTGTGGCTGGGCAGGCACAGCAGGTCGGCGGCGCGGAACCAGTCGGGCAGCGCCGCGTGGGGTATCGCGCCGACCAGGCGCACGCGCGCAGCCAGGCCTGGCGCCTGCGCACGCGCGACCAGCACGGCGCGACAAGCGCCCTCGCCCACGTACACCAACTGCGCCTGCGGACATGAGGCCGCCATCGTCGCGAAGGCTTCCAGCAGATCGAGGCAGCCTTTGCTCTCCTTCAGGTTGCCGACGTAGAGCAGCAATGGGTCGGCAGCGATGTCCAGGCCGAGCCGCTTGCGTGCATCCGCCTTGTCTCCGGGGGCGAAGCGCGCAGCATCGACGCCGTTGTAGATCGCGTGCACGCGCGCTGGGTCCGCGCCCAGCGCCACCGCCTTGCCGGCCAGCGCGCGGCTCACCGCCACCACCGCGGCGGCGCCACGCAGGCTCGCGGCGATCTGCGGCCGGCGCAGCGCGTGCGTGGCCTGTACGTTGAGGTCGCTGCCGTGCACCTTCACCACGTAGGGAATGCCGAGCAGGCGCGCCAGCCAGCCGGCACCCACCGCATCGGGGTAGGCCCAGCTCGCGAGGATGCCGTCGTAACCGGCCGTGCGCAGCCGCCAGCCGCGCTGCAGCAGCAGCGACAGCAGCCAGCAGGCGGCGTGCAGCGCACGGCCGAAGCGCGGCGGGTAGACGAACACGAAATGATCGGTGCGCAGGCCCGGTACCCGCACCTCGCCGCGCCGGCCGCGCAGACGCTCGCGGAAATCCACCGCGGTGAGCACGTGCAACTCGTGGCGCCGGCCCAGGCGTTCGAACTGCTGGCGGTTGAACGCGCCGCGCAGCGGATCCCAGGGCGTCGGGAACAGGTTGGTGAGCACCAGCAGCTTCATGCGGCCGGCTCCCGCGACTCGTACAGCGCGGCGTAGCGCGCCGCCATCGCCTCGAGCGAGCCGCGCGTCTCCATCATCGCGCGGGCGGCCGCGCCGCAGCTCGCGGCGCGCTGCGGATCGCGCAGCAGGTCGAGGATCGCCTGCGCCAGCGCATCGGCGTCGCGCGCCGGCACGATGCGGCCGGTGACGCCGTGTTGCACGATCTCGCGGTTGCCGCCGACGTCGGTGGCCACGATCGGCAGCGCGGTGGCGGAGGCTTCCAGCAGCGCCATCGAGTAGCCCTCGCTCACCGAGGAGAGTACGAACACGTCCAGCCCCTGCAGCAGCTCGCGCACGTCGCTGCGGTCGCCGAGGAAATGCACCGCGTCGGCGAGGCCCTCGTCGCGCGCGCAGGCTTCCAGCTCGGGCCGCAGCAGGCCGTCGCCGACCAGCAGCAGCGCGCTGTCCGCCTGCTGGTCGTGCACGCGGCGAAACGCGCGGATCAGGCTGGCCTGGTCCTTGGCCCAGTTGAGCCGCCCCACCGTGCCGATCAGGCGCGTCTGCGGCGACAGCGCTAGCGCCTGGTGCAAGCGCTCGCGCGCGGCCGGCGAGACGGTCGCGAATTCCTGCACGCGCAAGCCGTTCGGCACCACGCGCAGCTTGCGGCGCGGCACCAGGCCATGCTCGATCGCGCCGTTGCACGCCGCTTCGCAGACCATCGCCACCGCGTCGGTGCGCGCCAGGCTGGCGCGATAGAGCATTTCCGCGCGGTTCCAGCGTTGCATGCCGCCCATGCCGTGGCGGGTGTTGACGACCTTTCCCACGCCCAGGCCGAGGCTGGCCAGCACCGCCAGGTAATGTGCCACCGCGTTGTGGCTGTGCAGCACGTCGGTGTGGTGGGCGCGGATCAGCTGGCGCACCTGTGACAGCGCCTTGATGTCGAAGCCCCTGCGCTTGTGGCAGGCATGCACCGGAATGCCCGCGGCATCCAGCTCGTGCGCCAGCGTGCCGCGTTCGAACAGGCATACCACCTGGCAGTGGTGGCCTTGTTGCTGCTGCAGCTTGACCAGGTCGAGCACGACGCGTTCCAGTCCTCCGCGGTTCAAGTTTTCCACGACATGGGTGATGTTCATTGGTGCATTCAGGAGGAGGAAGGGGGAAGGGCGGAGACGGTGACGCGCAGCTTGCCGCTGGGCGTCAGGGGAAGATCGTCGACGATCCGGCACTCGAGCGCGACGCTGTCGCCGACCACCTTCGCCAGCTCGCGGCGGATCCAGGCCATCGCGGCGTCGTCGAAGCGTTCGTCGCAGACCAGCGCCAGTTCGAGCCGGTCGAGCCGGCGCTGCACCAGCTGGAAGCGGCGCAGGCCCGGCACGTCCTTGAGCATGTGCGGAAAGAACTCGCCGGGCAGCAGGTGGCCGTCCGGCGTGCGGATCGCATCCAGCTTGCGGCCGTCCACGTGCGCCAGCAGCGGCAGGCCGCGTCCACACGGGCAGGTTTCCGTGCCGGCCGTGGCCAGGTCGCCGTTGGCATAGCGCAGCAACGGCATGCCGTAGTTGGAAAGGTCGGTGAGCAGCACCTCGCCACTGGCGCCGCTCGTCGCCGCGCCATGTAGCTCCACCACCAGGTGATCGGCATTGACGTGCAGGCCGTGCCGCCGTTCGCACTCGGACGCGATCAGCATCACCTCGCGGCAGCCGTAGGTGTTGTAGGCCGGGCAACCGAACGCACGCTCGATCAGTTCGCGCTGGAAATCGTGCAACGCCTCGGCCGCGCCCAGCACCGCGGCCGGCGGCCGCGCCAGCGTGCGGCGGTTGTCCAGCAGCCATTGCGCCAGGCGTACCAGCGGGCCGACATAGCCCACGATCACCTCGGGCCGGTAGGCGTCGATGGCGTCGGCGTATTCGCCGAGGTTGGCGTCGGTCATGTGGAAGCTGTTGAGCATGCGTCGCGCGAACGCCGCGTGGTACAGCCGATCCTTGAACTGGTGCAGGCGCCGCGGCTCGCCCACCGCGCCGCCCCAGACGTACAGCGTGCGCCGGCCCATGCGCGCGCCGGCCCAGCCGTAGCCGCGCCACATCACCGCGGTGCGCCGCTCGTTGCTCTCGCGGGTGTAGCCGAAGCGCATCGGCTGACCGGTGGAGCCGCCGGTGGCCTTGTACAGGAGCCGGTCGTGCCAGCCGTCGGCCTTGAACTCGTCGAAGTGCGCGCGGATCTCGTCCTTGCCCAGCACCGGCAGGCGCGCGTAGTCGTCGAGGCTGCGGATGTCCGCCGCCGCGATGCCGAGCTCGCGCCAGCGCCGGCGATACCAGGGCACGTGCTGCTCGCAGTGCCGCAGCAGGCGCTGCAGGCGCTCCAGCTGCAGGGCGCGGAGCTGTTCGGGCGCCAGCCACTGGTCGCGCTCGTAGCCGGCGAGCCAGTCCAGCGTGCAGCGTCGGCGCAAGCCGGATTCGTAGGCCGGGTAGAGCACCCGGCGGAACAGGTGTTCGTAGACGCTCATGAGTGCTGCCCCGCGCGCGCGCCGGACCACGCCAGCAGGCGCCCCAGCAGCAGCGGCCGACCCGCCGCGAAGCGCTGGTGCAGGCCTTTCAGCTGCTCGATGTCCGCGCCCGTCCAGCAGCGCAGCCACAGCGTGAGCGGCAAATATGCCGCGACCAGCAGCGGACCGCCAAGCAGCAACGTGAACAGCGGTGGCAGGCGCAGCGGCAGCACCAGCGAGGCAACGGCGCCGGCCAGCGCGGCGGCCAGCAGGATGCGTCCGAGCCGGCGCCATTCCAGCGGCACGCCCCCCACGCGCATACCCAGCAGCACGTAGGCCGAGGAGCTGACCACCGCGGCGATCACGATCGCCGCCATCGCTCCGTGCAGCCCGAAATGCCGGACCAGGGTCACGTCCACGCCGATCTTGAACACGCCGAACAGCAGGGTGAGCGCGAGGATCACGTGCTGACGGTCGGCGCTTACCAGCAGGCTGGTCGCGCCCTGCGCCGAGGTATTCAGCGCGCTGGCCAGCATGCACAGCGCGAACACCGGCGCGGCGGCGGCATAGGCCGGCCCGTACAGCAGTCCGATCACCGCGGCGGCGAAGCAGGCCCCGAACACCACCACCGGCGCGCCGAGCAAAGCCAGGTACGAAGTCACCGCCACGAAGCGACGCCCACCCGCGGCGCGCCCCTCGCTCAGCGCCTTCGCCATCATCGGCAGCAGCACCGCGCTGAACACTCCCGGCACCAGCAGCATGATGCCGCTGGCCAGCTGGTAGGCCACCTTGAAGTAGCCCGCCGCGGTGGCGCTGGCGAACATGTTGAGGAACAGGATCTCCACGTCGCTGGCGATCAGGAAGCTCACGATGATGGTCAGCGAGACGATGCGCAGGTGCCGGCGGATGCGCCGCAGCAGTTCGCCCGGCAGATCGCCGCGGCGCGGCAGCGGCGCCAGCAGCCGACGCACCTGGTGCTGCGAGGCGAGCAGGAACACCGCGCTGGAGATCGCGTACATCACCACGAACCAGAGGATGTCGCCGTGCAGCAGCATCGCGGCGACCACCAGCGCCAGGTTGGTCGGCGCCGCCACCAGGGTGATCCGCGCGGTGGCGTCGAAGGCCTCGAAGCCTTTCGCGATCGCCACGTTGAACATGTACGGCGCGCGCATGCCCACCGCGGCCGCGAGCATCACGAATTCCAGCAGGTCCAGCTCGGCGGCGTAGCGCCGCCCGAGCAGCAGGTACAGACCCAGGCCCAGGCCGAGCACCACCAGCAGGTGCCAGCGCTGCACCCTGCGCATGTAGGCGAGCAGCGGCCGGATCAGCTCGGGTTGCCGGCTGCCGCGCAACTCCGCCACGAACTTGATCACGCCGGTGGTGATGCCCGAATTGGTCACCACGATACCGATCGCCGCGAACCAGATGAACAGGCCGTAGATGCCGTAATGGCGTGGCCCCAGGTGACGCGCGATCAGCACCGCGCAGACCATGCCGAGGAAATACTCGACGTAGATCCCCAGCGAGGAGAACAGCGTGTTGCGCAGGGTGAGCGAGCGTGGGGTCATGAGCGTGGGGTCATGGCATTCGCAGCAGCACGGCCACCAGCACGTAGAGCGCCGCGATGACCATCAGCGAGATCGGCAGCCAGCGCCAGCCGCTGGCCGAGAGAGTGAAACGCGGCAGCGTGTCGTGGCGTTTACGCAGGCTGGCGTAGTGGCCCACCACGATCGCGGCCAGCGTGTAGAGCATGATGTTGTAGCTGCGGCTGAGGAAGAACGCGGCGGTGAAGAAGCCGCACAGCGCGCAGAACAGGGTCAGCGACAGCGCCTGTTCGGCGCGGTCCTGGCGCTGTTGCGCCGCGGTGTCCGCGCGGTCCGCCGCAGTCCCCGCGCCAGTTGCCACGACGGCGGCCGGCCCGCGCACGACGGTGGTCCGGCGCTGCTCCGCGTCAGCGCCGGCGGGCAGCGCCCGCACCAGCGCCAGGCGTGCCTGCGGGCGTGCCGCCACCACATGCGCGACCGCGACCTGAGCCGCCTGCGCCAGCCCCGCCTGCAGGCGCAGCAGGCGCCACATCATCCAGAAGCCGTAGCCGACGAAGGCCAGCCAGGTCACGAAGCCCAGGAAGCCGGTCTCGGCCAGCACCAGCACGAAGGAGTTGTGTGCGGTCAGCCTGTTGTAGTCGGTGAAGTTGCCGAAGCCCACGCCGAACAGCGGGTGCGTCTTGAACATGTCGAAGCCTTCGTACCACGCGTCCACGCGACCGAAGGCGGACTCTTCGTCCGGGTCGAGGTCGTTCATGCGCGTGGACGGCAGCAGCGTCAGCCCGACCAGGCCGGCGAAGCTCAGCGAGCCGGCGGTGAGCAGCCCGCGCTTCTGCCACAGCCAGATCGCGCCCATCATCAGTACCGCCAGCTGGGTGCCGCGCGACTTGGTCAGGTAAATCCCGGCCAGCAGCAGCACGATGCCGGCGCGCCAGAACCAGCGGCCGAGGAAGCCGGCGCGCGCGGCCACGCAGAACAGCATCGGCAGCGCCATCACGAACAGCAGGCCGAGATCGTTGGGATCGTTGAAGATGCCCACGTAGCGGATGCGCCCGTCCTCGCCCAGGGTCATGCCGGTCCAGCCGACGCCGTGGCTGGCCTGCTGCACGCTGTGCAAGGCCAGCACCATCGCGCACAGCCCGATCACCGCGAAGGTGGCGGCGGTGCGGCGCGGGTCGTCGATGGCGCTCGCCAGCACGAAGAACACGATCAGCGACGGCCCCATCTGTTCGATCACGTACTGCATGCCGCCGGCCCAGCCGGTGACCACCTCCGAGGCCATCGCGATCAGCACGAACAGCGGCAGCAGCAGGAACTGCGGCGCGCCGGGCGTGCGCGCACCACGCAGCAGCCAGCCGATGAAGGCCAGCAGCAGGGTCAGCGACATCACCGGCAGGCCCGCCATGCCGGGCAGGAAGTCCTGCGGCCGGACGATCGCGAAAGCGAGGTAGACGAGGATCAGCAGGAACATGCGCACCACTCCCCGCAGGCGCCCGCAGGCGCGCCGTTGCATGCCGCCGAAGGGGTGCATCGAACGGGCCACTGGATCACCACAGGTGCAGCCTCCGGTTGCGCGCGAACGCCAGCAGCGCCTGCGCGGCGAACAGGTTGAGATAGCAGAACGCGGTCAGCAGCCGCACGGGCTGGCGCCCGCCCAGCGTCGGCAGCAGGCGTCCGGCCACCACCGCGGCGAGTGCCGCGAGCAGCCCCAGCGCGGTCGCCGCGAACAGCGCATGCCGCGTCGCCAGCAGCGTTGCCGAGAGCGCCAGCGCCAGCAGCAGCCACGGCGCCAGCAGGCGCAGCAGCTTGTGGCTGACGAAGCGGAACCACAGCGGGTTGCGCCACGGCAGCAGCAGCCACGGCGCCAGCTGCACCAGCTGGTAGTTGCCGGCCAGCGTACGGATCTTGCGGCGCTGCTCCTCGCGCGGCTGCTGCGAACTGCCGTCCCAGGCCACCGCGGCCGGCTCGTACACCACGCGCAGCCCGGCCGCGGCCACCTGCATCGGCACCAGTACGTCGTCCAGCACGGTGCCCGCCGGCAGCGGAAGGAACAACGCGCGGCGCATCGCGTACAGCGCGCCGCTGACGCCGATCACCGAGCCGGAGCGGCTTTCGCTGGCGCGGATCAGCGTCTCGTAGCGCCAGTACGCATCGATGCCGCGGGCGAAGCCGGTGTGCGCGTCGAACAGGCGCAGCTGGCCGCCGACCGCGCCCACCTGCGCATCGCCCAGGTTCGCCACCAGCTGGCGCAGCGCGTCCGGCTCCAGCCGCTGGCGCACGTCGGTCATTAGCAGCACCTCGCCGCGCGCCTCGGCCACCGCGTCGTTGAGGCAGGCCGCCTTGCCGCGTCGTTCGGCAAACTCCAGCACGCGGATGCGCGGATCGCCGAGCGCGCGGGCACGCGCCGCGGTGTCGTCGCGGCAGCCATCGCAGGCCACCACGATGTCGAGCCGTTCCGCCGGATAGTCCAGGGCGAGCAGGCCTTCGAGCTTGGCGCGCACGTGCGCGGCGCCGTCGTGCACGGCGAGCACCGCGGTGACGCGCGGTGTCCATGCGCGCCGTTGCACCGGGCGCGGCCTCCAGCGCGCCAGCGCGGCGACCCACAGCGGATAGCCGGCGAAGACGTGCACGAGGGCAAGCGCCGATATCGCAAAGACTTCACTGGCAAAGCCAATCAAGGCCATCCCCCCACCATGTTTTGTCCATGACGAACCACAGGCCCATCCCGAACCAGCGATGCAGCCGCAGCAGCAGCGGCAATCGCGGCGCGTCTTTCGCCTTTTCGGGCAATTCGCGGGCCAGCATCGCCAGCGTGCCGGAGGCCACGTCGATCAGCTGCAGTCGCACCGAAGTCTCCCGCTGCACGCGCGCCACGAATTCCGCCGCCAGCAGCGAGTGGCCGCCCAGGTCGAAGAAGCTGTCGTTGGCGCCCACCTGTTCCACGCCGATCAGTTCGCGCCAGATCGTGGCGAGATAGGCCTGGCGCGGATCGGTCAGTCCACCTGCTTGCGTCCGCACGCCGCGCCGCGCGGCCGCGGATGGTGGTGGCAGGGCCTTGCGGTCGATCTTGCCGTTCAGTGTCTTCGGCAGCGCGTCCAGCCGCTCGATGTGCTGTGGCTGCATGTAGACGGGCAGCTTCTGATGCAGGCGGGCGCGCAGGCGCTCGGTCAGGCCATCGTCCACCGCCGCGGCCACGTACAGCACCAGGCGCAGGTCGTTGTCGCCGAAGCTGCGTGCCACCGCCACGCACTCGCGCACGCCCGGCTCGGCGGCGGCCGCCACCTCGATGTCGCCCGGCTCGATGCGGTAGCCGCGGATCTTGATCTGGTCGTCCGCGCGGCCGCTGAAGTGCAGCTGGCCGTCGCGCCAGCAGCCGCGGTCGCCGGTGCGGTACATGCGGCCGCCGGCGAAGGGGTCGTCGACGAAGCGCTCGGCGCTGAGGTCGGGGCGGTTGAGGTAGCCGTCGGCCACGCCATCGCCGGCGATCCAGATCTCGCCGACGACGCCCGGCGGCTGCGGCTGGCCGCGCTCGTCCAGCACGTAGATGCGGGTGTTGGCGATCGGCCTGCCGAGCGGGATCGGCTCCATGCCCGGTTCGATGCGCGCCACCGAGGACCAGATCGTGGTCTCGGTGGGGCCGTACAGGTTCCACAATTCGCGGCAGCGCCCGACCAGCGAGCGCGCCAGCGCCAGCGGCATCGCCTCGCCGCCGACGAACAGGCGCAGTCCGCGCACCACGTCCTCGCGGCCGATGCCTTGCAGCAGGCGCAGCAGGGAGGGCGTGGTCTGCAGCACCGTGCAGCCGCTGTTCGCCATCAGTTCGCACAGTGCCGGCGGGTCGCGATGCTCGGTCTCGGAGGCGATCACCATGCGGCCGCCGACGATCAGCGGCAGGTACAGCTCCAGCCCGGCGATGTCGAACGACAGCGTGGTGACGGCGCACAGCGTGTCGCCGGCGCCATAGCCCGGCTGCTCGCGCATGCCCAGCAGGAAGTTGACCAGGTTGCGGTGCAGGATGCGCACGCCCTTGGGCTGGCCGGTGGAGCCGGAGGTGAACAGCACGTAGGCCAGGTCGTCGCCGCGCACGGGCGGCAGCGGTTGTCCGTCCGCCGGCTCGGCCGCCAGCTCGCCGACCACCAGGCAGCCGCGCCCCTCCGTCAATTCGGGAGGAGGATGCAGGACGGGCGTGACCAGCAGGTAGCGCAGGGCGGCATGCCCGGCCATGTAGCCGAGTCGCTCCTGCGGAAATTCCGGGTCCAGCGGCACGTAGGCGGCACCGCTCTTGAGGATGCCCAGCACGGCGACCAGCATGTCCAGGCTGCGCGGCACGTACACGCCGACCAGATCGCCGCGGCCGATGCCGCGACGGGCCAGCGCCAATGCAAGGGCATCCGTGCGCCGCTCGAGCGTGGCGTAATCCAGCGCTTCGCCGGCGCATTCGGCGGCGATGTTTTCCGGCGTGCGTCGCGCTTGCGCCGCGATCAGCGCCGGCAGCCCCCTGCCGAGGTCGTAGTCGCGCGCGGTGTCGTTCCACGCCTGCAGCACCTGGGCGCGTCCGGCGGCATCGAGCATGGGCAACTCGGCGATCGTCGATGCAGCCGGCGCGGCCGTGCCGGCGAGCGTTTCCAGCAACGTGGCGTAGTGGCCCAGCCAGCGCTGCAGCGTGGCCACGTCGTAGCGCGCGGCCGAGCCGTGCAGGTCGATGCCGAGTGCATCGCCTTCCAGTGCCGCACGTGCGTGCAGCTCGCCCAGCAGCGCCGCGCGGCCGCCGTCGATCACGTGGTGGCGCAGGCCGGCGAAGGCAAACCCGGGCATGCCCGGATCGAACTCGAACGAGACCATGCCGAGGGCCGCTTCCGCACCGCCGTGGTGCAGGCCTAGCGCGCGCAGCAAGCCCATCAGCGTGACCTGGCCGTGCGCATGGACCTCGTGCAGCGCAGCGGCGGTGCGCGCGAGCAATTCCGCGACGCTTTGCCCGGGTTCCACGCGCAGGCGCAGCGGCAGGAAGTGCAGCGGCTCGCCGTGCATGCCGACCGGCACGCCGACGGCGAAGTCGTGCTGCCCGCTCATGCGCATCAGGAAGGCCGCGTAGCCGCCGAGCAGCACGTCGCGCAGCGACAGCCCGCAGTCCTGTGCCAACCGGCGCAAGCCGGCGACCGTCGCCGCAGGTAGCACCCGGCGAGCGTCGACGGCGTCGAATCGCGGCCGTAGCGGCGCCGAACGATCGGTGGGCAGGTTCAGCGGATCGGGCAGGGCGGCCAGGCGTGCGCGCCACCAGGCGAGCGCTTCGGCGGGCACCGCGTCGTCGGGCGACGGCAGGGGCACCGGTGCGAATGCCGGTTCCTGCCCCGCGAGCAGCTCGCCGTAGGTTTGCGCCAGCTCCGCCAGCAGGCGGCCGGTGGCGCGGCGGTCGAGCACCAGTTCGTGGGCGTGCAGCAGCAGGGCATGCCGCTCCTCGCCCAAGCGCAGCAGTTCCAGGCGCAGCAGCGGCGGCACGCACGGATCGAACGGCACGCGCAGACGCGCCTGGACGTGCGCGGCCAGGCGCGCCTCCGCGGCTTCGCCGGCGGAGGAGAAATCGTGCCGCGCCCACGGCAGCGGCAGGTCGTGATGCACGTGCTGCGTGTGGCCGTCGGCGGACGGCTGGATGCGCAGGCCGGCGTGCCGCCGCCACAGCCGGGCGGCAGCCTGTTCCAGCACGGCGACGTGCAAGGGGCCATCCAGCCGAAGCACGGTGAGGTGGGCGAGCGCCAGCGCGGCACCATCGCCGTACTGGCCGGCCAGCCATTTCTCCTTGCGGATTTCGCCCAGCGGAAAGGCGGAGCCGGTCATCGGTTCCGCGTATCGGCCATCAAGACTGTCATTCATGCTGTCCCCTGTTTCGAACAATCCCCTGTCCAACATGCATCGGTCGAAACGGTGTCGTCATTATGGCCATGGCATTTCGGTATGGCGATGGGTGGATCGGTGTTGCCGCACGCGTGTTCCGCATCAGTGCAGGCCGAGCAGTCGCCGCAGGCGATGGCCGAACGGAACGTGCGGCCTGGCCGCGGCGGGTTCGGGCAACTGCCCGGCCAGCGCAGCGAGGGTGCTGCTGGCGATATCCAGCAGGTTCAACCGCACGCCGGTCTCGCGCTGCACGCGCGTGGCCAGCTCCACCGCCAGCAGCGAGTGCCCGCCCACGTCGAAGAAGTTGTCCTGCGACGCCACCTCGCCCACGCCGATCAGCTCGCACCACACCGCGCCCAGGTAGCGGCGGCGCGGATCGTCGTCCGCACTGCGCGGTGCGGGCTCGTCCCCGCTCGTCGTCGCGGGCAGCGGCAGTGCCTTGCGGTCGAGCTTGCCGTTCGGCGTCTGCGGGAACGCTTCCAGCCGCACGATGTGTTGCGGCCGCATGTAGCCGGGCAGCTGAGATTCCAGCACGCCGCGCAGGCGCGGCAGCAGCGTGGCCTCCGCCTCGGTGGCGGCCACGTAGAGCACCAGACGCTGGTCGCTGGCGGACAATTCGCACACCACGGCCGCGGCGTCGTTCACCGCGGTGTCCTCGCGGGCGATCGCCTCGATCTCGCCGGGTTCGATGCGGAAGCCGCGAAGCTTGATCTGGAAGTCGGCGCGGCCGAGGTGTTCGAGGGTGCCGTCGGCGCGCCAGCGGCCGCGGTCGCCGGTGCGGTAGAGCCGTGCGTCGGGTGCAGCGGAGAACGGATCGGCGACGAAGCGCTCGGCGGTGAGTTCCGGGCGGTGCAGGTAACCGATGGCCACGCCCGCGCCGCCGATCCACAGCTCGCCCGGCACGCCCAGCGGGCAGGGCTGGCGGCGCTCGTCCAGCACCCACACCGTGGTGTTCGCGATCGGCGTGCCGATGGTGATCGGCTGATCCTTTTCCAGCTTCGCGCAGGTCGACCATACCGTGCTCTCGGTGGGGCCGTACATGTTCCACAGCGCGGCGCAGCGTGCCAGCAGTGCGGTGGCCAGATCCGGCGCCAGCGCCTCGCCGCCGCACAGCGCGCGGAAGCCGGCGCCGCCTTGCCAGCCGGCCTGCAGCAGCATGCGCCAGCTGGCCGGCGTAGCCTGCATCAGCGTGATGCCGTGGTCGGCCAGCAGGGTCTTCAGCGCCTCGCCGGCCATCGCCTGCTCGCGCGAGGCCAGCACCACGCAGCCGCCCACGCCCAGCGGCCCGAGCAGTTCCAGCACCGCGATGTCGAAGGACAGCGTGGTGACCGCGAGCAGGCGGTCGTCGGCGTGCAGGCCGGGACGCTCGGCCATGCTGGCGAGGAAGTTCGCCACGGCGCGATGCGGGATCGCCACGCCCTTGGGCCGACCGGTGGAGCCGGAGGTATAGATCACGTAGGCGGTAGCCGCGGGATCGACGGACAGCGCGGGCGGCGTGACGGGCAGCGCGTCCCAGCCGGCGGGCGGTGCATCCAGTGCAATCGGCGGGCGGTCCGGCCGATCGAAGCGTGCGGCCAGCGAAGCCTGGGTGAGCAGCACCGCCAGCTTCGCATCGGCGACCATGTAGGCCAGCCGCTCGGCGGGGAAGCCGGGATCGAGCGGCACGTAGCCGGCGCCGGCCTTGAGCGTGCCGAGCAAGGCGGCGAGCATGGCGGGGCCGCGCTCCAACGCGATGCCGACGAGATCGCCGGGGCGAACGCCGTGCGCGATCAGGCCATGGGCGATGCGGTTGGCCTGCTCGTCCAGCGCGCGGTAGCTCAGTGTCTCGTCGCCGCAGCGCAGTGCGGGGCGCTCCGGTGAAGCAGACGCCTGGCGTTCGAACGCGCCGTGCATGGTCGGCACGGGAATCGCCGCGTTGGTGGCGTTCCAGGCGTGCAGCCGCGCCAGCTCGTCGGCCGGCAGCAGCGGAAGTTGCGCGATCGATTGACGCGGATCGGCCAGCGCGCCTTCCAGCAGGGTCTCGTAGCCGCGGCGGAAACGTGCGGCGGTGGACGGGTCGAAGATGTCGGCATTGAAGCCCATGCCGCCGAGCAGGCGCTGCTCCTGCTCGATGAACCACAGGCCCAGATCCTCGGTGCTGCCGCGCTGGAACACCGGCAGGTGTTCGTGCTGCACGCCGCCCCAGGTGGTGGCGCGGCCGCGCACGTCCTGGAAAGAGAACATCGCCTGCGCCAGCGGCGGCCGGCTCTCGTCGCGCGGCAAGCGCAGCGCCTTGACCAGGTGCTCGAACGGCACGTCAGGGCACGCGAAGGCGTCGAGCACCATCGTGCGCACCGCACGCAAAGTGTCGAGGAAACTGGCCTGTGGATCGATCGCCAGGCGCAGCGGCAGCGCGTTGACGAAGAAGCCCATCATCGGTTCCAGCTCCACCGCATCGCGGCCGCGCACCGGCGTGCTCACCACCAGGTCGCGCTGGCCGCCGAGCCGGTGCAGCAGTGCGAAGTAGGCCGCGAGCAGCACGATGAACGGCGTGGTGCCGGCCTGCTGCGCCAGCGCGTGCACGGCGATCAGCCGTTCGGATGGCAGCACGATCCACTCGGTGGCGCCGGCCCCGGACATGCGTGTCGGTCGCACGCGGTCGGCAGGCAGCTCCAGTGGTTCGATGCGGCCCTTGAGGCGGGACAGCCAGTGGTCGAGCTGGCGCTGCAGTTCCTCGCCCTGCATCCACTGCCGCTGCCACGCGGCGAAGTCGCCGTACTCGACCGCCAGCGGCGGCAGCGGATCGGGCTGGCCGGTGCGGAAGGCCTCGTAGAGTGCGCTCAGCTCCCGGTACAGCAGGTCGAACGACCAGCCGTCCCAGACGATGTGGTGGGTCATGAAGAAGAACACGTGTTCCTGCTCGCCCAGCCGGAACAGCCGGGCGCGGAACAGCGGCGGCGTGGCCAGGTCGAACGGTTCGGCGATCAACGCGTCCAGCCGGCGCCGCAGCCAGGCATCGCGTTCGTCTGCCGGCATGCCGGAGAGATCCTCGAGCGGCAGCTCCACCTTCAGTTCGGCGTGGATGCGCTGCATCGCGCCCGTCGCGTCCGGCTCGATCGAGGTGCGCAGCACCGGCTGGCGGCGGACCATGGTGCGCAGCGCCTGCTCGAAGGCGGCGAGATCCAGCGATCCGCTCAGGCGATGCGCCGACGGCGTGTGAAACGCCACGCCGCCGGGCCTGAGCTGTTCGAGGTACCACACGCGTTGCTGCATCAGCGACAGCGGCGCGCGTTCGCGGTCAGCCAGGCGCGCGATCTGGCGCGGCTCCTGTTTGCCGGCTGCACCTGCCGCGCGTATCGCTGCCGCCAGCCGCGCCACGGTTGGCGCTTCGAACAGGGTACGCAGCGGCAGCGCCAGACCCAGCTCGCGATTGAGGCGCGCGGTGAGTTGCGCGGCGAGCAGAGAGTGCCCGCCGTGCTCGAAGAAGTCGTCGTCCAGGCCCGGCTCCAGTCCACCCAGCACGGCCGCCATCGCCTGCGCGATCTGGCGCTCCAGTTCGTCGCGCGGCGCAGCGCGCGCGACGGCCGGCGCGGCGGCGAGCGGAGCCGGCAGGCGGGCGCGGTCGATCTTGCCGTTCGGCAGCAGCGGTAGCGCGGCCAGCACCACGAAGTGCTGCGGGAGCATGTATTCGGGCAGGTGTTCGCGCAGGTGGCCGCGCAGGGCGGCTTCGTCCACCGGCGTTTCGCTCGCCAGGTAGGCGACCAGGCGCGCGTCGCCCGGACGATCCTCGCGCACCATCACCAGCGCCTGCGTCACCGGCGGATGACCGGCCAGCTGCGCCTCGATCTCGCCGGGTTCGATGCGGAAGCCGCGGAGCTTGATCTGGAAGTCGGCGCGGCCGAGGTGTTCGAGGGTGCCGTCGGCGCGCCAGCGGCCGCGGTCGCCGGTGCGGTAGAGCCGTGCGTCGGGTGCAGCGGAGAACGGATCGGCGACGAAGCGCTCGGCGGTGAGTTCCGGGCGGTGCAGGTAACCGATGGCCACGCCCGCGCCGCCGATCCACAGCTCGCCCGGCACGCCCAGCGGGCAGGGCTGGCGGCGCTCGTCCAGCACCCACACCGTGGTGTTCGCGATCGGCGTGCCGATGGTGATCGGCTGATCCTTTTCCAGCTTCGCGCAGGTCGACCACACCGTGGTCTCGGTGGGGCCGTACATGTTCCACAGCGCGGCGCAGCGTGCCAGCAGTGCGGCCGCCAGATCCGGCGCCAGCGCCTCGCCGCCGCACAGCGCGCGGAAGCCGGCGCCGCCTTGCCAGCCGGCCTGCAGCAGCATGCGCCAGCTGGCCGGCGTAGCCTGCATCAGCGTGATGCCGTGGTCGGCCAGCAGGGTCTTCAGCGCCTCGCCGTCCATCGCCTGCTCGCGCGAGGCCAGCACCACGCAGCCGCCCACGCCCAGCGGCCCGAGCAGTTCCAGCACCGCGATGTCGAAGGACAGCGTGGTGACCGCGAGCAGGCGGTCGTCGGCGTGCAGGCCGGGACGCTCGGCCATGCTGGCGAGGAAGTTCGCCACGGCGCGATGCGGGATCGCCACGCCCTTGGGCCGACCGGTGGAGCCGGAGGTATAGATCACGTAGGCGGTAGCCGCGGGATCGACGGACAGCGCGGGCGGCGTGACGGGCAGCGCGTCCCAGCCGGCGGGCGGTGCATCCAGTGCAATCGGCGGGCGGTCCGGCCGATCGAAGCGTGCGGCCAGCGAAGCCTGGGTGAGCAGCACCGCCAGCTTCGCATCGGCGACCATGTAGGCCAGCCGCTCGGCGGGGAAGCCGGGATCGAGCGGCACGTAGCCGGCGCCGGCCTTGAGCGTGCCGAGCAAGGCGGCGAGCATGGCGGGGCCGCGCTCCAACGCGATGCCGACGAGATCGCCGGGGCGAACGCCGTGCGCGATCAGGCCATGGGCGATGCGGTTGGCCTGCTCGTCCAGCGCGCGGTAGCTCAGTGTCTCGTCGCCGCAGCGCAGTGCGGGGCGCTCCGGTGAAGCAGACGCCTGGCGTTCGAACGCGCCGTGCATGGTCGACGGGCCGCTCCATTGACGCTCGGGCGGCTGCAGTCCGGCCAGCTCGCGCTGCGCCGCTGCGTCGACCAGCGGCAAGGCGCCGAGCGGATGGTCGGGCTGCGTCACGGCGGCGCGCAGCAAGGCCTCGTAGGCGCGCAGCCAGCGACGTACGGTGGCGGCATCGAACAGGCCGCTGTTGTACTGGCATTCCAGGCGCAGGCCACCATGTTCCTGCACCGCGTTGATGAACAGTTCGAAGTTCTCGTAGCGGCGAGGCACGCTGGCGAAGTCCAGTCGCAGCCCAGGGAAGGCTTCGCCTTCCTGCTCCAGCGCCTGGTCGATGTTGAACAGCACGCTGACCAGCGGCAGGCGAGCGGGATCGCGCGCGATGTCCAACTGCTGCAGCAGGCTGCCGAAGGTGCAGCGCTGGTGCTCCAACGCATCGAGCAGCTCGCCGCCCGCCGCGCCAAGCAGCTGCGTGAACGGCAGCGCCGGATCGGCCGTGCAGCGCAGCGGCAGCAGATTGACGCCGTGGCCGACCAGGTCGCCCAGACCTTCGTTCGCCTGCGCTGCTGCGGGGATGCCGAGCACGACTTCGTCCTGCCCGGCCAGCCGGCCGAGCAAGCCGGCGAAACTGCCCAGCAAGGTGGCGAACAGGCTTGCACCGTGACGCGCGCCCAAGTGGCGCAAGGCGCCGACCAGGTCGGCGCCGAGCACATGATCCTCGCGGCCGGCAGCGAAGCTGCGCCGTGGCGGCCGCGGGCGGTCGCCCGGCAGGTCCAGCGCCGGTGGACGATGGGCGTGATGCGCTACCCACCAGGCCTCGTCGGCGGCGCGGGCGTGGCGGTCCGCCTGTCCGGCGCATTGCAAGGCGTAGTCGGCGAAGGAGGGGGCTGGCGGCAGGTTTGCGTTGCCGGCGCCGCCGCGCAACGCGTACAGCGTGCCCAGTTCGCGCAGGACCACCCACCACGACCAGCCGTCGCAGACCAGGTGGTGCGCGCTGAGCAGCAGCACGTGCTCGCCCTCGCCCAGGCGCAGCAGTTCGGCGCGGAACAGCGGTCCGGTTTCCAGGTCGAACGGCAGCAGCACGACTTGCGCGCGGCGCTCCTCCAGCGCGGCAATGCGCGTGGATGCATCGAGCGCGCCCAGGTCGGTCTGGCGCACGTCGAGCGCGACGCCGCCGGCCACGCAGAAGGTTTCGCCGTCCGGGCCGAAACTGGCGCGCAGCGCATCGTGGCGATCAACCAGCGCTTGCAGCGCGTCGAGCATGGCCGTGCGGTCCAGCGCGCCGTGCAGGTGCAGCGCGACCGCTTCGTTGTAGGCCAGCGAAGCATCCTCACCCAGTTTGGCAGCCAGCCAGATTTCGCGCTGCGCCTCGGTGCTGGGCACCACGCGTTCGAGCGCGGGGCTGGCGAACGGATCGTAGTCGACGGTCGAGAGGCCGGCATGCGCGTCCATGGGCGTGTTCATGACTCGACCTTCATGTACTTGCCTGGTTGCGCGGGGTTGGGCACGAACCAGCATGGCCGCCCGTCGGGTTCGCGGCCCAGCCGCGCGCCGGGCACGGGCGGCTTGCCCGCATCCATCACCGTCTGCGTCGGGGGGACGTTGCGCGGCAGGAAACCGGCTTCCTGCAACTCGGCCACCGATTCCTTGTAGGCCTGGGTGATCTTCTGGAAATCCGCCTCGCTGTGCGCGGTGGTGAAGAAGCAGGGGAAGTTGTCGAGGATGTGCACGCCGCGGCTGCGCATCATCGCGAACAGCAGATCCTGCAGCGGATGCTCCTCCAGGAACTGGGTCTTCCACAGCGACGCGAACTGCTTGACCGCGATCGGCGCGCCCACTTCCACGAAGAAACCGTTGAGCTCGTCGGCCATTGCCGCGGTGCGCGCATTGAGCCGTTCCTGCAGCGCGCCCCCGGCGTCGCGCACGTGCTCGAGCACCGCCTTCGCCGCGGCCAGCGCCAGAGGGTGGCGCACGAAGGTGCCGGCGAAATAAGTGACGCCCACGGTGGGGATCGAGTCGTCGCCGTACTGCCATTGGCCGCCGTCCAGCGCATCCATGTATTCACGTTTGCCTGCGATCACCCCGATCGGATAGCCGCCGCCCACGACCTTGCCGTAGGTGGCGAGGTCGGCGCGGATATCGAACAGCGCCTGGGTGCCGCCGGGATGGCTGCGGAAGCCGGTAACGATCTCGTCGAAGATGCACAAGGTGCCGCTGGCCGCGGTGATCGCACGCACCTCGCGCAGGAATTCGACCGGGCGGAAATCCGGCCGCCGGCTCTGCACCGGTTCGATCAGCACGGCGGCCAGCTCGTGCGCGCGCTCGCGGATGATTTCCAGCGACTCCGGCGTGCCGTAGTCGAGCACCAGCACGTGTTCGGCGGTGTTACGCAGGATGCCCGGCGCGGCCGGCACCGCGCGCAGCTTCTTGGTGCCGCGCACGATCACTTCGTCCACGATGCCGTGGTAGGCACCGGTGAACAGCACCACGGTCTCGCGCCCGGTCGCCGTGCGCGCGATGCGCAGCGCGCCAAGCACCGCCTCCGAGCCGGTGTTGCACAACGCGGCGCGCTCGTGCCCGGTGACTTCGCAGACCAGCTTTGCCACTTCGCCGGCCAGCGGATGCTGCGGGCCGATCTCGTAGCCGAGATCGAGCTGCCTGCGCACGGCATCCAGCACGAAATCTGGCTGCCAGCCGAACAGGCTCATGCCGAAGCCGTTCAGCGCGTCGACGTATTCGTTGCCGTCCAGGTCCCACAGGTGGGCGCCCTTGGAGCGCTCGATGACGATCTGGTAGACGATTTCCTTAAGCAGGGGACGGAACCCGTTGACCACGCGCGGGTCGGCCATGTGCGGGCGATGCGCCTGGGTGTACTCCTTCGATTTGCGCGTGCGCGCCACGTAGCGTTCGACGAAGCGGTCCAGCCGGCCTTGCTGGCGCGGCGTGAGCTCGAACTTGCCGGTGTCGATGCGCGCGATCGCGCCGAAGGCCTTCTTGACGTCGTAGCGGGTATGGGCCAGCACGGCTTCCTCGTCCACGGCCGGGGCCGCGACCGGGGCAGCCGGTGCAGGCGACGCGGCCGCTGGCGCCGGCACGGCGACCGGTGTCACCGGCGCACCGCCGAGCAGGGCCAGCTGCTGGGCCATCAGCTGCATCTGCTGCGCGATCACCTGCTGCACGTAGCCGTCCGGCGCCGCGCCGGTGATGGTAGGCAGCGCCGGCATGGCCAGCCGTGCCGGCTGCGGCAGGACGGGTGCCGTTGCCGCGGCGGCCGCCTCGGGTGGCAGCTGCGCGTCGAGCAGCGCGGCCAGCTGCGCGAAGCTGGAGCAGTCGCCCATCAATTGGCGGAAGCTCACCGGCACTGCGAAGGTCTTGGAAACCTGCAGCGCCACCTGGGTCAGCATCAGGCTGTCCAGACCCAGCTCGATGAAGTGGCTGGCGGAATCGGCGTCGGCCAGGTCGATGCCGGCGACATCCTCGAAGGTGGCCTTGAGCTGGCCGATCAGGCGCGGTTGGCGCTCCACGGACGACACGGTTGGCGCGGACATGATGGGCGTTCCTTCGTGGTACTCGGACGTTGTGGCGGGTGGCAACGATGCGTGGACGCCCGATGCCGCGGGCGCGTCGATCCAATGGCGTTGGCGTTCGAACGGATAGCTGGGCAGGCATACGCGCCGGCGCCGCGCGCGTCGGTCCAGCCGTGCGGTGTCGATGGCCGCACCCTGGCGCCACAGCTCGCCGACGGCCTGGCGCAACTGCATCAGTTCCAGCTGAGGCGCGTCGCCGAGCGAGGGCAGGGCGGCGATGCGCTGCTGGCGCAGCAGCGGCTGCTGGCGCGCCAGCGAACACAGCGTGGCGCGCGGACCCACTTCCAGCAGCACGCGGGCAGGTCTGTCGAGCACGCGTTCGAGCGCGGTGGAGAAGCGCACCGGTTCGCGCAGGTGGCGCGTCCAGTAGTCGATCGACTGCGCCGCATCGTCGCCCAACCAGTCGCCGGTCGCGGTCGACACCAGCGGGATGCGCGGCGCCTGTCGTGACACGCGCTCCACTTCGGCACGGAACGGCGCCAGCACTGGTTCCATCATCGCCGAGTGGAAGGCGTGCGAGGTGCGCAGCGGGCGGCAGGCGACACCGTCCTTCTCCAGTGCCGCCTGCAGCGCGGCGACGTCCGCATGCGGTCCGGCCACCACGCAGGCGGCCGGTGCGTTTTCCACGGCCAGCGACAGCGTCGCCGGCAGGCGCGCGAGCACGTCCTCGCGCGGTAGCTGCACCGACAGCATTGCGCCTTCCGGCTGCGCCTGCATCAGCGCGCCGCGGCGGACGACGAGACGCATCGCGTCGCGCAGCTCGAACACGCCGGCCAGGGTCGCCGCGACGAACTCGCCGACGCTATGGCCGAGCATCGCCGCCGGTTGCACGCCCAGGCTCATCCACCATTGCGCTAGCGCGTATTCCATCGTGAAGATCGCCGGCTGCATCACCGCGGTGGGCAGCAGCGCCGCGGGATCGTCGCTCCACATGCGTTCGCGCAGGTCGAAGTCCACCACCTCGCCGGCATGCGCCACGCAAGCGTCGAAAGCCTCGCGGAATGCCGACTCGGCGACATGCAGCACGCGGCCCATGCCAGGGTAGGGCGAGCCCTGCCCAGGGAACAGGAACACCACGTCGGCCGGCTGGCTGGGGTGGCTGCGCACGCTGGCGGCGGCAACTTCGGCGAGGCGCAAGGCCGCCTCGGCCGCGTCGCCGGCCACTACTGCGGCGCGATGGGCGAAGGCCTTGCGGCCGACTGCTAGCGTCCAGGCCACGTCGGCGAGGTTCTCGCCGGGTTGCGTGCCCAGGTGTGCGGCCACGCGTTCCGCCGTCGCGGCGAGCGCCGTCGGCGTGCGCGCCGACAACAGCAGCAACTGCGGCCCGTCGGCAGCATCGGAGGGTTCTTGTGCGGGGGCCTGCTCCATCACTACGTGTGCGTTGGTGCCGCCGACGCCGAACGAGCTGACGCCCGCGCGCAACGGCCCGTTGTCAGAGTGCCATTCCAGCAGGCGCGGGTTGACCATGAACGGCGAGCTGGCGAAATCGATACTCGGGTTGGGCGCGCGGAAATTCAGGGTCGGCGGGATACGTTGCTCGGCCAGCGCGAACGCCGTCTTGATCACGCCCGCCACGCCGGCGGCGATCACCATGTGGCCTACATTGCTCTTGAGCGAGCCGACGTGGCAAAAGCCGATGTCGTTCGTATTGCGCCGGAACGCGCTGACCAGCCCCTCGATCTCGATCGGATCGCCGATCGGAGTGGCCGTGCCGTGGGCTTCCACGTAACTGATGCTGCGCGCGTCGACGCCGGCGTCCGCCTGCGCCATGGCGATCACCGCGGCCTGCCCCGCGCTGCTCGGCGCCATGAAGCTGGCCTTGCCGCCGCCGTCGTTGTTCACCGCGCTGCCGCGGATCAGCGCATAGACCGGATCGCCGTCGGCGATCGCATCGGACAGCCGCTTGAGCAGGACCACCGCGGCGCCGTCGCTGAACACCGTGCCCCGCGCGTCCGCGTCGAAACTGCGCGTGTGCCCGTCCGGCGAAAGCATGGTGCCTTCCTGGGCGAGATAGCCGCTGCGCGGCGGGCAGGTGATCGACGCGCCGCCGGCCAGCGCCATCGTGCAACGACCGGTGCGCAAGGCGTCGAAGGCCTGGCAGATCGCCACCAGCGACGTCGAGCAAGCGGTGTTCACGCTGACCGCCGGGCCGGTCAGATCGAGTTTGTGCGCGACGCGGGTGGCCAGGAAATCCTTTTCGTTGGCCAGCATCACCTGGAACGCGCCGAGCTTGTCGACCAGGTCCGGCCGCGCACTGAGATGACGCTGGAAATAAGTGGCGTGGTACATGCCGCCGAACACGCCGACCGGTCCCGTGTGCGTTCCCGGCGCATGGCCCGCGCGCTCCAGGCATTCCCAGCACAGTTCGAGGAAGATCCGCTGCTGCGGGTCCATCAGCTCCGCCTCGCGCGGCGGGATGCCGAAGAACGCGGCGTCGAAGTTCTCCACGCCGTCGACGATGCCGCGCGCGGCCACATAGGACGGGTCGTCGCGCTCCGCGCGCGTGATGCCCGGGTCGAGTTCGTCGGCGCCGAAGAAGGTGATCGATTCCTGGCCTTCGCACAGGTTGCGCCAGAACGCCTCGACGTTGTCCGCGCCGGGGAAGCGTCCGGCCATCGCGATGATCGCGATCGGCTCGGCACCGACGCCGTGCCCGCCGTGCGGCAGGCCGGACGCGGTGGGCGCGGTCCGCGTGTTTCCTGCCATCGCCTGCGCCAGCGCCGCCGGCGTGGGGTTCTGGAAGAACATCGGTATGGTCAGTTCGCGCGGCGCCAGCTCGCCGAGCCGGGTGACCGCGCGCACGGCGGACAGCGAATCGCCGCCCAGCTCGAAGAAGTTGTCGTCGCGGCCCACGCGGTCCAGTCCGAGCAGTTCGCCGAACACGGCGCATGCCTGCTGCTCCAGAGGGCCGACGGGTTCCACGTACGGCACGGCAAGTTCGGGCCGGCGGGAATCCGGCGCGGGCAGCGCGCGACGGTCGAGCTTGCCGTTGGTGGTCAGCGGCAGCGCATCGAGCTGCACATAGCATGCCGGCACCATGAACTCGGGCAGGCTGGTGCCGAGGTAGCCGCGCAGCGCCTGCGCAGTGGTCTCGACGCCGTTGCCTACGTAATAGGCGACCAGGCGCTTGCGGCCGGGCTGGTCTTCACGCGCCTGCACGGCGCAGGCGCCGATCGCGCGGTGACGCGCCAGGACTGCCTCGATCTCGCCAGTCTCGATGCGGTAGCCGCGTATCTTGACCTGGCCATCGATGCGGCCGACGAATTCGATGGCGCCGTCCGGCAGGTAGCGCACCAGATCGCCGGTGCGATACAGGCGTTCGCCCGCGGCGCCGAATGGATCGGGCACGAAACGTTCGGCGCTCAGTTCGGGACGCCGCAGGTAGCCGCGCGCGACGCCGGCCCCGCCCACGAACAATTCGCCGACGACGCCGGTAGGCAGCAGCTCCATGCGCCGGTTCAGCACATAGAGCCGCGTGTCAGCGATGGGCCGCCCGATCGGAATCGTGCGCGCGTCGGCTGCGAGGTCGCGCGGTATGCGATGGGTGGTGGTGAATGTCGTGCATTCGGTCGGGCCGTACGGATGGACGATGGTCGTGCCGGGCAGCGCATCCAGCGCCCGGCGCACGTGCCGTACGGAGACCTTCTCGCCGCCGGTGAACAGTTCACGCAGCCCGGTCAGGTGCCGGGGGTCGACATCCACGATGGCATTGAACAGCGCCGTGGTGAGGAAGGCCGTGCTGACGTTGTGCCGCGTTATGCTGCGGGCGAGGCCGCTGCCGGTTGGTACTGCTTCGTCGTGCACGATGACGCAACCGCCATTGAGCAGGGCGCCCCAGATCTCCAGCGTGGAGGCATCGAAGCCCAGCGGCGCTGCGTGCAACAGCCGTGTGTCGAGCCCCAGATCGATGTATTCGACGTCACGTACCAGGCGGATGATGGAACGGTGCCGGATCTCGACGCCCTTCGGCGTGCCGGTCGATCCGGAGGTGTACATCACGTAGGCCAGTGCTTCGCCGTCCAGTTCGATGGCGATGGGATCGCCAGGCGGCCGTTCCCCGGCGGCAACGGAGACGCGCACGATCGAATCGGCAAGCGGTAGCGCCCGCCCGATGCGCGGCGTCACTACGATGCGTACTTCGGCGTCGTCCAGCATGAAGGCCACGCGCTCTGCCGGATAGGCCATGTCGAGCGGCAGATAGGCTGCGTCCGCTTTCAGCACGCCGAGGATGGCGACCACCGCGTCGACCGAGCGATCCAGCATCACGCCCACGATCGTGCCGCGCACCACACCGGCGCCGCGCAGGCGCAAGGCCAGTCCCTCCGCGAGCCGATCCAGCTGCGCGTAGGTCAGGCTGCGCTGGTCGTCGACGACCGCGACCCGGTCCGCGTGATCCTTGGCGACGGCGGCGAACAGGCCGTGCACCGTGTCCCCGGCATGCCGCGGCATGTCCGTCGCGTTCCATTCGACCAGCAGCCGGTGGCGTTCGGCCGGGTCGAGGATGTCGATCGATTCCAGTGCGCAGTCTTCCGCCGATCCGAATGCCGCTAGCGTGCGTTTCACGCAGCCGGCCAGCAGGTCGACGGATGTCCCGTCCGGCGATCCGCGGAAATCGACGTGCAACTGCGCGTCGTCCGACAGGCGCAGTTGCCACGCCAGCTGCACCGACACTTCGCCGCAAGCTGGCATCGCCTTGCCGTCATGGGCGAGCCATGCGCTGTCCGCCGGCGCACCTGCCGGGTCACCGAGCGTATGCGCGCAGGTTTCGAGCCATGCATCACGCGATCCCGCTCGCGGCACCTCGATGGAGCCCTGCGTGACGCCGGTTGCGTCCAGTGCCGTCGCAAGCACGACATCCACCCCCGTCAGGCGCGATTCGACCAGCGCCAGGGCCGCGCTCAACAGTTGCGCCGGGCCGAGCGGCCATCGGCGCATGGCTCCGGCCAGCGCGCCGGCGAGTGCGGAATCCAGCGGATACTGCCGGTGCCGCCATACGTCATCCGCGCCATCGGCCTGGCTGGGCAGCACGTCGAGCAAATCCATGTTTTGCGTATCGCCGAGCGTCATATCTGCATACTCATCGAACTTGCCCTGTGCGCCTGCCGGCGATCGAGGCGGCCAGCCGGCCTGCTCAATCGTCCGAGGCATAGGGCGCTCCATCGAAACGGACAGGCCGGCCCAGCCGATGGCGCGCGTACCTGCGCGCGCCATCCGCGGCATGCGCTGCGACATGCAGCCACGCATCGAAGCGGGGACGCCGACCGACCGGAGGCAAGTCGATCCCCAGGCCGTGAATCCGGTCGTGCACGACGTGCAGCAACACGTTGCGACGCGATGCCTGGGTGTTGTAACTGAGGCTCAGCGTCGTCGACGGCTCGTCGCTGGTCTCGACCATGTGCGGGCTGGTCAGCGGCATGTACACGCCCATGCCGGGCTGCAGGTGGAATACATGTGCGCGGGCGCGGAATTCCTCGTGCCACTCGACCAAGGCAAGCTCGTGATGGCCGTGGAACCAGTCGCGCGCGCGGTCGCTCACCACCGTGACGTCGTCGGGGTCCCATACGTAGACGGTCTTGCTGCCGCGTATCTGCAGCAGGATGCCGTGGTTGCGGTCGATGTGGAACGGCGTGACCGTGTGTGGCGAGGACACGAAGATCCAGCCGGCCCGGTAGCACATGCCGGGGTCCTTGTGTTCCACCTGCGGTTTGATTTCATCGAGCACGGAATCGACGAGCTCACGGTAGGTCGGATCGCCCTGCACATGGCGAAGCAACATCCATGCCTTGGCGTGGTCGATGTCCTTCAGGGTTTCCTGCGCGGACTTGCGGTTCGGGTTCGTGCTGCCCGCCTTGCTGAAATTGGTGCCGGCGGTGACGTCGTTGCTGAACGAGTAGAGCTGCGCCGCGCGTTCGAGGCGCCGGCCGAACTCCACCAGCCGGTCGGGCTGCAGCAGCGGGTGTTCCATCAGCCGGTGTCGCACTGGCTGGACGTGCCACGGATCGAACGTGGCCCAGTCGATGTCTATGCAAGCCGCGCGCTGGTTCATGGCCGTGCCCCTGTCGCGCCATTGCCGCTGTCGTCGCCTGTGCGTCGGATCGTCCGGTGCTTCCCTACTGCATGCCGATGGCGGCCCTCGGCGTGGCGATTTCGTCTTGTATGCGAGACAGGCGTCGCACAGAATCCGCTGGCACCGCCCTCAGCAACCCGAAGGCCTTGGATATGCACGATCTCGTTCCCGACGATCGCTACGAAGTGGTCGAAGGCCAGCTCGAACGGGATCGCGATACCGTCATCGGCCTCTGGCGCGACCATATCGGCTGGCGGGACCAGCTCGGCCGCATGTACGACGTGTTCTATCTGAACTGCCCGTTCGGACGTCCGCTGCTGCGGCTGCTGCGCCATCGCGCCAGTGGCGAGATCGTGGGCACCGTCGGCGCCGGTCCGCGGCCGATGCTCTGGCAGGGGCGCGAGTCGCTGGTCGCCTGCGCCAGCCATTTCGTCGTGCTGCCCGGACACCGCTCGCTCAAGCCGGCGATGGGATTGATCCGTGCGGTGGCGCTCGCCAGCCAGGAGCATTTCGCGTTCGGCTATGCGATGACCAACTTGCAGGGTGGTGCAGTCGGCAAACGCGCCGGCTATGCCGTGGCCGGCCAGTTGCTGCGCCATGTGAAGCCGCTGCGTTACCGCGGCTATGCGTCGCGCGTGTTGCCGGGTCCGCTGGGCCGTGCCGGCGGCACGCTGCTGGATGGCGTGCTCGCGGCAGGCCGCCGGCTGCGCATCCCGGCCCGACGGTCCGGCCTGCACGTGGCTTGGAACGACGCCGTCGATCCCCGCATGCAGGCGCTGTGGGAGCAGTCCGAACATGGCGAGGGCCTGTGCACGGTGCGCAGCACGCGGATGCTCGAGTGGCGCTTCCTCGGCCTGCCTGCGGTACGCCGCCGCTTCCTGCTGGTCGCCCCGGCGCCGGGCGCGCCGTTGCTGGCATGGTTCGCCTGCGAGACCAATGTGCGCGCACCGGGGTTCATGACCGTGACCGACGCCTGGTTCGCCGGCGGCGTGCGCGCGGCCGATCGCCGTGCGATCCGCGAGCTGTGCCGGATGGGCTACGCGGCCGGCTACGACGCGATCGAGCTGCGCCTGACCGCTACCCGGTCCGTGCTCGATGCGTGGCGCGCCGAGGGTTTCGTCACGCGCGGGCAGCAGCCGTTCTTCGTGCACGGCATGGACGCGAGCCGCGACGGCGACATCAGCATCGGCCTGCACATCACCGACATCGAGCAGGATGGTTGAAGGGCGCTTGCGCACGGTCGGCATCTCCACCGCTGCACTCATCCCGTATACGGCCTGGGATAGCCGGGTACCGGCAGGTTGGACACCGGTGGCGGCCGCAGTGTCGGCTGCTGCACGCTGCCGCCGCTCACCGTGAAACTGAGCACGCCGTGAGCGCTGCTCATGATGGAGCCGCCAGGAGTCACCGTGATGGTCTGCTGGTTGCCGTTGGTCGCGACGTTCACGGTGTAGCCGGTCGACGGCGCCAGGTCGGTGATCACGTGCAGCGCGGCGAGGTTGTCGACGGTGTAGCCGATCGTGCCGCTCAGCGGCGTGCCGGCCGCGCCCGTGCTGCTGACCACCACCGCGCTGCCGTCCGATGCTGCCAGCTGCACGCCGAGGATGCCGCCCTGGGCGACGATCACCGGCTTCGCGCCGGCCACCGTGGATGACGCGGTGGACAGGTCGAACACGGTCAGCCACTGCTGGGCGGCGCCCGCGACCGGCGAGCGCACCTGCACCTGCCAGGCCTTGGTCGGATTGCTGGACGGATACATCGCCATGGTGGACAGCGTGGCGTTCTGCGGCAGCACGGTGGTCATCGCGCCGGCGTAGCTGCCGCCATAGGTGACGTCGAGGCGGTTGCCGCCGGCACTGGTGGTGCTGGCGGTCGGGTTCGCCGGGAAATGCCAGGCCAGGTACTGGTCGTAGCTCGCGCTGCCCGCCGTGGTGCGGTCGTAGACCACGAAGCGGCTGGGCCGCACGTACACGATCTCGCGCGACCAGTTGGTCACGGCCGGCCCGGCGGCAAAGCTGCGGTACATGTCCTGCAGGCCGGTCGCCAGCACGTAGACGTAGCTGCTGCCGTCCTCGAACGCGGCCACCTTGGTGCTGGCCTGGTTGCTTTCGGTGGTGCTGGCGAACTGGCCGTACTGCTCGGCCGGTGCGCCGTTGCTCAGGTTGCGCACGTAGAAGATGTTGTAGATCTGGCGGTTGCCCGAGTAGACGTTGCCGCTGCTGAAGCTGCCGAAGTTGTCGTTGTAGACCAGGTTCTCGTCGGCGGTGCCGTTGGGGTTGTGCACCAGCCAGCCGGTGGCGTTGAGCAGCAGCGGCGTGCCGCCGCGCACCAGGGCCAGGCTGCCCTGGTCGAAGTATTCCTCGCCCTGCCCGGGGTTGTTCGCGTAGGGCGCGGCGCGGAAGGACATCCAGGCGGCACTGTTGCCCCAGTCCGAGCGCGCCGCCACCGCGCCCAGGCCCGGCGCGAGATACGACAGCGGCAAGCCGCTCACCGGCGCCGTCGTGCCGGCCGGGTCCAGCGAAAGGAAGCGCAGCCACTCGTCCGCGTAACCGTAGCCGTTGGTGGCCGCGTCCACGTCGGCCAGGTACTGGCGGAAGATCGCGGTGTGCGGCGAGCCCCAGTAGCCGAGTGCGCCGAGCAGTTGCTGGAACAGACCCACCTGGGTCGTGCCTGGCGGCTGGCTGTCGGAGTTCGAATGGTTGGTGTCGCGGTCGTCGAAATAGGTGCGCGAGGGCCAGGTGAAATGCATCGCGTACTCGGCGCTGTCCGTCGGGTAGCTGTACGGTGCGCTGGCGTGCACCAGGTCCTGGCCGGTGGCGGTTTTCACCTCGCGCATGGGCAAGGTCATGTTGAGGATGCCCAGCGGCGCGTAGTTGGCGTAACCCTCCGGCCAGCCGCCGCCCAGCAGGTGCAGCTGGTAGTAAGGCTGCACGCGCTTGGCGAACTGGTTGTTCAGCCAGTCGTCCCATTCCGCCGGCCCCAAGGGGTTCTCGTCGTAGGTGGCCAGCGCGATGGCGGCCTTGGCGTGGAAGTAGCCCGCGTAGTAGTTGCTCTGCGGATGCGCGTACTCGAAATCGGCGCAGCCGTTCGGCGCCTCCCAGGCGGTGATCCAGGCGTTCGCGGTGGTGTAGACCTGCGTGCGCTGGGTCGGCGTGAGCAGGTCCCAGACCCAGTCGTAGCCCAGGCCCATGCCCACGCCGTAGAAGCGCATGCCGTAGCCGCTGTCGGTGCAGGGCAGCTGGCCCTGGCTGCCGGAGGCGGACATCTTCATCAGGATGTCCACGGCCTTGGCGCCATAGCTGGCGGCCGCCGAGGCGTTGCTGGTCTTGAGCACCTGGTAGCACATGCCCTCAGCCAGCAGCGCGGGTACGTAGTCGCTGCCCTGGTAGCCTTGGCCGAGGTTGGGCAGGTTCGGGTAGGCGTTGCCCGAGGGATATTCGACCGTGCCGCCGATGTAGGAATCGCACTTGGCCTTCAACGCCGTCCATTGCGGGTTGGAGGAGGTGGCCCGCTGGCGCAGCGCGGCCAGCGTGGTGCCGTCCAGGATCAGGCGCGGATGCGGTGCCAGCGTCACGGCGGCCAGCGCCCGCACCCCGAAGGCGGCCGGCGTGGGCGCGGAAGCGGGCGCGCCGTGCGCAGGCGTCGTCGCCTGGGCATCCACCAGGGCCAGCACGTGCGCGGGCTTGCACGGGTCGGCATCGGCCTCGCAGGGCAGGTCCTGGTGCATCCATGCCAAGCTGTCCGACGACAGCTGCACGGCGGCTTCGGCATCCGGCGTGGCTCGCGCCGCTTGCACCACCGGCGCGGCGGGTGCGGGCTGCGCGGATGCCTTTGCGACGGGAGTCGGTGCGGGGGAGACGCCTGGTTCCGCTGTCCCGACCGAGGCGGGCGTCGCCGCCGGGCTGGCAAGCAGGGGCGCGACGCGTTCGTTGCGGATGCGCACGATCGTCTGCGCCATCACCACCGCTGCCAGCAGGGCCGCGGCTGCGGCCAGCACTGCGCGCCAGCGCCGCTGGCGACGGCGGGGCGGGGCGGAAGTGCCCGGGTGACTCGGCAAGCTTCGGCTCGGCATGGCGAATCCTCGGATCAGATGGGCCCGCCAGGCCGTTCCCGGCGGAGGCTCCCGGTCAGCGCGCACCGCGACGGAACAACACCACCTCGACCGTCTGGATCAGTATCAGCAGGTCGAACAGCAGGTTGTTGTTCTTGACGTAATAGAGGTCGTACTTGAGTTTCTCGGCGGCGTCGTCCTCCGACGCGCCGTAGGGGTAGCGCAGCTGCGCCCAGCCGGCCAGGCCGGGTTTGAGGCAGTGGCGCAGGTTGTAGTAGCTGATTTTCTGCGCGAGGTCGGCGACGAATTGCGGCCGCTCGGGCCGCGGGCCGATGAAACTCATCTCGCCCTTCAGCACGTTCCACAGCTGCGGCAGCTCGTCCAACCGCACCTTGCGGATGAAGCGGCCGACGCGGGTCACGCGGTCGTCGTTCTTGGCCGCCCAGCGCGCCACGCCGTCGTGTTCGGCGTCCGTGCGCATGCTGCGGAACTTGATCAGCCAGAAGGTGCGGCCGCGCACGCCCACGCGTTCCTGGCGGTACAGGATGGGCTGGTCCGGGCCGGATTCGAAGCGGATCGCCAGCATCGTCAGCAGCATCAGCGGCCAGGTCAGCGCCAGCACCAGCAGCGCCGCCGCGAGGTCGAAGCAGCGCTTGCTGAGCCGGCGCATCGGGGAGGCGTAGAAGCCGCCGGAGTAGACCAGCCAGGAGGGATACGTCAACGCCAGCTGCACGCGGCCGGATTCGCGCTCGAAGAAGGTGGTGAGGTCGGTCACCTCGATGCCCAGCTGCCGGCATTCGAGCAGCTCGTCCATCATCAGGCTGCCGCGGCGATCGTCGACGCCGACCACGATCTCGTCGATGCCGTGCCGTTCGGCCCAGACGTCCAGCGGCGCATCGGGCGTGACCAGTAGGTCCACGGGTACGTCGACGGCCTCGCCCGGACGGGGCACGAAGCCGACCACCACGAAGCCGCGCCGGTCGGAGCGACGGCGCATGCGGTTGTGGATCTGCGACGCGCGCGTGCCGCCGCCGAGCACCAGGATGCGCCGTTTGAACGCCTCCACTTCGACCAGCTGCAGGAACGCCGCGCGGAACGCGGTGACTGCCACGAAGCCGAACGCCAGCGCGATGCCCAGCACGCCGCGGCCCACGTAGGCCTTCGGCAGCACGTAATAGGCCACGACCAGACCCAGGCCGCCAAGCGTGAAGCCGACCGCCTGGCGTGCCAGCAAGCCGAACCAGGTCGCGCGCATGTGCGCCTGGTACTGGCCCATCGCCGCCAAGCCAAGCATCAACACCCACGCGAACATCAACGAACGCGCGGGCAGGTGGCTCAGTTCGTCGATGCTGCCAAAGCGTATCCAGATGGCGATGCTCAGCGACGCGCAAAGCAAAAGCATTTCGGCCACGGCGAGCAGAAGCAGCCAGCGCGTGGACTGTCGGTGCATGAAGCGCAACATCCCTCTTCCCCCTTCCCCGGCATCCAGTGCCGGTGGGATGGAGAGAGTAACAACGCGGCGAGCCGCTGTCCATAGCACCTATGTGAGCATCACGCAATATGTGTTTTGCGAAATAAATCACAAAAATGAAAAGAACATCCGGCGGATTGACCGCGCCGCTGGAACCCGCTTGCGGCTGCCGCGTGGCGGGACCGAGGCACTGCACAGGCGGGACGCGTCATGACGGGCACTGCAAAAACGCCTCACCCGCCGGGCTCGGCGGGCGAGGGGTGAATCAGCAGCGGCAAGGGGTGCCTGCGCGCGGCGTGCGTGTGGCACCGGTGTTGGACCCGCCCCGGCGGGTGCCGGGCGGGTACCGGTTGCCGCCGGCTCAGGCGGTGGTCTGCTGCGCGATGAAGCCCAGATACCACGGCATTGCCTCGCCCAGACCCTGGACCAGGGTGTGGGTGGGCGCGTAGCCCAGCCGCGTGGCCGCGCGGCTGATGTCGGCCAGCGAATGGCGCACGTCGCCCGCACGGAACTCGCGGTGCACCGGCGGCAGGCCGTAACGCACGCGCTCGGCCGCGAGCTGCTGCACCAGGCCGTCGAACAGCTGGTTGAGACTGGTGCGCTGGCCCACCGCCACGTTGTAGACCAGGTCGCGGTGCTCGTCGGCGGCCAGCGCCGCCAGCAGGTTGGCCTGCACCGCGTTGGCCACGTGGCAGAAGTCGCGGGTGGTCTCGCCGTCGCCGTTGATGAACACTTCTTCGCCGCGGATCATGGTGGCGATCCACTGCGGGATCACCGCCGCGTAGGCGCCCTCCGGATCCTGCCGTCGGCCGAACACGTTGAAGTAGCGCAGGCCGATGGCCTTGAAGCCGTAGCAGCGCGCGAACACCTCGGCGTAGATTTCGTCGAACAGCTTGGTCGCGGCGTAGGGCGACAGCGCGCGGCCGATCCGGTCCTCGACCTTGGGCAGGCTGGGTTCGTCGCCATAGGTGGAGCTGGAGGCGGCGTAGCTGAAGCTGGCCACGCCGGCATCGCGCGCGGCCACCAGCATGTTGATGAAGCCGGTGGCGTTCGCCGCGTGGGTGGCCAGCGGATCCTCGATCGAACGCGGCACCGAGCCCAGCGCGGCCTGGTGCAGCACATGGCGCACGCCGGCGCAGGCGGCACGGCAGTCGTCGATCTCGCGGATGTCGCCCTCGATGAAGCGGAAGCGCGACCACGCTTCCGGGCCGACCAGGCGCTCCACCTCGTCGAGGTTGCGCCGGTGGCCGGTGGCGAAGTTGTCCAGGCCCACCACGCTCTGGCCCAGGCCCAGCAGGGCCTCGACCAGGTTGGAGCCGATGAAGCCGGCCGCGCCGGTAACCAGCCAGGCGCCGGTTTCGGCGCGCACGCGCGATTGCAGGTCCGGTGGCAGCAGAGTGTCGAGCGTCGTCATCACAGTCTCCCGTCCACCGCTTCGCGCGGCAGCACGTACTTCACGTCGTAGACCACGCACGCTGGCTTGCCGTAGGCGCGCACGCCATCGGCGCCCAGCGCCACGAACTGCTTGTGGCCCACCGCCACGATCACCGCGTCGTAGGCGCCCGTTGGCGGCTCGGCCAGCGGCACGAGGCCGTATTCGTGCTCGGCCTCGGCGGCGTTTACCCACGGATCGTGCACGTCGACCTGCGCGTTGTAGC
>NZ_MUNP01000020.1 GCF_002001105.1 Rhodanobacter sp. C06 | reverse complement strand
GAGCCGGGTCTGATCGAGACGCGGCGCGGGGCGGGGTATCTCATCCCATGAGGATGCTTTCTCTTCCGCTGCCGCGGGATCCGATCCGATCCCGCCCGCCGCTCCTCCCCGCTGTGGCGCGCGGGCACTCTCCCTCTCCCCCAACAGCTTCATCGTTGGGGGAGAGGGTTGGGGTGAGGGGGGCTTTTGCTTCCGTGCTCTCGCAAGTTTCAAAGCGGTTTCGTCCACCTGCCGGCGCCCGAGTGACTTCTCTTTTGCTTGTCCACGCGCGTGCAGGAGCACGTGCGAACGGCGAAGCCGGCCCGAAGGGCGGAGGGCATGGATGCCCGGAGTCAAGGAGAAGTCACCAAGAGAAAACGACACCCCGATGGCGCGCCCTGCGCCCATCCATGGGCTGCGGGTGCGCGGGCGGGTTACGGGGTTTTCCGACGGCACCTCCGTGTGCCGGCGGAAAACTGGCCCACATC
>NZ_MUNP01000057.1 GCF_002001105.1 Rhodanobacter sp. C06 | reverse complement strand
CCTGAAAAGGCTGGCGGCGGCACGAAGAACATGGAATGGGGCTCGCGGGCGGGAGCATCTTGCCTGCCGCTGGCTCAAATACGCGCCGAGAGCATGAGGCGGTGATTGATCAGACCATCCCTAGAGGGCTCGCCGTTTCGCTGTTCCGATTTCAGGGGGAGATCGAAGGTGAAGGGATCCATGACAAGGCATGCAATCGGGCGAACGTCCGGGGGCATGGCATACCCAGCGGGTGGTGGCGCATCACTACTGTGGCACGCGCTAACTCCAATAGAGCGTAACGCACAGAAGGGCCTTAACATTGGAGGCGAGGCGTCGCGTGCTCGTGTGAATTATGCGGGAAGTGCCGCCCGATCGGTCTACATCGATCTGGGGAACTATCGAATAATCTTTCCTAATACGCATATACACACGCCGTAGTATCACGTTCCATGAAGTGTGCATGTATCGCATGAGCATTCATTTGATAAGTTCGCCTGATTTTCGTTCGAGCGGGTGCTAAAGAGGCATCTGCTGTACCCAGAAACGCTGGAGAAAATTAAACATGAATATCGATTTCCGAATGGTTAGATCTCCCGTGGCGTTAGGGATGGTCTGATCAATCACCGCCTCATGCTCTCGGCGCGTATTTGAGCCAGCGGCAGGCAAGATGCTCCCGCCCGCGAGCCCCATTCCATGTTCTTCGTGCCGCCGCCAGCCTTTTCAGGCC
>NZ_MUNP01000069.1 GCF_002001105.1 Rhodanobacter sp. C06 | reverse complement strand
GCCTTGCGGTGCCGTTCGAAACCGGCGTCGTGCTCCATCGACAGGCTCATCTGCTTCGGCGTCATCGCGTAACATCCGTCCTCAGGTCGAGCTTCGACCACGGGGCAAAATCAGAGTTTCCTTAGCTCTTACTTCGATCACTGCGCCTTTGATTCTCAGCCATGTTCTGAAGCACAACAATAGCCAATAGAAATGGAATGAGAGCAACAAAAATACTGGGATGCGTAAGAAGATATTCAAGACTTGGATCAGCTCCAGGCTTAGGAATTGCAGCGCCAGTTATGGCCATGGCTGAAGTGATAAGGATGAGCCAAAATGCAATTTTTATGCGTCGCGCTTTTTTGCTAGTCGTTGGATAAAGAATGAAGGCACGTTTTAACCAGTGCATATCTTCGCGGCCGCTGGCGCCAGTCGCTTCAATCGAGGAAATATCTTTGTAGGCTTTAAACAAGTTGCGCAATTCTTGCTGGGAGCTGTCGAGAAGCTCTTGATCCATCACATTGGGAAGCAATTGCCTTGCGTGAATCCATGCATCGACCACCTCAATTCTAAGCCTGAGTTCCTGAAGTACGCTGTTGCGCTTACCTTTTCTGGCACGATCGCTTAGCCAAGTGAGAAATGGCGGTGTCGCACTAGCAGGCTGTTGAGAAACCTCCGCGCGCCGCCGCGGTCATAGACGTTCTCAATCACTGACCGCCCGATCCGATGCGCAGCCCCGACGTCCAGCAGCTTGGCATGTTCTCGTATGTATCGGTCG
>NZ_MUNP01000003.1 GCF_002001105.1 Rhodanobacter sp. C06 | reverse complement strand
AAGACCGATACATACGAGAACATGCCAAGCTGCTGGACGTCGGGGCTGCGCATCGGATCGGGCGGTCAGTGATTGAGAACGTCTATGACCGCGGCGGCGCGCGGAGGTTTCTCAACAGCCTGCTAGCCAATAACGCAACCTACCTTGACCTCAATCAGCTGCCTGCGATTTTGGCTTTGTTTGAAGGTAATGTGTCGCGCGTGTATAACGATGGCAAGGATATTCCAACGATCGGAATTGGTATGAATCTTACCAACTCCAACAACATGGCTCTTGTTCTTTACGAGATGGCGCCGTCTCTTTTCGAAAACTCGCCGGCAGGTAGCACTACGCAACAAATTGTGGCTGCATTTGAGCAGGTTATCAAAAACAATCCTTTGAGCGGACCGGCAGACGGCCTTAAAGGGGATTTACCGAATGCTTCAACTATAAAACTCTACGATGCTCTGAATGCTGAGCTCGTGCACTACCTCGGCCAACTCCCCGCGATAACGTTCTCCACATTTCCTGCTGACGACGCATTGGACGCGATGAAGAACGCCATCATGGGCGGAGCTATAATACCTAATTATAGCAATATACCCGGCTATGGTCCGGGGACTCTGGCATGGCTTCAAGGAGGCAACCCCTACGGAATTGATGTGACATCTAATATTCCGTCGCAAAATACAACTGCTTGGGAGGCCTTAGGGAAACTCTGATTTTGCCCCGTGGTCGAAGCTCGACCTGAGGATGGATGTTACGCGATGACGCCGAAGCAGATGAGCCTGTCGATGGAGCACGACGCCGGTTTCGAACGGCACCGCAAGGCG
>NZ_MUNP01000011.1 GCF_002001105.1 Rhodanobacter sp. C06 | reverse complement strand
TGAGCAACGGTGGGAGACGTGCGTCCGCAGGGCGGGAAAACGCGCCATGCGCCCACCATCACGACCGTCATGCATAGATCGCGGCTATCGAGAGTGGCGCGAGACGGTGCTTCTCAACAGCCTGCTAATGCGGGGGCAATTGCTTCTTGTTCGGGCGGCGTATAGCGCTGTGCACGCTGAAAGTAGAACGGGCGCTCTGCGAGAGAGTGGCCTACGTCGGCACCAGACTCGGCCATAAACGAAAGGATGTCTTCTTTGATCCGATCCACGACTATCTCCATGTGAGTTCTAACGCTGGAATTAAGCGGCGTGCGGCTTTTCGCACGTCCGCTTGAATGAGTGGTTAGCCTGCGCAACCCCGGTGCGTGCGACACCCAGAAAGTGCAGCTCTAGAAAAATGTGCAGATCCTCGTCAAACACACAGACATTTGAACGTGGTTGAAGGCGTTGCGCAAGAACGCTTGCTGCATCTTCGCGCGGAATGGCAAGAGCTTCATGCCGACTCAAGGACAGCCAGAGCGTTTGTACGGGAAAGGTCGCCTCGACGAGATTTTGCAAACGAGGGATGTCAATGTCGAGGCCGTCGCCAACAAGCACGTACTCGTTCTCGCCATGCTTGTCCCAAGCGATGGAGAGATAAGCTCGTGGGAATACCTGGTTCAGTACGCGACTATCCATATGGAAGGCTAACGCTTAGGGAAACTCTGATTTTGCCCCGTGGTCGAAGCTCGACCTGAGGACGGATGTTACGCGATGACGCCGAAGCAGATGAGCCTGTCGATGGAGCACGACGCCGGTTTCGAACGGCACCGCAAGGCG
>NZ_MUNP01000004.1 GCF_002001105.1 Rhodanobacter sp. C06 | reverse complement strand
CTGTTTGCGCTGGTCAACCTATGGATGGCGCGCGGGATACTGCTGCAACCGAGATAGGGTTGCTGCGTCCGCCGTGGCCTGAAAAGGCTGGCGGCGGCACGAAGAACATGGAATGGGGCTCGCGGGCGGGAGCATCTTGCCTGCCGCTGGCTCAAATACGCGCCGAGAGCATGAGGCGGTGATTGATCAGACCATCCTTAGGCCTCAGCGAGACTTGACCCATGAGATGCCTGCTCGTTCTACTCTTGACGTTCATTCCGCTCGCTCACGCGGACGAGACTTTCAGCACTTCGCCGCTGGATGCCAAAGTTGCTGCAAATGCCTACGCGCGCGCAACCGGACTTTCTCCGATTGAAGCGACTGGAGGCTTTGAGCTGCGTGTGTGGACACAGGATTACATGACTGGGGCGGTTGCGGGCACCGTAATTTTCCATGACACCCAGAAATCGTTCGAAAGCAGCTCATCTTACAATGACGGTAATATCACTATAAAAGCGGCACGGCTGAGCAAACCGAGGACCGTAACGAAGTTAGCAGAGTTGAAGGAACTCGTTGCCAAGCTGGAGCCTTACGACAAGGCCTTCATATCGTGCGGCGTGATGGATGGCGGATCAGTTCTCATAGATGCCGCGATAAACGGTCACACAATTACATTTGAAGTCGCAAATCCTCAGTTTTGCAAAGATAAGGCGTCTCAAACTATTGTGAATATTCTAGACATTCTTGCGCGCCCCTAAGGATGGTCTGATCAATCACCGCCTCATGCTCTCGGCGCGTATTTGAGCCAGCGGCAGGCAAGATGCTCCCGCCCGCGAGCCCCATTCCATGTTCTTCGTGCCGCCGCCAGCCTTTTCAGGCC
>NZ_MUNP01000005.1 GCF_002001105.1 Rhodanobacter sp. C06 | reverse complement strand
TCGCCTTGCGGTGCCGTTCGAAACCGGCGTCGTGCTCCATCGACAGGCTCATCTGCTTCGGCGTCATCGCGTAACATCCGTCCTCAGGTCGAGCTTCGACCACGGGGCAAAATCAGAGTTTCCCTAACGCTGGAGTTAAGCGGCGGCGAAGCCGTCCGCCTTGAAATGTTAGATTGCATTGCGGATCTGAACTAGCGCATCAGGAAAAGCATAAGCTCTCAGGCGGTGGGTCGGTGAGAGTCCAGGCCCCGGTATTTGTATTGAGCTTTTGCTTATGAACCGCCTCAACTTTGCCCACCATCGCTTTGCTTCAGGGTGAGCGCCTTTGCCTATCAATTTAAAATGGTCCGCTGCCCAATAAAATTGAGACATACCGATCGGCCAGTCGTTTTCATGCCCCGACGGTCTAAGATTAAGGCTATAAGGTCCTGGTAAGTTTCCACCAAACCACGGGGCCTGAGCGCTCGAATCCTCTAGTGTCTGGCTCCAACCTTGAAACGGGTTGGCTACATGAGCGTCCGGGACATTTGGTGAACCAGATGGAATGTTCAATGGCCCCGACTTGATGTGCCAAAGTGCATATCGTTGCTCATGCAATACTGGCAACTCTGAGACAGCTTGCCATTTGTAGCGACACCCATCCTGTCCAACCTTGACTAGCCAAGCGATATCGGGATCAGAATTGATCCATGAGCGGATGATCTCCGCGTCAGTCAATGTGGCGAATATGAAAATTTCAGACATGCCTTTGCCATCTAACGCTGGAATTGAGCGGCGGCGTAGCCGTCCGCCTCGAATGAGTAAAAAGAGACTTCCCCTCCCTTCGGCCTCGAAGGCCATGATGGTGTTGCGACACAACCGTCAGCAGAAGAGGAAGTCTCCATGAGCACTATAACCCTCGGCGTGGACTTGGCAAAAAACGTGT
>NZ_MUNP01000006.1 GCF_002001105.1 Rhodanobacter sp. C06 | reverse complement strand
GCCCGCGAGCCCCATTCCATGTTCTTCGTGCCGCCGCCAGCCTTTTCAGGCCACGGCGGACGCAGCAACCCTATCTCGGTTGCAGCAGTATCCCGCGCGCCATCCATAGGTTGACCAGCGCAAACAGCGTCTTCACCTGCGCGCCGTTCTTCGCCAGCCCTTTGTAGCGCACCTTCACGTAGCCGAACTGCCGCTTCAGCACCCGGAACGGATGCTCCACCGCCGCACGGATCGAGGCCTTGGCGTGTTCCAGTTCCTCGGTGATCTCGCGCAGCTTGGAGTCGTCGATAGCCTTCACCACGCTGCGCTTGGCCGCGATCCAGAACTTCCGCCCACGCTTCGGCGCCCGTTTCTCGGCCCCGATGTAGCCGGCATCGCCGAACACGTGCCGCTCCTTGCCGTGCAGCAGGTTCGCCACTTCGGACACGTCGGCCACGTTCGCCGCCGTGCTCACCACGGTGTGCACCAGCCCCGTCGCTTCGTCCACGCCGATGTGCGCCTTCATCCCGAAATACCACTGCTGGCCCTTCTTCGTCTGATGCATATCGGGGTCGCGCGCCTTGCCCTTGTTCTTCGTCGAAGGCGCCGCGGCAATGATCGTGGCGTCCACGATGGTGCCCTGCGACAGCTTCATGCCGTGCTGCTTTAGGTGCTCATTCACCGCGGCGAACAGCGGCTCGGCCAGGCCGTGCCTCTCCAGCAGATGCCGGAACTTGCAGACCGTCGTCTCATCCGGCGCACCTTCCTGGCCCAGGTCGATGCCCACGAACCGTCGCATCGCCGCCGAGTCGTACAGCGCTTCTTCCACCGCCGGGTCGGACAGCGCGTACCACTGCTGCAGGAAGTGGATGCGCAGCATCCGCTCCAGGCCCACCGGGCGGCGACCGCCGCCGACCGGATCCTTCGGGTAGTGCGGTTCGATCACCGCGCACAGCTGCGCCCAAGGCACCACCTGATCCATTTCCGCCAGGAACACGTCGCGCCGCGTCGCCTTGCGGTGCCGTTCGAAACCGGCGTCGTGCTCCATCGACAGGCTCATCTGCTTCGGCGTCATCGCGTAACATCCGTCCTCAGGTCGAGCTTCGACCACGGGGCAAAATCAGAGTTTCC
>NZ_MUNP01000022.1 GCF_002001105.1 Rhodanobacter sp. C06 | reverse complement strand
CTAATGCGGAATCCGCAAGACAGCAAGATCGCCATCATCGGCCTGGGCTACGTCGGCCTGCCGCTCGCGGTGGAATTCGGCAAGCACTACGCCACGCTCGGCTTCGACATCAACCAGACGCGCATCGCCGAACTGCGCGCCGGCGAGGACAAGACGCTGGAAGTGGATGCCGACGAACTGGCCGCCGCGACGCGATTGACGTTCTCGGCCACGCTGGACGAGCTGCGCGCCTGCAACGTCTACATCGTCACCGTGCCCACGCCGATCGACGCCGCCAAGCGGCCCGACCTCACCCCGCTGATCAAGGCCAGCCAGATGCTGGGCCAGGTGCTGAAGCCCGGCGACGTGGTGGTGTACGAGTCCACCGTCTACCCCGGCTGCACCGAGGAAGTGTGCGTGCCGCTGCTGGAGCAGGGCTCCGGCCTGGTGTTCAACCGCGACTTCTTCGCCGGCTACAGCCCCGAGCGGATCAACCCCGGCGACAAGCAGCACCGCGTCACCGGCATCCTCAAGGTCACCTCCGGCTCCACGCCCGAGGTCGCCGATTTCGTCAACCGCCTGTACGGCTCCATCATCACCGCCGGCACGCACCGGGCCAGTTCGATCAAGGTGGCCGAGGCGGCCAAGGTGATCGAGAACACCCAGCGCGACCTCAACATCGCGCTGGTCAACGATCTGGCGATCCTGTTCAACAAGCTCGGCATCGACACGCTGGAAGTGCTGCAGGCGGCCGGCACCAAGTGGAACTTCCTGCCGTTCCGGCCCGGCCTGGTCGGCGGCCACTGCATCAGCGTCGATCCGTACTACCTGACCCACAAGGCACAGGAGGTGGGCCACCACCCGGACGTGATCCTCGCCGGCCGGCGCACCAACGACGGCATGGGCCCGTACATCGCCGGCGAGGTGATCCGGCTGATGGTGCGCAAGGGCATCAACCCGGTGCATGCGAAGGTGCTGATCCTGGGACTGGCGTTCAAGGAGAACTGCCCGGACCTGCGCAACACCCGCGTGGTCGACATCGTGCAGACGCTGCGCGGCTACAACGCGCAGGTCGACGTGCACGATCCGTGGGTAAACGCCGCCGAGGCCGAGCACGAATACGGCCTCGTGCCGCTGGCCGAGCCGCCAACGGGCGCCTACGACGCGGTGATCGTGGCGGTGGG
>NZ_MUNP01000051.1 GCF_002001105.1 Rhodanobacter sp. C06 | reverse complement strand
GAGCAACGGTGGGAGACGTGCGTCCGCAGGGCGGGAAAACGCGCCATGCGCCCACCATCACGACCGTCATGCATAGATCGCGGCTATCGAGAGTGGCGCGAGACGGTGCTTCTCAACAGCCTGCTAGTGGCGAGTAACTCATCTTAATGCGCCCCCGGTTCTTTACGGATCAAATCGTCAGTGCGTTACAGTCATCGCATACCGAGCGACTTCACGATTGGCATCGCCAACCCACCTGTACAAAGACAAAGTATTCAACGCTTCGGACCAAATTCGTTTTTCCGCTTGATCACTTTTGCTGATCTGGCTGCTCTGGGCTGCGGCTCCAAACACATAAATATAAGATGTGCCTTTGTACTTCATTAAACCCATCTCGTGCCCCAGAGGTCCGAATGGCGATACGCCATCAACCCCCTTAAACGCTCTTATATATAACGAGGAGGGGCCTGGATTACCGAATAGCCTGCGTGTTTCTTGTTCATCTATTGCATTACCCTCGCCTGATAGCACCAAAATAATCTGTTCTGTTCTAGCTCCATCAGGCGGATCCATCACTTCGTTGACTTCTCCACAACGAGCATTCCCAGACAGTCCCGGATACACTCCAGAGCCTTGCCACACAACGACGTCATCTGTTTTTCCATCATTTTTTAAACTAATCCATGGCACATATTTCCATGCACGAATTGCGCCGACCTTGATGTAATTTTCGATTTCCGCATTAGTCGCTTCAGGCGGAACGATGTCTTGATTTTGTTTGTAAGTGAATGAGAAAACTTTAGGAAATAAGGTGACAATGTTGGCTTCGCTCAACGGGACTCTGTGCAACTTCTCAAATCCAGGTACGGAGTCGCTCTCCGGGATGCCGCAATATGGCGGAAATTTGAATTTCGTAGTTTCCAAGAGCTTGAGAAAAGCATTGCAAATTGAAGGATCGGAACACCTTGTCAACCGGAAGCTATACGACGCATGCAGGATTCCATCCCCCTGAGCCTGCGATTTCGCTGGCAGCGTGAGACAAAGAATCACCGCCAAGGCTAAGGAAACTCTGATTTTGCCCCGTGGTCGAAGCTCGACCTGAGGACGGATGTTACGCGATGACGCCGAAGCAGATGAGCCTGTCGATGGAGCACGACGCCGGTTTCGAACGGCACCGCAAGGCGACGCG
>NZ_MUNP01000038.1 GCF_002001105.1 Rhodanobacter sp. C06 | reverse complement strand
CCCCACGAGTTGTCCCGCCAGCCTGCGCCAAGCCTTGGCCTGCCGTCATAGGCCAGAGGTCATGCCCGGCAGCATCGGCGGTGGTCCATCGACGCTAAGCTGTCAGACGGGTGGCGCGTGGCAAGCTGTGCGCCCCCAAGCCATACCCCAAGGGACCCGAACCGCATGCGCATCCTGCTGGCCGAAGACGATCCCTCCATCGCCGAAGGCATCTGCGCGTCGCTGCGCCACGGCAGCCACGCAGTGGACCACGTGGCCAGCGGCCAGCTGGCCGACGCCGCGCTGCGCGACCACGACTACGACCTGCTGGTGCTGGACCTGGGCTTGCCGCAGCTGGACGGCAGCGAAGTGCTGCGCCGGCTGCGCTCGCGCGGCGCCGGCGTACCGGTGCTGGTAGTCACCGCGCGCGACGGGCTGGACGAGCGCATCCGCGTGCTCGACCTCGGCGCCGACGACTATCTGGTCAAGCCGTTCGCGCTCAGCGAGTTCGAGGCGCGGGTGCGCGCCCTGCTGCGCCGTAGCAGCAGCCAGGGCGTGCCCGAGCTGAAACTCGGCCGGCTGCGGCTGGACCTGCCCGGCCACCGTGCCTGGCTGGACGACGAGCCGCTGGAACTCACCGCGCGCGAGTTCGGCCTGCTGGAGGCGCTGGCGCTGCGCGCCGACCGCGTCACCAGTCGCGCCCAGCTGATCGAGGCGCTGTGCAGTTGGGACGAGGAACTCACCGACAACGGCCTGGACATCGCGATCCACCGCCTGCGCCGCAAGCTGGAGGGCAGCGGCACCGGCGTGCGCACGATCCGCGGCTTGGGCTACCTGCTGGAAGAAGCCGCCGAGGACGGCAAGCCCGCATGAACCACGCCCCTGCCCGCCGCCCCAGCCTGCGCCGCCGCCTGCTGGGCTTCCTGCTGATTCCGGTGGCGATCCTGCTGGTGCTGGACATCCTGCTCACCTATGGGGTGGCGCTCAGCTACGCCAATCACGTGCACGACCGCGACCTCGGCAACGACGCGCTGACGCTGGCCAAGATGATGGGCAACGAGCAACTGGGCGGCGAACTGACCCCGCAGGCGCGTTTCCTGCTGCAGTACGACCCCAACGGCGACAGCTACTTCAGCGTGGTCAGCCGCAAGCACGGCCTGCTCGCCGGCAACGGCCACCTGCCGCGGCCGGCGCAGGCACCAGCGGTGGGCGCGGCGCCGGAGCTGTTCGACACCCGCATGGACAACCGTCCGCTGCGCGCGGTCACGCTGAGCACGGCATCGAGCAGCCATCCCGACGAGATCCTGATCATCACCGTGGCCGAGACCCTGCACGACCGCCACGCGCAGGCACGCAGCATCCTGCTGCTGGCGATCCTCACCCAGGCGCTGCTGATCGTCTGCGTGCTGTCGCTGGTGTGGTTCGGGGTCACCCACGGCCTGCGCGTGCTCGATCCGCTGACCCTGCGGCTGGCCCGGCGCAACCACGAGCTGACCCCGATCGGCGGCCCGGACGTGCCGCAGGAAATCCTGCCGCTGACCCGCACCATCGACGCGCTGTTCGCCCGCCTGCGCGGCATGCTGGCGCTGCACGACCGCTTCATCGCCGACGCCGCGCACCAGCTGCGCACGCCGCTGACGGGCTTGAGCCTGCACGTGGAGCGCGCGCTGGCCGACCCCGACCCGGTGAACGTGCACGATGCGCTCACTCACATCCGCCGGCTGACCCAACGCGCCGCGCGCACCACCGCCCAGCTGCTGTCGCTGACCCGCGCGCAGGCCCCGTCGACCGACACGGTCGAGCAGGTGCCGCTGGAACTCACCCGGCTGATCCCCGAGGCGGTGATGCAGCGCGTGCACGAGGCGCTGGCGGCCGGCGTGGACCTCGGCTACCAGGGGCCTGAGCAGGCGCTAAGCATCGACGGCCATGCTGCCAGCGTGCACGACCTGCTGGACAACCTGATCGACAACAGCATCCGCTACGCCGGCCGCGGCAGTACCGTCACCGTGAGCCTGCAGGCGCGCCCCGACGGCGGCGCCAACCTCGTGGTCGAGGACAACGGCCCGGGCGTGCCGCCCGAACTGCTCCCGCGGCTCAGCGAGCGTTTCTTCCGCGCGCCCGGCGCCAGCGAGGAAGGCAGCGGCCTGGGGCTGGCGATCGTGCAGCGCATCGCCGAACGCCACCACGCCGAGGTGATCTACCAGCTCGGCGAGGAACACGGCCTGTGCGTGGAGGTGCGTTTCCCCGCTCCGCGCGCCCGCGACGGCGCAACGCCGCCGCCCGGAACACCAACGTCGCGCTGACAGGCCCTGCACCCGGCCTGTATCCTTGGGCGGACTCGCACGGTCGTTACCCGCGCCTTCACTTCCTATTGCTCCCCTGACCTGACCGTGGCCCTGATCCTCATCGAAAACGCCGCCCCTCGTGCCGGCTCCGCAACACGCGGAGATCGGCATGGCTGAGGCCGCCATCGTGCCGCGCCGCCACTGGCGCGCGCCCCTGCTCGGCGTCGCCATCGCGCTCGCCGGCTGCTCGGTGGCGATGCCGAAGCTGGACCCGCCGATCCCGGCGCAATGGCAGCACGCGCTGGCAGCCCAGTCGGCCGCACGCGCCGACCTGCGCGATTGGTGGCGCGCGTTCGACGATCCGGCGCTGAACGCACTGGTCGACCAGGCCCTGGCGCGCAACCTCGACGTGGCGCAGGCGGTCGAACGGCTGCGCGCCGCGCGCATCCTGCAGCGCCACGAGGGTGCGCACTACCTGCCCTCGCTGAGCGCCCGTACCGAACAGACGATCGACCCGGACGCCAGCGCCTCGTACCTGGTGTCCGGCTTCGACGCCACCTGGGAACTCGGCCTGTTCGGCCGCGCCCAGGGCACCCGCCGCGAGGCGCAGGGCGCGCTGGACGCCGGTGCGGCCGACCTGCAGGCGGCCCGCGTGTCGGTGGTGGCCGAGGTGGTGCGCAACTGGATCGAACTGCGCGCCGCCCAGCAGCAGGAGCAATTGCTGCTGCGGATCGACGAGGTGCGCGGCCGCCAGCTCGATCTGCTCACCGTGCGCCAGCGCCTGCAACTTGCGCCGCCCGGCGCGGTGGACCAGGCGCAGGCGGCGGCGGCGCAGGCCGCGGCCGCCCTGGCCGCACCGCGGCAGGCGATCAACGCGGCGGCGCAGCGGCTGGCCGTGCTGCTGGGCCAGAACCATCCCGATCCGGCCTGGCTGCAGCCCGGCCCGCAGCCGCAACTCGGCGCGTGGGCCCTGCCCGGCACGCCGGCCGACTTGCTGCGCACGCGCCCCGAGATCGCCCGTGCCGAAGCCGACGTGCTGCGTACCGCCGGCGAGCTGGGCCTGGCCCATGCCGACCGTTTTCCCAAGCTCGGCCTCGGCGCCTCGATGATCTGGGCCACCGACCTCAACAACAACCACAAGCACACCTCGGACAACGGACTGATCTCGGTGGGCCCGTTGTTCGACATGCCGCTGTTCGACTGGGGCCTGCGCGCGGCAGCCGAGCACGCCAAGTCGCACGAACTCAAGGCTGCCGTGCTGGCCTACCGGCAGGCCGTGCTGCAGGGCGTGGCGGAAGTGGAAACCGCGCTGGGCACGCTGCAACAGCAGCAGCAGCGCGAGCAGCACAGCCAGGACGCCTGGCAGGCGCTCGCGCGTGTGGACGGCACGCTGCAGACCCGCGTGAAGCTGAAGCTGGACAGCCCGCTGGCGTTGGCCGACGGCCGGCTTGCCACCGACCAGGCCGCGATCGAACTGGCCGATGCGCGCGCCAGCCGCAGCCTCGCCTACGTGGCGCTGTACAAGGCGCTGGGCGGCGCGCCGCTGCCGGCGGACGAGGCGCCGCCCGGTGCGAAGTCCGGCAAGTCCGCCGAGGCCTCGCCCTGATGGTGGCCCTGGCGCGCAAGACCCTGGTCTACGAATGGCGGCGCTTCCTGCCCGCCATGATCGCGGTGGGCTTCGCCGGCTTGCTGCAGCTGCTGCAGCTTGCGCTGGTGCTGGGCATCTTCGGCGCCACCAGCGTCTACATCACCGGTTCGTCCGCCGACGTGTGGGTCGGTTTCCCCGGCACGCAGAGCGTGGGCTCGGGCCGATCGATCGACGCCAACGTGGAATCGCGCATCCTGATGGATCCGGCGGTGACGCAGGTCGAGCCTTACGAATGGATCGACGGCGACTGGCGCGGTACGGGCGAGACCGGCGGCGTGTCGGTATTCGTCTCCGGCATCGATCCCGCCGCCGACGGCCTGATGTTCTCCAGGGTGCTGCCCCTCGCATTGCGCGCACGGCTGGCCGAACCGGATGCAGTGATCGTGGATCGCGCCGACCTCGGCAAGCTGGGCGTGGCGCTGGACCAGACCGCCACCATCAACGGCCACCGCGTGCGCGTGGTCGGCGTCAGCAGCGGCCTGCGCGGCTTGGGTGGCATCAACGTGATCGCCTCGCTGGACACCGCGCGCCAACTGGACACCGACGCCGCCGACAACGGCCCCACCTACCTCGTCGCCAAGCTGCGCGACCCGACCCAGGCCGACACCGTGGCCATTCGCCTGCGCGGCAGCAGCGAGTTCGGCCCCTACACCACATGGAGCGCCGCCAACTTCGCCCACATCTCCGTGATGTACTGGCTGTTCGACACCGGCGCCGGCGCCGGCGTGCTGTTCCTCGCCGGCATCGTGTTCCTGGTCGGCGCGGTGATCACCAGCCAGACCCTGGTGGGCGCGGTGCAAGGCTCGGTGCGCGAGTACGCCACGCTCAACGCGCTGGGCGTGGGCGTAGGCGCACTGCGCAAGGTGGTGCTGGAACAGGCGTTCTGGGTGGGGGCGCTGGGCCTGATCGGTGCCACCGTGCTGGGCGTGGTGGTGCTGCTGCTCGCACGCAGCCAGGACGTGCCGGTGGTGCTGGGCCCGCTGGCCGCGATCGCGTGCATTGCGTTGGTGATGGGCCAGGCCGCGGTCTCCGGCATGGCGGCGATGCGCAGCATGCGCCGCATCGATCCGGCCACCTTGCTGAGGTGAACGGGATGCCGCACGCCATCGCCACTGCCACGACGCCGCGCGCCCCGATCCTGCGCGCCGACCGCGTGTGCAAGGCCTTCGATTCCGGCCGCCAGCACACCCAGGTGCTGGACCAGCTGTCGCTGGACATCGATCCCGGCGAACTCACCCTGATCTCCGGCCCTTCCGGCTGTGGCAAGAGCACCTTGCTAGCGGTCCTCAGCGGCCTGCAGAAGGTGGACAGCGGCCACGTGCACGCACTGGGCAGCGAACTGGGCCAGCTCGACCTGCGTGCGCTGGAGCATTTCCGCCTGCAGCACACCGGCTTCGTGTTCCAGGGTTTCAACCTGTTCCCCGCGCTCACCGCACTGGAACAGGTGGAATTGCCGCTCAACCACATGGGCTTGTCGAAGCAGGAAGCGCGCGAACGCGCGCGCCGCTCGCTGGAGGAAGTGGGCCTGGCCCACCGCATTAGGCTGCGCCCCTCGGAACTCTCCGGCGGCGAGAAGCAGCGCGTGGCGATCGCCCGCGCGCTGGCCAAGGAACCGGAGCTGCTGTTCGCCGACGAGCCCACCAGCGCGCTGGACGCAGCCAACGGCCAGACCATCATCGACATCCTGCACACCATCGCCCGCACCCACGGCACCACCGTGCTGTGCGTGAGCCACGACCCGCGCCTGGTCGCGCATGCCGACCGGGTACTGGCGATGGAAGACGGCCGCATTCTCAGCGACCGGCGCCCCGACGCCGTCGCCACCAAGGAAACCCCGCCATGAAGCCGACCGCCTCCCGCCCGTCTTCGTCCGCGCGCCTCGCGGCGCTGCTGCGGCCCACCGGATTCGCGCTGGCCGCCACCCTGCTGCTCGCCGCCTGCTCCAAGCACGCGGAACCGGCCACCGCCACGGCGGCCGCGCCCAGCTACGCCGCGGTGGCGCGCGGCCGCGTCGACATCGAGGGCGGCCTGCTCGCGCTGGCGATGCCGCGCGAAGGCACGCTCGCCACCGTCGCCGTGCACGAGGGCGAACAGGTGAAGCAAGGCCAGTTGCTGGCCGCGCTGGACACCCGCCCCGCCCAGCTCGCGATGGACGCCGCCCAGGCGCAGCTGGAGCAGGCGCAGGCCCAGCTCAAGCTGCTGGCGATCAAGCAGGCTGCCGCGAAGCAGCGTGCCGACCGGCTCGCCGCCGCCGCCGCCGCCGGCGCGGGCGACGGCCAGAGCGCGGACGACGCGCGCGAGGCCAGCAACCAGCTCGGCGCCGAGCACGACGCCGACCAGGCCGCGGTGGACATGGCCGCGCAGAAACTGGCCGAAGCGAAGTACGAACTGGCCCAGCGCAGCCTGCGCGCGCCGTTCGACGCGCTGGTGGTGCACGTGGTGGCCCAGCCCGGCGCCAGCGTCTCGCCCGGCGCCGGCCCGCTGTTCACCCTGCTGCCGAACAAGCCGCGCATCGTGCGCGCCGAACTCAACGAAAGCTTCGTCACCGCGGTGAAGCCCGGCATGCGCGCCGAAGTCGTCGCCAACGACGACGCCGAGAACGGCCACTGGAGCGCCCACGTGCTGCGCGTGGGCCAGGTCTACGGCCCGGCCACGCTGGAGAACGATCCGCAGATCCGCGCCAACGCGCGCACGGTGGAATGCGTGCTGGCCTTCGACCAGCCCGAGCAGCAGCTGCGCATCGGGCAGCGGGTGATCGTGCGGTTCCTGCCCGACGGCAAGCCTTGATCCGACTCCCCTCGCCCGCTTGCGGGAGAGGGGTTAGGGGAGAGGGGCTTTTGCTTCTGTGCTTTCGCCAGTTTCAATGCGGTTTCGTGCGCCTGCCGGCGCCCGAAAGCTCTTCGCAAAAAAGCAGACACCAGGCCAATGCCACACCAGTCGAAAGACTGAAGAAACCGCCCACTGCGAAGCTGTACACCTGAAAAGCCGCCTCCAGCGGCTCGATTCGTCTTGGGTGTCACGCGTGATCCAGCAAACCGATTTCTTCTTCGAAGGTGGCCGCAGCGGCGTGCTGCTGATCCACGGCCTCACCGGCACGCCGATGGAAATGAAGCTGCTCGGCAAGGGCCTGAACCGGGCCGGCTACACCGTGCACGGCATGCAGCTGGCCGGCCACTGCGGCAATGCCGACGACTTGCTCGCCACCGGCTGGCGCGACTGGTACGCCAGCGTGGAACAGGCCGCCGACGCACTGCGCGAGAAGGTGGACCACCTGTTCGTGGGCGGCTTGTCGATGGGCGCCCTGCTCTCGCTGAAGCTTGCCGCCGACCGCCCCGAGCAGGTCGCCGGTGTGGGCGTGTACGGCGCCACCTTCCGCTACGATGGCTGGAGCATCCCGCGGATGGCGCGCATGTCCTTCATGCTGCCGCTGCTGAAGAAGCTCGGCATCGGCCGCGACCGCAGCTTCATGGAACAACCACCCTACGGCATCCGCGACGAGCGTCTGCGCGCGCAGGTCAGCGCCGCGATGCTGGGCGGCGACAGCGCCGCCGCCGGCCTGCCCGGCAATCCCTGGTATTCGCTGGCCGAGATGTACGGACTGTCCGCCGCGGTGCGCCGTCAGCTCTCGCAGGTCACCGCGCCCTGCCTGGTGGCGCACGCCAGCGAGGACGACGTGGCCAGCATCAAGAATGCCGAACTGGTGATGCGCGAGGTCAGCGCGCCGGTCGAGCTGCTGCTGCTGGACGACAGCTACCACATGATCACGATCGACAAGGAACGCCGCACCCTGATCGAGCGCTCCGCCGCGTTCTTCGACCGCGTCGCCGCGGCCGACATCCCCCAGCGCGTCGCGGCCTGACATGCCCACGGGAGGCATTTCGCCGCTGGTAGCCATCTTGTGGCTGCTCAACGTGGTGCTCGACACCGGCGGCCAGCTCGCGTTCAAGGCCGCCGCCGGCGACAAGGACGCGGGCGACGGCCTTGCGCGCTGGAAGCACATGGCCGCACGTCCGTGGCTGTGGATCGGCATCGGCTGCTACGTGGTCGAATTCCTGGTGTGGATCGCCTTCCTCTCGCTGGTGCCGCTGTCCGAGGGCGTGCTGCTGGGCTCGATCAACATCGTGGCGATCATGGTGGCCGGGCGTTTCCTGTTCGGCGAGAAACTCACCCGCCTGCGCGTGGCCGGCATCATGCTGGTGACGCTGGGCGTGACCATCGTGGGGGTAGCCGGATGAAGCGCGGTTGGTTCTACCTGATCGGCTTCACCTTGCTGATGGGCTTCGACACCCTGGCGCAGATCAGCTTCAAATACGCCGGCACCCATGCGCTGCCGGTGACGGCGGACGTGGCCTGGTTGCTGCGCGTGTTCGGCGCACCGTGGATCTACGGCGCCATCGTGGGCTACGTGGGCGCGTTCTTCACCTGGATGAGCCTGCTGAAGCACGCACCGATCGGCCCCGCCTTCGCCGCTTCGCACCTGGAGGTCGTGTCGGTGATGCTGCTGTCGGTGTGGCTGTTCGACGAGCACCTCACCCTGCCGCGCGTGCTGGGTGCCATCGCCATCGTCGCCGGCATCGTCTGCCTGGGGCTGGCCGAGAGCCGCGAGCACGTGCCTGACGCTGACGAAAGCCCGGCACGGGCCTGAAATCCGGCCGTGCGCATGCTGCCCCGCCGCCACCACGAACTGCCGCCCACCGCCGGCCTGCCGCTCAAGCTGACGGACTTGCGCCCCGGCCGGGCCACGTTGGCCGCCGACATCGCCGCGCAACTGGGCACGCCGCCGCTGCAACTCACCTGCTCCGGCACCGCCGCACTGCTGATCGCGCTGGCCACGCTGCGCGAACGGCAGCCTGCGCGCCGCCGCGTGGTGATGCCCGCCTACACGTGCCCGCTGGTGCCGCTGGCCGTGCACCAGGCCGGGCTGGAACCGGTGTTGTGCGACCTGCGTTTCGGCCATTACGACATGGATCCGGACGCACTGCGCGCCGCCTGCGACGAGCGCACGCTGGCGATCCTGCCCACCCACCTCGCCGGCCGCGTGGCCGACGTGGACGATGCGCTGGCGGTGGCCAACAACGTGGGCGCCTACGTGATCGAGGATGCTGCGCAGGCGTTGGGCGCACGGCGCGACGGCAGCAGCGTGGGCCTCGCCGGAGACCTCGGCTTCTTCAGCCTCGCCGCGGGCAAGGGCCTCTCCATCTACGAAGGTGGCCTGCTCGCCGCGCGCGATCCCGATCTGCGCGAACGCCTCGCCCGCACCGCTGCGCGCATCGCGCCATACCAGCTTGGCTGGGAACTGCGCCGCAGCGTGGAGCTGCTGGGCTACGCCGCGCTGTACCGCCCGCGCGGCCTGCGCCTCGCCTACGGCGATCCGCTGCGTCGTGCGCTGCGCGATGGCGACCCGGTGGCCGCGGTGGGCGATGACTTCTCCCTGCCCTTGCCCCTGCACGCCGTGGGCCGTTGGCGCCAGGCCGTGGGCGCGCATGCGGCCCGGCGCCTGCCTGCCTTCATCGAACAGTGCACCGCCCGCGCGCAGCGCCATCTGCCGCGCCTGCGCGCGCTCCCCGGCGTCACCGTCCTGGACGACCCCGCCGGCGCGCACGGCACTTGGCCGTTCTTCTTCCTGCTGCTGCCCGACCAGCGTCGCCGCGACGCCGCGCTGGACCAACTCTGGCAAGCCGGTCTCGGCGTAAGCCGCCTGTTCATCCACTCCCTGCCCGACTACGCCTACCTCGCCGGCATCGTGCCTGCGTGCGACGTGCCGAACGCCCGCGACTTCGCCGCGCGCAGCCTCACGATCGGCAACGGCGAGTGGATGGGCGAGCGGGATTTCGATGGCATTTGCCGGACGCTGATGGCCGTGTTGTCGCAAAGTTGAAACAGTCTGCCGCACGGACGGAAGAAGGTCCCGCCGCACCAAATCGCGGGTACGTCCGGCCACTGGTTTCCCGTTCCTCCACGGATGTATCCTCGCCGCCTCGGTCGGATGTGCGCTGTGTCCTCTAGGAGGTCCTTATGCGCGGATTCACTTCGAGACCCGCGAGTCGCTCGTCTCGCACCAGGCTTTGCCAGGTCTTGGCCCCCTTGCTGCTGGCCGGTTTGTTGTTGGCATGCTCCAACGACAACGAGGTAACCGGGGCGAAGGGCGATCCCACCGCATCGGGAACCCAAAGCGAAACAGCGGCGACCACTGCGCTGGCCGGGGGTGTCACGCGCATCGTGGTGACGTACAACGACGACACCAACGCCGGCAATGCCGTTACCTATACCAGCACGACCCGGCACATCAGCAAGGGCGCCTCCAACCTGGGCTGGTCCTATTCGGACGACAGGGGCGGCAGTTGGCACTACGGCGGCAAGCTCAAGCCTCCCAAGGGCTGGGCGGTGCTGTGGGGCGATCCGGCGATCACCACCTCGCAGACCAACTACAGCGTCGTGTTCATCTCGAACCTCGCGATGCCCAACGGCAAGTTCCCGGCTGGCGGCATCGATGGATCGGTCGACCCGTTCGCTCCCGAGTCCTACATTGGGGGAGCGTGTATCGCCAAGTCGACCGACTCCGGCAAGACCTTTGCCAACTACCAGTGCGTGACCGACACCTCGCCCGTGGAAGGCGTGGGTGACGCCACCCAAGGCCATTTTTACGATGGCGGGAGCATGGTGGCATCGAATACCGGGGAGGTCTTCGCGGCGTTCGTGGACGTCGCGACCAGCCAGATTGCCGTGTATCGCAGCCCCAGCGACAGCGGCAGCTTCAAGCTCACCGCACCTCCTTTCCCGGGCATGTATGTTGCGGCCCACCCGCGCCTGCGCGCGGCCCGCGACGGTTCGGTCTACGTCGCCGCCCAGGTGATCGGGCAAGACCAGAACAGTTACATCTACCTCAATCGCTGGTCTGGCGGTTCGTGGGGCAAGCCGATTCAGGCGAGTTATCCCACGGTGTTTTACGGCTCGCTCGATTTCGGCACCCAGGTGGACGGTTCCGAGTTGACGCTACGGTTCGGCAACAGCATGTCGTACGACGTCGGGGCATCGTCGCCGAACGGCAGCGACGCCATCCGCCTGCTGTACGTCCGACGCGACTCGCCCAACGGTCCGCGCTACATCGACGCCAGCGCGTGCTACGCCGACCTGCATGCCTGTGCGCAGGTACCCCAGTGGGTCTTCAAGGGCGGCGGTCCGGGCAACTCGCAGGTCGATGTCATCAACCCCGAAGTGGCCGCGTGGCCCGGCTTCATCGGCTTGCCGCCGACTTGGCAAGCGACGTGGGCTTATCACTACGGCCACACCGGCACGGTGAATGTCTCGCGCGCCACGCTGGGCTATTTCCCCAACACGGACGACCCGCTGGTCATCTTTCCCGTGGATATCCTGCGCAATACCCCGGTGTGCTCCGACTCTGGCCGTGGATACTGGGGCGACTACGACGCCATGCTCCAGGTTGGCTGGCAAGGCGCCAGTTCGGTCTGGATGAGGTTTCTCACCGATTCCTCGCAGGGATGCCCGAAGCGCTGGACCTACCTGGGTGAGACACAACACCTGCAGCAGGCGAACTACGCCTACTGAGGGCCGGCGAGGAGGCAATCGTCATGATCAGGCTCAAAGCGATGCTTGGCCACATGCTGTCCGGACACTCATCGTTCGTGTTGCTGCTGTTTGCCTTGGCGGTCTTGCCGGGGTGCTCCGGACGACCACCCGCGAACGAACACGCGAAATCCTCGCCGGTCGCCCAGTCTTCGCCCAAGTTCGCGCCGCTGCCGGCGATGCCATCAGCGCCCGTGTGGGAACGCGTGGCCAGCCAGGGCGACTGTGCTCCGCACGGCCTTCACGGCGGTTGGGGAACGTGCATCAACGGCAAGGCCTGCCTTGGCTTTGGCGTACACGGGGAAAATGGCAATGCAGTCTGTACCTGCTACGGCCGAACCGGCGGGTGCGCGCAAGGGCAACGCTGCGACGCCCTGCAACTGGCCTGCGTCCCCGAAAAACAGCCACCTTCCGGCCGGGGCGATGCCGACTGATCTGCGCCCCCGTTGTTGGGTTGTTGACGTTCAACCACAGGTGGCCGCCGATTACCCTTCAGCGCAGGCAAGGCCGAATGTGCGTGCCCCGCACCACCCGACCAACGGCAATGAACCGTGGCAGAGCGACAAGGAATTCGAACTGGTCCGCGGCGTGCCTGGGATCACCAGCGACTGAAATCAGCCACGCTCCGCGATGGCTTCAAGCAGCTTCAAGTTCAACGCATGCTGCTGCGCCTGCCAACCGGCGAGCTGGGCGGGATCGATCTCGGGCTGCTCGTCCATCGCGGAGAGCTTGCGCTTCCACCAGGCCTGGTAGCGGTAGTGCGAGACCTCGCCGTTGATGTCGCTGCCGGCGAGGCCTTGCCGCAGGCTGCCGATCAGCGCCAGCGCGTGGTCGAGTTGCAGGCGGCCCTGGTCCCAATTGGTATGCGCCACCTCGGGCGCGAACGCGTCCTTGTCGATGGTGAGATAGGTGGGCCGGGTTTGCGTGCGCTGCTGTTCGACGAAGGCATCGACCAGCGCGTCGGGCGTGTCGAAGCCGCGGAAGGCGCGCGTGATGCCCAGCCGGCGCGACCAGCCGGTGTCCACGCCCATGCTCCAGTACGTCAATTTCCCGCGCAGCAGCGGGGCAAGGTAGTTCTCCCAGGCATGGCTCGCGCCGATGTCGGCCGAGGTGATGCCCAGCACGTGCACATGATCCACGAACGGCAGCGCAGCCACGCGGCGTACCCAGGAACCGCAGTGCACGCCGAACGGGAAGCGCATGTTGTCGGGATGGTTGTCCAGCACCACCACCTGGATAGCCGTGGCGGGCTTCAGCCGCGCGATCAGCGGCCAGCTGAGATGGTGGAAATCGCCCGAGCCGGTGAACACGGTGCCGTACTGCGCGGGCAGCCGCGCATCCAGCAGTGTGCGGAAGCGGCGCATGGTGGCCAGCGAACAACCGAAGCGGATCGCTTCCTGCCATTCGGCCAAGGGCAGCACGAGGCGGTTCGGCAGCTCGCCCACCGAGCCGTCGATGTCGAGCACGACGGGGCGTTGCACGGACATGTTCACGCGCGCCCCCCCGCGGTTCGTGGGTCGGGCTCCAGCCCGACGCATCGGGCATGTCGGGCTGAAGCCCGACCCACGACAGGTACAGGGCTGGCGGCGCAACTCATCGCATGACATTCACTCATTGTCTTTCTCCGCAGCGTCCTGCCATTGGCGGTCGCTCTCGAAATGGCCGCCCAGCTTGCGCAGCAGCGCGCGCAGCACGGGGTTGCGCGCGTACACCGCATGGCGGGTGAAGGTGAAGCTGGCGCCGAGGAAAGATTTCACCTCGGGGTCGGTCCAGCCGGCCACGTAATGCGTCAGGCCGCACTCGCGCGCGTAGCCCAGGTTGTGCATCCAGCTCACGAAGTACAGGTTGTGCTCGCGGGCCGCGGGGTAAGCGAAGCCGACGTACTTGTCGATCAGCTTGCCATCGTGCTCGTAGCAGAGGTTCCAGCCGACCATCTTGCCTACGTGCCGGTACACGAACAGCACGCCACCGCTCTCCGCGTCCTGCAGCAGCCGGCGGAAGTAGTCCGCGCTCAGGCGGTCGAAGTGGATCTCGCTCTGCGCATACACCGCGTCGAACAGCGCGTAGTACGCCGCCAGCGTAGCCTCGTCGAGGAAACGCGCATCGCCGGTGCGCACGACCTCGATCTCGAGCTGCGCGCGCGAACGCAGCTTGCGGCGGAGGTTCTTCCGGCGGCTGTAGCTGAGCTTGGCCAGGTACTCGTCGTCCGAGCCGAAATCGATGGGCACGTAGGCCAGCGCCTGCCCTTCCAGCAGGACGAAGCCTTGCGCCGCGCAGGCGGCGGCGAAGTCGCGGGCATGGGCGTTCGCGGCGGCGTCGAGCAGCGGCGAATCCTGCGCGATGTCCTTCACGATGAGCAGCCTGCACTCGCGCCCCCAGGCGGCCTTCAAGTCCTTCGCCAATCCGGCGGGCGACACGCCGGGGGGCAGCGGCGCGTACTCGGTCACCGTGCTCCCGGCGAAACGGGTACGCCAGGTCAGCAGCCGGCGCCAGTGCCGCGCCAGCGGCAGCCCGGCCACGCGGCGGCGCAGCGCGTCGTCGGCCGTGGTCAGCAGGTCGAACGGCGCCGTGAAGCCCGGCATGCCCTGCGGCGAGCGCGCCACCGTGAAGCCGATCGGCGGCTCGTCCATGAACGCCGTGAGCAGTGCGTCCGGTTCCAGTTGCGAAATGAAAGGCATGAGTAAGCGGGTTTGCCTAGACTATGGGGGTCGCCCGTGCCGGTTCACCGGCCCGGGCGTGCCCATTGTCGCCTGCCACCAAGGATCCGTCATGACCGGAACGACCCAGCAGCAAGTGTTCGAGATCATCGCCAAGCAGGCCAAGGTCGACGTGGCGAACGTCAAGCCCGAATCCACGCTGAAGGATCTCGGCGTCGCCTCGCTGGAGGCGATCGAGCTGATCTTCGACATCGAGGAACACTTCGACATCCACTTCCCCGAGCAGCAGGGCGCCAACTTCGACAGCGACACCGCGCAGAGCCTGGTCGACGCCGTGCAGAAGGCGCTGGACGAGAAGGCCGCCGCAGGCGAAGGCAGCCCGTAATGCCCACCATCGAGACACGCCGGGTCGTCATCACCGGCATGGGCGCGATCAGCCCGCAGGGCGTGGGCGCCCGCGCCCTGTGGCAGGGCCTGCGCGAAGGGCGCAGCGCGATCGGCCCGCTGCGCCACCGGGACAGCGACACGCTGCGCGTGAAGATCGCCGCCCAGGTGCCGGAAAGCTTCGACCCCGCCACCGGCATCGACGAGCGCACCCTGCCCCTGCTCGACCGCACCTCGGAGTTCGCGCTGCACGCGGCGCGCGAGGCGATCGCGCATTCCGGCATCGATTTCGCCCGCGATGGCCTCGGCCTGCGCACCGGCGTGGTGGTAGGCACCGGCGTCGGCGGCGAGACCACCCAGGACGAGCAGAGCCGCCGGATCTACGCGGAAAAGGCCAGCCGCACCCACCCGCTCACCATCGTGCGGCTGATGACCAACGCCTCGGCCAGCCAGATCAGCATCGCCTACGGCCTGCGCGGCCCCACCTACGCGGTGGCCAGCGCCTGCGCCTCGGCCAACCACGCGATCATCCAGGCCGCGCAGATGATCCGCTTCGGGCTGACCGACGTGGCGGTCACCGGCGGCACCGAGGCCTGCCTCAGCTACGGCGCGCTGCGCGCCTGGGAAGCGATGCGCGTGCTGTCCGACGACACCTGCCGCCCGTTCAGCGCCAACCGCCGCGGCCTGGTGCTGGGCGAAGGCGCCGCGATCTTCGTGCTGGAGTCGCTGGAACACGCCCGCGCGCGCGGCGCCACCATCCTCGCCGAACTCGCCGGCACCGGCATGAGCGCCGACGCCAGCGACATCGTGATGCCCAGCGCCGAAGGCGCCGCCAGCGCCATGCGCCAGGCGCTCGCCGAGGCGGAGCTCAATCCCGAGGACGTCGACTACATCAACGCCCACGGCACCGGCACGCAAGCCAACGACAGCACCGAAACCCGCGCGATCCGCCTCGCCTTCGGCGCGCACGCCGACAAGCTCGCGGTGTCATCCACCAAGTCCATGCACGGCCACGCCCTGGGCGCCTCCGGCGCGCTGGAACTGGTGGCCGCGATCGGCGCGCTGCGCGACGGCGTGGTGCCACCCACCGCGAACCTCGACAAGCCCGACCCGGCTTGCGATCTGGACTACGTGCCGAACGTGGCGCGCGAGATGCCGGTGCGGGCGGTGCTCAGCAACTCGTTCGCGTTCGGTGGGCTCAATGCCGTGCTGGCGTTGAAGCGGGCGCCCTGATCCAAGCGCCTCAAGGTCCCAAGCAGGCCCACCGCTTTGCTCGTCATTCCTGCGAAGGCAGGAATCCAGTGCCTTTGTGCTGGCGCAAGCAACAAAGTGGTTTCGTGCGCCTGCCGGCGCCCGAGTTACTTTTCTCTTGCGTGGCCAAGAGAAAAGTAACCCAAAGAGAAGGCCACCCCGCGGCGCCGCTTTCCGTCCATCCCTGGCCGGAAAGAAAGTCCGTGAGCCGTGTCTGGGCTGTTCGACCGGATCTCCTGTCCGGCCGAAAAGGCATCGCCATACCTGCCTACGCCCGCACCGCATCTCATAACTGGCGTCAGTGCGACTTGCCGGCAGTGTTCCCCAACGCAGGCCCAATGAACTCGGTTTCCAGGGTCACGTCGATCAAGTCACCTACCCCCATCGTCGTGCCCGGCGCGGGCACGCCAAATCCCATGCCGAAGTCCGAGCGCTTGAAGGCTCCATGCGCGGAAAATCCAATGCGCGCATGTGGGTCCATGCCGGGTATTCCTGCATAGCCGCCGTTGTAAGTGCCGGTCAGCGTCAATGGACGAGTGACACCGTGCAGGTCCAGGGTGCCTTCGATCTCGAATGACTTGGCACCGGTCATCTGGATTTTTTCCGAGCGGAAGACGATCTTGGGAAACTTTGTTGCATCGAGAAGCTGCGGCCCCTTTACGATATCGATGCACATCTTTGGTGCCGCATCCATTTCGAGTGAGGCTGTTTCAACGGTAGCCACCAGCCTGGACGCGGATATGTTGCCCGGATCAAACGTCAAGGCCGCATCAAAGCGACTGAATCGCGTGGTGTACGTCGAGAATCCCATGTGACTTACACGAAGCTGGAGGCTCGCATGGGCCTTGTCGAGGTGGTACACGCCGGCGGGCGGCGCAGCCACCGGGGGCATGGCGGATGGCGCGGGCACGTCAGCCGCGCGGGACGCCGGGCCATGCATGCCGATCAAGATGGCAACCAAGCCAGCGGCAAACGGTCGAAAAACGGTTCGAACAGTATTTTTCATGGCAAGTGGTTCCGTATCAAGTTGAAGTATCCCGATGGGTGCTGCCGATGCGAACGATCGCCACCCACGCTCCACGACTGGCGCTCCTTCCGGTTTCGGACGTCGTACGCCTTGGCCGCGCACCCTTCCACCCATGCAACGAACGACCGGCAGATAAATCGACACGGGCGGGCATCCTCCCCGGAAAGGGTGGGGTAAAGCAAAAGGCCCGGCGATTTCCCGCCGGGCCTTTCGTTTGCAACACGCGACAGGCGACCAGCTCTTCTTGGCCTTCGTCAGCAACTGGTCCAGCAGCGAGATCGCCAGGCCGATCTTCTTGCCGTTGTGCTCCAGGTCGCCGGCGAGTCCGATGTCGACCATCTTGTCGAGCAGCGCCTTGTTCGGGGTGAAGCCGTCGTCAGTGCAGATCTCGGCGCGCAGTGTCAGACCCAGGCCGTCGACGTCGCCGATTTCCTTGCGAAAAGGTGTCAGGGACAAATGGACCTAGGCTTCGCCGCGCATAGGTCTGTTACCGTGCTGTGTATGGGTGGGCAACAAAGCCATGGATTGACTGACATCTGGGACGCGGAGCGCCGCGCTGACAGCGAGAAGTCGGACGATGAAGTCGATATCGATCCAACGCGCATACCCTGTGGTCCCACGGCACTTAACAGGACGCTGTGGCGGTTCGACGGGAAGCATTACGTCGAAGTCGAGTCCGTGCAGTGATCGCTACAGCCAGCGGGTGATTCGGGGAGGGTGCCTCATTGGGTACCGCCTCGCCTGTGGCGATCATGGGACGCGCCCACTGGCCAAGATTCGCGCCAAAGGCAAGGCGCCAGGCAACGTCAGGAAAAAGGGGAGAGAGTTTGATGAAGGGGCTATGGGTGGTGTTGCTTGGCGCGGGGCTGCTTGCAGCGCGGTGCCACGCACAGGACGGCGCCGCCGGCTCGCAGAAGGGTCAGTCCTGCCAGTCTGTGCTGATCCAGTCGGTATCCGAACAGCTGGAGCTGCGTGGCTTGGTGGATGCCGGGGCAGATGGTGACTCCGGTGCATCAGCCGTTGTCGCAGCTGCATGCAAGCCCAACCCCGAAAATCGCAGGCAACTCTATGTTGCCTTGGCGTATGACACGGGTGACCAGGACGGCAAGCGCCTGTTGCTGGCGATCGTCGAGGGCGGTCACGTGGTTGCCGATTACCGTGGCGAGATCTACGAGGACGCCACGCTGACCGTGCAGTCAGACAGCCTGCACATCGACACCGCTCGCTATGTGCTTGCCAAGGGAGTGCGGGCGTTCGGCCTGGACGTGAGCGGATGGGCCTCGCCGAATTGCGGCGATGGCGGGGATGGACCCTCGCGCTCGCTCTACATCCGCGAAGGGACGCATATCCGTCGCGTGCTGGCGGACATGGTCCTTTCTTCCTGGCGCTATGTGCGGGAGGGTAACGACCGCTGCAACCCCAGCGCACCGGCGGATGCGCCGACCGTCATCGAGAACACCCGATACACCTTGAGGGTGTTGCCGGATACCAGCCACGGTTTCTACGATCTGCAGGTCACCGCCACCACCTCGCGCGACGACGGCAAGTCCAGCGAAGACGGAGGTCGTTACGTTCTGAAATACGACGGCAAGCAATATCCAGTGCCTAATGCGTTGTAAGGTGGGAAAGGTGTCAGGGGCAAATAGCAGCAATCTCGCGACGCCTGGCTTCTGACGCACAGGATGCGCACCTGCTTTTAGAGACTTACGAAAAAGGCCCGGCGGTTTCCCGCCGGGCCTTTTGTTTGCAACACACGAGGGGCGATCAGCCCTTCTTGGCCTTCGTCAGCAGCTGATCCAGCAGCGAGATCGCCAGATCGATCTCCTCGTGCGTGATGTCCAGCGACGGCGCGAACGTGATCACGTTCTTGTACCAGCCGCCCACGTCGAGCACGAGGCCGATCTTCTTGCCGTTGTGCTCCAGGTCGCCGGCAAGGCCGATGTCGACCATCTTGTCGAGCAGCGCCTTGTTCGGGGTGAAGCCGTCGTCGGTGCAGATCTCGGCGCGCAGCGCGAGGCCCAGGCCGTCGACGTCGCCGATTTCCTTGTGCTTCTTCTGCAGCTCGCGCAGGCCGTCGAGGAAGTGCGCGCCCTTCTTCGGCACGGTGGTCTCGTAGTCCAGCTCGTAGCCCATCTTGATCACTTCCAGACCCAGCGAGGTGCCCAGCGGGTTGGAATTGAACGTGCTGTGGGTGGAGCCCGGCGGGAACACGGTCGGGTTGATCAGCTCTTCGCGCGCCCACAGGCCGGACAGCGGGTTCAGGCCGTTGGTGAGCGCCTTGCCGAACACCACGATGTCCGGCGTCACGCCGAAGTTCTCGATCGACCACAGCTTGCCGGTGCGCCAGAAACCCATCTGGATTTCGTCGGACACCATCAGGATGCCGTACTTGTCCAGCACCTTCTTCAGGCCCTTGAAGAAACCCATCGGCGGCAGCACGTAGCCGCCGGTGCCCTGGATCGGCTCGACGTAGAACGCGGCGTATTCGCACTGATTGGTCTTGGGGTCCCACACGCCGTTGTATTCGGTCTCGAACAGGCGCTCGAACTGGCGCACGCAGCTGTCGGAATACTCTTCCGGCGTCATGCCCTTGGGGCGACGGAACGGATACGGGAACGGCAAGAACATCGCGCGCTCGCCGAAGTGGCCGAAGCGGCGGCGGTAGCGGTAGCTGGAGGTGATCGACGAGGCGCCCAGCGTGCGACCGTGGTAGCCGCCTTCGAAGGCGAACATCAGGCTCTTGCCGTTGCAGGCGTTGCGCACGATCTTCAGCGAATCCTCGATCGCCTGCGCACCACCCACGTTGAAGTGCACGCGGCCGTCGAGGCCGAACTTCTTCTTCGCGTCCAGCGCGATGGTCTTGGCCAGCTCGATGCGGGTCTGGTGCAGGTACTGGCTGGCCACCTGCGGCAGCACGTCGATCTGCTTCTTCAGCGCGTCGTTGAGACGCTTGTTGCCGTAGCCGAAGTTGACCGCCGAGTACCACATCTGCAGGTCGAGGAACGGCGTGCCGGCAGTGTCGAACATGTAGCTGCCTTCGCCGTGGCGGAAGATCTTCGGCGGGTCAACGTAATGCACGGTGTCGCCGAAGGAGCTGTACTTGGCCTCGTCGGCGAGCAGTTGCGCGTCGTCGATGAAACCGACGGCGTTCTTGTCGATGTTCATGGTCGGGTTCCGGGGAACGGTGGTGGAGGGTGTCGCGGGAAGCGCAGCGGCCGCTCAGGCCGCCGCCGCCTCGTGGTAGCGCGCGTGGTTCGCCAGCGTGCCGTCAAGCAGGCGCGGCAGGTATTCCAGCGCGTCCTCGAAGCCGGTGATCGGCATGTAGGGGATGCCGGCGGCGCGGCAGTGCTCGATCAGGCGGTGCTTGGCGAACACGAAGTCCACGCGGTCGGCCGCGCAGAAGTCGGACGCACCGTCGCCGATCAGCAAGGTCTTGGCGCCCGTGGTACGGGCCTGCGCCACGCAGGCGCACTTGCAGGTGCCGCTGCGGCAGCCCTCGGCCTGGAACGGCGAGGTGAGCTGCCACTGCTTGGGCGGCGTGGCGGGCGCAAGATGGTTCGCGGCCAGCGGCAGGTCGTCCAGGCCGTAGCGTCCGAGGATCTGGTGGATCGCGTAGTCGAGGCCGTCGCTGACGATGCGGATCGGCACATTCAACTCGCGCGCCTTCGCCACGAAGCCCGGGAAGGCGTGGTCGATCCACAGCTCGCGCAGGTGCTCGTCCAGCTCGGCGCGGGTCATCTGCAGCAGCTCGACCTGGCCGGCCATGCACTCGCGCGAGCCGATGCGGCCGGCGCGCCAATCCTGCTCCAGCACTTCCCAGCCGGGACGGCCGAAGCGGTCGAGCAGCGAGTCGATCACGTCCTCGACGGAGATGGTGCCGTCGAAGTCGCAGAGGATGGTCCAGCCGGAAACGGGCATCAGGGGCACGCTCGCATCAATGATGAGTGGCACGGTAGGCAAGCTGCCTTTCGGCGTCCTTTCCCCCAGCCGGCCATGGCCGCGAGCCGAACCGCCGCTGAGCGAAAACGTGATCGCTGACAACCGGACGCGCGTACGGCCGTTAAGCTGATCCGACTCCCCATCGCTACTGCCCAATGTCCGTCGCCCGCTCCCGCCTGCTGCCTGCCCTGCTGTGCCTGTCGCTGCCGTTCCGCGCGCTGGCCGACTCCGCCGACGCGCCGACGCTGGCGGTCGGTGCCGGCGTGCAGCGCATGCCGAGCTGGGCCGGCGCGCGCATGCACCGGAGCGACCCGATTCCGTTCGTGGACATCGAGCTGCCGCAGTACGGCTTCAGCCTGTCCACCGAGGATGGCCTGCAGTACGACCTGATCCGCGACACGCACCTGCACGGCGGCCTGTACGGCGACTTCCAGTGGGGCCGCGACCACGACGACCTGGGCAAGCTCGGCGGCAAGACCCCCACGCTGGCGCCGCGTGCCACCGGCGGCGGCTATCTGGAATGGGACTTCAACAAGCAACTCGACGCCGGCATGCGCCTCAGCCACGACATCAACGGCGCGGGCGCCTACCTGGAGCTGTACGCGGAATGGGACCCGCCCAAGCTCGGCCTCGTGGAGCAATCGCTGCAGCTGCGCTGGCAGGCCATGAACGGTGGCGCGATGCAGCGCTTCTTCGGCATCACGCCGGTTTCGGCGCAGGCGCTGGGCGTGCCGGTGTGGCAACCGGACACGGGCAGCCAGCTCGCCGCGCTGGAATACGACCTGTTCCTGCCCACCAGCCAGCACACCGGGTTGGCCGCTTCGCTGGAATACGGCTGCCTGCTGGGCGACGCCGCCGCCAGCCCGCTGGTGCGCCAGTACGGCTCGCGCAACCAGGTCACCGAATCACTGGCCTTCGTCTACCACTTCTGAAGAGTGTGGCCATGGATGGCCGCCCGTTTGATTTCCGCGATCAGGGAAGATCGCAAAAATTCAGCGGTCGTCGCGCGTCCAGATCGCGCCGTCTTCCTCGCGCACCGGGAAGCTGGCCACCGGCTCCACCGCGGGCGGCCGCATCACCGCGCCGGACCTCAAGTCGAAGCGCGCGCCGTGGCGCGGGCATTCCACCTCGAAGCCGAACACCTCGCCGCCGGCAAGGTCGCCACCGTCGTGGGTGCACACGTCCTCGATCGCGTAAAGATCGCCGTCGATGTTGTACACGGCGATCGGCGTGTCGCCGTCGAACACCACCTTGAACTCACCCGGCAGCACTTCGCTGCGCGTACCGACCCGCACCCAGCCCTCACCCGCCAGGCTCATGCCGGCACCCCGGCGAACTCCTTGCGCAGCACCTCGAAGCGCAGGTCGTCGCGTCGAGGAATGCCGAAGCGTTCGTCGCCGTAGGGAAACGGCTGGTACTCGCCGGTGCGGCGATAGCCGCGGCGCTCGTACCAGGCGATCAGTTCCACGCGCTGCACGATCACCGTCATGTGCATCGCGCGGCACTGCCACGACTCGCGCGCGATGCGCTCGGCCTCGGCCAGCACGGCCTTGCCGAGGCCGCCGCCCTGCTGTGCGGGGTCGACCGCGAACATGCCGAAGTAACCGGAGTCGCCGTGCCGCTCGATGTGGCAACTGGCCAGCAGCACGCCGTCGCGCTCGGCCAGCAGCACCATGCCGTGGGGCTGGTCCAGCAGCGCCGCGACGCCGGCGACGTCGGTGCGCTGGCCGTCCAGCAGGTCGGATTCGGTGGTCCAGCCGCGCCGGCCGGAATCGCCGCGGTAGGCGGATTCGACCAAGGCCACGATGGCGGGGACGTCGGCAGTGGTGGCCGGGCGGAAAACGGGGTGGGCAGATTCGGACATGCGCGGATAGTAGATGCTCGCCGCCGAGGCTGGCGACCGGACCATCGTCGCCGCCATGCGCCGGCGCATCCATGACCTAAGTCACTGTGGCCTGCCCTGCGGATTTGCCCTAGCCTGCGGTTTCGCAAATTCTTTCACCCGTGCATCGCGCGGCACCGCAACGCTCCGAGGATCACCTGCATGACCCATCGCTACACGAAGCCGCTGGCACTGGCCGTCGCCCTGTCGCTCGCCACCGGCGCGATCGCCGCGCCCGCCACTTCATTCGACATCCGCGAGCTGGACACCAAGATCAACGCCTGCCAGGACTTCAACGGCTTCGTCAACGCGAAGTGGGTGGCCGCGCACCCGATTCCCGCCGACCGCACGCGCTGGGGCTCATTCGACGCGCTGCGCGAGGACAGCCTGGACATCCAGCATTCGATCGTCGAACAGGCGGCGAAGCACGCGGCCGCGGCCACGCCGGGCTCGATCGAGCAGAAGATCGGCTGGCTGTATGCCGCGGGCATGGACGAGGCCACGATCGACCGGGCCGGCTACGCGCCGATCAAGCCGACGCTGGCGCGCATCGCCGGCCTCAAGGACAGCGCCGGCATCGCCGCCTACATCCGCGACAGCTACGCGCAAGGCCGCCCGGTGGCGTTCCGTTTCTACGGCAACGGCGACTTCAAGGATTCCAACCGCGAGATCGCCTACGCCGGCCAGGGCGGCCTCGGCCTGCCCACGCCCGACTACTACAGCAAGCCCGACTTCGCGAAGATCCGCAGCGCCTACGTGGCGCACATCGCCAAGCTGTTCGAGCTGACCGGCACGCCGGCCGCCGCCGCGCAGGCGCAGGCCAAGGGCGTGCTGGCGTTCGAAACGAAGCTCGCCGCCGCCTCGCTGGTGCCCACCGAGATGCGCAAACCGGAGAACCGCTACCACTACGTGAGCCTCGCCGAAGCCGACCAGATCACCCCGCACTTCGACTGGGCCGCGTTCTTCAAGGCGCAGGGTGCGAACGTGGGCGATGGCTTCTCGCTGTCGCAGCCGAAGTTCTTCGCCGCATTCGACCAGATGCTGGCGCAGACGCCGGTAGCCGAGTGGCAGGCCTACCTGCGCTTCCACGCCATCGACGGCGCCGCGCCCTACCTCTCCAAACCGTTCCAGCAGGAAGACTACGCGTTCAACGAGAAGACGCTGAACGGCCAGCAGGCGATGCAGGCGCGCTGGAAACGCGTGCTGGCCACCGTCAACGGCGGCATGGGCATGGCGCTGGGCGAGCTGTACGTGGCCGACCACTTCCCCGCCGCCTCCAAGCAGCGCGCGCAGGAACTGGTGGCGAACCTCAGTGCCGCCTACAAGGCGCGCATCGAGCAGCTCGACTGGATGAGCCCCGCCACCAAGGAAAAGGCGCTGGAGAAATGGGCCAGCTTCACGCCCAAGATCGGTTACCCCGACAAGTGGCGCGACTGGAGCGGCCTCACGCTCAAGCCCGGCGACTACTACGCGAACGTGCAGGCCGCGCGCAAATTCAACTACGACTACATGGTGGGCAAGATCGGCAAGCCGGTGGACCGCGACGAATGGGGCATGACGCCGCAGACCGTCAACGCCTACTACAGCCCGCAGAAGAACGAGATCGTGTTCCCCGCCGCGATCCTGCAATCGCCGTTCTTCGACGCCAAGGCCGACGACGCGCTGAACTACGGCGGCATCGGCGCGGTGATCGGCCACGAGATGGGCCACGGCTACGACGACCAGGGCAGCAAGTTCGACGCGAAGGGCAACAACGCGAACTGGTGGACCGACGCCGACCGCAAGGCCTTCGATGCGCGCGCCGACAAGCTCGCCGCCCAGTTCGACGGCTACGAGGCGCTGCCCGGCAAGCACGTCAACGGCCGCCTCACCATGGGCGAGAACATCGGTGACCTGGCCGGCCTCAACGTGGCCTACGACGCGCTACAGATGGCGCTGGCGAAGAACCCCGCGGAGGCGAAGGCCAAGATCGACGGCTACACCCAGGACCAGCGCTTCTTCCTCAACTGGGCCCGCGTATGGCGCGGCAGCATCCGTCCCGAAGCCCAGCTCACCCTGCTCAACACCGACCCGCACGCCCCCGCGCAATTCCGCGCGATCGGCGCGCCGTCCAACATGCCCGCGTTCGCCGAGGCGTTCCGGTGCAAGGGCGGCGACGCGATGGTGCGGGATGGGGAGAAGCGGGTGAAGATCTGGTGATTGCGCCCGGTTGAACGGGAAAGCCGCGGCAGCGAGGCCGCGGCTTTTTTGTATCCGACCTCCGCGCCGCACGCATGCGCGACCGCACCGGGCGTGGCCGCGAGATGACGGGCGAAGCCGGGCCTCGAAAAAATCTTCCGCGCCGCGATCCGTTTCCACCTGCCGGATCGTCCTTGGCATGTCCCGAACAGAAGGAGGCATGCCATGTCCGACGAGTCCGTCGTCCTGATCAACCTGCTGAAGGTCGAACCCGGCAAGCAGGATGCGCTGATCGCGCTCCTGAAGCAGAACATCGACAGCGTGGTCCGCACGCTCCACGGCTGGAGGAAGACCCGGCTGATCGCGGCCACGGATGGCGCCGGCGTCGTCATCTATTCCGAATGGGAAAGTCCCGCTGCCGTCGAGGCGATGCGCAACGATCCGCGCATGAAAGCCTGCTTCCCGAAGATCGCCGAGCTGGCAAGCCTTGATTCGGTCATGGGTTCGACGGTGGCGCGCGAAGCCCGTTGATGACACCCCTGCCAGAACCTGCGCCACGCAAACCCACGAGGAGAACCGCCATGGCCCGGATGTTGGTGATCTACCGTACACCGAAGGACATCGAGGCATTCGACCGGCATTACTTCGACATCCACGTGCCTCTCGCCTGGAAGATTCCCGGCCTCAGGAAATACGAGGTGAGCGATGGCCCCATCGCGACCCCGGTGGGCGCCGCCGGCATCCATCGGATCGGCACGCTGCATTTCGACGACCTCGCGGCGATCGAAAGGGCGTTCGCAAGCCCCGAGGGACGGGCGGCCGGGGCGGACCGCCGGCTTTTCGCGCCGGATGACTCGGGCGTCCAGATGTTCCTATTCGCCAACCGGGACGTCTGACCCGGCCTACGATGGCAGCACACCAAGAGAGCCCATCCATGTCAGCAAGCAAGACGGTCTTTGTCCTGGTCCACGGCGGTTGGCACAACCGTTCAACGTGGAACCGCGTCACACCCCTGCTCGAAGCCGGCGGCTTCGAGGCCATGACGCTGGATCTCCCCGGCGCCGGGGTTCATGCGACTGCGCCGGCATCGCTTGATCGCGTGCCGTTCGACCCCGTCGCATTCGCCACCGAGCCGTCGCCCAGCGCCGGCGTGACGCAAGACCAGCGGACGCAGGCGGTCGTCGCACTGGTGAAGGAGGCTGCCTCGCGGGGCCGGGTTGTCCTGGTCGGACATTCGGCCGGCGGCATGACGATTTCGGCGGTAGCCGAGCAGGTGCCGACACTGCTGCATGCGGTCGTGTATCTCGCCGGGTTCATGGTGCCGACCGGCATGACGCTGCTCGAAATGCTCCGGCACGAAACGCTGTCCTCGGCATTGGCGCCCCGGCTGTTCGTGGGCAACCCCGCCATCATCGGCGCCACCCGGATTCACCCGGGGTCGACCGACCACGCCTACCGGTCGCTGCTCAAGGCCTCGTTCTACCACGATGTGCCCGAAGCCGATTTCACGCACGCCGCATCGCAGCTCCATTGCGACGAATCAAACGCTGGCGCGCTGGCGCCATCGGCGGTCACCCAGGACCGATTCGGCACGGTGCCGCGCCATTACATCCGCTGCACGCAGGATTGCGCCATTCCCCTGGCCGGCCAGGATCACATGATGGCGGCGATGGACGCCACCATCGGCGGCAAGACGACTCCCCACACGCTGGAGAGCAGCCACTCTCCCTTCCTGTCGCAACCGGCCGCCCTCGCGCGAATACTCGCCGGCATCCCATCCCTGGCCCGCCGGGTCACACCAGCGCAGCAGGTTCCGACATGAGCACGGACGAATTCGAGGGTCGCCTGAAAGCGCTGCGGCCGCGCCTCCATCGCTACTGCGCGCGCATGACCGGATCGGCGATCGATGGCGAGGACATCCTGCAGGACGTCCTCGTCAAGGCCCTGCACGCGCGCGCCCAGGGCGCCGGGGTGGACCATCTCGAAGGCTGGCTGTTCCGCATCGCCCACAACGCGAGTCTCGATTTCCTGCGCGTCCGGTCCCGGGGCACGGTCGTTCCGCTCACCGAGGACATCGAGGCAGCGCCGATGCCCGAGGCGGACATCGTCGCGATCAGCTTCCAGACGTTCCTGCGGCTGCCCGAGCTCCAGCGCTGCGCGGTGATCCTCAAGGACGTCCTGGGTCATTCGATCGACGAGATCGCAGGCATCGCCGAGTGCTCTCCGGCGGCGGCCAAGTCGGCGCTGCAGCGCGGGCGCGCCGCGCTGCGCCGACTCGCGCAGGCACCCGAAGACGCCCGGCTGCCGCTGATGCCCGACGCAGCCCGGCGGAAGATCGCCGCCTATGTGGACCTGTTCCAGAGCGGCGATTTCGATGCGATCCGCGCCATGCTCGCCGACGACGTGAAGCTCGACCTGGTGAACCGGCTGCAACTGGACGGGCGCGACAAGATCGTTCCCTATTTCACGCGCTACGCGGAAGTGACGAAATGGCGGTTCGCCCTCGGTGCGGTCGAAGGGCGGCCGGCGATGCTGGTCTTCGACAGCACCGCCCCGATGGAGAGTCCCGCACATTTTGTCCTGATCGACTGGGCAGAGAACCGGATCACCCGGATCCGGGACTTCCTGTTCGCTCCCTATGTGCTCGAAGCCATCGACTGGGTGAGGCTGGGCCAGGAGAACGACGAGGACGGGCATTGATCACCTGATGGAGGGGTGAAGACAGACCGATACTGCTCCCGCTACCGGAAGTGGCGCGGGTGCCGCAGCAGCAAGCTGCGCCGAATCACCGGAGATTTCGTCCACACCTCTCTTCGCCAGATACGCAAAACGCCCCACGAGGGGGCGCGCCTCGATCAGCGTCACGTTGGCGTGGCGCGAGGGATTGTTCGCCCCGTCCATGGGGCTCACCCCTCCGCGCTGCGCGCTCCAGGGCCAGCCTTCGGCTGTCCAAATTCGTTCCGGACGAATTTGTCGAACCAGAGGCTTCGTCCACACCTCTCTCTCCGCCAGATACGCAAAACGCCCCACAAGGAGGCGCTTCGATCAGCGTCACGTTGGCGTGGCGCGAGGGATTGTCGCCCCATCCATGGGGCTCACCCCTCCGCGCTGCGCGCTCCAGGGCCAGCCTTCGGCTGTCCAAATTCGTTCCGGACGAATTTGTCGAACCGGAGGCTTCGTCCACACATCTCTCTCCGCCAGATACGCAAAACGCCCCACGAGGGGGCGTATGCGTATCTGGCGGAGAGAGAGGGATTCGAACCCTCGATAAGGCTTTTGACCCTATACTCCCTTAGCAGGGGAGCCCCTTCGGCCACTCGGGCATCTCTCCGGGTTTGTGGTGCTGCGGCAGGGTCGGCAAGGATAACCGCCGACCGGCTTGAGGTAAAGCCCGGATGCCGCGATCAGTGTTCGTCGCCGCCGGAGGCGGAACCGCCGCCTGCTTCGTGCTCGCCCTTGATGCGCTGGTAGATCTCTTCGCGATGCACGGCGACATTCTTCGGCGCATTGATGCCGATGCGCACCTGATTGCCTTTCACGCCCAGAACGGTGACGGTCACCTCGTCGCCGATCATCAGGGTTTCGCCAACCCTGCGGGTCAGAATCAACATGGTTACTACTCCATTAATTCCTGGTTCCAGACCGCGTAGATGGTGCCTCACCCCTGAGCGTCCATCACCGCGGTTCGACGATCGATCCGTCGAAGGCCCTACCGCCTTCCCGGCTCTCCATCCAGCTACCTGTCGCGACAACCGGTCGGCCGTGCGCAACAAGCGCCCATCGGTATTCGGGCGATACTAGCGAGCAACCATCACTGGTGCAATGCGCACAGGCATGACCTGTGGCAGGGGTTGTGGTTGACGTCAGGTTCGGGCCGACAGCTGGCCGGCTGCCCACGACGACAAGCCTGCCAGGATGGTCGGCAGCTCGGGCGCATCCACGCCGCCGCCCTGTGCCATGTCGGGTCGGCCGCCGCCCTTGCCATCGATCTGCTTCGCCACGTGCGCGACCACGTCGCCGGCCTTGATGCGGCCAAGCGCGCGGCCGTGCACGCCGGCGATCAGCGACACGCGACCGTCGGCCGCACCCGCCAGCAGGATCACGCAGTCGCCCAGTTGCTGCTTGAGCTGGTCCACGCTGTCGCGCAAGGCCTTGGCGTCCAACCCTTCCAGGCGCGCGGCGACCACCTTGATGCCGTCTACTTCGTGCGCGCTGCCGGCCAGTTCGGCAGTGGCGCTGCCGGCGGCTTTCGCGCGCAGCGATTCCAGTTCGCGCTCCAGCTTCTTCTGCTTGTCGAACAGCTGGCGCAGCTTGTCGATGGCGTCGTCGCCGCTGCTGGAAAGCAGCAGCGACAATTCGCCCAGACGACGTTCCTCGTCTTCCACGAAGGCCAGCGCGCCGGCGCCCGTGACCGCCTCGATGCGACGCACACCGGAGGCCACGCCCGACTCGGCGACGATCTTGAACAGGCCGATGTCGCCGGTGCGGCCCACGTGGGTGCCGCCGCAGAGCTCGGTGGAGAACTCGCCCATCTTCAGCACGCGCACCTCGTCGCCGTACTTCTCGCCGAACAGCGCCATCGCGCCGAAGGCGATGGCGTCGTCGTAGGTCATGTGGCGCACTTCGGCATCCGCGTTGCGGCGCACTTCGGCGTTGACCAGTGCCTCGACCTCGGCCAGCTCCTCGCGACTCACCGGCTTGTGGTGGGCGAAGTCGAAGCGCAGGCGCTCGGGCGCCACCAGCGAACCCTTCTGGGTGACGTGGGTGCCCAGCACCTTGCGCAGTGCGGCGTGCAGCAGGTGGGTGGCGGAGTGGTTCAGCACGATGGCCTGACGACGCGTGGCGTCGACCTGCGCATCCACCAAGTCGCCAGCCTTGAGCGGTTGCGCACCATGCCAAGTGCCGACATGGCCGAAGAACACGCCGCCCATCTTCAGCGTATCGGCCACGTCGAAGCGGCCCGCGCCGTTCGACAGCGTGCCGGTGTCGCCCACCTGCCCACCGGACTCCGCGTAGAACGGTGTGCGATCGAGGATCACGTAGCCCCGCTCGCCTTCGCCGAGTTGTTCCAACTGGCGACCGTCGCGCACGATGCCAAGCACCTTGCTGCCCTGCGCCGCGAGCGCTTCGTAGCCCAGGAAGACGGCGGGCGCGAGCTGGCTGGCCAGCTCGGCCGGCATCTGGCCTTTGGCCTCGAACTTGCCCGCGGCGCGGGCGCGTTCGCGCTGCTCGTTCATCGCCTGCTCGAAGCCGGCCATGTCCACCGCGAGGCCGCGCTCGCGCGCGATGTCGGCGGTGAGGTCGACCGGGAAACCATAGGTGTCGTAGAGGCGGAACGCGTCCGCGCCGGGGATGGTCTTGCCCGACTTCGCGGCCACTTCGTCGAACAGGCGCATGCCGTGTTCCAGCGTCTCGCCGAAGCGCTGTTCCTCGGTGCGCAACGCGTCTTCCACGAAGCCTTGCTTCTGCTTGAGCTCGGGATAGGCCTCGCCCATTTCCTCGACCAGCGGCTGCACCATCCTCCAGAAGAAGTCGCCGCGCACGCCCAGCATCCAGCCGTGGCGCAGGGCGCGGCGGATGATGCGGCGCAGCACGTAGCCGCGACCCTCGTTGGACGGCAGCACGCCGTCGACGATCAGGAACGAGCAGGCGCGCACGTGGTCGGCGATCACGCGCAGCGACTGGTTGGCGAGATCCTTCGTGCCGGTGAGCTCGGCCGCCACCTTGATGAGGTGCTGGAACAGGTCGATCTCGTAGTTGGAATGCACGTGCTGCAGCACGGCGGCAAGGCGCTCCAGGCCCATGCCGGTGTCCACGCAGGGCGCGGGCAGCGGCGACAGCGTGCCGTCGGGCGCACGGTCGAACTGCATGAACACCAGGTTCCAGATCTCGATGTAGCGGTCGCCGTCCTCGTCGGGCGAGCCGGGCGGCCCGCCGGCCACGTCGGCACCGTGGTCGTAGAAGATCTCGGTGCAGGGTCCGCAGGGGCCGGTGTCGGCCATCTGCCAGAAGTTGTCGGAAGCGAACGGCGCGCCCTTGTTGTCGCCTATGCGCACGATGCGCCCGGCCGGCACGCCTACCTGCTTGTGCCAGATGTCGTACGCCTCGTCGTCCGTGTGGTAGACGGTGACCCAGAGCTTCTCCTCCGGCAGCTTGAACACGCCGGTGAGCAGCTCCCATGCCCAGGCGATCGCCTCGCGCTTGAAGTAGTCGCCGAACGACCAGTTGCCCAGCATCTCGAAGAAGGTGTGGTGGCGCGCGGTGTAGCCGACGGCATCGAGGTCGTTGTGCTTGCCGCCCGCGCGCAGGCAGCGCTGCACATCGGCCGCGCGCACATAGGGCAGCTTCTCGCTGCCCAGGAACACGTTCTTGAACGGCACCATGCCCGAGTTGGTGAACAGCAGGGTCGGGTCGCTGGCCGGCACCAGCGAGGCGGACGGCACGATGGTGTGGCCTTTCGCGCGGAAGAAATCGAGGAAGGCGGAGCGGATGTCGGCGGTTTTCATGCGTTGGCGGCAATGTCCATGAGAGACACGCCGCGGCGCTGCCGCGATCAAGTTTCCTCGTCGGCCTCGTCCACTTCGGCGTGGGTTGCGTATCTTACCGTGGCGGCGGCAAAGCCGCGGCGCAGGAGGAATTGTGCCCGTTTGCCCTGCTCGGCGCGATCCGCGGCAGGTTTGCCGCCGTAGTGCCGGCGCAACTGGTTCAGCGCACTGGTGTTCCAGTCCACCTCGCACTCGTCCAGCAGCTGGCGGATCGCGGCGTCGGCCAGGCCGTGGGTCTTCAGCTCCATGCGGATGCGCGCCGGGCCGTAGCCCTGGGCGGCGCGATTGCGCAGCAGCATCCCGGCGAAGCGTTCGTCGTCCTGGTAGTGCTGCTCGCCAAGCCGGGCCAGCGCCGCGTCGGATTCGCCGCTGGCGTAACCGCCCTGGTCGAGTTTGCGGCGGAGTTCGCGCTTCGACTGCTCGCGACGTGCAAGCAAGCCCAACGCCTTGTCGTAGGCGCTGGGGCCGGGTTTGCCGGAGTCGCCGTCGCGGCGTTTCATGCAGTAGGCCTACCCCACCCCAACCCTCCCCTGCGCGCAGGGGAGGGAATGGAGCGGCGAGCGATCACGCCTCTTCCAGCGCTTCCTCGGACGCCGCGGTAGCCTTGCCGGCACCGCCCACCAGCAGGCGGGCGCGCAGCTCGGCGTCGATTTCGTTGGCGATGGCGGGGTTGTCGCGCAGGAACTGGCGCACGTTTTCCTTGCCTTGGCCGATGCGGTCGCCCTTGTAGCTGTACCAGGCACCGGACTTGTCGATCAGGTTCTGTGCCACGCCCAGCTCGATGATCTCGCCTTCGCGCGAGGTGCCCTCGCCGTAGAGGATCTCGAACTCGGCCTGGCGGAACGGCGGCGCCACTTTGTTCTTCACCACCTTGACGCGGGTTTCCGAACCGATGACTTCCTCGCCCTTCTTCACCGCGCCGATGCGGCGGATGTCCAGGCGCACCGATGCGTAGAACTTCAGCGCGTTGCCGCCGGTGGTGGTTTCCGGGCTGCCGAACATCACGCCGATCTTCATGCGGATCTGGTTGATGAAGATGACCAGGCAGTTCGATTTCTTGATGTTGGCGGTGAGCTTGCGCAGCGCCTGGCTCATCAGGCGGGCGTGCAGGCCGACGTGGGAATCGCCCATCTCGCCTTCGATTTCCGCCTTCGGGGTCAGCGCGGCGACCGAGTCAACCACCACCATGTCCACCGCACCGGAGCGCACCAGCATGTCGGCGATTTCCAGTGCCTGCTCGCCGGTGTCCGGCTGCGAGACCAGCAGGTCGTCGACGTTGACGCCGAGCTTTTCCGCATAGGTGGGATCGAGCGCGTGTTCGGCATCGACGAACGCGGCGGTACCACCGGCGCGCTGGCAGTTGGCGATCGCCTGCAAGGTCATGGTGGTCTTGCCGGACGACTCCGGGCCGTAGATCTCGACCACGCGGCCACGCGGCAGGCCGCCGACGCCGAGCGCGATGTCCAGCCCCAGCGAACCGGTGGAAACCGTCTCGATCGCCTCGTTGACGCGGTCGCCCATGCGCATCACGGCACCCTTGCCGAACTGCTTTTCGATCTGGCCGAGGGCGGAGGCGAGCGCCTTGCGCTTGTTGTCATCCATCGTCTTGGTTCCGGTTGGGCTGTGAATGGAGGGCATGATGCCCGGATCGCGTCTCACGGGCTGCGATCAGCGACGAACTCCGAGTATCCCACAGCGGTCAAGCCGGCCAGCCGGCTTGGGGCGCCTCATTCCGTCAGGGTTTTCCGCAGGCCGGCGAGGGCCGCCGCCACGGTCTGCCGGCGCACCGCGTCGCGGTCGCCGCCGAAATGGCACAGCAGCGCGTGGGCGTAGCCACCGCGGCGCTTCCAGCCGATCCACACCGTGCCCACGGGCTTGTCCGGCGTGCCGCCGGTGGGGCCGGCGATGCCGGTGACCGCCACCGCCACGCCCGCGCCGAAGCGGGCCAGCGCGCCGGAGACCATTTCCAGCACGGTCTCTTCGCTCACCGCGCCGGTGTGCTCCAGCGTGCGCGGATCCACCCCGAGCAGCGCCTGCTTCGCCTCGTAGCTGTAGGTGACCACGCCGGCGTCGAACCAGGCCGAACTGCCCGGCAGGTCGGTGAGCGTCTTGGCGATCCAGCCGCCGGTGCAGGATTCGGCCGTCACCAGCATCAGGCGCTGGCGCAGGCAGGACTCCGCCACGGCCTCGGCCTGCGCGCGCAGTTCGGCATCGGTAGGAACGGACGGCGGCACCATGCGAAACTCCAAGTCTTGAAGCGCGCACGTTAGCGCGCTCGCCGCCTCCAGCCAAACGCCCCGATGACCGCCGACGATCTCTCCCTGCACACCCCGCTGATGCGCCAGTACCTCGGCGCCAAGGCGACGCACCCGGACGTGCTGCTGTTCTTCCGCATGGGCGATTTCTACGAGCTGTTCTATGACGACGCGCGCAAGGCGGCGCGGCTGCTGGACATCACGCTGACCCAGCGCGGCCAGTCGGCAGGCGCGCCGATCCCGATGGCGGGCGTGCCCTACCACGCGGTGGAGAACTACCTGGCCAAGCTGGTGCGGCTCGGCGAGTCGGTGGCGATCTGCGAGCAGATCGGCGATCCGGCGCTGGCCAAGGGCATCGTCGAACGCAAGGTGGTGCGCGTGGTCACGCCGGGCACGGTGACCGACGCCGCGCTGCTGGAAGAGCGCCGCGACAACCTGCTGCTGGCGATCGGCGCCGGCGCGAAGGACGGCTACGGCCTCGCGTGGGTGGATCTCTCCAGCGGCCGTTTCCTGCTCAGCGAAGTGCCACATGCCGAGGCTCTGGCCGCGGAACTCGCGCGCCTGCAGCCCGCCGAAACCCTGGTGGACGAAAGCGTGGCGTGGCCGAAGCTGGTCGCCGCCCTGCCCGGCTTGCGCAAGCGGCCGCCGTGGCATTTCGAGAGCGACGCCGCGCGGCGCGAACTCAACCGTTTCTTCGGCACGCGCGACCTCGGCGGCTTCGGTGTGGACAAGCTGCCGCTGGCGATCGGTGCGGCCGGCTGCCTGCTCGGCTACGTCGAGGAAACCCAGAAGAGCGCGCTGCCGCACCTCAGCGGCATGGCGGTGGAAGCGGCCAGCGAAACCATCGCGCTGGACGCGGCCACCCGCCGCAACCTCGAACTCGACACGCACCCCAGCGGCCGCACCGAGCACACCTTGCTCGGCGTGCTGGACGAGACGGTGACGCCGATGGGCGCGCGCCTGTTGCGCCGCTGGCTGAACCGCCCGCTGCGTTCGCGCGACGTGCTGCGCGGCCGTCACCAGGCCATCGGCACGCTGATCGACAACCGCCGCCACGAAGCGCTGCGCGACACGCTGCGTGGCATCGGCGACCTGGAGCGCATCCTCGCCCGCGTGGCGCTGCGCTCGGCGCGGCCGCGCGACCTGTCCACGCTGCGTGACGGCTTGCTGGCGGCGCCGGAGTTGCGGGAACGCATCGGAAATCTGGACAGCCCGCTCCTGCACGCACTCGTCGAGCGCATCGGCGACCATGCCGACAACGCCGCCTTGCTCCAACGCGCCATCGTCGAACAACCACCCGTGCTGCAACGCGACGGCGGTGTCATCAACGACGGCTACGACGCCGAACTGGACGAACTGCGCCGCCTCTCCACCCACGCCGACCAGTACCTGGTGGAACTGGAGGAGCGCGAGAAAACCGCCAGCGGCATCCCCACGCTGAAAGTTGGCTACAACCGCGTGCACGGCTACTACATCGAAATCAGCAAGGCGCAGTCGGACAAGGCCCCCACGCACTACACGCGCCGGCAGACCACCAAGAACGCCGAGCGCTACATCACCGAGGAACTGAAGCAGTTCGAGGACAAGGTGCTGTCGGCGAAGGAACGCTCGCTGATGCGCGAGCGCGCGCTGTACGAGGCCTTGCTCGACACGCTCACCGAAAAACTGGAACCGCTGAAGCAGGCCGCCGCCGCGATCGCCGAACTGGACGTGCTGGCGACACTGGCCGAACGTGCCGAGAAGCTGGACTGGAGCGCGCCGGAACTCGCCGACGAAGCCGGCATCGCGATCGAACGCGGCCGCCATCCGGTGGTGGAAAAGGTGCGCGAGGAACCGTTCGAACCGAACGACCTCACCCTAGGCGACGACCGCCGCATGCTGGTGATCACCGGCCCGAACATGGGCGGCAAGAGCACCTACATGCGGCAGAACGCACTGATCGTGCTGCTCGCCCATATCGGCAGCTACGTGCCGGCGTCACGCGCGGTGATCGGCCCGGTCGACCGCATCTTCACCCGCATCGGCGCCGGCGACGACCTCTCGCGCGGCCAGTCCACCTTCATGGTGGAGATGAGCGAGACCGCGAACATCCTGCACAACGCTACCGCGCACAGCCTGGTGCTGATGGACGAGGTGGGCCGCGGCACGAGCACCTACGACGGCCTCGCGCTGGCGCGTGCCGCCGCGGTGCACCTGGCCACCGCCAGCCGCGCGTTCACCCTGTTCGCCACGCACTATTTCGAGCTGACCGAACTCGCCGGCGAATATTCCGGCATCGCCAACGTGCATCTGGACGCGGTCGAGTACGGCGAGCAACTGGTGTTCATGCACGCGGTGAAGGACGGTCCCGCCAACCGCAGCTTCGGCCTGCAGGTGGCCGCGCTGGCCGGCCTGCCGAAGGCCGTGATCGCCGACGCGCGGCGCACGCTGGCCGAACTGGAGCGCGGCATGCATGCCCACGCCAGCGCGCCGGCGCCCGCCGTCGATGCCTCGCCGCAACTGGGCCTGTTCGCGCCGCCCGCACCGTCGGCGGTGGAACACGCGCTGGACGCGGTCGATCCCGACGCGCTGAGCCCGCGCGAAGCGCTGGAGGCGCTGTACCGGTTGAAGTCGCTGCGCTGACGACTGCCTGGCGCGCCCAGCCTTCTGCCCGTGCCGCAATAAAAAAACCTCCTCGCGGGTACGAGGAGGTTTCCACGCATCCGATCGCTCGAGCGCCGGATCAGCGCACGCGCTGGCGATGGATCTGACGGCTGTCCCGGTTCAGGGACTTGTTGAGGTTGTGCTTTTCCTTCTTGGTGAGATGGCCATTGTGCTTCGCCTCGTCGGCACTCTCGCGCGCCGCGATATTGTTGTCGCGGGTTTCGTCGCGCGTGGTCTGCTTGGCATTGAGCTGGCCATTCTTCACGCCCGCCTGGATGCGGTCTTGCTGGTTTTCCAGGCGGTTGTTGACCTCGTTGACACGGGGATGCCCCGGGACGTCGGTCTGCGGTGCGGCCTGGGCCATCGCGGCACCCGAGGCGAACGCGGCGGACACCAGCAGAGCCATCAAGCTGTTGCGAAACGTCGTCTTTGCATTCATGAGCAGGAACCTCGTTCGATAGTTGGCGGACTGAATCTGTTCCGGAAGAAACCACACCCGTGCACGGCAGGCGGCCGCATCCGCGCATCCTGGCCAAAGGCCCGGCCATCCGCGCTGGAAATCTCGGAAACCCCTTTCTAGCGTCGATCCGGATCGTTGCTCGTCTGGCCGGCACGGGACGGAGAACGGCATGCCTGCGAATCCAGTTGACCGTTGCGATGACCGCAGCGACGACATCAGTTCAGCCCTGATTTAGGCGCGCGCCATCCCCCGGACGTACCCGAGCGCAATGCCGGCGGCCGGCTGAGCTCCGTCGCCCCGGATCGCGAGGAAAGGCCGTGATCGCCGGCGCATCGACGCCGCGCGAAGTACCGGCCCAAAGGTTTACGCCAAGGCGGACGGTGGCGGCTCGTCGGGCATTGGCGACGCCTCGTGCGCGACATGGGCCTCGTCCGGCATCGCGATATCGGGGATCGCATCCCATTCGGCCTGGCTCATCCCGCTCGGCGGCAGCGGCTGCTCGATCAAGGTGCGCGCCGGGAGGCGGCCGGCCAGCACCAGTTGCTGCACGCGCTCGAACACCTCGGCGCGGCCGAACGGCTTTTTCATGAAATCGTCGGCACCGTAACGCTGCACGTAGAACTGCTCGGTGGCCTGCACGTTGCCGCTGATCATCACGATGGGGATGCCATGCGTGGCCGGCTCGCGGCGCAGGGTACGCAGTACCTCGAAGCCGGACATGCCGGGCAGCACGATGTCGAGGAAGACCAGGTGCGGTGGCTCGCTGCGCGCCAGTTCGAGCGCGCTTTCGCCATCGGCGGCCTTGATGACCTCGTAGCCGTCCTGGCCCAGCATCTTGCCCAGCACGGCGCGTATCGTGGCCGAGTCGTCCACCACCAGCACCCGGGTGGCCACCGGCGCGCGCACACGCGGTTCGCTGTGGCGACGCTCGCCACCGCCCACCAGCCGCTTCAACAGTCCGAAACCGGCCATCCCCCTGCCCCTTCGCCGGCGAAGGCGCCCGCGCCGGCTCAGTTTCCGTGCCGGCGCGGGCGGACGCAAGCAGGGGGACTCAGGTTGCGGACGGCCGTGGCTGGTAACCGAGCAGCATGTTGCCGTTGCCGAAGCGCCGTGACTCGGCGAGACGCAGCTCCATGCCGTGCTCGACGCCGCCGAACAGCGGCTTGCCGCGCCGGCCCAGCACCACAGGGATAAGCGCCAGCTGGTACTCGTCGATCAGCCCGGTCGGTGCCAGCGCGGCCACCAGTTCACCGCTGCCGAGGATCACCAGGTCCGCGCCCGGGCTGCGCTTCAATTCCTGCAGGCGGGTGGCCGCGTCGCCCTGCAACACCGTGGTGTTGCTCCATGTGGCCTCCTGCAGCGTGCGGGAGCATACGTACTTCGGCAGTGCGTTCATCGCTTCGGCCACCCGCGGCTCGTTCTGTGCGGCCGCCGGCGTGGGCCACCAGGACGCCATCATCTGGTAGGTGCGGCGCCCGAACACCAGCTCGCCGCCGCTGCCGGCATTGCCGGCCACGAAGGCATCCCATTCCGCGTCGCGTTCGCGCCGGTGGGTCCAGTCGAAATCGCCGTCCGTGCTGGCATAGCAACCGTCGAGCGTCACCATCTCGAAGGCAATCAGTCTGCGCATGGCCTTGGCTCCCATGGGTGGTCAGGCGGCGGCGCCGGCGGCGGACGCCTGCGGGAACGGCTCGCGCCATGCCGGCAAGGCCTGCAATTGCCGATGCCAGCGCGCCAGGTGTTCGAAGCCGTCCAGTGGCAGCCGCGCCTCCTGCGCCCAGCCCAGCGGGGTGGATACCGCGAAATCCGCCACGCCCAACCGCTCGCCGACCAGCCATTCGTGATCGGCCAGGTGCGCGTCGAGGACGGCCGCGAACTGCCGGAAAAACTTGCCTGCCTCCGCTACCGCGGCCGCATCGGCTTCACCCATGCCCAGCCAGGGCTTGATCAGGTGCTCGAAATACAGCGCGCTGCCGTGCCGCGAGAAATGCGCCTGGTTCCACGACAGCCAGCGCAGCACCTCGACCTGCGATACAGGCGCGGACGGCCACAGGTCAGAACCGGCCCGGGTCGCCAGCTGCACCATGATCGCGTCGGCCTCCCACAGGTGCAGCGCGCCGTCGACCAGCAATGGCACCTTGCCGTTCGGATTCAATGCGAGGTACGGCGACTGGCGGTGCTCGCCGTGCGCCAGGTCGACGCGCACATACTCGACCGGCGACTGCAGGTATTTCGCCACCGCGCAGGCTTTGCGGGGATTGAAGGTCTCGGCGTAGTAGAGCTGCATGCGGGGTGCTCCTCGGAGATGGTGGAGCGCAGTCTGCGCCGCATCTACATATGTTCAAGAACATATTCAGCGTCGGCGCTACGCTTGACGAAATCAGAGGAGACCGCCATGCCGTACAGCGCCGAGCACAAGCAGCGGACCCGCGCGCACATCGTCGATTGCGCCCGCGTGCTGTTCAACCGCAAGGGCTTCGCCGAGGTCTCGATCGACGAGATCATGGCCAGCGCCGGGCTCACCCGCGGCGGCTTCTACAACCACTTCAAGACCAAGGAAGACCTGTACGTGGAGGCGGTGGCGGCCTACCGGGACTTCAACCCGCACGAGCGCTGGCCGCAGCTGGATTTCGATCCCGCGCGCCACGGCAGCGCGTTTGCCCGCCAGATGGTCGACGTCTATCTCTCGCAGGAACACCTGGACGACATCGAGGGCCACTGCCCGATGATCGCCCTGCCTTCCGACGTGGCGCGCGCCGGCGCCGGCGTGAAACGCGCTTACCACGGACTGCTCGAACGCATGGCCGGCATGCTCGCGCAAGGCGCCGAGGCATCGGCCGGCGCGGAGGCGGCGCGCCAGCGCGGGCTCGCGCTCGCCGCGCTGTGCGTGGGCGGCATGGTGCTGGCGCGCACCATCGAGGACGACGCCTTCCGCGAGGAGATCCGTGCGGCGGCACGCGCCACGGCGCATGAACTGATCGACTGAGCCAGCGCGCGCACCGTCATCACCTGTCGTCCACCGCGGGCATGGCATGCCTGTGCGTCGGCCATCGTTGCGGACGGTGCCCATAGCCGTGCGCTATCGGCCGCATCGGAACAAACGAATTCCGGCGATCGTCGCCGCCGCGTAGATTCGACTCGCCCACCACCATCGGAGCCCGTCATGGCCAAGCCCCGCAAGCCCCGCCTCACCACCGTCGCCGGCGCACCGGTGCCGGACAACCAGAACATCCTTACCGCCGGCCCGCGCGGCCCGGCCCTGCTGCAGGACGTGTGGCTACTGGAGAAACTGGCCCATTTCGACCGCGAGGTGATCCCCGAGCGGCGCATGCACGCCAAGGGCTCCGGCGCCTTCGGCACCTTCACCGTGACGAAGGACATCACGAAATACACCCGGGCGAAGATCTTCTCCAAGGTAGGCAAGCAGACCGAGCTGTTCGCCCGTTTCACCACCGTGGCCGGTGAGCGCGGCGCGGCCGACGCCGAGCGCGACATCCGCGGCTTCGCGCTGAAGTTCTACACCGAGGAAGGCAACTGGGACCTGGTCGGCAACAACACGCCGGTGTTCTTCTTCCGCGACCCGCTGAAATTCCCCGACTTGAACCATGCGGTGAAGCGCGACCCGCGCACCAATATGCGCAGCGCGCAGAACAACTGGGATTTCTGGACCTCGCTGCCCGAGGCGCTGCACCAGGTCACCATCGTGATGAGCGAACGCGGCATCCCCGCCAGCTACCGCCACATGCACGGCTTCGGCTCGCATACCTTCAGCTTCATCAACGCGAAGAACGAGCGCTACTGGGTGAAGTTCCACCACGTCTGCCAGCAGGGCATCAGGAACCTCACCGACGCGGAGGCCGAGAAGATCATCGGCAAGGACCGGGAATCGCACCAGCGCGACCTGTTCGAGGCGATCGAGCGCGGCGACTTCCCGAAGTGGAAGCTGTGCGTGCAGATCATGCCGGAGCAGGATGCCGCGAAGGTACCGTATCACCCGTTCGACCTCACCAAGGTGTGGCCGCACAAGGACTATCCGCTGATCGAAGTGGGCGTGTGGGAGTTGAACAGGAATCCGGAGAACTTCTTCGCCGACGTCGAGCAGAGCGCGTTCAACCCGGCCCAGGTCGTGCCCGGCATCGGCTTCTCGCCGGACAAGATGCTGCAGGCGCGGCTGTTCTCCTACGGCGATGCGCAGCGCTACCGGCTCGGCGTGAACCACCACCAGATCCCGGTGAACCGCCCGCGCTGCCCTTACCACAGCTTCCACCGCGACGGCGCGATGCGCGTGGACGGCAACCACGGCAGCACGCTGGCCTACGAGCCGAACAGCTACGGCGAATGGCAGGAGCAGCCGGATTTCCGCGAACCGCCGCTGTCGATCGAAGGCGCCGCCGACCACTGGAACCACCGCGTGGACGAGGACTACTACTCGCAACCCGGCGCGCTGTTCCGGCTGATGAGCGCGAAGCAGAAGAAGGCGCTGTTCGAGAACACCGCGCGCGCTATGCAAGGCGTGCCGGAGGAAATCCAGCGCCGCCACATCGGGCACTGCAGCAAGGCCGACAAGGCCTATGGCGAGGGCGTGGCCAAGGCGCTGGGACTCAAGCCCTGAGCCCGCAGGGGTGCCACAAGCCGACGGCCCGCTTTCGCGGGCCGTCGGCGTCGAAACAAGTTCTGGCGGCGGCTCAGGCTGCCATGCCGGTCATCAATTCGTGCACGGCTTCGACCACCGGCGCCACGGCCACTACCGGCGGCTCGACCGGGCGAGTGGCCAGCCGGCCTGCGCGTACCAGCGCCTCGATGCTGGCCTGTACCTCGGCGCGGCCGAACGGCTTCTTCAGGAAGTCGTCGGCGCCGTAACGCTGCACGTAGAACTGCTCGGTGGCCTGCGGGTTGCCGCTGATCATCACGATCGGGATATGCGCGGTGCGCGGGTCGTGGCGCAGCGCGCGCAGCACCGCGAAACCGTTGATGCCCGGCAGCACGATGTCGAGGAAGATCAGTTCGGGCAGCTCGGCCTTCGCCAGCTCCAGCGCCTGCTCGCCGTCGGCAGCCTTCTGCACCGCGTAGCTGTCCTGCTCCAGCATGCGGCCCAGCACCGCGCAGATCGTGGGCGAATCGTCCACCACCAGCATGCGCGTACCCAGCGGCGCCTGCCGCCGGCCATCCGGCCGCTGCGTCGACGCGTCGGCGCCGCCCAGCCACCGCTTGAAGAATCCCATGCCGTTCATCGCGAGGCTCCCCGAAGCCATCCCATCAAATTGAAAATCGCGGACTTGGCGCGACCCGTCGTTGCAGCGGATGGTGGGACAGAACCACGGCGCAATCTGCGATGCACTGCTCAGTGCCCGTGCGGAAGATGTCGATCACGTCTCATGCCGGTCCTTCAACCGGCGCAATTCCCGGCGCGCGTGCTTGTCCGGGCGTTGCCGCGGCGCCTGCACGCCGACCAGCCGGCGCTGTTCGCGCTGCGCCTCGCGCGCCAGCCGGCTGGCCTCGCTCTCGCGATACAGCGCCTGCGCCGCGCTGGCCGGACCGCGCTTGTCCGCCAGCGCCAGCACCTCGACCTCCAGCCGCTCCTCGCCCCGGCTGATCTTCAGCATGTCGCCCGCGTGCAGCAACTTCGCCGCCTTGCAGCCCCCACCGTTGACGTCGATCTTGCCGCTGGCTATCGCCTGCTTGGCGATGCTGCGGGTCTTAAAGAAGCGCGCGGCCCACAGCCACACGTCGGCGCGCACTTCGGTCGGAACATTGTCGTGCCGGTCGTTCATCACTGGCACTATCGCCGCGTCTCTCGTGGAGCTTCGTCATGGATTACGTCGTCATCCATCCCTGGTCATTCGGCATCGGCTTCTTCGGTTGCTTCATGGCCGGCTACGCGGCCGCGCGCTGGCTCTACCGCCGCGCCATCGATCGACCGTCGGAACTGCATCCGGAAATCAGCAACGCCGAGATCGAGGCCGAACTGCGCGCCGGGCATTACATCGAGGCGATCCGCCTCCATCGCCGCCGCGACGGCTCTGACCTCGTGCAGGCCCGGGCCGCAGTCGATGCCATGGCCCAACGCCTTGGCGTCAGGCGCTGAGAGCCTGCTCACTCACGCCCCCAGCAACCAGTTGCCCAGCGGCACCGTCAGCAACGACAGCACGATGCCCGCGCCGAGCACGGTGTTCGCCAGTTCCGGGTCCAACTCGTACTCGTCGGCGAGGATGGTGGCCGAGACCATCGGCGCCATCGCCGCCTGCAACACGCCGGCGACAAGCGTGAGCCCACCCACGCCGGTCGCCACGCCCAGCGCCCAGCACAACGCCGGCGCCAGCAGCAGTTTCCAGCCCAGTCCCCAGGCCACTGCGCTGTACTGATGCTCGCCACCCTGCAGGCGGAACTGCAGCCCCACCGAGAACAGTGCCAGCGGCGTCAGCGTGTCCCCCAGCGGCTTGAACACGCCGTCCAGCACGGCCGGCCAGCCGCCCAGCACGCCGGCGACGATGCCGACCACCAGCGCGAGGAAGGCCGGGAACGTGGCGATGCGTCGCGCGATGCGTCGCGGATCGGGATCGCGCCCTGCATACAGGCAGGCCACCACCACGCCCACCGAGGCCAGCAGCGGGAAGCAGCCGAGCTGATCGGCCACCACCGCCAGCGTCAGCCCCGCCTGCCCGTGTAGCGCCTGCAGCAGCGGATAGCCCATGAACGAGGTGTTGCCCAGCCCACACACCAGGACCAGCGCGCCGATGCGCCCGCGCGACCAGCCCAGCCGAGGCCCGATCCACGCGAACAGCAGCCAGGCGCCGAAGAAGGTGAGCCACATCGCCGCCACCAGGAACCACAGCGACGCGTCGAGCTTCAGCTGCGGAATCAGCTCCAGCACCAGCGCCGGCAGCGCGATGTTGAGCACCCACCAGTTCAGCCCGTGCACGATGCCGGCCGGCGGCTGCGCGAACCGGCGCACCAGCACGCCCAGCACCAGACAGACGAACAGCAGCAGCAACGCACTCATTGCGGACATTTCGCAGGGGACCAGCGCCGCATTAGACGCGATCCGGCCGGCAGTCGGAAGGAGACGCCGCCGGCATGCGAGAATGGCCAAGACCCCGAACCGCGCGAGCACCATGAGTTCCAAGCCTTACGATTTCCGCCAGTTCCAGGCCGAGCTCGCCGCGCTCGATCAGGGCAGCCCCGAACCGAAGCAGGAACCGAAGCCTGCGCCGAAGCCCGCACCGAAATCCAAGCCGCTTGGCAAGAAGGCCGCCGAAGCCGAACGCCTCGCCCGCGTCCGTGCTGAATTCCTCGCCCTGCGCGACCGCCACAACCTCAGCGTCGCCGACGTGGTGGCGTTCTTTCCCGAGGAGGAAGGCATCGCCTATCTGCAGCAATTGCTGGCGACAGCGGAGCAGAAGCCGCGGCGACGGAAGAAGCCCCCCTCGACCTGACCTGCGGCAGCCGGCGCGATCCCGCCGCCGCGTGCCGGAACCACCGAACCGACCAGGCATCCCCCGGTCACGCCCGGACAACATCCGCGCGATGCAGAATGGCGGCATGAGCCGCCTTCCCGCCCTCGCATCCGCGCTGCTTGCGCTGCTGGCCATGGCGCCCATCGACGCTGGCGCACAGGACATCTACAAGTGCATGCAGGGCGGGCAAGTCGCCTACACCGACCGTCCTTGCCCCGCCGGCAAGGGCGAGCTGCTGCACCAGGCTGACGCCACCGAAACCATCGACTACTACCTGCGCCTGGGCCAGGACCAGCTTGCCGAGACCTGGGCCAAGGCCCACCGCCTCGACGCGCTCTATCGCCAGCGCCTTGCCATCCACCAGGCCGCGGAGGACGCCCGCGCCGAGCAGGCCAGGCAGGCGGCCGAGGTCGCGCAGCAGCAGGCCGAACAAGCCCGCGCGCAAGCCCAACAGATCGCCGCGCTGCAGGCGCAGGCCGAGCAGGCCACCGAGCGTGAGCAACTGCAAGCCGAGAACGACGCGCTGCGCGAGCAGAATGCGACCTATCAGGCCGAATTGAGCCAGCCGACCTACCTGATCCCGCCCTACGGCTGGGCCGGATCGCGCCCATACCCGCCGTTCCATCCACCGCGCTCCGACCACCACGAGCCCGGCCAGCCGCATGCGCACCAGCCGCCGCCGGTGCGCGATCAACCACGGGTGAAGAACTGCACGACACTGGCGGGCGGGCGCGTGCAATGCTGAATTGACAAACCCATCGGTATGGGCGTATGGGGTGAGTACCCCCACACGCAAGGAGAGCATCATGCGCACCCCATTTCTTGCCGTCGCCGCCATGGCAGTCCTGGGCAGCACGGGTGCCATTGCCGACGATACGATGTCGCTCAACCAGTTCCCCCACAGGGTCGAGCCGGTGCTGGTGCAGGTGAACGCCCAGGGCAGGGTCACCAGCGCTTCGCCGGCCTACCAGCTCACGCCCAAGCTCCGCCGCCTGCTGCGCGCGAACCTGGACGGAATGATCCGCAAGCCTGCCGTCGACAAGCACGGCAAGCCGATACCCAGCCAGTTCATCATGAACATGGCCGTACGCACCGAGCCACGCACCGACGGCAACTACGATGCCTGGTTCGCCTACGTCTCGACCAAGCCGGTGCCGCCGGGCTCCTGGTATTGGGTGCACCTCGACGGCGACCGTCTCGCGCTGGCCAGCCAGGGCATGCGCTTCCGTGGCATGCGCCCGTCCCTGCCGGTCCAGCACTATTACCAGGACGGTTACAGGGCAACTTACAAGGGGGGCAGCCAGCCGGTACCGGCCGTGGCGCCGGCACCTGCGGTGCAAAGCATGCCTAGCAATGCACCGTCCAATCCGCCACCCCGCACCCGATAAACCCCGGTGCATGAATCAAAGGCCCGTCGCGAGCGACGGGCCTTTGCTTTTCAAGGCTTGTCGACGCGCGTCTCAGGCACCCAGCAGTGCTCGGTTCATCCGCTGCACGCGCGCTGCAGCAGAACCCGTCAGTCCAGGCTGGCACCCATTGGCAAGACCAGGATCACCACGCCGCCAGTTCCTGCGCGAGAAACGGCACGCCAGCGGCACGCCGTGCGTGCGCAGGCGATCTTCGCGCCTGATGCGATCCATGCCCCGGCGATACCACCAAGGCTGGCTAGTGCGTGGCCACCGGAACGAAGCGAAGGTCCTGGTAATCCCAGCTGAAATCGGCCACCGGCGAGATCGCCTGCATCGTCATCCGGTCGATGCTGCCGTCGGGTCTGAGCGCGAAGGTGACGTAGGCATCCTCCACATCGGGCATCGCCCAGTGCGTGCGGAAGGTGTCGTATTGCACATGCTCCAGCGTGCCGTGCATGCCGGGCGAACGATCGAAGCCGATGTCCAGCGTGCCACCGCGAGCCTTGTCCTGGCTGATCGTGGCGGTGCCGTACCACGGATCGCGGTAGACGCCCGCGTACCCGGACAACGGCAACGACGGACCGCGCTGCGGATGCATGCTCGCGCCATGCTTGCGCACCGCCTCGGCGGCGCCGGCGTGGATGTCGTCGAACATCTGCTTGTAGCCGGCGATCCAGTCCGGCGAAGGCAGACCCAGCAAGGTATCGAGCAAATGCTCGCGCATCGCGAACAAGGCGCCGATGTCCTCGGAGTTGAGCATGATGGCGAAGGCCGCATGCTTTTCCGGAATGATCACCACCGCCGACACGCCGCCCAGCACGCCGCCGAGATGGGTGATGATCTTGTGGCCGCGATAGTCCTGCACTTCAAGGCCCAGCGCGTAGGCATCGAATTGCGGCTGCGCCAGTGCGACTTCGGGCGGCATCGGTGAAATCGGGATCAGCGTTTGCGGCGTCCACAGCATCTGCGCCGACGCCGCGCTGAACAGCCGCTTGCCGCCGTCCAGCCGTCCGCGGTCCAGTTGCAGCCGCAGCCAGCGACCCATGTCAGCCGCGCTGACTCGCAACGCACCGGCCGGCGCGAACACGCTGCCGGTCATCACCGTGGCGAGCACCGACTGCTTGCCGACGCCGCGCACCGGCGTGGTGTTCTTCGCATGCAGCGCCACCTCGTCGGCGGTGTGCGCGTCGATGCTGGTCCGCGTATCGCGCATCTGCAGCGGACCGAGAATGTGCTGCTGCACGAAGTCCTCCCAGCGCTGGCCGGAGACGGCCTCGATCAGCTGCCCCGCCACGATATACAGCACGTTGTCGTAGTCGTAGCCACCGCGGAACGAATGCGCGGGCTTCAGGTAGCGGATGTCGTGCACCAGTTCCGCGCGGGTGCGGCTGGTGGTCGGGAACATCATCAGGTCGCCTTCGCCCAGGCCCAGCCCGCTGCGATGCACGAGCAGGTCGGTGACGGTCATCTCGCTGGACGCGTAGGCGTCGTACATGCGAAATCCCGGCAGCTTGTCCGCCACACGATCGTCCCAGTGCAGCTTGCCTTCATCGACCAGGATCGCCAGCGCCGCGGTCGTGAACGCCTTGGTGTTGGAGCCGATCGGGAAGATGGTGTGCGCATCCACCCTGGCACTAGCGCCCAGCTTGCGCACGCCCCAGGCATGGGTGGCGGTCTTGTCGCCATCGACGATTACCGCCGCCATGCCCGGCGTGCCGAATGTCTGCATGACCTTGGTAGCGTAGGCATCCAGTGCCGGCGGAGATACGGCGCGGGCCGGCGTTGCCTGGCCGATGCGCAAGGACAGCAGCATGACCAGTGTGAGCACGACCGTGGTGCGCCAGCGGATTGGGCCGGCATGCGGCAGGCCAGGCTTGCGGAATCGATGGATCATCGGTGTGTCCTGTTCGATGGCGTTGCCCGCTGCCGACGGCCGCGCCGTCGGCACAGCGGATGCCGTCAGGTTCCGGGTTTGCTGCGGCGCTTGCCCGGCGTGCCGCTCGTCTTGGCAGCGACCGCTTGCGGCCCTTTCATGGATGAAGCCGCCTTCCGCCTGTCGACAACGGGCGGCGCCTCGACATAGCCCACCAGTTTCTGGCGCAGCTGCGTGATGTCGCCGATGCGATCGAACATGTCGCCCTGCGTGCGCGTGACCGCGCCGATCAGCAGGCTCAGCAAGCTCATGGCGGCGGTGAAGTTGTGCCACGGCCGCTCCATCTCGGCCGGCAGCATCAGCACCTTGTCGGTGAGCTGGCGCGCCCAGTAGCACTGACTGTCGGTGATGATGGCCAGCGGGATGCCGCGCGCCGCGCACTCTTCGGCCAGAATGCGGAAGTGCCGCGAATAGCGCCGGAAATCGATCAGCAATACGCAACTCTTTCCGGTGGAATCGAGCAGCAGGTCGGTATAGGCGCCATCCAGACCTTCATCGAAGCGCGTGCGCGGCTTGACGTGCTGCATCAGGCTGGCAAACCCCAGCCCGAGAAAACGGCCCTGGTGAAAACTGGCGACCGAGACGCGATCGGCGTCCACCAGCAGCTTGACCACCGCGTTCCACTCCGGCGTGCGGGTCAACGCGTGCGCCGTCGTGATGCCGCGGATCTCGGCTTTCAGGCTTTCGGACATCGTCGCGGGATCGCCCGCCACGTCCGGGTTCCGGTACAACTGCAGCCACGGCGCATCGCCGCGCAGCTCCGCTTTCAACTCATTGAAGCCGGCGTAGCCGAGGTTGCGCAGGAAACGCCCCACCGTCATCGCACTGACGCCTACGCGCTGACCCAGCGACGCGGCGGTCTCGAACGGGATGCCGCCGGGGTTCTGCAACAGGCAGGTGGCGATTTTCTGCTCGGACGGGGTGAACGTGTCCCAGCGGCTCTTCAGCTTGTTCTGCAGGTCTTTGATCATCGGCGCAAGCTCATCGGGCCGGCACCGCGGTGCCGTCGATTTCTCCCTGTTGTCCCACGCCGCGATGGCGCCGGCTGAGCATATACAAAAGCACGGCGGACAAGCCCGAAACCGCGCCGATCAGCACGAAGAACAGACCGTGGTTCATCTGGCTCCACAAGGTGCCCAGTGCACCGGCCAGCAGGTTGCCGAAGAAACCGGCGAAGAACCAGGTGGCGATGCTGGTGGCGCGAAAGCCTTCCGGGGCCATGCGCCCGAACAGCGCCAGGCCCACCGGCAAGATGTACAACTCGCCGATGGTGAATACCACGAACCAGACGAACAGCCACACCCAACTGGCGCGCACGCCATGCGCCTCGCTCCAGGCCGCCACCATGCCCAAGGCCACGTACGATGCGCCGACGATCGTTGCGCCGAATGCCATGCGCGCCAGCAACGGCGTATCCACGCCTCGCTTCGCCAGTCGCGTCCAGCGTGCCACGAGGACGGGCGTGAAGATGAACACCGCCAGCGAGTTGATCGACTGGAACCAGGTCATCGGTATCGCCCAGCCCGATGCCAGTTGCCGGTCGATGCCGGTATCGGCCCACAGCGCGATGGTATTGCCGTTCTGCTCGTAGGCGCCGCGAAAAATCACCACGATTGCGGCGATCCCGATCAGCAACGCGAAGCGGTCGCGCGCTGCCCGGTCCATCGGTGGGCGTGCCGCGCGCGCCTCGGCGCCACGCGCCGGCTCCCGCGGCAGATGGCGGCGTCCGGCGAGGTAGATCACCAGCGACAGCAGCATGCCGATGCCTGCCGCGGTGAACCCCCAGTGCCAGCCATAGGCTTCGCCCAGGGTGCCGCACACCAGCGGCGCCAGGAAACCGCCCAGGTTCACGCCCACGTAATAGATGCTGTAAGCGCTCTTGCTGCGTGCGTCGCCGTGGCGATACAGGCCTTCGATCTGGCTGGCGAGGCTGGGCAGGAACAGGCCGTTGCCCAGCGCGATCATGCACAGCGCCGGATAGAACAGCGCCTCGTACGACATCATGAAATGGCCGAGCGCCATCGTCGCGCCGCCGATCACCACCGCGCGGTCCTTGCCCAGCCAGCGGTCGGCCAGCATGCCGCCGAACACCGGCGTGAAGTAGACGAAGGCCGCGTACGTGCCATACACCAGCGAGGCGTACTCCTGGCCGAAGTCCAGGTGCATGGTCATGTAATAGACCAGGATCGCGCGCATGCCGAAGAAGGAGAACATCTCCCACATTTCGGTGAGGAACAGGATGGTCAGGCCGCGCGGATGGCCGAACCAGCTCTTCTCGTTGGACGGGGGCACGGCCAAGGGCATCACGTGGACGGTTCTCCTCAGTGACCGCTCATGTCCGGCCAGGCCGGCACGGCCGCCGCGCCGCCCCAGAGTGCCTCGGAACACCAGATGGCGCCATCCTCGTACACCACCGACGGCGAGTAATCGATCAGCAGGCCGAGCGGGCCGTCGAGATCCACCACGTCGCACAGCTGGCCCACCACGAAGGCGGGCCCCATCGCCAGCGACGAGCCGCCCATGTTGCCGACCATCAACCCGAAGCCCAGCCTGCGCGCTTCCTTGGCCATGGCCAGCGCCTCGGTCAGCCCGCCACACTTGTCCAACTTGATGTTGATCACGTCGACGCGGCCCACCAACTTGGGCAGGTCGCCGCGATCCTGCACGCTTTCGTCCGCGGCGATGCGGATCGGCCGCTCAAGGCCGTCCAGCCACGCTTCGTTGCCCACCGGGAACGGTTGCTCGACCACATCCACCCGCGCCTCCACCAGCGTGGGCAACAGGCGCGCGAACGACTCGCGCGTGAAACCCTGGTTGGCATCGACCATCAGCCACGCATCCGGACGGGCCTTGCGCACGGCCAGCACGCGCTCGGCATTGCGGTCGTCACCGGTGAGTTTGAGCTTGATCGCCCTCGCCTGCGCATAGGCCTCGGCGCGATGGGCCATCGCGGCCGGCTCCTCCGCGCTCAGCGTGTAGGTGGTGCGCAGCGACCTCGGCGCCGCCTGCCCGGCGAGCTCCCAGACGGGCTTGCCGGCACGCTTGGCTTCGAGGTCCCACAAGGCGCAGTCCAGTGCGTTGCGCGCGCCGCCTGCCGGCAGCAGCGCCTGCAGCTCTGCGCGAGTGATGCCTGCCTCGATCCGCACGCGCATCGCCTCGACCTGCGCCAGCATCGAGGTCGAGGTGTCCTGATGGTAGTAGACACCCTGCGCCTCGCTGAGTCCCACCCGGCCCTGCTCGTCGATCAGTTCGACGATCAGCGCATCGAACGCGGTAAAGGTGTAACCGGTGATGTGGAACGGTGCCTCGATCGCCCAGCGCTTGGGCGTCGCCCGCAGGCGCAGCCGCCCGCCGTCGTGGATAGTCATGCGTGCCTTCCCGGGATGGAGTGCGCGGGGGCGCCGATCCGCCGCCGCGCGAACGGAGTCATCAGTAATGGGCGTTGAAGCTGACCATCCTGAGCGCCAGGATCAGCCACGCCAGGTAGATCGCCGCCAGCGCCAGCAGGGTTTCGCCCGCCAGCACCCAGCGACCGCGGCGCGGCGCCATCCAGCTGCGTACCGTGTGGATCACTACAGCTGCCGCGCCCAGCAATGCCAGCACGCCCGCTGCGTAAAGCAGGTACAGCAAGGGCGTCACGCCGCCTTCCAGCAGGAGGCTCTGGTCGGCGGACATCGCCACCATCAGGATCAGCCAGCCGAGCAACGTGGCGAACAGCACCAGCACGCCCAACCGCGACCACAGGCGGAAACGGCGTTGCCGGGCATCCAGCGTGAGCCGCCGGCCGAAGTGCCGGCGCACCAGCCAGCCGCACAGCCAGCTCAGCAAGGTGCCCAGCAGCAACAGCAGCGACAGCGTGCCCCATACTTCGATGCTGCCCAACGCACGCAGTCCGGTCACCGACTGGAAGACCATCACCGGCGGCAAGGAGTCGGTGGCCCAGTAACGGATGTCGCCATTCGCATCCGCGACGAAGTCCATGTGGTAAGGGCCGTCCACCTGCCGGTACTTTAGCGGCCCCACCTCGCGCCAGTGCATCGGCGCGCCGGATAGATTCATGAAAGGCGCGCTCAGGATCGTGCCGTCGGGCAAGGCCGACACCTTGGTCTGGGTCAGCGCATACAGCATCCGCAAGGCGCTTTCGTTGCGGCGGCTGGCGAGATACCAGCCCGCAACCCGCGCGGCATCGACCTTGGCCGTGGCCACCGTGGGTGCATGCGGCGGCGCGACCGGGAAGTAGCGGTCGAGGAAGGCATCGAAGATCGCGGCACGGATCACCTCGGCGCCGCCTTCGTTGCCGGCGCTGTTGAACGACATGAAGACGCCGACATCCGCATCCAGCAGCAGGTGCAAGTCCGTGTGGAAGTAGTCCGTATCGCCGGCATGGCCGATGATGACCTGGCCGTTGCGGTTCTCCTGGTAGAAGCCCAGCGCAAAGCCGTTCAAGCCCGGCGCTTCGGTGCGTTGCGGGGTATGCATCAGGGTGGTCGTGGCCGGCGTCAGGATCTGGCCGCCGGCATAGCTGCCGCCATGCAGCTGGGCGATCATGAAGTGCGCCACGTCCAACGCCGTCGAGCTCATCGCGCCGGCCGGCGCCGGATCGACGATCTCGAACGGCTTCAGCTTGCCGCCGGAGGCCTTGTCGTAGCTGTCGGCCATCAGCGGCGCCAGCCGTGCCGGCAGGGGCTGCCGGAACGTGGAGTGCTGCATGTCCAACGGCTTGAAGATGTGCTGCTCGACGTAGTCGTCGAAGTCCTGACCGGACACGCGCTGCACGATATAACCGGCCAGGCCGCAACCATAGTTGGAATACGCCACCACCTGACCCGGCGGGAAAATCCGCGCTGGCAGGTGCGCTTTCAGGTAACGCTCCAGGTCGACCGGCTTGCCGTCGGTGGAAATGAGGTCGCGCGCGGTGTCTTCGAACCCCGGGCTGTGCGTCATCAGGTTGCGCAGCGTGATCGGCTTGCCCTGGTACGGCGGGATCTTGAAGTCGAGATACTCGTTGACGTCGCTGTCCAGGTTCAGCTTGCCTGCCTGCACCTGCTGCATCACCGCCGTCCAGGTGAACAGCTTGGAGGTGGAGCCGATGCGGAACAGCGTGTCCGCGGGGGACGGTACCGTGCGCTTCTCCAGGTTGTTGTAGCCGTAACCCTTGGCGAAGATCACCTGACCGTTCTTGACCACCGAGATCACGCCGCCGGCCACGTCGCCACGCTGCAGCGCGAACGGCACCAGGCCATCGAGGAAGCTCGACAGGTCCGCGGTGGTGAGCGCAGGCGGCTGGGCGCTGGTGGTCGCGACCGGATCAGCGATGACCGGCGCGGGCGCAGGCACCTGCGCCATCGCCAGCCCGGCGATGCAGGTCGCGACCAGCGATGCGAGGAATTTCACAGGACGATTCATGACGCGGTTACTCCGATGAGTCATGTTCAGAAGTCCAGGCCGACCGTCACGCCGAAGGCGCGCGGCGGCACATAGGACGCGGCGAACGGAGCGCCCCGCGGGTCGGTGGTTTCCGAAGACAGCGCGGTGATGCCATGCGCGTTGGTCACGTTCTTGACGTAAGCCCGGATCGTCCAGTCGCCGACATAGGTCCCGGCGTGCAGATCGATGCCGTGATAGGCCGGCACCGAAAAGCGCGGCCCCGGCGCAGACAGGAAATCCGTCATGCGCGCGCCGACATACCGATAGCTTCCACCGACAAAACCCGACCAGCCGTTGCCCAGCGGGAAGTCGTAGTCCACGCCCGCGTTGGCATTCCACTTCGGCACCCACGGCAGGCGATCGCCGTTGTAGCCGTACAGGCCTGCCGGCGTATCCGCCGTCAGTTTCGCGTCGGTCCAGCTGGCGTTCGCCGACAGCACCAAGCCACGCGCGGGCTCGTATTTCCAGCTGGCCTCCACGCCCTGGCTCTTCGCCTTGCCGCCGTTGCCGAGGAAGCTGAAGCCGCCGGCCGTGGACGCAAGCTGGATCTGGTTCCAGTCGATGTAGAACACATCGGCGTCGAAGACCATGCGCCGATCCAGCAAGGTGGATTTGAACCCGAGTTCATAGCTGGTCAGCTTGTCCGGCTTGAAGCTCGCCGGGGCGCCCAGGCCGGGCGGCACGCCTACGTTGGCGCCGCCGGGGCGAAACCCCGACGCCACGCGCGCATAGGCCATCAGGTTGTCGGTGAACTTGAAACTGGGGTTGAGCAAGAAGGTGGTTGGCGTATCCGTGCTGCGGCTGGTGAACTGGCTGTCCCCCGTCAACAGGCCGCTGCCCGTCTGCGTGTACGAGGTGCTGTCGTGGGTATAGCGCGCGCCCACCAGCACGCTCAGCTGCGAGGTGGCGTGCCAGGTCACATCGGCGTAGCCGGCCCACTCCTTGAAGATGCCGGGACCGATGGAAATCTCGGCCAGGCTGGGCAGGTCGATCGGTGCCCCGGTGGTCGCATCGAAGACATTGATGGTTTGGTGATTCGTGGTGTTTTCGCGCGTGTAGAACACGCCCGCGCGCCACGCCAGCGTCTGCTCCGCTGGCGATTCCAGTCGCAACTCCTGAGTGAACTTCCCGAGGGTGACCGGGTCGCTGATCGAATACCCGCCATTGGCCAGACCGAAGGCGGGATTGAGCAGCGGACCATATGCGGCGGTGACGTCCTGATCCTGATTGACTTTCTGCGTGCCGTAACTGCTCGACGACACCAGCGTGGCCCAGCCGAGATCCGCGTTGATCGCGAGGTCATAGAGGCGATACTTGACCTTGAACAGGCCGGTGCCCGCGGCGCGGCTCTGCTTCTGATAGCCATAGACGGGCTGGAGCGTGGCCGGGTCCACTTCCACGCCCGCATTGGCCAGGCCGTCGCCACTGAGGTTCTGTGCCAGCGCCGAGAAGCGCACCGATACCTTGTCGGCAGGCGTCCACAATACCTGCGCGCGGCCGCCGTCGACCTTGGCTTCGTTGACCTCGGATTTGCCGGTAGCCACGTTGTCGATGTAGCCGGGGTCGTCGCGGTGATAGGCATTCACCCGCAGCGCCAGCTTGTCCTGGATCAGGGGGACATTGAACATGGCGCGCTCGGTGAAGCCGGTGCCGCCCCCGCTCACACTGCTGTAGCCGACCGTGGCGCGACCGTAGGCGCGAGTGGCGTCCGGCGGTGCGGTGACGAACTTCACCAGCCCGCCCAGCGAGTTCGCGCCGTACAGCGTGCCCTGCGGACCGCGCAGCACCTCGATGCGCTCGATATCGGCCGGATCGAGGTCCGGGGTCAGCAGGCCGCCGAGGGCATACACCGTGCTGGAGCCGTACGGCGCATCGTCGATATAGGTGCTTACGCTTGAATTGGCCTGCCCGCTGCCCGAAGTGATGCCGCGCAACACCAGCTGGGTTTGCCCCGACGCGGTGGAGACGAGGTTGAGCCCGGGTATCTGGGTCGCGTAGTCGGCGAAGCTGTTGGCGCCTTCGCGGCGAAGGTCATCGCCGGAAACCGCCGACACGGCCATCGGCACGCTCTGCAGCAGCTCGCTGCGCTTGTTCGCGGTGACCACCACTGTTCCCAGATCGATGGGCGCCGTGCTGCTGGATGCGGGCTGCGCATGCTGGCCACGTTTCGCCTTGGTGTCGATCACGGGCACTTGGCTCTGTGCCAATCCGCCGCTCACGGCAGTCCCTGTCGCGGGATCGCCGCCATCCAGGGGAGATGGCTGCGCCGTTGCAGCAAAGGGGCCAAGCAAGGCAACGGCTATGGCCAGGCTTAGGCAATGGCGCTTCTGCTGCAACCGATCGAATCGCATGACGTTCTCCCCGATGAGACCACATGGACACCCACGGCCATGATTGATATATCACTAACATTTGCATGTCAATGATATTTTTATATCATGCGCCAGGCGTACCTGTCCGATCAGTGCTGGACAAGCCATACCGACCCTTGAAGTATTCGATCGGCAATGCGAGGGAGCGAAACAAAAAAAGCCCGCCGGGATCGGCGGGCTTTTTCCATGACTGCAAGACGCCTGCGGCTTACGTTCCCAGCAGCACCCGGTTCATCCGCTGCACGAAGGCGGCCGGGTCGGCCAGCTGGGCGCCGGCGGCGATCTCGGCCTGCTCCAGCAGCAGGTTGGCGAGGTCCTTCGCCTTGCCTTCGTCGGCTTCGGCTTCCACGCGCTTGAGCAACGGATGGCCCGGGTTGATCTCCAGCACGGGCTTGCTCTCGGGCAGTTCCTGGCCAGCTTCGCGCAGCAGGCGCGCGAGGTGCGGCGCCATCTCGTGATCGCTGAGCGCAAGGCAGGAAGGCGAGTCGGTGAGGCGGGCGGAAACCTTGACCTCGCCCACGCGCTCGCCGAGCAGGTCCTTGAGTTTCTTCAGCAAGGGCTCGGCCTCCTTCGCGACTTCTTGCTGCTGCTTCTTCTCCGCCTCGTCCAGCGGCAGTTCGCCCTTGGCCACGTTCCTGAGCTTCTTGCCCTCGTACTCGCCGAGGTAACCCACCATCCACTCGTCGATGCGGTCGAACATCAGCAGCACCTCGATGCCCTTGGCGCGGAACGCCTCCAGCTGCGGGCTGCCGGCGGCGGCGACGTAGTTGTCGGCGGTGACGTACCAGATCGCCTCCTGGCCCACCGCCATGCGACCGATGTAGTCGTCCAGCGAGACGTTCTGCCGCGCACCCTCACCCTTGGTGCTGGCGAAGCGCAGCAGTTTGGCGATGCGCTCACGGTTCGTGGCGTCCTCGCTGATGCCTTCCTTCAGCGTGTTGCCGAAAGCCTTGAGGAACGTTGCGAACTTCTCCGGCTCGTCCTTCGCCAGCTTCTCGATCAGGTCCAGCACGCGCTTCACGCAAGCCGCCTTGATGCGATCGAGCTGGCGGTTATGCTGCAGGATCTCGCGGCTGACGTTGAGCGGCAGGTCGTCGGCGTCGACCACGCCGCGCACGAAACGCAGGTAGTTCGGCAGCAGTTCCTCGGCGGCGTCCATGATGAAGACGCGCTTGATGTAGAGCTTCAGCCCCTTGCGCTCGTCGCGGCCGCCCATCATCAGGTCGAACGGCGGCTGCGAGGGGATGTAGAGCAAGGTGGTGAAGCTCTGGCTGCCCTCGACCCGATTGTGTGTCCACGCCAGCGCGTCGTTGAAATCGTGGCCGAGCGACTTGTAGAAACCCTGGTAGTCCTCGTCGCTGATTTCGCTCTTGGGCTTGGTCCACAGCGCCGAGGCGGCGTTGGTGCTCTCGAACTCGTCGGTGGGCTTGCCATCCTTCTCCACCGGCATGCGGATCGGGAACGCCACGTGGTCGGAATACTTGCGAATCAGCGACTTCAGCTGCCAGCCCTTGAGGAACTCGTCCTCGTCGGCCTTCAGGTGCAGGATGACCGAGGTGCCGCGCTGCGGCTGGTCGACTTGCTCCAGCGAATACTCGCCCTTGCCGTCGCTCTCCCACTTCACGCCTTCGCTTTCCGGCGCATCGGCGCGGCGGGTGATCACGGTGACCTTGTCGGCCACCACGAAGGCGGAATAGAAGCCCACGCCGAACTGGCCGATCAGGCGCGCGTCGGCCTTCTGCTCGCCGGACATCGCCTCGAGGAAGCGCCTGGTGCCGGAGCTGGCGATGGTGCCGATGTTCGCCACCACCTCGTCGCGGGTCATGCCGATGCCGTTGTCGCGCACGGTGATGGTACGGGCGGTTTCATCCCAGCTCACGTCGATGTGCAACTCGCTGTCGCCAGCCGACAATGCCGGGTTGGCAATCGACTCGAAGCGCAGCTTGTCGCAGGCATCGGAGGCGTTGGAGATCAGCTCGCGCAGGAAGATCTCCTTGTGCGAGTACAGCGAATGCGTGACCAGGTGCAGCACCTGGGCGACTTCGGCTTCGAATTTGCGGGTTTCGGTGGGTGCGGTCATGTGGGTGGCTTCTCTAAAAGTCCGGCATGGACGCCGGGTTGTTCTTTGCGCTCAGGGAGGAGCGCACAAATTAAACCTTGTTTTGCAGCGCGGCGATGCGCTCGTCCAGCGGCGGGTGGCTCATGAACAGGCGCTGGAAGCCTTCGGCCAGCGGGCCAGAGATGCCGAACGCGGCCAGCGTCTTCGGCAAGGTGTTCTCGCCGTGGTCGCCCTTCAGCCGCTGCAGCGCGGAGATCATCGCACCGCGGCCGGCGAGTTTCGCACCAGCGGCATCGGCGTGGAACTCGCGCCAGCGCGAGAACGCCATCACGATCATCGAGGCGAACAGGCCGAACACCAGTTGCAGCACCATCACGGTGACGAAGTAGCCGATGCCCGTGCCGCCGCGGTTGTCGTCGCGGCCGCCGGACATCCAGCTGTCCACCAGCCGCCCGACGATGCGCGCGGCCAGGATCACCAAGGTGTTCAGCACGCCCTGGATCAGGGTCATGGTCACCATGTCGCCGTTGGCGACGTGGCCGATCTCGTGGCCCAGCACGGCCGCGACCTGTTCGCGGTCCATCTGCTGCAGCAGGCCGCTGCTCACCGCCACCAGTGCGCTGTTCTTCGTCATGCCGGTGGCGAACGCGTTCATCTCCGGCGCGTCGTAGATCGCCACCTCAGGCATGCCGATGCCGGCGTTCTGCGCGTGGTGGCGTACGGTCTCCACCAGCCAGCGCTCGGCCTCGTTCTCCGGCTGTTCGATCACGCGCGCGCCGGTCGACATCTTGGCCATCCACTTGGACATGGCCAGCGAAATAAAGGCGCCGCCCATGCCGAATACGGCGGCGTAGATCAGCAGGCCGGTGCTGCCGCCGAAGCCCTGGGCCGCCCGCATCTGATCCACCCCGAGCAGATGGCAGACGATGCTCAGCAGGAACAGGACGGCGATGTTGGTACCGAGGAATAGTGCGATGCGGCGCATGGCTGTCTCTTTGGCAGTCACGTTGAAGAATATGGGTGCGAGGTTGGGTGGGGTCGGCGGCGCTCCGTTTCAAGCAGCCGGCCCCTCGCCAGGCGCCGCGCGGGCAGGCAGACTTTCGCGATGGACTACCGCGGCCGCTTCGCCCCCTCGCCCACCGGACTGCTGCATTTCGGCTCGCTGGTCGCCGCGCTCGGCAGCTGGCTGCGCGCCCGCCATGCCGGCGGCTGCTGGCTGGTGCGCATGGAGGACATCGACCCGCCGCGCGAAGTGCCCGGCTCGGCTGACGCCATCCTCGCCGCCCTCCCCGCGTTCGGCCTCGTGACCGACGAGCCGGTGCTGCACCAGTCGCAACGCCTGGCCGCGTACGACGCCGCGTTTGCACGGCTGCGCGCCATCGACGCGGTGTTTCCCTGCTGGTGCAGCCGCAGCGAACTGGCCGCCGGTGCGGGCCTGCATCGTGACGGCCGCTGCGTGGCGCCGCCCGACCCACAGCGCGAGCCAGCCTGGCGGCTGCGTGCGCCCGACGCCGCCATCGCCTTCGACGACGCCGTGCAGGGTTCGCAGCAGCAGAACCTGCGCGAGGCCGCGGGCGATTTCGTGATACGCCGCGTCGAGGGCTTGTACTCCTACCAGCTCGCCTGCGTGGTGGACGATGCGCACCAGGGCGTCACCGAGGTAGTGCGCGGCTGCGATCTGCTGGACTCCACGCCGCGGCAGATCCACCTGCAGCGCCTGCTGGACCTGCCCACGCCGCGCTACCTGCACTTGCCGCTGGCGCTGGACAGCATGGGGCACAAGCTCTCCAAGTCGGCGCAGGCGTGGCCGGTCGATCCGGACCATCCCCTGCCGGCGCTGCGCCGCGCGCTGACCCTCCTCGGCCAGCCGGTGCCCCCGGACGCCGCCGACGCACCTGCACTGCTGGCCGCGGCGCTGTCGCGCTTCGATCCGGCGCTAATTCCAAAACGCAGCGGTTGCTTTGCCGGCTGAGCAGTTATAAACCTCTCCATGGGCCAACGCCGGTCGCCGACCGTCGCGACGCGCGCCCTGCAGCGAACCCAAGGAGACTGGACATGACGCAACGCACGGCTTTGGTCACGGGTGGCACGGGCGGCATCGGCAGCGCGATCGTGCGCTACCTCGCCCGGCAGGGGCACCGGGTCGCCACCAACTACCGCAACGCGGACAAGGCCGAGGCCTGGCGCAAGGCGATGGCTGCCGAAGGCATCGAGGTGTGCATGGTGTCCGGCGACGTCTCCGACCCGGCCTCCTGCACGGCGCTGATCCGGGCGATCGAGGCCGAGTGCGGTCCGGTGGAAATTCTCGTCAACAACGCGGGCATCACCCGCGACACCACCTTCCACAAGATGAGCTACGAGCAGTGGACGGACGTGGTGAACACCAATTTGAACGCATGCTTCAACGTTACCCGTCCGGTGATCGAAGGCATGCGCGCGCGCAAGTGGGGCCGCATCGTGCAGATCAGTTCGATCAACGGCCAGAAGGGCCAGTACGGCCAGGCCAACTACGCCGCCGCCAAGGCCGGCATGCACGGCTTCACCATCTCGCTGGCGCAGGAAAACGCGAAGTTCGGCATCACCGTCAACACCGTCTCGCCCGGCTACGTGGCCACCGACATGGTGATGGCCGTGCCCGAGGAAGTGCGCGCCAAGATCGAGGCGCAGATCCCGGTGGGCCGCCTCGGCAAGCCGGAGGAAATCGCCCACGCGGTCGCCTTCCTCACCGGCGAGGAAACCGGCTGGATGACCGGCGCCAACCTCGCCATCAACGGCGGGCAGTACATGGGTTGGTAAGCGCCGCGCCTGCGGGATGCGTCGAGGCGCGTCCCGCGCGGCGATGGCCTGGTGGGGCATGGATGCCGAACCGGTGGTGACGCAAGAACGCCGCCGCGCAATGGCACAAGGCGTGCGTGCTGATTCGGCGCGAACGCCGCGACTCGTCCGGACCCGATGGAAACGACCGCAATCACCCCGCTGGGCAAGATCCTGGATCTCCTGCTGGACGCCATCTGCGTCGTCGACGCCGAGGGACGCTACGTGTTCGTCAGTGCCGCGTTCGAGCGCATCTTCGGCTATGCGCCGGAGGAGGTGATCGGACGGCGGATGATCGAGCTCGTGCATCCGGAGGACCGCGACGTGACGCTGCGCACCGCCGCGGCGATCATGGACGGCAAGCCCGAATCGAACTTCCAGAACCGCTACGTGCGTAAGGATGGCGAGGTGGTGCACATCATGTGGTCGGCGCGCTGGTCCGAAGCCGACCGGGTGAGGATCGCCGTCGCCCGCGACATCACCGCGCTCAAGCGCGGTGAATCGATGCGGCTGGCGCTGCACGCAGTCGCCGAGGCGGCACATGCCGCACAGGACCTGCCCATGCTGTTCGAGCAGGTGCACCGGATCATCGGCGGCATCCTGCCCGCGACGAACTTCCTCGTCGCCCTGCACGACCGCACGGAAAATCGCCTGCGCTTTCCCTGCGTGGCGTACGGCGAGCACGAGGCCGTGCCCGAACCGGAGGCGCTTGCCGCCGACCCGCGCATCGCCGCGGTGATCCGCAGCGGCCAGCCCGTGCAGCTCGCCGCTGCGGCGGGGGATGGCGCCACACGCTGGCTCGGCGTGCCGCTGCAATCGAAAGACGGCGCGATCGGCGCACTGGTGGTCGAGCATCACGGCAAGGCCGGCTACAGCGACGCCGACAGCGAACTGCTGCAATTCGTCGCCACCCAGGTGAGCACCGCGATCGAGCGCAAGCAGGCGCAGGCGCGGCTGCACCATCTCGCCCTGCACGATCCCCTGACCGACCTGCCCAACCGCAACCTGTTCGGTCGCCAGCTGGACGCCACGCTGGTGCGCGCCGCCAGCCGGAAAGCGCACGTGGCGCTGCTCTACATCGACCTGGACGGCTTCAAGCAGGTCAACGATCGCCACGGCCACCCCGTCGGCGACCTGCTGCTGTGCGAAGTCGCCGCCCGCCTCCGCGGCTGCCTGCGCGAGCGCGACGTTGCGGGCCGCATCGGCGGCGACGAGTTCATGGTGCTGCTCGATGCGCTGGCCTCGCCCGGCCATGGCGTGGACATCGCGGAGCGGATCCGCGCGGCGCTCGGCCCGGTCTTCCAGCTCGCTGAGCAGTCGATCCGCATGTCGGCGAGCATCGGCATGGCCATCTTTCCCGTCGATGGCGAGGACGGCGAGCAGCTGGCCCGCGCCGCCGACCACGCCATGTACCGCGCCAAGCAGGCAGGCGGCAACCAGATCCGGGCCGCCAGTGTCGTCGATGCCGTGGACGTTCCCGGCAGCTGACGCTGCTGATGCACTGGCGTACCTAGTCGTCCGCCTGCAGCAGCCGCTCCAGCACCTTCCCCACCGCCGCAAACGCGAACGCGCCCGTGATGTGCGTGGCCGCGCCCAGCCCGCCGCCGCAGGCAAGGTTCAGCGCATCGCCGCCGGGCGGCCGCGTGCCGCAGACCGTGCCGTCGGGCTGCGGGTACTGCACGTTCTGCAGCGAGTACACCGCCGGCACGCCGAAGTAGCGCTGCGGGCTGCGCGGGAAGTTGAAATCCGCACGGAGCTTCTTGCGGATCAGGCTGAACATCGCATCGTGCTCGGTGCGCGAGAGGTCGCGCACACGGATCTGGGTGGGATCGGTGCGGCCGCCGGCGGAACCCACGGTGACGACGGGCAGCTTGCGGCGGCGGCACCAGGCGATCATCTCCAGCTTCACGCGGAACGCGTCGCAGGCGTCCAGCACCGCGTCGTAGCCGCGATCCAGCAGCTCGTCCAGCGTGCTGGTGGTGAGGAAGCGCTCGATGGCTTCCAGCCGCAGCGCGGGGTTGATCGCGTGCAGGCGCGCGGCCATCACGCCCACCTTGGGCTTGCCGAACTCGCCGTCCAGCGCGTGCAGCTGGCGGTTGGTGTTGGACACGCAGACCTCGTCGGCATCGATCAGGGTGAGCCGCCCCACCCCGCTGCGGGCCAGCGCCTCGGCCGCCCACGAACCCACGCCGCCCACGCCCACCACGCAGACATGGCGCTGCGCCAGCTTCGCCACGCTGCCGGCGCCGTAAAGGCGCTCGACGCCGGCGAAACGTTCGTGCGGGTAGGTGACATCGCTCATCGGAAAACCCGGTGGTATGGCGCAAGACACGCGCTGCGCAAAGCGGCCATTCTATCGCCCGGCTCCGGGGAACCGGGTTATCCTCGTGAACCCGTCTTGATCCAAGGAATCCATGATGCGTGCCGCACTCCTGATCCTGCTCGGCCTGGTCATCGGCGTGCTCGGTACGTCCCAGGTGATGAATGCGCTCGCCGCGCGCAACCCGATGCCGAAGGCGGTGATGCATACCATGGGTTACCACATGGGCGAACTGAAGCAGGCGATGAAGGCGCAGAAGTGCGACGCGGCGACGATCCAGCACCACCTGTTGCGCCTGCAGTCCACCGCTACCGACATCCTGCCCACCTTCGGCATTGCCGACAAAGGCTTCACCGACGATGCGAACCAGCTGCAGACGCGCCTGCAGCAGGCCACCGTGTCCGCGCCGGCCAGCTGTGCGGCACTGGCCGCGGCGCTGAAGCCGGTGGGCGAGACCTGCCAGAGCTGCCACCGGCAGTACCGCTGAGGCACATATCGCGGCTGAAGCCGCTCCTGCACCCGCGCCGCAGAAGCGGCTTCAGCCGCGAACGGGATTGACCAAAGCGCCTCTAGAAACTGACCTTCCCGCGCAGCATCTGCGCGTACATCACCCAGTCGCCCAGCAAGCTGTACAGCGGGTGGCGGAAGGTGGCGGGGCGGTTCTTCTCGTAGACGAAGTGGCCGATCCACGCACAGCCGTAGCCGGCCACCGGCAGCAGCCACAGCAACGCCCAGCGCCCGCTGGCGATCGCCAGCAGCAGAACCAGCAGCACCAGCGTGCTGCCGATGAAATGCCAGCGCCGGCACAAGCGCTGGCTGTGCTCGCCGAGGTAGTAGGGATAGAACGCGCGGAAGCTGGCGAATGCGGGCATCGCGATCTCCTCAGCCGGGCGGCAGCGGAATGAATTCCCGTTCGTCGCCGTGCACTTTGCCGAAGCGGCCTTCGCGCCAGTCGGCCTTGGCCTGCTCGATGCGTTCGCGGCTGCTGGCGACGAAGTTCCACCACAGGTGACGCTCGCCATCCAGCGGCGCCCCGCCGAACAGCATCACGCGACTGGCACGCTTCGCTCGCAACGACGGCACCGCCGCACCCGTCTGCACCGCCATCCCGCCCGCCGCGACGGACAGCTCGCCCCATGCCAGTTCGCCCTCGACCACATGCACGCCCAGCTCGGCGTGCTCGGCCGGCAGGGCCAGTTCTGTGCCCGCATCCAGCCGCGCCTCGGCGAAGACCATCGGCGCGTACACCTTCACCGGCGAGGCCGCGCCCCAGCCGGTGCCGGCAATCAGCACCAATTCCACACCCGGCTGACGAATCCGCGGCAACACATCGGCCTCGTGGTGATGGAATTCCGGCGCGATCTCCGCATGGTCGCGCGGCAGCGCCACCCACACCTGGATGCCGTGCAGGCGCTGGCCCGCGGCGCGCGCCTCCGGCGGCGTGCGTTCGGAATGCACGATGCCGCGGCCGGCGGTCATCCAGTTCACCGCCCCGGGCTGGATGTCGGCGAGGCTGCCCAGGCTGTCGCGGTGGCGGATCGTGCCCTCGAACAACCAGGTGACCGTGGCCAGGCCGATGTGCGGATGCGGCCGCACGTCCATGCCGCGGCCCGCCGCGAAATCCGCCGGGCCCATATGGTCGTAGAACACGAACGGACCGACGTGGCGTGCCTCCAGCACCGGCAGCAGCCGGCGCACGGTGAAGCCGTCGCCGAGGTCGTGCAGTCGGCCGTCGATCAGTGTGGCTTGCGCGTCCATCGTCCCTCCCCGTTCACCACGCCCGCTGATATTGCGCCGGCGCGGGCAACTGCGCACCCAGTTCCTGCGCCGCCCGACGCGGGAAGTACGGATCGCGCAGGCTTTCGCGGGCGATCAGCACCACGTCGGCCTCGCCGTTTGCCACGATGTCGGCGGCTTGCTTCGATTCGGTGATGAGGCCCACCGCGCCGGTAGCGATGCCCGCTTCGCGGCGGATCTGCGCGGCGAACGGCACCTGGTAGCCCGGCGCCACGGGCACCTTCACGTGCGGCAACAGGCCGCCGCTGGAAACGTCGACCAGGTCCACACCCAGCGACTTCACCTCGCGCGCCAGCCGCACGCTTTGCTCGATATCCCAGCCGCCCTCGGCCCAGTCCGTGGCCGAGATGCGCAGCCACAGCGGCAATTCCGCCGGCCATACCTCGCGCACGGCGGCGAGCACCTCGCGCACCAGCCGCGTGCGGTTTTCGAAGCTGCCGCCGTAGTTGTCTTCGCGCCGGTTGCTCAGCGGCGACAGGAACTGGTGCAGCAGATAACCGTGCGCGGCGTGCAACTCGATCAACTGGAAACCGGCAGCCAGCGCCCGCTGCGCGGCTGTACGGAAATCCGCGACCAGCTGGCGGACACCGGCTGCGTCCAGCCCCACCGGCTTGTGCCAACCCGCATCGAACGGCAGCGCCGACGGCGCCACCGTGGTCCACGCGCCCTGCGCTGGGGTGAGCGTACCGCCGCCGTCCCAGGGCCGGTGCGCGCTGGCCTTGCGGCCGGCATGCGCCAGCTGCACGCCGGGCACCGCGCCCTGCGCCGCGATGAAGGCGGCGATCGGCCGCCAAGCCGCGGCCTGCGCGTCGTTCCAGATGCCGGTGTCGCCCGGCGAGATGCGCCCTTGCGCCGATACCGCGGTCGCCTCGGCAATCACCGCAGCCGCGCCGCCCACCGCGCGGCTGCCCAGGTGCACCAGATGCCAGTGATCGGGCATGCCGTCGATCGCCGAGTACTGACACATCGGCGAGACCACGATGCGGTTGCGCAGCGTCACGCTGCGCTGCGGGAGGGATTCGAACAGATTCATCGGGGAGCCGGCCGGGGGAAGGAGACCCCTACAGTGCCGGCGCCCTGCCCGCGCATCAAGGGTCGGGATGACCCGTTGCCGCGAACGCTGCGTCGTGCGTGGCGATCCAATCGACGATGCGCGCGGCAATCGCGGCCGGCGTCTTCATCCAGCCGAAATGGTCGGCCGGTTGACCGGCCAGGTCGTCCGGCGTGACCTGTTCGTGGCGGCGCAGCGCGTGCGGCATCTTGCCGAGCAGCCAGTCCAGCGAGGCGGCCGGGCCCAGCCAGTCATCGCGCAAGCGCAGGGCCAGTACCGGTCGATCCAGCTCGGCCAGGCGCTGCTCGAAGTCCGTGTCCATGGCCGCCGCCGCGTAACGGCCGGTGCGGCCGCTGCGCGCCCAGTCGGCAGCGACGCCGTGCGCCTCGTTGCCACCGAAGCCGATGCGGCGGCCGGGCAGGTGTCCCAGCAGCGCCGCCAGCACGGGCGCCAGCGCGTAGGCCAGGCCGATCACGGCGCCGCGGCGGAAGCACCGCCAGTACGGCGCACCGCTGGCCACCAGGGCAAGACCCGTCATCTCGTCGGGATGCAGCGCGGCGTACAGGCAGGCCAGTTGCCCGCCCAGGCTGTGGCCCCCAAGCCACGGACGCGCCTGCGGCCAGCGCGCCCGCATCGCGGCCAAGCCGGCAGGCAAGTCGATCTCCAGCAGCTCGCGGTAGCCCCAGTCACTGCGACGGCCGGCCCGCAGGCTGCTGGAACCGATGCCACGCCACTCGTGCAGCGCCACCGCCACGCCCCGTGCCGCCAGTGCCGCGGCCAGCGGCAGATAGTGCTTCGCCGGCACGCCCATCGCCGGCAGCCAGTACACCGCAGCGCGCGGCTCGCCGTCCGGCGCCACGCACAACAGCTCCGCACGCGCGCCGTCGGCCATCGCCAACGGCAGCACCGTGGGTTCCGAGGTGGTTGTCATGGCGCTCATCGAAGAGTGCAGCCATGGATGGCTGCCCATTTGATGTTCGCGATCAGGAATGATCGCAATAGCAAAGAAAAAGGCCGGCTTGCGCCGGCCTTTTCCACGTGCGCCATCGCCATCAAGCCGGAGCGACTTCTTCGGCCTGCAGGCCTTTCTGGCCCTGCACCACCTTGAACGTCACTTTCTGGCCTTCCTGCAGGCTCTTGAAGCCCGTGCCGGTGATGGCACGAAAATGCACGAACACGTCGGGGCCATTCTCGCGGCTGATGAAGCCGAACCCCTTGGCGTCGTTGAACCACTTGACGGTACCTGTTTCACGATCCGACATGACTCACTCCGATCCATTCCAGACGCTTGAGACGAGCCGACCCCGCGGGCCGACGACTTACTGGGCATGCCGGGGTCGGGTGTAACGACATGGAATCGACAGGGGTTCCATACCGGGCACGCACGTGGCCAAGCAGACGCAGTGGGCAAAGCATAACGGAATTTCACGAATGCAAGCGATATGTCAAGCGTCATCGTCGGAAAGTGTCCGCGGACACCAAATCGCCGGGAGCAATGGCCCGAATGGGCACCTGCATGGATGCAGGGCACAAAATCGCCTGGAACGACACGGCATCGCGCAGCGATGGCCCGCAAGGGGCCTGCCATGGATGGCGTTCATCCTTGCGATCATCCCTGATCGCGAGAATCACACGGGCGGTCATCCGTGGCCGCACTTCTCAAAACAAAAAAACCGGGCATCGCTGCCCGGTTTCGGATGACGCATGAGCACTGGCTCAGGCCGGCATCACTTCGTCGGCCTGCAGGCCCTTCTGGCCCTGCACCACCTTGAAGCTGACCTGCTGGCCTTCCTGCAGGCTCTTGAAGCCATTGCCGGAGATCGCGCGGAAATGCACGAACACGTCCGGACCATTGTCACGGGCGATGAAGCCGAAGCCCTTGGCGTCGTTGAACCACTTGACGGTACCGATCTGACGATCAGACATTGAATCACTCCACTGGGTATTGCATGAAAGGAGACTCGACCGCCGCGAATGCGGCAGCCGGCTTACTGGTGTGCAAAGGAAAACAACCCCGGGGTGAACTGATGAGGCAGATCGCGGATCGGCTGCATCGGGTCACCGGTGCTTGGCGACCCCGGCAAACTCAGCCTGCACATGATAACCGCAGCGGATACCCGGATGCGAGGAGCGCGAATATCATGTCGAGTCATCCTTTTTCCCGAGGACTCCCCGCATGAGCACCCGCCTGCTGCTCCCGCTGTGTACCGGCCTGCTGCTGGCCGGCTGCGCCACCACCCGGCCGACGCGCCCGACCGCACCGCCCGCACCGGCCGCGATCACCGGCGTGCCTTCCTGCGATGCTTATCTGGCCGGTTATCTGGCCGGCCATCGCGCCGCGGCGGTCTTCCCGGCCGACCAGTTGCAGGCGCATTACCAGAGCATGCGCGACAGCTTGCTGCAGGCCGCCCGCGACCCGCAGACCCGCCCGTATCTGGATGCCCGCTGCCGCCTGCTGTCCAGCCAGCTGAGCCAGAGCCCGCCGGGACATCCACCGGGCGCGACGGCCGCCGTGCCCGGCACGCATTGATTCAAGCGGATTCCGCTTTCCACACGGCCCGCAGCACCGGCGCCAGCACCGCCGGCCGGCAGCGCGCGAGGCGGATCCGCGGCGTGCCGTGCCAGCGCGCGGTGCGCGCGATCGCGGCAGCCAGCTCGCTCGCCAGCCGCGGCGTCGGCTCCACACCGTCCTCCAGGTACAGCGCCTTGATCTCGAACACGCCCGCGTCGCGGTGCGCCTTCGCGTCCAGCCGGCCGATCAGCGCGCCGCGATGCAGGATCGGCAGTACGTAATAGCCGTAGCGTCGCTTCGGCGCCGGCACGTAGCACTCGATGCGGTAATCGAAATCGAACATCGCCAATGCGCGGGCGCGATCCCAGACCAGCGGATCGAACGGCGACAACAGGGTGGTATGGGTGGCGCGCAGGCGGCCGCCACGCGCACGTTCCAGTTCCGCGGCGTGCACGCGATGCACGTAGCCCGGCACATCCCAGCCGCGCACCGCCACCTCCAGCAGTTCGCCTTCGGCCAGCAGCGGCGCCAGCTCGTGCGCCGCCACCGCGGGCTTCAGACGGAAGTAGTCGGCGATCCAGCGCGCCTGCGCGATGCCCAGCGCACGCACGCCGTCGAGGATGAAGTGCCGACGCAATTGCGCCGAATCCAGCAGGCTGGGCGCGAACGGCGGATCGAGCCGCGCCAGCACCCGCTCGGCGAGGTCGTACACGCGCTGGAAGCGCTCGCGTCGCGGCACCATCAGATCGCCCAGCGCGAACCAGGCCTCCAGCCAGCGCTTCTCCGGCTTCCACTCCCACCAGCCGGAGACGCCGCGATCCTCGCGCGGAAAATCCGCGGCCAGCACCGGGCCGCTGTCGCGGATGCGCGCGAGCAGCGCGTCCATCGCGGGACGATGCTCGCGATGCATGCGCTCGGCGTGGCGCTGCGCCCAGTGGCTGCCGCGCTCGCGCCAGGCGCGATGCACAGCGAGATCGCGCGCGGCGACGAAACAGGCCTCGTGCGCCCAGCACTCGGCGATGCGGCCATCGGCCAGCGCCTCGTCCAGCCACGCCATCGGGTAATCGCCGAGGCGCGCATGCAGCACCAGGTAGGGGCTGCGCGCGACCACGTGGATGGAATCGATCTGCAGCAGGCGCATGCGCTCGATCGCCGCCACCACGTCGATGCGGCGCGACCTGCGCCGTGGCGCCTTCAGCAGGCCTTGCGCATGCAGCTGCAGCGCGCGCGCCTGCGGCAGGCTCAATGCTGCAGTGTTCGCTGAAGCTGCGTTCAACGGCACGTCGTTTTCACACCGGCTCGACAAGAATGTTGCGGCGACATTTATGCAGCCTCTGCTAGCGTCCATCACAGGCCTCGCGGAACGCGGATGCCCTTCATCGCCCGCGAGGCTCGCACTCCCTCAGACATTCTGGCATGGAGTAATCATCATGAAAGCACGCAATGTGTTGTTGCCCGCCCTCGTCACCGGCGCCCTGATCTTCGCTGGCGCCTCCTTCGCCCAGGACAGTACCGGCCAGGCGCCACCGCCCTCACAGAACAGCATGCAGTCGGCGCCGGCTCCAGCGACGCAGGCTCCGCCGTCGCAGGACACCATGCAGCCCGCGCCGGCCCCTGCGCAGACGCCGCCACCCGACGTGACCGTGCGCAGCGTGCCGCCTGCCGCGCCGCAGATCGCCACGCCGCCGCCGTTCAGCCAGCTCGCCGGCAACAGCAAGTGGATCACCGAGGAACAGGCCGCCGCCTATCCGCCGCTGGCGAACGACTTCCTCAACGCCAGCCACGACGGCAAGCGCGTCAGCAAGACGCAGTACGAGGCGTGGGTGAAGCAGATCCAGTAAAGCACCAGGCAAGGAAGCAAACGGCCACGTCGACGACGTGGCCGTTTTTTTGGCTTTACCGATGCGATCTTCCATGATCGCGGCAATACGACGGTGGACGGAAAGACGAGCCGATCGCTCTGCCTTGGCGTCAGAGCCTGTTCAAAGTCTCCGCGTAGCTCGCGTTGCCTTGCCATGGTCGTCAGGTGGTAGTGCGTGGTGCAGTGCCTGCCTGGCTGGCAGGTCAATCCACGCGCTGCCGCATGGCGGCCATGGCAAGGCAACCCGAAGGGCCGGGTCTGTTTGCCCACGTGCCTGCGTCATCGCTCAGTCGTGGACGGACGTCCACTCCTTCACTCTTCCTTGGCCTGCGCGCAAACAGCTCCCGGCGCGGGCCACGCAGAGACTTTGAACAGGCTCTCAGAAGCGGCCATCCATGGCCGCACTTCTCAACGGATGCGACGATCGACGGAAAGGCGAACTGCTCGATCGACTAGACTCCGGTCATTCCACGCCCGCATGCGCCGGAGTCCCCATGCCTTGTCGCCGCATCCTGCTGCTGGTCGGCTGTCTCGTCGCCGGCATCTGCCGTGCGCAGAATCCCGACCCGATGGACATCCGCGCCTGCACCGCGATCGAGAGCGACGCACAACGACTGGCCTGCTACGACCGCGCCACCGGGCGCGACCAGTTGCCGGCCGCGCAGAAGCGCAACGAGCAGCCCGCCACGACGAACGAAGGCATGTTCGCGCACGACCGCCAGACCGGCGTCGTCGCCGCGGCCGAGCCGCAGGTGGCCGCGCCGCTGTCGCTGCTGGACAGCCGCTGGGAGCTGTCGCCGGAGAGCAAGCTCGGCACCTTCAACCTGCGCGGCTACAGGCCGGTGTACGCGATGCCGCTGTTCGCCACCAGCAACCAGAACCGCGAGCCGCACAGCCCGAATCCCGACAACACCGTGCGCACGCCGCAGCAGATGCAGAACGTCGAGGGCAAGTTCCAGCTCAGCCTGAAGACGAAGATCTGGCAAGGCGTGTTCGGCGATGCCGGCGACCTGTGGCTGGGCTACACGCAGAGCTCGCGCTGGCAGGTCTACAACGCGCAGGCCTCGCGCCCGTTCCGCGAGACGAACTACGAGCCCGAGGCGCTGCTGGTGTTCGACACGCATTACCGCGTGCTGGGCTGGGATGGTCGCCTGCTCGGCATCGGCGTGGACCACCAGTCCAACGGCCGCGGCAATCCGCTGTCGCGCAGCTGGAACCGGGTGATCGCCGACTTCGGTTTCGAACGCGACGGCTGGACCGTGATGTTCCGCCCGTGGTGGCGCATCCCCGAGGCACGCCGCGACGACGACAACCCCGACATCAGCGACTACATCGGCCGCGCCGACATGCAGATCGTGCACGAATGGCACGGCCAGGAATTCGGCATGATGCTGCGCCATTCGTTGCGTGGCGGTAGCCAGAGCCACGGTGCCGCGCGCTTCACCTGGAGCTTCCCCATCGCCGGCAACCTGCGCGGCTACATGGAACTGTTCAAGGGTTACGGCGAAAGCCTGATCGACTACAACCACAACGCCACCTACCTGGGGCTGGGCGTGTCGCTGCTCGACTGGTACTGAGCAGGCCGGCCATCCCCACCCATGCATGCGAGCACCGCCGTGAGCGACACGATCCTGATCCGTCCAGCGACGACCGCCGACTACGCCGCGTGGAAACCGCTGTGGGACGGCTACAACGCGTTCTACGGCCGCAGCGGCCCCACCGCCCTGCCGGAGGAAATCACCCGCACGACGTGGGCGCGCTTCCACGATCCGGCCGAACCGGTGCACTCCCTGGTCGCCGAACGCGACGGCTCGTTGCTGGGCCTGGCGCACTACCTGTTTCATCGCAGCACGATCCGGCTCGAGCCGAGCTGCTACCTGCAGGATCTGTTCACCACGCCGGCCGCACGCGGCCACGGCGTGGGCCGTGCGCTGATCGAGCGCGTCTACGAAATCGCTCGGGCAGCCAGGGTGCCCCGCGTGTACTGGCAAACCCATGAAACCAACGCCACCGCGATGCGGCTCTACGACCAGGTGGCGGAGAAGTCGGGCTTCGTGGTGTACCGCAAGCCGCTCTGACGACGAAGGCCCGGCAGTTCATGCCGGGCCTTCATGGTGTCGCGAAATCGCGAATCGAGACAGCGCGATCAGTGGTGGTGTCCGCCCGCGCCATGCACGTGCCCGTGCGCCAGCTCTTCCTCGGTGGCTTCGCGCACTTCGGCCACTTCGATGGCGAAGTGCAGGGTCTTGCCGGCCAACGGATGGTTGCCATCGATGTGCACCTTGTCGTCCTCGACCCGGGTCACGGTGACGTTGATCACGCCCTGCGGGCCGTTGCCCTGGAACTGCATGCCGGGCTGGATGTCCGCCACGCCCTGGAAGGCCTCGCGCGGTACTTCCTGCACCAGTTCCTCGTGATGCACGCCGTAGCCTTCCTCCGGCGCCACATGGGCGTCGAACTTGTCGCCGACCCGGCGGCCTTCCATCTGCTTCTCCAGGCCCGGCACGATGTGGCCCTGGCCGTGCAGGTAGGTCAATGGCTCGCGGCCGGCGGAGCTGTCGACGACCTGGCCGTCGTCGTCGGTGAGCGTGTAGTGGAAGGCAACGGCGGCGTTGGCGGCAATCTGCATGACGGGTTCCGGTAACGGGAAGAGCACCGGCATCGCACCGGCAGGAACGAACAAGCGTAGCAGATCGCCCCCGGGCGCTCCCGGCGGCGCCCGGTTCCCGTGCCAGAATGCGGCGTCCCCCGCAGGCCTCCAATCATGCCGCCAACCGTGTCGCCGCTCCTGGCCGACTGGCGCCATCGTCCCACGCATCGCCGCGTGTGGGCGCTGGCGACGCCGATGATCCTGTCCAACCTCAGCGTGCCGCTGGTGGCGCTGGTGGACAGCACGGTGGCGGGCCACCTGCCGCACGCCAGCGACCTGGCAGCGGTGGCGGTGGGCAGTGCGGTGTATGCGCTGCCGGTGTGGAGCCTGGGCTTCCTGCGCATGGGCACCACCGGCTTCGCCGCGCAGGCCCATGGTGCCGATGACGGCTCCGCGCTGCGCACGATCCTGGCGCAGGCGCTGCTGCTGGCGGCCATCGCGGGGCTGCTGGTCGGCGCGCTGATGTGGCCGTTGCTGCCCTGGCTGATCGGCCAGATGCACCCCTCCGCCGCGCTGGGCACGCTGGGGCTGGACTACCTGCACCTGCGCCTGTTCGGACTGCCGGCCGCGCTGCTGAACTACGCTCTGGCCGGCTGGTTCATCGGCAAGCACGACACGCGCACCACGCTGGCGCTGCTGCTGGTCACCAACCTGGCGAACATCGCGCTGAACCTGCTGTTCGTGCTGGGCTTCAAGCTGGGCGTGCCCGGCATCGCGCTGGCCTCGGTCGCCGGCGAGTGGTGCGGCACGCTGTTCGGCCTGGCACGGGCACGGCAGGCGTTGCGTGCCGTGATCGGACGGGTGGACTGGGCCGCGATGCGCAGCTGGCCGCACTGGCGCCCGCTGCTGGCGGTGAACCGCGACATCTTCCTGCGCACGCTGGTGCTGGAGGCGGTGTTCTTCTCGATTTCGCTGCTCGGCACGCGACTGGGCGACGCGGTGGTGGCCGCGAATGCCCTGCTGATGAACGGGCTGCTGCTCGCCGCCTTCGGCCTCGACGGCCTGGCCAACGCGATCGAAGCGCTGTGCGGCCACGCGATCGGCGCCCGCGACGCACCCGGCCTGCGCCGCGCACTGGTGGTGGCCGGCGGCTGGGCACTGCTGGGCAGCCTCGGCTTCGCCGTGCTGTTCGCGCTGGGCGGCCACCTGTTCATCGATGCACAAACCAGCCTGCCCGCGGTGCGCACCGTGGCCTATCACGCCCTGCCCTGGCTGGCCGTGCTGCCGCTGGCAGGGGTGTGGAGCTACCTGCTGGACGGCCTGTTCGTGGGCGCCACCCGCGCCCGCGAGATGCGCGACGGCATGCTGCTCGCGGGCCTGCTGTTCGCCGTGCTGGCTTGGGCCTGCCGCGGCTGGGGCAACGACGGGCTGTGGTTCGCTTTCCTCGTCTTCATGGTGACGCGCGGGCTGAGCCTGGGATGGATCGCATTGCGCCTGCAGCGCCGCCAGGCCTGGATCGCCGCCGCGGCGCCGGGCTGATGGCGTGGCCGCTGCGCGATACTCGGCGAATGAAAGCCGCCCTCTGGATTGCCGCACTGCTGATTCCTCTCGCGCTGCCCGCGGCGGCCCAACCTCCCATCCAGGCGCCCGCGACCGTGCAGGCCCCGGCCACGCTGGCTGCGCGCATCGACGCGATCGTCCGCCAACCACGCTATGCCGCCGCCGACTGGGGTATCGCCGTGGTGGCGCTGGACAGTGGCCGTACGTTGTATGCGCACCAGGCCGGCAAGCTGTTCCAACCCGCCTCCACCGCGAAGCTGTTCACCGCGGCGTTGAGCCTGGCCACTCTGGCTCCCGACTACCGGATTCCCACGCGCCTGCTCTCGGCCGCACCGATCCGCCACGGTCGGCTTGACGGCCCTTTGCTGCTGGCCGGCATGGGCGATCCCGCCCTGGGCACGCTCGGTGCGAATCCCGACTGGGCCGACGATCTCGCGGCGCAGCTCGCCGCGCGCGGCATCCGCGAGATCCGCGGTGAACTGATCGCCGACGACAGCTACTTCACCGGGCCGGCGCTGGGCAGCGGGTGGGAAGCCAGCGACCTGCTGGGCTGGTTCGCGGCGCCCGCTTCGGCGCTCAGCGTGCACGAGAACACCGTGACGCTGACGGTGACGCCGGCGGCGCGAGCCGGCGAACCCGCGCGGCTGGACTTCGCGCCCGCCGTGGCGGCACCGTCGCTGGCGGGCACGCTGACCACCGCGCCCCCGCACACTCCGGACGACATCAACCTCTACCGCGCACCGGGCGATCCGCTGCTGCACGCGTTCGGCAGCGTCGCCGCCGGCACGCCGCCGCGCAGCTACCGGCTGGCGATTCCCGATCCCGCGCGGCAAGCCGGCGAAGAGCTGCGCGCGGCGCTGGCGCGCCACGGCGTGCGGCTGAAAGGCGCGCTGCGCGTGCTGCACTGGCCGGAACGCGACGATGCGCTGCGCGCGAACGCGCAGGTGCTGGCCGAAGTGCTGTCGCCGCCGATGAGCGAGATCCTCGCCCAAGGCCTCAAGCGCTCGCAGAACCTGTACCTGCAGAACCTGCTGCAGATCGACGGCGTCAGCGCGCAGGCCGCGGCGGCGAACCGGCCCGACGCCCCCACCGGCTTCCTCGGCAGCGAAGCCTGGGGATTGCGCGCGCTGCACGCGCTGCTCGAACGCATCGGCATCCCGCCCTCGTCGGTACTGCTGGAGGAAGGCAGCGGGCTGTCGCGCGGCGACCTGGTGACCCCTGCGGCGATGGTGCAGCTGCTGCAATACCTCGCCGCGCAGCCATATGCGGCGACGCTGCGCGGCATGCTGCCGGTGGCCGGCGTGGACGGCACGCTGGAATGGCGCATGCGCGACGGCCCGGCCACCGACAAGGTACAGGCCAAGACCGGCAGCATGACCCATGTGCACAGCCTCGCCGGCTACGTCACCACGGCGGGCGGCAGGCAACTGGCCTTCGCGATCCTGCTCAACAACTATGATCGCGGCGACCTCGGCCCGAGCGCCAACCGCGACATCGACGCCATCGTGCAACTGCTGGCCGGCTTGCGCGACACCGACTGAAGCGTCTGTTGAAGCGCTTCCTGTGCGCGAATGCTTTTGCTCCGATCGACGCCAGAGCGTTCGCGCACAGAGTGCGCTCCTGCGCGGGCGGGGCCGCTCAATCCGCCAGCAGGCGATCCAGCTCCTTGCCGATCTTCTCCGGCGTGTCGGTGGGCGCGTAACGCTTCACCACCTGGCCATGGCCGTCGACCAGGAACTTGGTGAAGTTCCACTTGATCGCCTCGCTGCCGAGGATGCCCTTGCCCTCGTGCTTCAGCCACCGGTACAGCGGGTGCGCATGTTCGCCGTTCACCTCGACCTTCGCGAACAGCGGGAAGGTGACGCCGTAGCTGGTGTCGCAGAACTCGCGGATCGCCGTCTCGTCGCCCGGCTCCTGGTGGCCGAACTGGTCGCAGGGAAAACCCAGCACCACCAGGCCGCGGTCGCGGTCGTTCCGCCACAGCTTTTCCAGGCCGGCGTATTGCGGCGTAAAGCCGCATTTCGAGGCCACGTTGACGATCAGCAAGGTCTTGCCTCGCCATTCCGACAACGAGCGTTCGTTGCCGTCGATGTCGCGCGCGCTGAAGTCGTGGACGCTGCTCATGGCCGGGGTTCCCGTGGATGGACGTATGGAAGTCTACGCCAGACGCTAGAATGTCCGCCCGCTTCGCCACCCGGATTACCGTGATCCGCTTCCTCGACGTGCACAAGTCCTACCGTGTGGACGGCAAGGATATCCCCGCGCTGCAGCCGTTCAGCCTCGACATCCTGGATGGCGAGGTGTTCGGCATCATCGGCCATTCCGGCGCCGGCAAGTCCACCCTGATCCGGCTGATCAACCTGCTGGAACGGCCCAGCGGCGGACGCATCCTGATCGGCGACACCGAGATGACCGCGCTGCCCGAACCCGCGCTGCGCGCGCAACGCCGACGCATCGGCATGATCTTCCAGCACTTCAACCTGCTCGCCTCGCAGACCGTGGCGGACAACGTGGCGTTTCCGCTGCGCCTCGCCGGGGAGCGCGACGCGGCGAAGATCGATGCCCGCGTCGGCGAACTGCTGGAGCGCGTGGGCCTGGCCGAGCACGCCGGCAAATACCCCGCGCAGCTCTCCGGCGGCCAGAAGCAGCGCGTGGGCATCGCCCGCGCGCTGGCGAACCGGCCCGAGATCCTGCTGTGCGACGAGGCCACCAGTGCGCTCGATCCGCAGACCACGGCGTCCGTGCTCGATCTGCTGGCCGCGATCAACCGCGAACTCAAGCTCACCATCGTGCTGATCACCCACGAAATGGACGTGGTGCGGCGCATCTGCGACCGCGTGGCGGTGCTCGACGCCGGCCGCATCGTGGAAAGCGGCACGGTGGCCGACGTGTTCCTGCACCCGCGGCACGCCACCACGCGGCGCTTCGTCGACGAGGCCCTGCCGGAGGAAGCCGCCAGCGCGCTGGCGCCACTGGCGCAGGTGGGCGGCCGCGTGCTGCGCCTCACCTTCCGCGGCGCCACCACGCTCAGCCCGGTGCTGAGCCGGGTGATGCGCGAGAGCGGCGTGGATTTCAACCTGCTCGCCGGCCGCATCGACCGCATCAAGGAGCTGCCCTACGGCCAGCTCACCCTGACACTGGAAGGTACGAACGCCGACGCCGCCCTGGCCTCGCTGCGCGAGGCCGGTATCGAGATCGAGGAGCTGCCCCGATGAACCCGTTGCACTCCCTGTTCCCGAACATCGACGACTGGGGCGAGCTGGGCCGCGCCTGCATCGACACCCTGCTCATGCTGGGCGGCTCGCTGGCGCTCACCGTGGCCATCGGCCTGCCGCTGGGCGTGCTGCTCTACCTCACCGGCCGCAGCCAGCTGCGCGCGATGCCGAAGCTGTACGGCGTCACCTCGCTGGTGGTGAACGTGCTGCGCTCGGTGCCGTTCATCATCCTGATGATCGTGCTGATGCCGGTCACCTACGTGCTGGTGGGCACCAAGCTGGGCGTGCGCGGCGCGATCCCGCCGCTGGTGATCGGCGCCGCTCCGTTCTTCGCGCGGCTGGTGGAGACCGCGCTGCGCGAGGTGCAGCAGGGCGTGATCGAGGCGGCGCAGGCGATGGGCGCCAGCACTTGGCAGATCGTGTGCCACGTGCTGCTGCCGGAGGCGCGCGCCGGTCTGTGGGCCGGCATCACGGTGACCGCGATCGCGCTGGTGGGCTATACCGCGATGGGCGGCGCGATCGGTTCGGGCGGCCTGGGTGATCTCGCCTACCGTTACGGCTACCTCAGCTACAAGTCCGACTACATGGTCGTGACCGTGGTACTGCTGGTGGTGCTGGTGCAGTTGCTGCAGATGATCGGCGACCGCATCGTGGCGCGTTATAAGCGACACTGATCCGGTTATTTCACCCCAGTCGTTTGGACGCCTAGTCTGGAACACCCTTGGAAACCGCCATGACCGATGCTGCTGCTCCCCGCGATCTCCGCCATCCTCGCCCTGCTGCTGCTCGCCGGTTGCGCCCGCAAGCCGTCGTGACGTGGATGCGGCACGCCGCCGGCGCCGTGGCCTTCACCGTGCTGCTCGCGGCCTGTTCCGCGCCGAAGGAGGACGCGAACACGCTCACCGTGGCCGCCACCGCGGTGCCGCACGCGGAGATCCTGAAGCGGGTGCAACCCATCCTGGCCAAGGAAGGTCTGAAGCTGGAGATCAAGGTGTTCGCCGACTATGTGCAGCCGAACATGCAGGTGGTCGAGAAGCACATCGACCTGAACTATTTCCAGACCGGGCCCTACCTCGATGCGTTCAACCGCGAACACGGCACCCACCTGGTGCCGATCACGGGCGTGCACATCGAGCCGTTCGGCGCCTACTCGCGCAAATACACGAACATCGACCAGCTGCCCGCGGGTGCCACCGTGGCGCTGCCGAACGACCCCAGCAACGAGGGCCGCGCCCTGCTGCTGCTCGCGAAACACGGTTTGATCACACTGAAGGATCCCGCCAACGCGCTGGCCATGCCCAAGGACATCACGGCGAACCCGAAGCAGCTGAAGTTCAAGGAACTGGAGGCGGCGATGCTGCCGCGCACGCTGGACGAGGTGGACCTGGCGCTGATCAACACCAACTACGCGTTGGCGGCGGGCCTGAATCCCACCAGGGACGCGCTGCTGATCGAGAGCAAGGACTCGCCCTACGTGAACTACCTGGTGGGCCGCCCCGACAACGAGCATGACCCGCGCGTGCAGAAGCTGGTGCAGGCGCTGACCAGCCCCGCGATCAAGGCCTACATCGAACAGAAGTACAAGGGTGCCGTGCTGCCGGCATTCTGACCGTAGGTCGGGATTCATCCCGACTGCCCTTGCTTGTCGGGATGAATCCCGACCTACGCGGCCGCCATCTGCTTCGGGATCGAGCGGTTGGTGTGGGTGATGCGGTTGTTCGCATCCACGTAGACGCAGGTGGGCTGGAACTGCGCCAGTTCCTTCTCGTCGAGCTGGGCGAACGCGGCGATGATGATGAGATCGCCCACTTCCACGCTGCGTGCGGCGCTGCCATTCACCGAGATGATGCCCGAGCCTTCCTCGGCACGCAGCGCGTAGGTGACGAAGCGCTCGCCGTTGTTGATGTCCCAGGCATGGATCTGCTCGTACTCGCGGATGCCCGCGGCATCCAGCAGGTTGCCGTCGATCGCGATCGAGCCCTCGTAATGCAGCTCGGCGTGGCTGACGGTGGCGCGGTGGATCTTCGCCTTGAACATGTTCAGTTGCATGACTTCGGGTTCCTGCGGGAACGGCCCGCGTGGCTGCGCATTATCGAACTGCCGACATTGCACCGCAACATCGGCCGTTCAGCCCGAAAATGCGGGCGCTTCAGTCGAACTGCAAGTTGTCGATCAGCCGCGTCGTGCCCAGCCGCGCCGCGATCAGCGCCACCAGCCCCTCGCGCTCGCCGTCGGCCGGCTCGGACAGGTCCTCGACACGACGGATCGCCACATAGTCGGGCGCAAAACCCGCGCGCTCCAGCTTCGATTGCGCCGCCTCCTCCACGATGCGCCGCGCATGGCCTTTGCCGACCAGCTCGCGCATCTGCGCCAACGTGGCGTGGATCTGCGGCGCCAGCACGCGCGCTTCCGCCGACAGGTACTGGTTGCGCGAACTAAGCGCCAGCCCGTCGTCGGCGCGCAGGGTGGGCGCGCCGATCACCTTCACCGGCAGCGCCAAGTCGCCAACCATGTGCTCGATCACCTTGAGCTGCTGGAAATCCTTCTGGCCGAACACCGCCAGATCCGGCTGCACCATGTTGAACAGCTTGCACACCACGGTGGCCACACCGTCGAAATGACCGGGGCGATGGGCACCTTCCAGCGTGTCGGTGATCCCCGGCACATGGATGCTCGCGCCCTGCTCGGCGCCGAACGGATACATCGTCGCCACCTCGGGCGCGAACAGCAGGTCGCAGTCGTTCTCGGCGAGACCGGCCTGGTCCTGCGCCAGCGTGCGCGGGTAGCGCGCGAAATCCTCGTTCGGGCCGAACTGGGTGGGGTTGACGAACACGCTGGCCACCACGCGGTCGGCCCGTGCGCGCGCCAGCTTCAACAGCGAGTAATGCCCAGCGTGCAGGTTGCCCATGGTCGGCACCAGCCCCACGGTCTGGCCCTGGCTCCGCCAGTTGCGGATCGCGGCGCGCAGGGCCGGAAGGTCTTGCACGGTTTGCATAAGCCCTACTCGTTCAGTTGAAGCAGTGTTCGGGCGCGGGAAACGCCCCGCTGCGCACGTCCGCCGCATAGGCCGCGATCGCCGCCGACACAGCATCGCGGCCGGCAAGGAAATCCTTGCTGAACTTGGGGCGCTTGCCGGGCGTGATGCCCAGCATGTCGTGGATCACCAGCACCTGGCCGTCGCAGTGCGGGCCCGCGCCGATGCCGATCACCGGAATCTTCAGCGCCTTGGTCACCCGCTCGCCGAGCGCCATAGGCACGCCTTCCAGCACCAGCAGGTCGGCGCCTGCGGCCTGCACCGACTGCGCCTCGGCCAGGATGCGGTCGGCCGTTTCCTGCTCGCGGCCCTGGATGCGGAAGCCGCCGAACTTGTGCACCGACTGCGGCGTGAGGCCCAGGTGGGCACAGACCGGGATCGCGCGCGCCACCAGCGCCGCAGTCGCGTCCAGGATGTGCGGCGCGGCACCCTCGATCTTCACCATCGCCGCGCCCGCCTCGCCCACCAGCCGCGCGCCGGCCTCCAGTACGTGCGGCAGGTCGCGATCGGCCATGAACGGCAGGTCGGCGACCAGCAGCGTGGCCGACAGCCCGCGCGCCACCGCCTGCGTGTGGTAGACCATGTGGTCCAGCGTCACCGGCAAGGTGCTCTTGTGGCCCTGCACCACCATGCCCAGCGAGTCGCCGACCAGCGCCACGTCGACGCCGGCCAGTTCCAGCTGCGCGGCAAGGCTGTAGTCGTAGGCGGTGAGCATCGCGATGCGGCGACCTTCGGCCTTCATCGCATGCAGGCCGGGCACGGTGACCGGTTTGCGGGCAGGAGCAGCGGCGGAATCGACGTACACGGTGTCGTCTCGAAGGCGGGGACCGGCCGATTATCCGCTGCACCGCATCATTCGGCCAGCCGGTCTTCGATCAGGCATTCGCAACCTTGCGTATCCGCTACAGCGAGCAGGTCGGCCACGCGGCCCTGCCCCGGCAGCCGCAGCTCCGGCGCAATGTCGTTGAGCGGCAGCAGCACGAAGGCGCGCTCGGCGATGCGCGGATGCGGCAGGGTCAGCCGCGCGTCGTCGAGCTGCACGCCGTCCATGTGCAGCAGGTCGAGATCCAGCGTGCGCGGGCCGTTGCGCTCGGCGCGCACGCGACCGGCGCGCTGCTCGATCGCCAGCAACTCATCCAGCAGCGCATGTGGCGCGAGGTCGGTATCCAGCAGCACCGCGGCATTGAGGAACGGCGGCTGCTCCCGCAGGCCCCAGGGCGGCGTGCGGTACAGGCGCGAACGGCGCAGCACGCGCGTGCCTGGCAGGCGCGCCAGTGCATCTATGGCCTCCAGCAACTGCCGTCGCGGATCGCCCAGGTTGCCGCCCAGCGCGACGTAGGTCGCAGTCACGCCGGTTTCGATTTCGTCGCGGGTTTGCGCCGGCGCCGTTTGCGCGCCGGGCCGGCAGTCGGAGTGGCTGCCTCGGGTTCGCTGCCGCCGCCGTGTGCCGGCAGCGCCGCCGCCAGCGTCTCGTGCGGCAGTTGTTGCGCGTGGTCCCACCACAGGCCCAGCTCGCGGATCGCCGGCGATTCGTGCGCGCGCAGCAGCAGGAAATCGAATGCGGCGCGGAAGCGCGGATGCGCCAGCAGGCGCAATACCTTCTTGCGCTGGATCTGCTCGAAGCGCGGCTGCAGCGACCAGATCTCCTCCATCGTGAAGGTGAAGCGGCGCGGGATCGCCACGCGCTGGCACTGCTCGCCCACCACCTGCAGCGCGGCGCGCGCCCAGGCTTCGGTGGCGTCCTTGCCGCGGGCGATCTGCTGTTGTGCCAGGTCGCGCACCTCGCCCCACAGGAGCACCGCGAACAGGAAGGCCGGCGTCACCGACTTGCCCTCGGCGACGCGCGCATCGGTGTTCTCCAAGCCCTGCTCGACCAGCGCGCGCAACGCCTCGTCGCCACGCTTCAGCGCACGGGCGGTGGCCGGGAACAGGAATTTCAGCAGGCCGCACTGTTCGAGCATGCGGAAGCTCTTCAGCCCGTGCCCGGCGAGGAACATCTTCAGCGATTCGTCGAACAGTCGCGCCGGCGCCGCCTCGGCCAGCAGCGGCCCCAGCTCCTCGAACGGCGCCGCCGCAGGCGCATCGATCGAGAAACCGAGCTTGGCGGCCAGTCGCGCCGCGCGCAGCATCCGCACCGGATCCTCCCGGTAGCGCGTATCCGGATCGCCGATCAGGCGCAGCACGCGGTCCTGCAGATCCTGCATGCCGCCCACGTAATCGCGCACCGAAAAGTCGCTGATGTCGTAGTACATCGCGTTGACGCGGAAGTCGCGGCGCAGCGCATCCTCCTCGATCGTGCCCCACACGTTGTCGCGCACGATGCGGCCGTCGACGATGTGGCGCTCGCCCTCCGCGCCCTCCTCCTCGCCGGTGCCGCGGAAGGTGGCCACCTCGATGATCTCCGGCCCGAACACCACGTGCGCCAGCCGGAAGCGGCGGCCGATCAGCCGACAGTTGCGGAACAGCTTCTTCACCTCGTCCGGCGTGGCGCTGGTGGCCACGTCGAAATCCTTGGGCCGGCCGCCCAGCAACAGGTCGCGCACCGCGCCGCCGACCAGGAACGCGTCGTAGCCGGCCTCGTTGAGGCGATACAGCACGCGCAGCGCGGCCTTGCTGATGTTCTTGCGGGAAATCGTGTGCTGCTCGCGCGGGATGATGCGCAGCGCGGGCCTGGCGTCGTTCCTGGCTTCGGAATTCAAGCGTGTGGAGTCCTTGCGGGTATCGGGTCCGGCTCGCAGCCATGGCGGCGGCGCAACGGCCTGCAGCCGCTCATCTTACCTGCCGTCGCCGGGTCATTGCCGGGCGAAACATTTCCGCTATACTAGCGCGCTCCGCGCCAATCCGCTCCCATCGTCTAGTGGCCCAGGACACCGCCCTCTCAAGGCGGGAACACGAGTTCGAACCTCGTTGGGAGCGCCATTATTCATGCGATTCGTCCGGAATCGCTGCCCGGCGCGGCAATGCGACAAGCTTCAAGCACTCGCCTTGCCCAAGCGCCAACCGCGGCCACCCATGGCCGCACTCTTCAAGAACAGCCGGCACGATCAAACGGTCGTGCCGTTTGCTTTTGCAGCGACAACCACGGCAACCGCCCTCCAGTCTGCGCAACAGACACAGCAGCCATGCCCGTAGCCGGCAGGCACTGCCATCGGCGACTTCTCACCCGGCGCACGTTGCAGTCATACTTGCCAACGCCACAACGCTAGAGCCCCGCCCCATGACCTTTGTCGTCACCGACAACTGCATCAAGTGCAAGTACACCGACTGCGTGGAAGTCTGCCCGGTCGATGCCTTCCACGAAGGCCCGAACTTCCTGGTGATCGATCCGGACGAATGCATAGACTGCACGCTGTGCGAGCCGGAATGCCCGATCAACGCGATCTATCCGGAAGACGATGTGCCCGCCGGCCAGGAGGGTTACGTGGCGCTGAACGCCGAACTGGCGAAGGCGTGGCCGGTGATCACCGAGCGCAAGGACGGCCTCGCCGACGCGAAGGACTGGGAAGGCAAGCCCGACAAGCTCAAGCTGCTGGAGCGCTGAAGGCCGGGACTGGGGACGGCAGAACGCTGCAAGCCGCCCCTTCAAGGCACCGCAACGAAAAATGCCGCCCATCGGGCGGCATTTTTCGTTGCGGGAACGGCGGCGGAATCAGCTGCCCATGCCCTTCTTCAGCGCATCGATCAGCTTGGCGACCGCACCCTCGTCGCCCTGCACGCGCACTTCGCTGGCGCTGCTGCCGCTGGGGTTCACGGTGACCTGCACCGCATGCGTGGCGGTGTCGGAGCCGGCCTTGCTCTTGTCGTGATGGAACATGCGACCAAAGAAGCCCCGCTTTTGCGCCGGTGCCACGCCGCCCACCACGTTCACCGCATAGCTGTGCGCGCTGTCGTCATGGCCGGTTACCTGGCCCGCGCTGCCACCGGCCAGGAACTGACCCACCTTCTGGTAGGTGCTGTCGACGCTATCGGATACCACGAAGGCGTCGGAGATCGCGCCGGGCACGGGCGCAGCCTGCGGCTGGTTCGAGCCCGGCGGCGGGATCACCAGCGCGGCATTCGCCGGCGGGGTGTCCAGGCCCGGCGGGATTTCCAGCGGGGACTCCTGCTTGGCGGTTTCCCACGCCTTCGTGGAGCGGAACATGCCGCAACCGGAGAGCAGCAGGCCCGCGAAGGCCAGCGCCGGCAGGGTCACGAGGAGCGAGGATTTCTTCATGCAAGGGATTCCGTGGAAAGGTCGGTTACGGCACAGCCAAGAGCGAATTCGGTCAGGCGGCATGCGCCAAGGATGCCAGACTGGACAGCGCCTCGCGCAAACGAGCGCGATCTGGCCCCTCGGCGAGTTCCACCAGCGGCAGCCGCGGCAGCGCCGAACCCAGCCCCAGCTCCGGCAGGCCGGCCTTCACCGCGATCGGGTTCGGTGCGCAGTTCATCGCTTGCAGCAACGGCGCCAATGCATCCTCGCAGCGCGCGGTGGCGGCGCGGTCGCCGCCGGTGGCCGCGTCGCACATCGCGCGAAACGCCTTGGGCACCAGGTTCGCCACCACCGACACGGTTCCGGCCGCGCCAGCCAGCATCGCCTGCCCGGCCGTGCCGTCGTCGCCGGTGAGATAGACGAAATCCGCGCGCGCAAGTTCCGCAGTCGCGCGAATGCGCCCGGCATCGCCGCTCGCCTCCTTGATGCCGACGACCATGGGATGCTCGCGCAGCAGCGCAGTGGTTTCCGGCAGCAGGTCGCAGGCGGTGCGCACGGGCACGTTGTAAAGCAGCACCGGCAGGCCGCCGTGTTCGGCCACTTCGAGGAAATGCCGGCGCATGCCTTCCTGGGTGGGACGCACGTAGTACGGCGTTACCACCAGCGCGGCATCGGCACCCAGTGCCTTGGCGCGACGTGTGGCGGCCACGGTCTTCGCGGTGCCCGCCTCGCCGGTGCCGGCGATCACCGGCATGCGGCCGGCGACGTGCTCCAGCGCGAACGCGAGCAGGCGGTCGAACTCGTCGCGCTCGAGCATGTGCGCCTCGCCGGTGGAACCGGCCACCACCAGCGCCTGCGTGCCGCCGGCGAGCTGATGGTCGAGCAGGCGCGCGAACGCCGGCAGGTCGAGCGTGCCATCGGGCGCGAACGGCGTCGCCAGCGCGCAGATGCTTCCGCGAATATCCAAGGCTCGGTTCCGCTGCAGATTCAGACCGGCCATGTTACTTGCGGCCTTGCCGGAGCGGCAAGTAAGCTGGCCGGCGCGATTCCCGCGCCGCGCGGGATCCGGCACAGGCCATCCCATTGAAACCGACGCCCTCCGCCCGTTCGGGCAGCGACAACCAGTTGCTGATCCACGCGCTGACCTCCACCACCCACTCGCCGCTCACCGCGCTGACCCGCCGTATCGCGGACGCCGGCTGCAGCCTGGCCGAGTCGCGCGTGGCCACGATCGGCAACGAGGTATCGATGATGCTGCTGGCGAACGGCGCCTGGGACGCTCTGGCCAAGCTGGAGACGGCGCTGAACAAGCTGGCGCGCGACGAGAACCTGCGGCTCGCGCATTACCGCACCGCGCCGCGCGAGCCGAACTCGCACCTGCTGCCCTACATGGTCGAGATCATCTCCGCCGACCGCCCAGGCATCGTGGTGCGCATCGTGGAGTTCTTCAGCCAGCAGGGCATCAGCGTGGAGCAGCTGCATTCCACCCGCTACCACGCGATGCAGACCGGCGCGGAGATGTTCCAGGCGCAGTTCACGATCGGCATTCCGGCCGACGTGCACATCGCCGCCTTGCGCGACGATTTCCTGGAGCTGTGCGACGGCCTGAACCTGGACGCGATCATGGATCCGGTGAAGTTCTAGCTTGCGCCCTGCGGGGATGCCTGACAAGGCTGTCTCCGTCACATCCATCGCGCTAGTCTCTGCCTCGCACACAGGCGAAACCCCGTCGGGTTTCCGGAGAGACCATGCCAGACCTCGGAAAGAAGGCCCCCGCCCTCAGCGGCACCACTGGCGACGGCTCCACGCTCAGGCTCGCCGACCTCAAGGGCCAATGGGTAGTGCTGTATTTCTACCCCAAGGACTCCACCCCCGGTTGTACCACCGAAGCGCAGGACTTCCGCGACCTGTACCCGAAGTTCTGCAAACGCCACGCCGAGATCGTCGGCGTCTCGCGCGACTCGGCGAAATCCCACGCCAATTTCGCCGCCAAGCAGGAACTGCCGTTCCCGCTGGTCTCCGATCCGGACGAAACCTGGTGCCGCGCCCTCGACGTGATCCACGAGAAGGTGCTCTACGGCAAGCGCCACATGGGCGTGGTGCGCAGCACCTTCCTGATCGATCCGGATGGAAAGCTCGCCGCCGAGTGGCGCGGCGTGAAGGTGCCGGGCCACGCCCAAGCCGTACTCGACGCCATCCCCGCCAAGTGACCGCCGCCCTTTTCGTCGCTGTCGCCGCGGCATCCCGCATGCCGCGGTCCCGTTGCATCTCCACTCACGAGGTTCCTGCCGCATGACCGCAAGCAAGCGCATCTATGCCCTCGATACCAATGTGCTGCTGCACGACCCCACCTCGCTGTTCCGTTTCGAGGAACACGACGTGTTCATCCCGATGACGGTGCTGGAGGAACTGGACGAGAAGAAGAAGGGCGCCTCGGAAGTCTCGCGCAACGGTCGCCAGGTCAGCCGCTTCCTCAACGAGCTGATCGTGCGCGGCAACGGCCACGGCATCAGCAACGGCCTGGAGCTGGCCAGCCCGCAGGGCATCAAGCTCAAGCGCGGCGGCGCGGTGGGCCGGCTGTACTTCCAGCAGCGCACCAGCGCGAACCACGGCAAGGCGGACAACCTGATCCTGGCCGCGGTGATCGAGTTGCGCGACCAGAACCCCGACCGCGCGGTGATCCTGGTCAGCAAGGACATCAACCTGCGCATCAAGGCCAAGATCTACGGCATCGATGCGGAGGACTACGAGAACGACCGCGCTCTGGACGACTTCGCCCTGCTCTACACCGGCTCGGCCGCGCTGCCCGAGGACTTCTGGGACAAGCACCCCGAAGTGCAGTCGTGGAACGAACGCGGCCGCACCTACTACAAGCTCGATCGCCACGAAGACGAGGACTGGTACCCCAACGAATGCCTCTACCTGCCCGGCGAGGGTGGCGTGGAACTGCGCGTGCTAAAGATCGAGGAAGACAAGGCCACGTTCGCGCTGATGGACGACCACAGCCACGCGAACCACCACGTCTGGGGCATCGCCGCGCGCAACCGCGAGCAGAACTTCGCGCTCAACGCGCTGATGGACCCGGACGTGGATTTCGTCACCTTGCTCGGCACCGCCGGCACCGGCAAGACCCTGCTCGCACTCGCCGCCGGCCTCGCCCAGGTGATGGACCAGCAGCGTTACCGCGAGATCATCATGACCCGCGCCACGGTGTCGGTCGGCGAGGACATCGGCTTCCTGCCCGGCACCGAGGAGGAGAAGATGACGCCGTGGATGGGCGCGCTCACCGACAACCTCGAAGTGCTGGCCAACCCGGAGGAAGGCGGCAGCTGGGGCCGCCAGGCGACGAACGACCTGCTCGCCTCGCGCATCAAGATCCGCTCGCTGAACTTCATGCGCGGGCGCACCTTCCTGTCGCGCTACCTGATCATCGACGAGGCGCAGAACCTCACACCCAAGCAGATGAAGACCCTGATCACCCGCGCCGGCCCCGGCACCAAGATCGTCTGCCTGGGCAACGTGGAGCAGATCGACACGCCCTACCTCACCGAAACCACCTCCGGCCTCACCTACGCGGTGGATCGCTTCAAGCAGTGGGAGCATTCAGCGCACGTCACCCTGCGCCGCGGCGAGCGTTCGCGACTGGCGGACTTCGCGTCGGAGGCGTTGTAGTTTCGCCATGAAGTACCTGGCTGCCATTGCTGGTTCAATGCTGTCGTTGGCAGCCATCGCTGCCGAACCATCCGCTTGGCTGCAGGCCGCTCCAGCCAACCTCGGCGGTGCTACCGAAAAAATCCCTGACAGCTCTTTTTTTGAGGTGCCTGTTTCGCTGCTCGACGCCGCAACATCGGAGTTGCGAGACAAGGCATTTGTCCGCCAATACGCGCAGGGAGCCGCCCATTTCGGTCACGAGGACTTTGCTTGCCCTGGCAAAAGCAGGCCTTATCTCGTCCGCGCCCTTTACAGCAATGGAGGCACGGGAGGATTTGTACTCTCATGGATTGGAGATTCGCTGATCGTTGGTCATGTCTCGCTCGGGCCTCAAGGGACAGTTCTCAAATCGGCCTTGTTTGCCTGTCTCACCAAAGAACCGGCTCAGGTCTACAGCTCGATCAGCGGAGCCATGTGATCGATGGCCCCGCTACTCCAACCCCCCATCGCCCTCACTATCGCCGGCTCCGACTCCGGCGGCGGCGCGGGCATCCAGGCCGATCTGAAGACCTTCCACGCCCGCGGCGTGCATGGCTTGTCCGCCATCGCCGCGATCACCTCGCAGAACACGCGCGGCGTGAGCGCGGTGCATCCGGTGCCGCTGGCGCATATCCGCAGCCAGATCGCCGCGGTGTTCGACGACTTTCCCGTCGCCGCGGTGAAGACCGGCATGCTGGGCAGCGCGGCCATCGTGCGGCTGGTGGCGCGCGAGATGGCCGCGCGCAAGCCGGCGTGGCTGGTGGTCGATCCGGTGATGATCGCCACCAGCGGCGCACGCCTGCTCGACGAAGGTGCGATCGCGGTGCTGGTGGACGAGCTGATCCCGCTGGCCGACGTGCTCACGCCCAACCTGCCCGAGGCCGAGGCGCTGCTGGGCTATCCGATCCGCGGCGCAAAGGACTGCATGCAAGCCGGTACCGACCTGCTCGCGCTGGGCGCGCGCAGCGTGCTGCTCAAGGGCGGCCACGGCAGCGGCCGCGAGGTGGTGGACCGTTTTTTCGACGCGCGCGGCGTGCTGGAGCTGCGCCACCCGCGCTTGAAGCTGGAAGCCCACGGCACTGGCTGCACGCTGGCCTCGGCCATCGCCGCCGAACTGGCCAAGGGACTAACGCCACGCGGCGCCGTGCGGCGCGCCGTGGCCTACGTGCAGCGCGCACTGGCGCAGGGCTACCAACCCGGCGGTGCACCGCTGCGCGTGTTGTCGCACTGAACGCGCGCGCTGCGGCGGTTCACGGCACCGGCGCTAGAATGGCGCACTGTCCCGCCTCTCCCGGCCGCCCGCACCGATGACTCCGCGCCTCGTCCTGCTGCTCCTGATCCTGCTGTTCGCGCTGTGCGTGCTGCTGGTGCACCTGCGCGGGCGGGCGCGGTTGCGCTTCGACCGCCAACTGGTGGACCACTCGGCGATCTTCGCGCCCTACAACCTTTTGATGTACGCGTTCTCCGCGGTGCCGGCGCGTCCCATTCTCGACCGCCGCGGCTTTCCGCAGCTGGACCTGCTGCAGGCGAACTGGCAGACCATCCGCACGGAAGCCCTGTCGCTGTTCGACGAAGGCCACATCCGCGCCGCGCAGAACGGCGCCGACGCCAGCTTCAACAGCTTCTTCAAGCAGGGCTGGAAGCGCTTCTACCTCAAGTGGTACGGCGAGCCGCTGGCCTCGGCCGAGGCGCTGTGCCCGCAGACCGTGGCGTTGCTGAAATCCATCCCCAGCATCAAGGCGGCGATGTTCGCCACGCTGGCGCCGAACAGCCGGCTCAATCCGCACCGCGATCCGTTCGCGGGCTCTCTGCGCTACCACCTCGGCCTGATCACGCCGAACTCGCGCGATTGCCGCATCTTCGTCGACGGCGAGGAGCACGCCTGGGGCGACGGCAAGGACGTGGTGTTCGACGAGACCTACGTGCACTGGGTGGAGAACAAGACCGACCAGACCCGGGTGATCCTGTTCGCCGACGTGGAACGCCCGCTGCGCACGCGCTGGATGAGCGCGATCAACCACCGCGTGGGGGCGTTCATGGGCAAGATCACCGCTTCGCCGAACACCGAATCGCCGGAGGAGAAGACCGGCTTCGTCAACCGCGTGTTCGCGCTCAACCAACGCAACCGCGAACGCAACCGCGCGTTCAAGAAGAAGCACCCGAAGCTGTTCCGCACACTGAAATACCTGGGCATGCTGGTGCTGGCATGGCTGATCGTCTGCGCGCCGTGGCCGTTCGTCCGCTGACGCGGTAACGCCAAGGGGCGCCCGCGCGTCCTTGCCGCGATCCCTTCGAGGAAACCGCCATGGATCCGCAAACCGCCCTGTTCCAGCAACACCGCCCGCGGCTGTTCGGGCTGGCCTACCGCATGCTCGGCACACCCGCCGACGCCGAGGACGTGCTGCACGACGCCTGGCTGCGCTGGCACGCGCAGGACACCGCCGCACTGGACGACCCGGAGGCGTGGCTGGTCACCGTGACCGCGCGCATCGCGCTGGATCGCCTGCGCCGTGCGAAAACCGAGCGCGAACACTATCCCGGCCCGTGGCTGCCCGAGCCACTGCTGGAAGAAACCGCGCCCGCCGCAGGCGCCAGCACCGAGACGCCCGAGGCGGCGCTGGAGCGTGATCAGAGCCTCACGCTCTCCTTCCTCACCCTGCTGGAACGACTGGGCCCGGAGGAGCGCGCTGCCTTCCTGCTCAACGAAGTGTTCGACTACAGCCATGCCGAGGCGGCCGCCATCCTTGGCATCAACGAGAACGCCTGCCGCCAGCGCGTGCATCGCGCCCGGGTGCGGCTGCGCGAGGACCGCCCGCGCTACAGCGTGGACGCGCGCGCCCAGCAGCGCCTGCTGCAGCGCTTCGTCACGGCGATGGAGCAACCCACGCTGGAATCGCTGCAGGCGCTGTTCGCCGAGGACGCCATCCACATCTCGGACGGCGGCGGCGTGGTCGCCGCCACCTTGCACCCGCTGCACGGCGCCGAGCGGCTGGCGCGGCTGTACCTGCAGATCGCCCACAACACGCGCTTGCAGCCGCTGCGCTACAGCCTGCTCACGCTCAACGGCGCGCCGGCGCTGCTGGCCTGGGCCGGCAACACGCTGACCACCGCGATCTGGATCGAGGGCGACGGCGAGCACATCACCGCCATCCATGCGCTGCGCCATCCGGGCAAGCTGGCGCGGCTGGCGGCGACTGTCACGAATCCACCGGTTGGCACGTCCTTGCATTGAACGGTCCACCCGACCGTCGTCCGCCCACTGACCGAGGAGTCACCCCATGACCCGCATTTCCATCCAGCGCCACTACGCCACCATGCAGCCGCTGGTCAAGCTCGGCGAGGAGATCCGCGCACGCGGCCACCTCGATGCGAAGCTGGCCGACTTGATCCTGATGCGCTGCTCGCAGATCAACGGCTGCGCGTTCTGCCTGGACATGCACAGCAAGGATGCCCGCGCCGCCGGCGAGACCGAGCAGCGCCTTTACCTGCTGCCCGCCTGGCGCGAGACCAAGCTGTACAGCGAGGCCGAGCAGGCCGCGCTGGCCTTCGCCGAGGAACTCACCGAGCTGCCCTCGCACGAGTCGGTGTCCGACGCGCTGTACGAGCGGCTGCACCAGCATTTCGACGATGCGGCCGTGATCGACCTGGTCCTGCTGATCGGCCTGATCAACACCTGGAACCGCCTCAACATCGCCGTGCGCACGGAAGGCGGCCACTACAAGCCCGCGTCGCACTGACGCGGCAGGCGCATCCGCGCAGGCTCTCAACCGCCTGCGCGGATGCGTGCGAACATCCCCCGCGCCTTCGCCTGCATGGCACCCGGCAAGGACTTCAGCCGCAACGCCGGCCGCTCGACCAGGTGCCACGACAACACCGCCAGCAGCATGGCCAGCGGCCAGGCCAGCAAGATGTTGCCCGCCGGCGTCAGCCGTGGGGCGAGCTGCGCCACCAGCTGCTGCATCGGGTAGCCCCACAGGTACAGGCCATACGAGTAGTCGCCGAAACGCAGGCAACCCAGCCACGGCGACGCATAACCGAACGCGAACACGAAGGCGGTCAGCGCCAGCGCGAACACGAACGGATAGAGCGGCGTCGCGTGCAGCAGCCACGCCAGCGCGGCCAGCACGGCCACGCACCACCAGCCGGTCGGGATGCGCTCGCGGTTGACGCAGCAGAACACGCCCAGCGCGAAATAACCGGCCAGCCGCAGGAACGAAGCCAACGGCACCAGCGGCACGTGCGCCGGCGCCAGCAGTCCGCAAACGAACAGCACCGCCAGCAGCAGGTGGCAGCACCAGCGCCGCGACAGGATGCCCAGCACGCCCGCCAGCGCCACCCACAGGTACATGCGCACCTCGGCCGGCAGCGTCCAGATCGAGCCGTTGACGTACGCCAGCTTCGGATTGCCGGTGAACACGCCGGGCAGATCCCAGACCAGCCCCTTGCCCAGTTGCACGTTCTTCGACACGTAGCGCATCACTTCGTGGCTGCCGTAGTAGTCGTGCAGCGGCAGGCTGGTGCACGCGGCACCCAGCACGAAAGCCGTGCCCAGCAGGCAGAGCAGGTAGGCGGGATAGATGCGCAGCAGGCGCGCCCACAGGAAATCGCCAAGGTGCCGCCGGCGCAGGTAGCTGCCGGCGATCATGAAGCCGCTGACCGCGAAGAACACGTTCACGGCCAGATCGCCGGAGTAGCTGCCCCAGCCCAGCCAGACGAAGACGTCCGGCCAGCCTTTGCCTCCGGTAATGGCCGGCGCATGGCCGTAGATCACCAGGCTCGCCGCCAGCAGCCGCAGCAGCAGGAAGTTGTCGCGGCCGCCGGCCAAGCCATCGGCCACGGTGGCGACGCGCCGTGTCGCCGGACCGCGCCAGCCTCCCCGCAAACCCGACAGCCATTCCCTCGCCCTCATGCACACTCCCGTCGACCGGCACCGACGCCAGCGACGTAGCGGCAGGCGAACGCGCATCTTAGCGGCAGTACCCGCCATCAGGCCGGGGCCGGACACGTACGAATCCGCCGGATCGCACCTGCATGGCCCGGCAGGCCGTACGGTTCCGCCGCCCCGGACGAAGCCGGAACGCCATCACCGCATGCTGGCTGCTCCTTCCGACGAGCGGGAACAGTCCCATGCACGAACGATCCGCCAAGCTCCTGCGCGGCCTGGCCATCCTGGCCTTCGCCACGCTTTCGATCGCGGTCGCCGCCTACGCCTTCGCCTACCTGTATCGCGAGCATTCGCCGCACAACCGCTTCGCAGCGCAGTTCGCCGTGTCGGGGCTGGACGTGCCGGCGCACTTCTTCGGCGCCGGGCTCGCCCTGCTGCTGACTCCGCTGCAGCTGAGCGCCACCGTACGCCGACTCGCGCCACGCCTGCACCGGCTGGGCGGTTGGCTCGCCGCCAGCGGCATCCTGGTGGCGGCGCTCGCCGCCCTGTCGATGTCCCGGCACACGCAAGGCGGCGCAGCCAGCGGCGTGCCGCTGGCCGCGCTGGCCCTGGTCTGGCTGTTCTGCATGGGCAGGGGCATCCACCGCATCGTGATCGGCGACGTCGCCGGCCATCGCCGCTGGATGTGCCGCACCGCCGCGTTGACCTTCGCCGCGGTGACCTTGCGGCTGATCCTGGGTGCCGGCATCGCGCTGCACCTGCCGCCCCTGTCCGTCTACGTCTTCGCCACCTGGGCCTGCTGGCCGCTCAACCTCGCCGCCTGCGAGCTGTTGCTGCGCCAACGCGGCGCCCGCCTGCACCCATCCGCCATCGCCGTGGCCCCGCATTCGTGAAACACGGGAAGAACACCATGATCATGCGCATCCTGAAAACCATCCTTGGCCTGGTGCTGCTCGTCGTGCTCGCGGGCACGGCTTGGCTGGGCACCGCGGGCCGCCCCCTGCTGCTCATCGCCACCGGCTCGACCAGTCAGGGCCTGTGCGACGCGGCCTTCGTCAGCCATGTCGACCCCGACCGCGTATTCCGCGAACAGCACGCGCCCATGCTGCGCGGCATAGCCTGGGCGTTCCGCTGGCACGTGGACCGCACGCGGCGCGAAGCGCGCGCCAGCGTGCTGGGCGCCTTCGGCGCGCGCGCCGTGTTCCGCCCCGGACTGGGCTGTCTGCTGGTCCACGGTGACGGCCCCGTACCCGAGGCCGCGGGTTTCGAACCCTCGCCCATCGCCAGCCCATACCCGGACCACGTGGTCGCGTCGGACGACGCCGCCATCCGCGCCGCGATCGAACGCGCTTTTGCCGAACCCGACCCCGTGCATCCGCGCAACACCAAGGCCGTCGTCGTGCTGCACGACGGCCGGCTGGTCGCCGAGCGCTATGCGCCGGGCTACGGGCCGGACACGCCGATCTGGGCGCATTCGCTGACCAAGTCGCTGACCAATGCGTTGATCGGCATCCTGGTGCGCGAAGGCAAGCTGCGGCCGGACCAGCCCGCGCCGATTCCCGCCTGGCGCCGGGTCGGTGACCCGCATGGCGGCGTCACCGTCGACCAGTTGCTGCGCATGGACAGCGGCCTGCCGTTCGACGAGACCGATGGGGTGGTGAACCCGCTCACGCGCATGGTCTTCCTCCAGCGCGACATGGCCGCCTATGCGGCGGGCACGCCGCTGGCGCATCCGCCCGGCACCCACTGGGCCTACGGCAATCTGGACTACGTGCTGCTCGGCCGCATGGTCAGCGACGCCGCCGGCGGCAGTGCCGTGGACGCCGAACGCTTCGCGCGGCGCGAGCTGTTCGCGCCGCTGGGCATGGCGCACACGGTGATCCAGGCCGACGCCACCGGCACCCTGGTCGGCTCGGGCGGCAGCTACGGCACCGCGCGCGACTTCGCCCGCTTCGGCCAGCTCTATCTCGACGACGGCGTGGTCGACGGCCGGCGCATCCTGCCCGCGGACTGGGTGGCCTACAGCCATTCGCAGACGCTGGACACCGGCTACGGCGCCGGCTTCTGGCTGAACATCAAGCACGACACCCGGGTGCCGGTGTGGAACGCGCCCTGGGGCATGCCGCAATTGCCGAAGGACATGTACTACGCGCGCGGCGCGTTCGGGCAGTACGTGGTGATCGTGCCGTCGGAAAAACTCGTGGTGGTACGCATGGGCATCTCGCTGGACTACGGCGACCACACCGGCGACCTGGTGGCGACGATCATCCAGGCCCTGCACGCCCGGCCGTCGCCGTGAGCGACCGCGCCTTGCGGTAGGCGCTGGGCGTGTCGCCGACCTGGCGCTTGAACGCGGCGTTGAAGGTGGACTTGGAGGTGAAGCCGCAGGCGTAGGCGATGTCGAGGATGCTGCGCGTGTCGCCGGCATCGGCGAGGCAGGCGCGCGCCGCCTCCACGCGCAGCCGGTTGATGTAGTCCCAGAACGTGCCGCCGAAGCGGCGGTTGATCACCGCCGACACCAGGTACTCGGGATAGCCGCTGCGTTTCGCCACTTGGCCGATGCTCAGCGCCGGCTCCAGGTACAGCGGCGCGGCGCCGTCCATCAGCGCCGCGAGCCGTGCCTGCACCGCGTCGTAGCGTGCATCGTCCGGTTCAGCGCTCGCAGCGGGCGCTGCCGTCGCCTCGTCCGCCGGAGCGGCCTCGGGCTCGATCGCCACCGGCGGCTGGCCCAGGCTGAACCAGCCCACCACGCAGATCCAGCCCGCGATGGCGCCGAACAGCAGGCCGTAATTGAGGATCGGCAGGTAAATCAGCGCCTGCACGATGGCGATGCACCAGATCACCACCTGGCAGGCCGCCATGGCGTCGATCCAGCGCAGCGACAGGCGATCCGCGTCGGAACGTCGCTCGCGCAGGCGCTGGCGGTAACGGTGTACCCGGACCAGCGCCGCCGCCACGTAGCTGAGGCTGTAGACGAACAGCGCGATGTCGAACCAGTGGCCGATCGAGCGCTCGCCAGCAATCCAGCTCGCCGACATCGCCTGCAGCCGTGCCGTGCTCGCCAGCAGCACGTGGCCGGTGACCAGCAGCATCGCCGCGAAGCCGAGCAGGTGCCGCAAGTCGCGCCAGCGGAAACCGACGCCCCGGGTCAGCGCCCGCACGTAAAGGAAGAACAGGCTGCCGTAGAGAAACGGAAACAGCGCCACGAAGCGGTAGGCGCGGAACCATTCCGGCGCCAGCGTGTGCCAGTAGGCCGCCTTCACCGCGAGGTCGAGGCCGGTCAACGCCACCCACACGGCGAGCAGGCGGTTTGCCTCGCGATTGGCGGAGCGGCGCCACAGCGCCAGCGCCAGCAGCGCGGCCTGCACGGCGGCGGCGATGTAGACGTAAACCCAGAACGCGATGTCCATCGGATAGTCGGGCGGCAGGCTCGGAACGCCCATGCTAGCAATCGCCACCGCACGCTCCAAAAACGGCAAGGCCGCGGGCGATGCCGCGGCCTTGCATGGTCATGTCGCGAGCGTTCAGGCCGCGACGCGCTTTGCAATGGCGGCACCGAAGCTCTCGGTGCTGCCATTGCCGCCGAGATCCGGTGTCACGCTGTCGCGGTCGTTCGTCATCGTGTCGCGGATCGCGGCACGCAGCTTGTCGCCCTTGTCCACCATGCCCAGGTGGTCGAGCATGTCTGACGCGGCCAGCAGCAGCGCGCAGGGGTTGGCGATGCCCTTGCCGGCGATGTCCGGCGCCGAGCCGTGCACGGCCTCGAAGATCGCCGCGTGCTCGCCGATGTTGTCGCCCGGCGCCAGGCCCAGGCCGCCGACCAGGCCCGCGCAGAGGTCGGACAGAATGTCGCCGAACAGGTTGGTGGTGACGATCACGTCGAACTGCTCGGGCTTCATCACCAGCTGCATGCAGGTGTTGTCCACGATCATCTCGTTGAACTCGATCTGCGGGTATTCCTTGGCGATCTCGCGCGCCACGTTGAGGAACAGGCCCGAGGCGGTCTTGATGATGTTGGCCTTGTGCACGGCCGTGACCTTCTTGCGACCCTTCTTCATCGCCAGCTCGAACGCGTAGCGCACGATGCGGCTGGAACCCTTGCGGGTGTTGCGCACCATCGAGATCGCGGTCTCGCCGTCCTCGGACAGACTCTGCCCCTCGGACAGGTACGCGCCCTCGGTGTTCTCGCGCACCGTGATGATGTCGATGTTGTCGAAGCGCGCCTTGGTGCCGGGGAAGCTCACCGCCGGACGCACGTTGGCGTACAGGTCGAAATGGCGGCGCAGGGTGACGTTGATCGAGGTGAAGCCGCCGCCGATCGGCGTGGTCAGCGGGCCCTTCAGCGCCACCTTGTGCTCGGCGATCTTGTCCAGCGTGGCCTTGGGCAGCAGGTCGCCGTGCTTCTCCAGCGCCACCATGCCGGCGTCGACGAAGTCGTAGGTCAGGCCGCAGTCCAGCGCATCGAGCACGCGCAGCGTGGCGGTCATGATCTCCGGGCCGATGCCGTCGCCCGGGATCACCGCAATGGTCTTGCTCATGGGGGAAAACTCCTTGGGGAATGAAACCGTCGATCGGCGCCAGGAGAGCGGCGCACCGGATCGATAACCTTGCAATTATCGCCCATCCATACGGCAGCGAACAGCCGGGAGCATGCGCAAGGCGTTGAAAATCCTCGCACGCAGCGTTGCGGGAACTCGCATGCTCGGACTCTTCTTCCTCTCCCCCGGGGAGAGGATCGAGGTGAGGGGACAATCTTGCGGCGACGCCCGATCGGAGCGAGTCTCGAACTGACGCTGTCGCAAGAACCTCCCCTCACCCCAAGCCCTCTCCCCATCGGGGAGAGGGAGAAAGCAGCGTCAGGCGTGGTCGCTGCAGCCGCCGGGCACGGCGTCGCCGGCTTCCAGTTGGTCGAGGAAGTCCACCGCGCGACGCAGGTGCGGGATCACGATGGAACCGCCCACCACCAGGCCCACGCTGAAGGTCTCGAAGAACTCCTCGCGGCTGACCCCGGCCTCCTTGCACTGGGCCACGTGGTAGCTGATGCAGTCGTCGCAGCGCAATACCATCGAGGCGACCAGGCCCAGCAGCTCCTTGGTCTTCACGTCCAGCGCGCCGGGCTTGTAGGTCTGCGTGTCCAGCGCGAAGAAGCGCCGCACCACCTGGTTGTCCTCGGCGAGGATGCGCTCGTTCATGCGCTGGCGGAACGCGGTGAACTCGGCCAGGCGATCCTTGCCGCCGTCCTTGCCGTAGCCTTGGCCGCCGCTCATGCGGCTGCGCCCAGCAATTCGGCCAGCTTGCCGCTGCGCTCGGCGGCCACCAGGTCGTCGTAGCCGCCCACCAGCTGGTCGTTGACGAAGATCTGCGGCACGGTACGGCGGCCGCCGCTGCGCGCCAGCATGGCTTCGCGCTGCGCGGGATCGGTGTCCACGCGGATGTCTTCCCAGCTCAGGCCCCTGGCCTTGAGCAGGTTCTTGGCTGCCACGCAGTACGGACAGACCGCGGTGGAATAGACTTCGATCTTGGACATCACGAAACTCCGATTGCCTGCGCCGCAAAATGGGGGCGAAAGCCCCTGGAACAAGCCGCTGTACGGTGAACCGACACCGCCGCACGCGGTCATCTATTGAATAGTGTGGCCAGGATGGCAGCCCGTTTGATCCTCGCGATCAAGGATGATCGCAGCAGTCGCTCATTGTCCCGCAAACCCATGCCCATGTCGCCACGACGCCCCGCCAAGCGCCTGCTGACCGCCCTGATCCTCGCCGGCCTCGCCTTTGCCGCCGGGGCGCAGGACAACGTGCGCCTGCCCGACCTCGGCAGCTCGGCGAACGCGCTGATCTCGCCGCAGGAAGCGCAGGACTACGGCGCCGCGATGCTGCGCCAGATGCGCGCGCTTGGCATGGTGGTGGACGACCCGCTGCTGGATGACTACATCAACGACCTCGGCTTTCGCCTGGTGGCCGCCTGCGCCAGGCCGCGCGACCACTTCGCGTTCTTCATCGTCAAGGACGACGAGATCAACGCCTTCGCCGCGCCCGGCGGCTACATCGCGGTGAACTCCGGCCTGATCACGATCACCCGCAACGAGAGCGAGCTGGCCGGCGTGATCGCCCACGAGATCGGCCACATCACCCAGAACCACCTGCAGCGCGCGTTCGAGGCCTCGAAGAAGGACGCGCCGCTGATGGCGCTGGTGCTGCTGGGCGCGATCGCCGCCGGCACCGCCGGCCGCGGCGCCGGCGACGCACCGATGGCGGTGCTGGCCGGCGGCCAGGGCCTGCTCGCGCAGAAACAGATCAACTTCACCCGCAAGGACGAGATCGAGGCGGACCGCGCCGGCATCCAGACGCTGGCGAACGCCGGCTTCGACCCGAACGCGATGGCCGCGTTCTTCGGGCACATGGAGGACGTGATGAGCGCCGGCGCCGGCGGCCAGGTACCCTCGTTCCTGCAGGACCATCCGGTCACCAGCGACCGCATCGCCGACGCCAAGGCGCGGGCCGGCGCGCTGATCGCCGCGCAGAAGCTGCGCCCCTCCGGCGATACCCTGCTCAAGGGCCAATGGGAGCAGATCACCGCGCCGATGCCGTTCGTGCGCGCGCCGCTCCGGCTCGACCGGAACGCGGCCGACCCGAACGGCCTCGACACCTATGCGCTGATGCGCGAACGGGTTCGGGTACTGGCCGGCAATGCCATGCGGCTGACCACCTGGTACGGCAGCAACCTCAAGGACCACCCGGATTTCGACACGCCGGCCAACCGCTACGGTTACGCGCTGGCGCTCACCCACAGCGGCCGCGGCGCGCAGGCGATGGCACAGTTGCAGCCGCTGCTGAAGGCGCACAAGGACAGCCTGATCCTCAACTTGGCCCTGGCCGACGCCGAACTGCAGGCTGGCCAGCGCGACGCGGCCTTGGCGCTGTACCACGGGCTCAACGAACAGTCGCCACGCAACAAGGCGGTGGCGCTGGCCTACGCCACCGCGCTCACCGACGGCGGCGACAAGACCCAGGCCGGCACCGCGGCGGACCTGCTGCGCCCGCTGCTGGAAAACAGCGACCAGCCCGAGATCTACAGCGCCTACGCCCGCGCCAGCGAGAAGGCCGGCGACGGCGAGCGCGCCGGCGAAGCCTTCGCAGACGCCAGCTACTACTCGGGCCGCCCGTTCGACGCGATGGAGCAACTGAAAAACCTGCTCAAGCGCGACGACCTCAGCTACTACGCCCGCGCGCGCATCCAGGCGCGCATCGCCGAACTCACCCCGCTGGTGCTGGAACTGCGCAAGCGCAAGATCGAGACGCCGGACAACCCCGCCACCCGGAACGGCTCGCAACAGCTCGGAAACGAGCGCTGCGCGGGAAACCTGTGTTTCGGCCTGGGTGCAGGCTCTTATTGAAAATGCGGCCAGGAGTGGCCGCACTTTGATCCTTGCACTCGAGAATGGGCGAACAAATACCCCATGTCATCGCCGCGTAACATTCCTGCATTGCAATATCACGGTCACAGGCCAACGGACGCCGACGCGTGCACAAACGCATCCTGATCGTCGAAGACGAGACCTCGATCCGCGACATGATCGCCTTCGCCCTGCGCAAGGCGGACATGGAGGCGATGCACGCCGCCGACGCCCGCGCGGCCCAGTTGGCCATTTCCGACCAGGTGCCCGACCTGATCCTGCTGGACTGGATGCTGCCGGGCATGAGCGGGCTGGAACTGGCGCGCCGCCTGCGCAAGGAGGAGCTGAGCCGGGAGATCCCGATCATCATGCTCACCGCGCGTGGCGAGGAGATGGACCGCGTCAACGGCCTCGAAGCCGGCGTGGACGACTACGTGGTCAAGCCGTTCTCCACCCGCGAGCTGATCGCGCGGATCAAGGCGGTGCTGCGCCGCAGCCACGGCGACGATGGCGACGGCGTGGTGGAGCTGGGTCGGCTGCGAATCGACGGCCCCGCGCACCGCGTCTACGCGGGCGACGAGCCGGTGACGATCGGCCCCACCGAATACCGCCTGCTGCATTTCTTCATGACCCACCCCGAGCGCGTGTACTCGCGCGCGCAGCTGCTCGACCACGTGTGGGGCGGCAGCGTCTACGTGGAGGAGCGCACCGTGGACGTGCACATCCGCCGCCTGCGCAAGACGCTGGAACCGTGGCAGCTGGAAGACATGGTGCAGACCGTGCGCGGCAGCGGCTACCGTTTCTCGCTTAGCGCCTGACCGCCGGGCTCCCTCTCCCCCGAGCTCCGCTTGGGGGAGAGGGCTGGGGTGAGGGGAACGCCTGTAAGCTCTTCGCATCAGCCGCTGCCCAGCCATCCGATGCCCACCACTCCCCGCTGGAAACTGCCCGCTGCCTGCCTAGCCGCCCTCGTCGCCGGCGCGCTGTTCGGCTGGCTGGCCGGCGGCCATGTCGCGTCGGGCGTGGCCATCGTCGCCATCGCGGAAATCGTCTTGCTGCTGACCCGCGACCGTCATCCGGCGCGCCCCATCATGTCGCCGACCGCCGCCGCGAAACACAACCGACTCATGACGCGCACCCGCCGCCTCGCCTCCAGTCTGCGCGACCTGCGCCGCACCGCCAGCCAGCTGCCCGACGGCGTGGTGCTGCTCGACGCGGACCAGCGCGTGCGCTGGTTCAACCATGCCGCGGAAAACCTGCTGGGCCTGCGTTCCCCGCACGACCGCGGCGCGCCGCTGGGCCAGCACCTGCCGGCTTCCGAGCTGGTCGACTGGCTGCGCCAGGACGAGCGCGAGCCGCTGCACGACACCGTGGCGCCCGGCCGCCCGGACAGCCAGATCAGCGTGAGCCTGCTGCCGTTCGGCCGCCACCAGCAGGTGCTGCTGGCACGCGACACCAGCCACGTGACCCGGCTCGAACAGATGCGCCGCGACTTCGTGGCGAACGTCTCGCACGAGCTGCGCACGCCGCTCACCGTGATCCACGGCTACCTCGAACTGATCGACCCCGAAGACGCCCCCGCGCTGGCGCCCGTGCTCGGCGAGATGCGCGCGCAGTCCAAGCGCATGGGTCAGATCGTGGAGGACCTGCTCACCCTGTCGCGGCTGGAGACCCAGCACCGCGTCGAGGACGAGCGCGTGCCGATGGCGCCGCTGCTGGCCACGCTGCGCAAGGAGGCCGAGGCGCTCAGCCAGGGCCGCCATCGCGTCGCGGTGGAAGCGGATGCCGGGCTGGACCTGCTCGGTTCGCCCAAGGACCTGCACAGCGCGCTGTCCAACCTGGTCAGCAACGCGGTGCGCTACACCCCGGCCGGCGGCAGCATCACGATACGCTGGCAACGCAGCGAAGACGGCGCGACCTACTCGGTCAGCGACACCGGCTACGGCATCCCCGCCAGCCACCTCGCCCGGCTCACCGAGCGCTTCTACCGCGTCTCCTCCAGCCGCTCGCGCGGCAGCGGCGGCACCGGGCTGGGCCTGTCCATCGTCAAGCACGTGTTGAACCTGCACCAGGCGCGACTGAGCATAACGAGCGAGCCGGGCCGCGGCTCCACCTTCGCCTGCCATTTCGGCCCCGAGCGCCTGCTCGCGCCCGCCAACGGCCACGACGAAAGCTGAAGCAGCATGCGGTACGTCGCGCACCGGCCGGCGCGCTTGCGCCAGAATGCACGCATGTCACGCCCCGTCGCCCAAGCGCCCGCACACCCCGACCTCGCCGCACCCGAGCTTTTCCTCAGCCGCGAGCTGGCCGCGCTGGAGTTCAACTTCCGCGTGCTGGCGATGGCCCGCGACGAAACCGTGCCGCTGCTGGAACGACTGCGCTTCCTCAGTATCGTGGCGAACAACCTCGACGAGTTCTTCGAGGTGCGCGTGGCGATGCTCAAGCACCATCACGCCTACGGGTCGGCCGCGCCGGGGCCGGACGGCTTGTCGCCGCCGGAACTGCTGGCGCGCATCCGCAGCCGCGTGCTGGAGCTGGTCGCCGAGCAGTACGCGATCTGGCGGGACGAACTCGGTCCGCAACTGGACGCCGAGCGCATCCACGTCCTCACCCGCAAGCAGTGGAGTCCGCGCCAGCGGCGCTGGCTGCAGGGCTATTTCGAGCACGAGGTGCTGCCGGTGCTGTCCCCGCTGGGGCTGGACCCGGCGCATCCGTTCCCGCGCATCCTCAACAAGACGCTGAACATCGCGGTGGTGCTGAAGGGCCGCGACGCGTTCGGCCACGAGGGCCACATGGCGCTGGTGCGCGCGCCGCGCTCGCTGCCCCGGATCATCCGCCTGCCCGCCGAGGTCTGCGGCGAAGGCGAGCACTTCGTGTTCCTCGCCGAGCTGCTGCAGGCCTTCGTCGACCTGATGTTCCCCGGCTTCAAGGTGGTCGGCTCCTACCAGTTCCGCGTCACCCGCAACAGCGAGCTGATGGTGGAGGAGGCCGAAGTGGACAACCTCGCCCGCGCACTCAGCGAAGAGCTGGTAGGGCGTGGCTACGCGCGACCGGTGCGGCTGGAGATCGCCAACGACTGCCCGCAGGCCATCACCGCGATGCTGACGCAGAACTTCCAGCTGGAAGAGGCCGACGTCTACCGCTGCGACGGCCCGGTCAACATCATCCGCGCCGGGCTGATCTGCGACTGGCTGGACCGCCCCGAACTGAAGTACCCGCGCTTCACCCCGCAGTTGCCGGCCGGGCTGGAAGGCAGCCGCGACAAGTTCGAGCTGATCGCCCAGCGCGATGTGCTGCTGCACCATCCCTACCAGAGTTTCGCCGCGGTGATCGACCTGCTGCGCCAGGCCAGCGCCGATCCGCAGGTGCTGGCGATCAAGCAGACCCTGTACCGCGCCGGCGAGGACACGCCGCTGGTCGACCTGCTGGTGGAGGCTGCGCGCCACGGCAAGGACGTCACCGTGGTGATCGAGCTGCGCGCGCGCTTCGACGAGGAGGCCAACATCCGCCTCGCCACGCGCCTGCAGGAGGCCGGCGTGCAGGTGGTATACGGCGTGGTCGGCTACAAGACCCACGCCAAGATGATGCTGATCGTGCGCCGTGAGGGCGACACGCTGCGCCGCTACGCCCACCTCTCCACCGGCAACTACCACCAGATCAACAGTCGCACCTACACCGACATCGGCCTGATGACCGCCGATCCGGAGATCGGCGAAGACCTGCACAAGGTGTTCCAGCAGCTCTCGGGCCTGGGCCCGCGCATCGCGCTCAAGCGCCTGCTGCATTCGCCGTTCACGCTCTACACCGGCGTAATGGAGCGCATCGAGCGCGAAACGGAACTCGCCCGCGCCGGCCGCGCCGCGCGCATCGTGGCCAAGCTCAACGCGCTGAACGAGGCACACGTGATCGAGGCGCTGTACCGCGCCTCGCAGGCCGGCGTGGAGATCGACCTGATCGTGCGCGGCGCCTGCACCCTGCGCCCCGGCCTGCCCGGCATCTCCGAACGCATCCGCGTGCGCTCCATCGTGGGCCGCTTCCTCGAACACAGCCGCGTGTACTGGTTCGGCAACGACGGCGCGCCGGAGATCTACTGCGCCAGCGCCGACTGGATGGAGCGCAACTTGATGCGCCGCATCGAGATCGCCTTCCCGATCCGCGACCCCGAACTGGCCGCCCGCGTCTACGCCGAAACCCTCGCCAACGGCCTGGCCGACAACACCCAGGCCTGGCTGCTGGACAGCGACGGCCGCTACACCCGCGCCACGCCGGGCCGGCAGGCGCCCTACAGCGCGCAGCAGGCGCTGCTGGACAAGCTGTGCCCGTGAGCGCTTCGATACGGCATGATGCGGGTTGCGGCGGCTGCCGCCACGTTCATCCGCCACAGCCAGGAACCACCGCTTGAGCCAGGCCGACCAGACCCCGATCCGCGACGGCGAGCTGCTCGCCGCGGTGGACATGGGCTCGAACAGCTTCCACCTGATCGTGGCGCGCATGGAGCACGGTGAGCCGCGGGTGATCGACCGCCTGCGCGACAGCGTGCGCATGGCCGCCGGCCTGCGCAGCGACGGTTCGCTGGATGCCGACCGCCGCGCCCGCGCGATGGATTGCCTGGCACGCTTCGGCCAGCGCATCGCCGGCCTGCCTTCGCAGCGCGTGCGTGCGGTGGCCACCAACACGGTGCGCCGGCTGGCCGCGCCGCAGGCCTTCCTCGGCGCGGCCGAGGCCGCGCTGGGCCATCCGATCGAGGTGGTGTCCGGCCGCGAGGAGGGCCGCCTGATCTTCCTCGGCGCCGCGCACGACCTGCCTGCCTCGCGCGAACCGCGGCTGGTGATGGACGTGGGCGGCGGCAGCACCGAGTTCATCATCGGCCGCGGCCTCGCGCCGCTGCACACCGAGAGCGTGCAGGCCGGCTGCATCGCCTCCACCCTGCGCTTCTTCCCCGGAGGCAAGCTCAACCGCAAGCGCTGGCAGCGGGCGCGCGGCGAGATCGGCGTGCTGCTGCAGCAGTTCGCCGAGGACTACCGCGAGTCGGGCTGGCAGGAGGCCTACGGGTCCTCCGGCAGCGCCAAGGCGATCGACGCGGTGGTGCAGGCGATGAAGCTCACCGACGACGGCATCACCCCCGCCGCGCTGGCCGGCCTGCGCGACGCGATCCTGGCACAAGGCTCGATCGCCGCCCTGAAACTGCCCGGCCTGGTGGAGGAACGCGCGCCGGTGCTCGCCGGCGCGGTGGTGATCTTCGAGGCCGCATTCGAGGCGCTCGGCATCGCGCGCATGCGCGTGTGCGAGAGCTCGATGCGCGAAGGACTGCTGTGGGACCTGCTCGGTCGCGCCGCCGGCAGCGACCCGCGCACCGGCAGCATCGACGCGCTGGCCAGCCGCTACGGCGTCGACCGCGCCCAGGCGCGGCGGGTGGAATCCACCGCGCTGCAGCTGTTCGACCAAGTCGCCAAGGCCTGGAAGCTGGATGGCGAGGCGCGCGAGTGGTTGTCCTGGGCGGCGCGCGTGCACGAGATCGGCCTCGCCATCGCGCACAGCCAGCACCATCACCACGGTGCCTACATCCTGCGCCACGCCGACCTCGCCGGCTTCTCGCGGCAGGAGCAGCAGCTGCTCGCCGCGGTGGTCGAGTTGCATCGTCGCAAGCCGGACAAGGCGGTGATCGCCACGCTGCCCCAGCGCTATCGCCAGCTGGCCCGCTACACCACGGCGCTGCTGCGCCTCGCGGTGCTGTTCCGCCGCGGCCGCCGCGCCGAATCGCTGCCACCCATGAAACTCGCCGCCACCCGCCAGCGGCTGCGCCTGCAACTGCCGGCGGCGTGGCTGGAACAGCACCCGCTCAGCGAGGCCGACCTGCAGCAGGAACAGGCGCCGATGGCGGAGCTGGGGATGGAACTGGAGCTGTCCGCGGTTTGATTCAGGGTGTACCAGTGCGATTCATCCGGAATCGCAGCAGCGCGGCAGGTCGCAGCAAGCTTCAAGCTTGGACTACGCCCAAGCGCCACCCGCGGCCATCCATGGCCGCACTCTTCAAGGCTTTTGCGATCATCCTGATCGCGAGAATCAAACGGGCGGCCATCCATGGCCGCACTCTTCAAGACAGCCCCGAACTCCAGAAGGCACACGTACCAGTCTGGCCGCGTATCATGCGCGGATACTTCGAAGCACCCGACGCCATGCCCAAGCTCAAGCTCGCCCTGCTGCTCCTCACCGCCGCCCTGCTCGCGCCCGCGCTGCAGGCACAAGACGCCAAGCCGGCGCCCGCCGCGGCCAATCCCGAGGTGGTGCTGCACACCTCGCAGGGCGACATCACGCTGGAGCTGTATCCGGACAAGGCGCCGAAGAGCGTGGCGAACTTCCTGCAGTACGTGCGCGACGGTTTCTACGCGGGCACGGTGTTCCACCGCGCGATCCCCGGCTACCTGGTCCAGGGCGGCCTGTACACGCGCGAGTTGCAGCCGCGGCGCACCCGTCCGGCGATCCCCAGCGAAGCGGACAACGGCCTGTCCAACCTGCGCGGCACCGTGGCGGTGGCGCGCGGCGTCGACCCGAACTCCGGCACGTCGCAGTTCTACATCAACCTGGTCGACAACCGCCGGCTGGATTTCATGGGCAACCTGAGCGGTCCCACCTGGGGCTATGCGGTGTTCGGCAAGGTCATCAAGGGCATGGACGTGGTCGACAAGATCGCCGCCCTGCCCACTCGTGGCATCGGGCCGTTCGCCGCCGACGTGCCCAACCCGCTGGTGGTGATCGAGGGTGCCCAGGTGGTCGGCGAAGCCGCGCCTGCCGCCGCGGCCAGCGCACCCGCCCCGGCCGAACCCGCCGCCACCACGCCCAAGCCCGCGAAACGCAGCGCCCGCAAACCGGCGCAGGGCGGCTGATGGGCACGCTGTTCATCGCCGACCTGCACCTGGACGACAGCCGGCCGCAGATCACCACACTGTTCGAACGCTACCTCGCCAGCGACGAGGTGCGCCGCGCCGATGCGCTGTACATCCTCGGGGACCTGGTCGAGGCCTGGATCGGCGACGACGACGACGCGGAGCTGCCGCGGCGCATCGCCGCCGCCACCCGCGCCGTGCGCGAAGCCGACGTTCCGGTGTACTTCATGGCCGGCAACCGCGACTTCCTGCTCGGCGAGGACTACGCCCGCCGCGCCGGCTTCGAACTGCTGGTGGACGGCACCGTGCACACGCTGCACGGCCACCCCACCCTGCTGATGCACGGCGACGTGCTGTGCACCGACGACACGACCTACCAGGCGGTGCGCAGGCAGGTGCGTACGCCGGAGTGGAAGGCGCAGATCCTCGCCATGCCGCTGGCGGCGCGTCGCGCCTTCGCCGCGAAATCGCGCGCGGAAAGCCGCGCCCACACCGGCCGCACGATGGAAGCCATCATGGACGTCAATGCCGACGCCGTGGCGCAAGCGATGCGCGAGACCGGTACGACGCGGCTGATCCACGGCCACACCCACCGCCCCGCGATCCACCGCTTCGAACTCGACGGCCAGCCCGCCGAGCGCATCGTGCTGGGCGACTGGTACGAGCAGGGTTCGGTGCTGCGCGTGGATGCCGACGGTGCGGAACTCTGCGGCCTGCCGACGAGCTGAAAAGCGCCTGTAGGAGCGGCTTCAGCCGCGATTCGCGCCGATCGCGGCTGAAGCCGCTCCTACAAGCCGCTCTCGCCGGTGGCCGATGTCGCTCAGCGCACGCGCACCTTGCTCTTGGACACGTACCATGTGCCCAGCAGGAAATCCCACAGCGGCGAGGTGACGCCGTAGTTCTTGTCGGGATGGTGGTGGTGCACGTGGTGCACCGCCGCCCACTTGCGCGCCAGCGGATGGCTGAAGCGGCGACGGTGGATGATCAGATGACTGAAACCGTACAGCGCATAGCCGAGCGCGATCGCGCCGGCGAGCAGCAGTGCCATCGCGGTCGGCAGCACCAGCGCCAGCACCGCGGCAAGCAGCAGAATCACCGCCGGCGGGAAGAAGAACGGCAGCGAGTCGAAGCCCAGCGGCTTCTCGTGATGCAAGGTGTGGCCTTCCTCGAACAGCGGCACCGGCCCGTGGAACAGCCAGCGGTGGAAGGCGTACTCGATGAAGCTGAAGACGAACAGGCCCACCAGCAGCACCAGCACCGCCTGCAGCGGGCGGCTGTGGTCGACCCAGAACGCCGCGGCGAGCAGGGCGAAACTGACCACGAAATCGGCGGCCTGGCCCACCCAGTAATTCGCACGGGTGGACGACATCCGCGCGATGGCCTGCAGCACGCCATGGCCGCGGGCTTCGCTCGATTCCGTCGACGGGCGCGTCGCCTCACCCATGGGCAAGCCTCGCGCCTATCCGGCTTGTCTGGTCTCGATCCAGCGTCATCCTCTACCCCTTCGACCGGTTTCCACGGCAGTTCCATGGCTGCCTTCACAGCGGCATCACCGCCCGCGCAAGCTTACCGCGCCCTGTCCAACGGCGGGCATGGCGCCGGTTCCGCCGCCTCACGCGGTATTCAGTCGAGCGCGCGGCATCGGCGTGATTATTCCAGCAGTTGCCCGATCCGTGCATCCTGCTCGCGCCACAAGCCGTTGATCCAGGCCTGGAAACGCTGGCGGAACGCCTCATCACCCTCGTAGTCACCGCGCAGGCCGGGCTCGATCGGGCGCTGGCGCAGGCTCACCCGCACCTCGCGCAGGCGCCCGGCGATCAGGTCGGACAGGCTGCACGGGCCGCCGGGATAGGCGATGGCGACCTCCAGGATGGCCTGCAGGCCATTCCCCATCGCATCCAGCACGAAGGCCACGCCGCCGGCCCGCGGCCGCAGCAAATGCCGGTAGGGCGAGCCCTGCGCGTCGTGCTTGACCGGCGTGAAGCGGGTGCCCTCGACGAAGTTCATCACCGACACCGGCAGCTGGCTGAATTTCGCGCAAGCGCGGCGGGTAACCTCCCGGTCCTTGCCCTGCAGTTCGGGATGCTTCGCCAGGGTTTCCCGTGAGTAGCGCTTCATGAACGGGAAATCCAGCGCCCACCACGCCGGCCCCAGCAGCGGCACCCAGATCAGCTGGCTCTTCAGGAAGAAGCGCAGGAACGGGATGCGCCGGTTCAGGATCTTCTGCAGCACCGGAATGTCCACCCAGCTCTGGTGGTTGGCCAGCACCAGGTAATTCGCGTCACGGCGCAGGCCGTCCAGGCCGTCCACCTGCCAACGGATGCGCGTGAACAGCTCGAACAGTGCGTTGTTGACGGCTATCCAGCTTTCCGCGATCGCCACCAGCATGCGCGAGCACAGGCGCCGCCATGCCGCCAACGGCAGCAGCAGCTTGAGCAAGGTCAGCGCGAACAACGGCAGCACGTGCAGCAGCACGTTGAGCACGAGCAGCAGGATGACCAGCGGCACGCGGATCAGGCCGGGCAGAAAGGAAAGCATCGGGAACCCTGTGACAGACGAGAGCCCGAGCATAGCGGCCCGGGGCGGCGCCCCGGGATGACCGGGCATCGCGGCGGCAACTCAACGCAGCAACCGGCGCACCTTGAGCAGGGCCGCCACGAAGGCATCGACCTCCTCGTGCGTGTTGTAGAACGCCAGCGAGGCGCGCAGCGTGGCCGGCACGCCGTAGAACTGCATCAGCGGGTGCGCGCAGTGGTGGCCGGAGCGCACCGCCACGCCTTCCAGGTCCAGCAAGGTGGCGAGGTCGGTGGCCTGCGCGCCTTCGATCAGGAAGGAGATCACCGGCTCCTTCTCCGCTGCCTCGCCGACGATGCGCAGGCCCAGGACCTCGCGCAGCCGCGCGGTGGCATGGTCGAGCAGGGCACGCTCGTGGTCGCGGATCGCGTCGAAGCCCAGCGATTCGTAATAGGCAATCGCGGCGCTCACGCCGGCGAAACCGGCGATGTTCGGCGTGCCGGCCTCGAAGCGGTGCGGCGGCTCGGCGAAGGTGGTGCCGGAGAACTTCACTTCGCGAATCATCTCGCCGCCGCCGAAGAACGGCGGCATCGCGTCGAGGTGCTCCTTGCGCGCCCACAGCGCGCCGGTGCCGGTGGGCGCCAGCATCTTGTGGCCGGTGAGCGCGTAGAAATCGCAGCCCAGCGCCTGCACGTCCACCGGGCGGTGCGGCACCGCCTGCGAGCCGTCCACGAACAGCGGGATGCCGCGCCTGCGGCATTCCTTCGCCAGCTCGCGTACCGGGTTCACCGTGCCCAGCACGTTGGAAACGTGTCCCACGCAGGCCAGCTTCACCTCGGGCGTGAGCCGCTTGACGAACTCCTCCACGATCAGCTCGCCGCTCGCGCTGATCGGCGCCGCCTGCACCGTGGCACCGGCGCGGGCGGCCACGATCTGCCACGGCACGATGTTGGCGTGGTGCTCCATCGTGGTGGTGAGGATCGCGTCGCCGGGCTGCAGCCGCGGCAGTGCGAAACTGTAGGCCACCAGGTTGGCCGACTGCGTGGTGCCCGAGGTGAGCACCAGCTCGTCGCGCGAGGGTGCGTTGATGAAGCGCGCCAGCGCGTCGCGCGCGCCCTCGTAGGCCGCGGTGGCCTCCTCGCCGAGCAGGTGCACCGCGCGCGACACGTTGGCGTTGTGCTCGCGGTAATGCCGATCCACTGCCTCGATCACCTGGCGCGGCTTCTGGCTGGTATTCGCGTTGTCGAAGTACACCAGCGGCTTGCCGTGCACCGTGCGTGCGAGCAGCGGGAAATCCGCGCGGACGCGCTGGACGTCGAAGGCTGGCGTGCTGGTTTGTGCATTCATCCCGAGGGTTCCGTGGTTTGCCCCCTCCCCTGCTTGCAGGGGAGGGTTGGGGTGGGGTGCCCTGCGACGAGACTTACCCCTCCCGACCTCCCCTGCAAGCAGGGGGAGGAGAAATAACGTCATGCCGGCAATTCAACCGCCAGCAGGCCGGTGAGGTGTTCGCGCAGCGCCGCATTCGGCAAGTCGTCCAGCACCGCGCGGCAGAACGCGCCGGTGAGCAACGCGCGCGCCTCGACCAGCGGGATGCCGCGCGAGCGCAGGTAGAACAGCGCGCGCTCGTCGAGCTGGCCCACCGTGGCGCCGTGTGCTGCCTTGACCTCGTCGGCGTAGATCTCCAGCTCCGGCTTGGTATCGATCTCCGCCTGACCGGACAGCAGCAGGTTCTTGTTGCTGAGGCTGGCGTCGCTGCCGTCGGCGCCGGGCGCCACCAGGATCGCACCGCGGAACACGCCACGCCCACGCTGGTCGGCCACGCCGCGCCAGACCGAATCCGAAGTCGTGTTCAGGCCCTGGTGACGGATCGCCAGCTGGGTGTCGATGTGCTGGCGGCCGTGCGGCATGAACACGCCGCGCGTGTCCAGCCGCGCGCCGTCGCCCACCAGCTCGACGCGCAAGTCGTGCCGTACCAGCGCGCCGCCCAGCTCCAGCACGTGCAGCATGGCCTGCGCGCGCGCGCCCAGCTGCAGCCGGCTGTGCCGGATCAGGCTGCTGCCCGTGGCCGCCTGCTGGAACAGCACATGCCGCAGCACCGCGCCGTCGCGCAGCGTGATGTCGCCCACCAACGTGCCCAGGTGCTGCTGCTCGCCGGCGGCGGCATGGTGTTCCACCAGCGCCAGTTCGGCGCCCTCGCCCAGCTCGATCACGTGGCGCAGATGCCAGGCCAGCTCGCCGTCGGCAGGCGCGCCGAGGAACACGAGGTGCACCGGTGCGGCGATCTTCGCGCCGGGCGCCACCTTCAGCACCACGCCGTCAGCGGCCAGCGCAGCGTTGAGCCGCACGAAGGCATCGCCCCGCTCCGGCTCGTGGCGCGACAGCGCGAAGCGCAGCGGCTCGGCATCCTGTCGCAAGGCCTGCACCAGCGGCTGCAAGGTGAGGCCCGCCGGCAGCGCGTCCAGTGCGGAGAGATCGGCGCGGAACACGCCATTGACGAAGACCAGCCGCGGCCCGTCGACGCCGGGCAAGGCGAATGCGGCCATATCGATCGCGCGCGTCGCCGCCTGCGCGTCGCCGTTCGCATAGCGGCGCTGGCCCAGCGCACGCAGCGCGGTGTACTTCCACGCCTCCATCCGCGTGTCGGGCAAGCCGGCGACGGCGAAGGCCGCGAGATGCTCGCGGCGCAGCGCGTCCAGCCAGGCGATACCACTGGCCGGCAGCGCCGCATCGCCCAGCGACGCCACGAAGGGCACGGAGGCCGGCTGACTCATGCCGTCGCCCCGGCCGGCTCGCCGTGCTCGCGCACCCAGGCGTAGCCGTGCTCTTCCAGCTTCAGCGCCAGCGTCTTGTCACCGCTTTCCACGATGCGGCCGCCGGCCAGCACGTGCACGAAGTCGGGCTCGATGTAGTCGAGCAGCCGCTGGTAATGCGTGATGACCAGGAACGAGCGCTCCGGCGAGCGCAGCGCGTTGACGCCTTGCGCCACCTGCTTCAGCGCGTCGATGTCCAGGCCCGAGTCGGTCTCGTCGAGGATCGCCAGCTTCGGCTCCAGTACCGCCATCTGGAAGATCTCGTTGCGCTTCTTCTCGCCGCCGGAGAAACCCTCGTTCACCGCACGATGCAGCAGTTCGTCGGAGATCTGCATCACCTTGAGCTTCTCGCGCACCAGCTTGAGGAACTGCATGGAATCCAGCTCCTTCTCGCCGCGCGCCTTGCGCTGCGCGTTCAGCGCCGCGCGCAGGAAGTAGGTGTTGTTGACGCCAGGAATCTCCACCGGGTACTGGAACGCAAGGAATACGCCCGCGGCGGCGCGCGCCTCCGGCTCTAACGCCAGCAGGTCGATGCCGTCGTAGGTGACGCTGCCGGCGGTGACCTCGTAGCCGTCGCGACCGGAGAGCACGTTGCCCAGCGTGGACTTGCCGGCGCCGTTCGGCCCCATGATGGCGTGCACCTCGCCCGGGTTCACCGTCAGCGAGAGGCCTTTGAGGATGTCCTTGCCCGCGACACGGGCGTGCAGGTTTTCGATTTTCAGCATGACTCGACTCGATACGTCATTGGTAGGAGCGCACCCTGTGCGCGATGGTCGTCGGAGAATGCATCGCGCACAGGGTGCGCTCCTACATCAGCCGATGGCACCTTCAAGGCTGACTTCCAGCAGCTTCTTGGCCTCCACCGCGAACTCCATCGGCAGCTCGCGGAAAACCTGCTTGCAGAAGCCGTCCACGATCATCGAGACGGCATCCTCCTCGCCGATGCCGCGCGAACGGCAGTAGAACAGCTGGTCGTCGGAGATCTTCGAGGTGGTGGCCTCGTGCTCGACGATCGCGCTGGGGTTCTTCACTTCCATGTACGGGAAGGTGTGCGCGCCGCATTTCTTGCCGATCAGCAGCGAGTCGCACTGGGTGTAGTTGCGTGCGCGTTCGGCGCCCTTCTCCACCTTCACCAGGCCGCGGTAGCTGTTGTTGCTCTTGCCGGCGCTGATGCCCTTGGAGACGATCTTCGACTTGGTGTCCTTGCCGATGTGGATCATCTTCGTGCCGGTGTCGGCCTGCTGGTAGTGGTGGGTCAGCGCCACCGAGTGGAACTCGCCCACCGAGCGGTCGCCGCGCAGCACCACGGACGGGTATTTCCAGGTGATCGCCGAACCGGTTTCCACCTGGGTCCAGCTGATCTTGGAATCATCGCCGCGGCAGTCGCCGCGCTTGGTGACCAGATTGTAGATGCCGCCGACGCCGTTCTCGTCGCCGGGATACCAGTTCTGCACGGTCGAGTACTTGATCTGCGCGCGCTCCAGCGCCACCAGTTCCACCACCGCGGCGTGCAACTGGTTCTCGTCGCGCTTGGGCGCGGTGCAGCCTTCGAGGTAGGAGACGTGGGCGCCTTCCTCGGCCACGATCAAGGTGCGCTCGAACTGGCCGGTGTTCTGCGCGTTGATGCGGAAGTAGGTGGAAAGCTCCATCGGGCAGCGCACGCCCTTCGGGATGAACACGAAGCTGCCGTCGGAGAACACCGCCGAGTTCAGCGCGGCGAAGAAGTTGTCGCCCGTCGGCACCACGCTGCCGAGATACTGCTGCACCAGCTCGGGATGCTCGCGGATCGCCTCGCTCATCGAGCAGAAGATCACGCCGGCCTCGGCCAGTTGCTTGCGGAAGGTGGTGCCGACCGATACGGAATCGAACACCGCGTCCACCGCCACGCCGGCCAGCGCGGCGCGCTCGTGCAGCGGCACGCCCAGCTTCTCGTAGGTTTCCAAGAGGGCGGGATCGACCTCGTCCAGCGACTTCGGCGCCACCTTGGGCGCGGCGTAGTAGCTGATCGCCTGGTAGTCGATCGCGTCCATCTTCAGCTTGGCCCAGTCCGGCTGCGGCATGGTCAGCCAGTGGCGGTAGGCGGCGAGGCGCCACTCGGTCATCCACTCGGGCTCGCGCTTGATCGCGGAGAGCGCGCGGATGGTCTCCTCGTCCAGGCCCGGCGGCAGGCCGGTCATCTCGATCTCGGTGACGAAGCCGGCGCTGTAGTTGCGGCCCAGCGCCTCGGCGACCCCGGCGTTGTCGCGCAACGCGGTGTTGGTGCTGTCGATGGTTGCGCTGCTCATGCCGTGGTTCTGCCTTTCAGGGTGCTGATGTCGACCGTCACTTCGTGGCGACGCGGCGGCGGCCGCAACATGTCGGCCAGGCTCACCGCGCGCAACGCATGGTCGAGCACGCTGCTGATGCGCTGCCAGCTGCCGCGCACGCCGCATTGCGCCTCGCGCTCGCACTGGCCCTCGGTGACGCCGCATTCGGTCATGCCGATCGGCCCCTCCATCGCCTCGACGATCTCGGCGAGGCTGATCGCCTGCGCCGGCCGTGCCAACCGGTAGCCGCCGTTGACGCCGCGGAAGGATTCCACCAGGCCGGCATGGCCCAGCGACTTCAGCAGCTTGCTCACCGTGGGCAGCTCCAGCCGGGTCTCGTCGGCAATCTGCGCCGTGCTCAGCACGTCGTCCGGATGGGCGGCGATGCAGGTCATCACCACCGTGGCGTAATCCGTGAGTCGACTGACGCGGAGCATGGGGAGGCTCGTGTAGCGGGGATCGGTCTTAATCCAGACCAAAATGGTACTGATTGCGGGAAGTCCGGTCAAATCGTCGGCTTGCACCAACAGCAGGCAAGACTTGCACCAGTTTCACGAGATCCGGGCCAGCCGCCATCAGATATCGCCGTCCAAATGGCTAAGCAGCGCGCTTCCCGCCGCTGGCACGTATTCTGCTGTGCTGCAACACGGGATCATCCGCGGGGGAGAAATGCATGCAGTGGATCACCGCCATCATCAAGCCGTTCAAGCTGGACGAAGTGCGCGAGGCGCTGGCCGAGGCCGGCGTGCACGGCATGACGGTCACCGAGGTCAAGGGCTTCGGCCGCCAGCACGGCCACACGGAGTTGTACCGGGGCGCCGAGTACGTGGTCGATTTCCTGCCCAAGCTCAAGATCGAGCTTGCGGTGAGCGACGAACAGCTCGAACACGCGATCGAGGCGATCGTCGGCACCGCCCGCACCGGCAAGGTGGGCGACGGCAAGATCTTCGTCTCCGCCCTGGAACAGGTGATCCGCATCCGTACGCAGGAGGTCGACGCCGATGCGCTCTAGCCGACTGCTCGCCGGCACCGCCGCGCTGGCCCTCCTGCCACTCTCCGCCTTCGCCCAGGCCGCGCCCGTGACGAAGCTCGACAGCGGCGACACCGCGTGGATGCTTACCGCCTCCATGCTGGTGCTGATGATGACGATACCCGGCGCCGCGCTGTTCTACGGCGGCATGGTGCGAGCGAAGAACCTGCTCTCGGTGATGATGCAGTGCTTCGCGATCACCGCCCTGATCACCGTGCTGTGGATCGTCTACGGCTACTCGCTGGCCTTCAGCACCGAAGGGATGCGCGCCGGCATCACCGGCTGGCATTCCTTCATCGGCGGACTGGACCGCGCGATGCTGGCCGGACTCACGCCCGACTCGCGCTACCAGACCGTGCCGGAAAGCGTGTACGTGATGTTCCAGCTCACCTTCGCCATCATCACGCCGGTGCTGATCGTGGGCGCCTACGCCGAGCGCATGCGCTTCGCCGCCATGCTTTGGTTCAGCGCGCTGTGGTTCACCCTCGTCTACCTGCCGATCGCGCACATGGTGTGGAGCGGCCCCGGTTCGTTGCTGGGCGACCTGGGCGTGCTGGATTTCGCCGGCGGCACCGTGGTGCACATCAACGCCGGTGTCGCCGGCCTGGTGGCCTGCCTGGTGATCGGCAAGCGCCGCGGCTGGCCGCACACCCACATGCCGCCGCACAACCTCGGCTACACCGTGATCGGCGCCAGCCTGCTATGGCTGGGCTGGTTCGGCTTCAACGCCGGCTCGGCGGTCGCCGCGAACGGCAGCGCCGGCATGGCGATGCTGGTGACCCAGATCGCCACCGCGGCCGCCGCGATCGGCTGGACCGCGGTGGAATGGACCATCCACAAGCGCGCCAGCGTGCTCGGCATCGCCTCGGGCGCGGTGGCCGGCCTGGTCGCGGTGACGCCTGCCGCCGGCACCTGCGGCCCCGGCGGCGCGCTGCTGATCGGCCTCGCCGCCGGCGCGATCTGCTTCTTCACCGCCACCCGGCTCAAGTACCGGCTGGGCTACGACGACACCCTGGACGTGTTCGGCGTGCACGCCATTGCCGGCATCGTCGGCGCCCTGCTCACCGGCCCGTTCGCCGCCGCCAGCCTCGGCGGCTTCGGTCACGTCGCTTCGGCATGGGGCCAGTTGTGGATACAGGCCAAGGGCGTGGGCTTCACGATCGCCTGGAGCGCGCTGCTGAGCGTGGCCATCCTCAAGCTGCTCGACCGCACGCTGGGACTGCGCGTGGATGCCGAGCAGGAACAGATGGGCCTGGACCTTGCCGAGCACGAGGAGCGCGCCTACGACCTGCAGCGGTGATTCCCGCCGCTTCCGCGCACACGACGAGCCCGATCGGGCTCGCCGCCACCAGCCGGACCAGACACGGGGAACACACGATGCAAAGACCAGCCAGCGCCCTCATCGCGATCGTCCTGCTCGGCGCCGCGCCGGCCCATGCCGACGATGCGCCGCCCGTGACCGGCAACGTGGCCGTGACCTCGGACTACGTGTTCCGCGGCCTGAGCCAGACCTGGGGCAAGCCGGCGATCCAGGGCGGCGGTGATTACGCCGCCGCCAGCGGCTTCGCCGCCGGAACATGGGCCTCCAGCATCAGCGAGCGCAGCTTCCCCGGCGCAGCGATGGAACTGGATCTCTACGCCAGCTACGGCCGCAGCTTCGGCCGGGACTGGTCGTGGCGCGCCGGCGTGTACGGCTACCTCTATCCCGGCGGCAACCTCGACCGCGCCAACCCGCGCCTGCCGGCGCGATCATTCGACACGCTCGAAGCCAATGTCGCGCTGGGCTGGAAATGGCTCACGCTCAAATACAACCAGGCACTGACGGACTACTTCGGCGCGGATGTCGAAGAGGGTTACGCCGGCAACTCGCGCGGCACCCGCTACGTGCAGCTCGACGCCACGCTGCCCTTGCGCGGCGCATGGAGCCTCGCCCTGCATGCCGGCCACACCCACTACCCGAACGGCCTGCTCGCAGCCTTGCCCGGCGGCGCACGCAAGCCGGACTACAGCGATGTCGGCGCGACACTGAAATACCAACTCTCGGCGCAGTGGGCACTCAGCGGCGGCGTGACCCATGCCAGCAACGCCGCCTTCTACCGCCACACCACCAGCCTGCTGAACCCGGACGATGTTGGCGACATCGGCGGTACGCGCGGATTCGTGATGCTGCAGGGTACGTTCTGAGCCGGGGTGTCGGCGACCCTGCCCGCGCGCCGTCTTCGCGATTTCCGTGGGTCGCTGGCCATCCGTCCCGAGCCGCCACGAGCAATCCGCCCGCGGGCAATCTAAGCTGTCCCGGCCTCAGCTTGCCGATCACTCCATGGACAACCGCAACGAACGTACCGCCGCCCGCCTCGCGTGGGCGCGTGCCGCCCTCGGCAACAGCCAGCTGATCCTCGCCCCCGCCTCCTCCGACGCCAGCTTCCGCAGCTACTGGCGCGCTACGCAAGCGGGATCGAGCTGGATCGTGATGGACTCGCCGCCGGAGCGCGAAGACCCGCGCCCTTGGCTGGCGATCGGCGAACGGCTCGCCGCCGCCGGCCTGCACGTGCCGAAGGTGGCGGCGCAGGATCTGCAGCAGGGTTTCCTGCTGATCGAGGACCTGGGTTCGCGGCTGTATCTCGCCGAGTTGAACAAGGCGAACGCGGACCAACTCTACGGCGACGCGATGGACGCACTGCTTGCGATGCAGACGAAGGTGGCCAGCGACGACCTGCCGCCGTTCGACCACACGGTATTGGTGAACGGACTGGAGGTGATGCCCAAGTGGTTCCTCGAACGCCATCTCGGCCACACACCGGATTGCGATGAGTGGGACGTCCTGGAGGCGGCGTTCGACGTCATCATCCGCAACGCGCTGGCGCAGCCGCGTTGCTTCGTGCACCGCGACTACCACAGCCGCAACCTGCTGGTGGTCGAAGCGAACAATCCTGGCGTGATCGATTTCCAGGGCGCGCTGCACGGCCCGGTCACCTACGACCTCGCCTCGCTGCTGCGCGACGCCTACGTCGCGTGGCCGCGCGAGCGCGTCGAGGCCTGGGTGGAGTCCTACCGCCTGCGCCTGCGCCACGCCGGCGTGATCGGTCACGACATCGACACGACGCGCTTCCTGCGCTGGTTCGACCTCACCGGCCTGCACCGCCACGTGCGCGTGCTGGGCCAGTTCTACCGGCTGTGGTATCGCGACGGCAAACCGGGTTATCTCGCCGATGTGCCGCAGGTGTACCGCTACGTGATCGAGGTGGCGAATGGCTATCCGGAGCTGGCCGATTTCGCGGCACTCCTGGAATGCCATGCACATGGGCGTGATCTCACCCAGGTGGCGACATGAGGCACGCGCTGATCTTCGCCGCCGGCTTGGGCGAGCGCATGCGCCCGCTCACCGAGCGCACGCCCAAACCGCTGCTGGTCGTGGGCGGCAAGCCGCTGATCGTATGGCATCTGGAGAAGCTCGCCGCGATCGGCGTGAACTACGTGGCGATCAACACCTCGCATCTCGCCGAACAGTTTCCCGAGGCGCTGGGCGACGGCTCGCGCTGGGGCCTGCGCATCCGCTACGTGTACGAAGGCCCGGTGCCGCTGGAAACCGGCGGCGGCCTGCTCAACGCACTGCCATTGCTGGGGCCGGAGCCGGTGCTCGCGATCAGTGGCGACGTGTGGTGCGACGCCGACTTCGCCGCGCTGCCCGCCGAACCCGAAGGACACGGGCACCTGCTGATGGTGGACAACCCGGCGCACCATCCCGGCGGAGATTTCCGGCTGGATGTGCAGGGCCTGCTGCATGCGGACGGCGAACCGCGACTCACCTACAGCGGCATCGGTGTGTTCCGTCGCGAGCTGCTGGATGGCTGGCGCGACGCGGTGGGCGATGCCGCGGGCGTCGAGGCGAAGCCGCCGCGCTTCAAACTGCGACCGCTGCTGGAAGCGGCGATGGCGCAAGGCGCGCTGTGCGGTTCGCTGCATCGCGGTCGCTGGACCGACGTGGGGACGCCACAGCGCTTGGCCGAACTGGACACCGCACTGGCACAGCGCGTCTGAAACGGCAACGGCCCGGATGACCGGGCCGTTGCCGTGTGAAGAGCGCTCTACTCGGCTCTTTGGGCATCTCCCCCGCGTGGCGGGGGAGAGTGATCAGGATCGCCCGCAAGGCGGGCGATGCGGCTTCATGGCCGGCGGGCGAGCTCCGGGTTTTCCTTGGTCACCGGCATCAGGTCCTTCTTCGACACGCCCAGCCACAGCAGGATCGGGCTGGCCACGAAGATCGAGGAGAGCGTGCCCACCACGATGCCGATCAGCATGGTGATAGCGAAATTATGCACGGCCGGGCCGCCGTAGAAGAACAGCGCGGCCATGGTGATGCCGGTGAACAGCGAGGTGATGATGGTTCGCGACAGCGTGCTGTTGATCGAGCGGTTGAGGATCTCCTCCGGTTCGGCCTTGCGCGCGAGGCGGAACAGCTCGCGGATGCGGTCGAACACCACCACCTTGTCGTTGATCGAATAGCCGATCACCGCCAGTACCGAGGCCAGCACGGTCATGTCGAACTCGCGCTGCACCAGCGCCAGCACGCCGAGGGTCACCAGGGTGTCGTGGATCTCGGTGAGCACCGCGGCGATCGCGAAGCGGCGTTCGAAGCGGATCCACAGGTAGGCCATGATGCCGAGTATCACGAACACCGCGGCGACCATGCCGTCGCTCTTCAGCTCGGCGCCCACCTCGGCGCTGACCGAGGAACGGCTCTTCAGCGTGGCATCGGCACGGGCTGCCTTCAGCGGCTGCATCACCGTGCTGGCCACCTTGTCCAGGTCCACCTGGCCCTTGGCGTCGAGCATCTCCTTGGTAGGCTGCATGCGGATCGACACCTCGCGGCTGCCGCCCACGCTCTGCACCACCAGGTCTTCGAGGCCGCCCTTCGCCAGCGCGTCGCGCACGTCGCCGGTCTGCACCGGCTGGGCGTAGTCCACCACCAGCGAGACGCCACCGGTGAAGTCCAGACCGTAGTTCAAGCCCTTGGTGGCGATCAGCGCGATCGAGGCGACCATCAGCACGATCGCCACCGCGATGCTGAAGACGCGGATGCGCAGGAAGTGGATGTTGCTGTTGTGATTGAAGATTTCCATGATTACACCGACAGCGTCTTGAGCTTGCGGCGGCCGTGAATCAGCGCGGTGAACGCGTGCGTCATCACCACCGAGGTGAACATCGAGGTCAGGATGCCGATGCCCAGCGTGACGCCGAAGCCGCGGATCGCGCCGGTACCCATCGTCATCAGTGCCAGCGCGGCGATCAGGTGGGTGACGTTGGCGTCGAGAATCGTGGCCCAGGCCTTGTCGTAGCCGGCGTGGATCGCCGCATGCGGCGTCGATCCGTTGCGCAGCTCCTCGCGCACGCGTTCGCAGATCAGCACGTTCGCGTCGATCGCCATGCCAAGGGTCAGCACGATGCCCGCGATGCCCGGCATGGTCAGGGTCACCCCGATCATCGACATCACCGCGACCAGGATCAGCAGGTTGAAGAACAGCGCGATGTCGGCCACCAGGCCGAACAGCTTGTAGTAGACCGCCGCGCAGGCCAGCACCAGCAGCAGGCCGAGCATCACGGCGTCGAAGCCCTTCTTGATGTTTTCCTGGCCCAGGCTGGGGCCGATCACGTACTGCTCGACGATGTCCATCGGCGCGGCCAGCGCACCGCTCTTCAGCAGCAGCGCCAGGTCGGAGGCCTCCTTGGGACTGCCCAGGCCGTTGGTCGAGAACACCTTGCCGAACGGGCTCTGGATGGTGGCGTCGTTGATCACCTCAGTTTTGATCTGTGGTGTGCGCACTTCCTTGCCGTTGACCGTGCTGGTTTCGTACACGGTGTTGATCAGCAGCACCGCCATCGGCTTGCCGACGTTGGCATTGGTGAACTCCTGCATCTTCGCCGCGCCGGAGGCGTTCAGCGTCACGTTCACCGAGGGCGTGCCGTTGCTCTGGTCGATGCCGGAGCTGGCGTCGACCAACTGGTCGCCGGTGACGATGGCGCGCTTGCCCACCAGCACCGGCACGTGGCCGTTGCTGGTGTAGTAGAGATTGGCGTCCGGCGGGATGCTGCCGCTCTGCGCGGCTTCGATCGCGCGCGGATCGCCGGGGTAGCCGATGCCGGGGCGGTATTCCAGCGTGGCGGTGGCGCCGATCAAGCGCTTCGCCGCGGCCGGATCCTGCACGCCGGCCAGCTCGACCACGATGTGGTCTTCGCCCTGCTGCTGGATCACCGGCTCGGACACGCCCAGCGCGTTGATGCGGTTGCGCAGCGTGGCGAGGTTCTGCTTGATCGTGCCCAGCGAGAGGTCACGCAGCTTGGTCGGCTTGATCGCGGCATACAGCACGTAGCGATCGCCGGTGCTGGGACCGTCGGTCACCGCCAGGTCGGGCGAGCTGGTGGCGATCAGGTCGGCCGCGCCGGAGCGGTCGGCCGCCGAGCGCAGTACCACCACGATGCCCTGCCCGGCCACCGTGCTGCGCGCCACCGACTCGTAGCGGATGTCCTTCTGGCGCAGCTGGCCGCGGATGTCGTCGGCATAGCTGTTCTCCAGCTTGTCGAGCACGCCGCTCTGATCCACCTGCATCAGGAAGTGCACGCCGCCCTGCAGATCCAGGCCCAGCGGCATCGAGTTCGCATGGATGGCGGTCAGCCAGCGCGGCACGGTGGACTGCAGCTTGAAGGCCACGGTGTAGCTGTCACCGAGCAGGGCTCCGATCGCGTCGGCGCCGCTCTTCTGCAGGTCGGCGTTGGCGAAGGTGGCGAGCAGGTGGTCGCCCTGCGCCACCACGCCCGCGGCGATGTGGTCCTTGGCCAGCGCGTCGGCCACCTTCTGCCGCAGCGCGTCGTCGATCGGCGCCGAGCCTTTGTTCGCGCTGACCTGCACCGCCTTCAGCGGCGCGAAGGCGTTCGGCAGCGCGTAGACGATGCCGAACAGCATCGCCAGCACGACCAGCGCGTACTTCCAGCGTGGGAAATCGCTCATCAGTGATCCTTTGCAACCGTCCGTGATCGCGAACGTCAAGAAGCAGCCGACCTTGGCCGAAGTTTGTTTTTGCGCTCGTCCGTGACCGCGAACATCAAGAAGCGGCCATCCTTGGCCGCACTTCCAAATAAGAAATGCCTCGCCCCGACGACCCGGCTCAGGCGGACTTCAGCGAGCCCTTGGGCAGCACCTGCGACACCGCCCCCTTCTGCAGCTTCACTTTCACGTTCGGTGCGATCTCGATCGTGATGAAGGTCTCGCCCACCTCTTCCACGCGGCCGGCGAGGCCACCGTTGGTCACCACCTCGTCGCCCTTGGCCAGGGCGGAGACCAGCGCGCGATGCTCCTTCTGCCGCTTCATCTGCGGGCGGATCATCATGAAATACATCAGGCCGAACAGCACCACCATCATGAGGATCATGGAGAGGCCGCCGCCCTGGGGTGCAGCGGCCTGGGCCAGCGTGACAGACATCGGAAGACTCATCGTTTCGTCTCGCAAGTAATGGCGCCAGCAGGGAATTCCACTGAACGCCCGATAAAAGACCACGGATTATGCCATGCGTTCACATCCGCCGCACGGTGGTTGTAGGAGCGCACCCTGTACGCGAATGCCTTTTCGTCCCGGTCGAAGCGCCAAGGCATCCGCGCACAGGGTGCGCTCCTACAGGGCTTCGGCGGGGGCGCCCTGCCGGCGCGCCTGGAATTCGGCCACGAAATCCTGCAGCCGCCCCGCCACGATCGCCTCGCGCAGCCCGGCCATCAAGCGCTGGTAGTGGCGGAGGTTGTGCATGGTGGCGAGCTGGCTGCCGAGGATCTCGTTGCAGCGGTCGAGATGGCGCAGGTAGGCGCGGCTGAAACCGTTCGCGCAGGCGTGGCAGTCGCAGCCCTCCTCGATCACCCGGGTGTCGGCGGCATACTTCGCGTTGCGGATGCGCAGCGTGCCCTCGGCGGTGAACAGGAAGCCGTTGCGCGCGTTGCGGGTGGGCATCACGCAGTCGAACATGTCGATGCCGCGGCACACCGCCGCCACGATGTCCTCGGGCCGGCCCACGCCCATCAGGTAACGCGGCTTGTCTTCCGGCAGCAGCGACACGGTGAAATCCAGCGTGTGGTTGCGCGCCGCTTCCGGCTCGCCCACCGCGAGGCCGCCCACCGCGTAGCCGTCGAAGCCGATTTCCACCAGCCGCTCCGCCGAACGCCGACGCAGCGGCTCGTACACGCTGCCCTGCACGATGCCGAACAGGTTGTTCGGATTCTTCAGGTCGTCGAACGCGCGGCGCGAACGCTCGGCCCAGCGCAGGCTGAGCTCCATCGAGTCGGACGCCACCTTCTCCGTTGCCGGGTATGGCGTGCACTCGTCGAAGATCATCGCGACGTCCGAATCCAGCGTGCGCTGGATCTGCATCGACACCTCCGGCGACAGGAACACCTTGGAGCCGTCCACCGGCGAGGCGAAGGTCACACCCTCCTCGGTGAGCTTGCGCCGGTGTGCCAGCGAGAACACCTGAAAGCCGCCGGAGTCCGTGAGGATGGGCTGGTCCCAGCCGATGAAACGGTGCAGCCCGCCGAACTGCTCCACGATCTCCAGTCCGGGCCGCAGGTACAGGTGAAAGGTGTTGCCCAGGATGATCTCGGCGCCGGTCTCGCGCACGTCGCGCGGCGTCATCGCCTTCACCGAACCATAGGTGCCCACCGGCATGAAGGCCGGCGTTTCCACCGTACCGCGGGGGAACGTGAGGCGGCCGCGGCGGGCGGCGCCATCGGTGGCGAGGAGATCGAAATTCAGGGAAGTCATCCTGCCATTATCGCAGGTCGCCACTATTGCTCCCTCTCCCTTCCGGGGAGAGGGTTGGGGTGAGGGGCCAATCTTGCGGCAAGCTCCCTGATGAAACGCTTCCGCGAACCCGCCCCTCACCTCAGTCCTCTCCCCAACGGGGAGAGTAAGCACAGCAAAAGCGCGCCCCGAAACGGAAGAATGCTCAGCCGCCCTGCGGCAGGATCAGCATCGCATCCCCATACGAGAAGAACCGATACCGCTGCTCCACCGCATGCCGGTACGCGTCGAGCATGAACTCGCGCCCGGCCAGCGCCGACACCAGCATCAGCAGGGTCGATTGCGGCAGGTGGAAGTTGGTGATCAGGCCGTCGATGCTGGTGATGCGGTAACCGGGGAAGATGAAGATCTGCGTCTCTCCCGCGAACGGGCGCAACTCGCCATCCACGGTGGCGCTCTCCAGCGCGCGCACCACGGTGGTGCCCACCGCGACCACACGGCCGCCGGCGGCACGGGTGCGGTGGATCTGCTCGACCAGGCCCGCACCCACATTCAGCCATTCGCTGTGCATGTGGTGCCCGCTGATGTCCTCCACCCGTACCGGCTGGAAGGTGCCTGCACCCACGTGCAGCGTCACGTAGCCGAAATTCACCCCACGCTCGCGCAACGCGGCCAGCAGCGGTTCGTCGAAATGCAGCCCGGCGGTGGGCGCGGCCACCGCGCCGGGTTCGCGCGCGTAGACGGTCTGGTAGCGCTCCAGGTCGGCAGCGTCGGCATGGCGCTCGATGTACGGCGGCAGCGGCATCTCGCCGAGCTTGAGCAGCAGCTTCTCCAGGGGCTCGGGCGCCTCGAAGTGCAGGCGGAAGAAACTCTCGTCGCGCCCCAGCACCAGCGCATGGCTGCCGTCGGCCAACTCGATCCGCGCGCCTTCCTTCGGCTTCTTGCTCACGCCCAGCTGCACGGTGGCCTCGTGCGCGCCGGTGACCCGCTCGATCAGGATCTCCACCGCGCCACCGCTCTCCTTGCGCCCGTACAAGCGCGCAGGCAGCACGCGGGTGTCGTTGAACACCAGCAGGTCGCCGGGCTGCAGGAAGCCGGGCAGTTCGCGGAACATGCGGTCCTGCCGCCTGCCGGCCGCCACGTCCAGCAGCAGCATGCGGCTGGCCGAACGCTCGGCCAACGGCGTCTGCGCGATCAACTCGTGCGGCAGGTCGAAATCGAAATCGGACTTCTTCAAGGAACGGCTCGGCGGGGTGACGAATGCGAAGTGCAACGGCGCATTATCGCGCAAGCCCGGACCGGCTGGCGCCCGCCTTGTTCCCGCTGCAGGCAGCGGCCAGAATCCGGGCATGAATGCATGCCATCCCGCCGCGCCCTGGAGCGGCTTCCTCAAGGGCGTCTCGATCGTCGTCACCTTGCTCCTGCCGGGCGTGTCCTGGCTGGTCGCGGTCACCGTGCCGGCCCATCTGTCGCCGGTGTTGCACACGCTGACGATCGCCTTGCCGCTGGTGATCCTGCTGGCCGCCGCGCCCTTCGTGGTGCGCGACTACGCATTGCGCGACGGCACGCTGCAGGTACGCCGCCTGTGCTGGACGACCAGGGTCGCGCTGGGCGAGCTGCGCGAGGCCACCATCGACCCGCAGGCCGGCGCAGGCTCGATCCGGCTGTTCGGCAACGGCGGGCTGTTCTCGTTCTCGGGCTGGTTCCGCAACGCGAAGCTGGGCCGCTACCGCGCCTTCGTCACCGACTGGCAGCGCGCCGTGGTGCTGCGTGGGGCCGTGTGCACCGTGGTGCTGTCGCCGGCCGACCCGGCCAGTTTCGTGCACGCGCTGCAGGCGCCTGTCCCGCCACAGAAGCAGCGCAAGCCGCTACCACGCTGGCGGCAGAGCCGTTAGAGCCAACCCTTCTGCCTGGCGAGGCGATAAGCCTCGATGCGGTTCGCCACGCCCAGCTTGCCGATCGCCTCGGACAGGTAGTTGCGCACGGTACCGTGCGAGAGGTTGAGCTGGGTGGCGATGTCTCCGGCGGAGTGGCCTTCGCCGGCCAGGCGCAGCACCTGGCGCTCGCGGTCGTTCAGCGGATCGGCCTCCGACCAGGCTTCCAGCGCCAGCTGCGGATCGATCGCGCGGCCGCCGCGTTGCACGGTGCGCAAGGCTTCGGCGAGATTCTCGGCGGGTGCGTCCTTGAGCAAGTAGCCGGACACGCCCGCGTCCAGCGCGCGGCGCAGGAAGCCTGGCCGCGCGAAGGTGGTGACGATGATCACCTTGATCGGCAGCTCGTGCCGCTGGATGCGCTGCGCCAGTTCCAGCCCGGTGAGGCCGGGCATCTCGATGTCGGTGACCAGCACGTCGGGCTTGAGCCGTTGCAGCTCGCGCCAGGCCGCCTCGCCGTCGCAGGCGGAGCCCAGCACCTCGATGTCCGATTCGAGGTTGAGCAGCGCCGACAGCGCGCCGCGCACCATCGCCTGGTCCTCGGCCAGCAGCACGCGGATCATGCGGCATCCCGCACTTGATCCGCCACGGCAACGGCCGGCGTCGGCGCGGTCGCCGCGCGCGGCATGGCGGCCAGCGGCACCTTCACTTCCACGCTGGTGCCCCGCCCCGCCGGCGAGGCAATCGTCAGCGCGCCGCCCAGCGCACGCACGCGTTCGCGCATGCCGCTCACTCCGTTGCCATGCGCGGCAAGACCGCCGCGACCGTTGTCGCTGATCCGCATCTCGAATCCTTCTGTGGTGACAATGATCCGCACGTTGGTCGTGGTAGCGCGCGCGTGGCGGTGAATGTTGGTGACCGCCTCGCGCAGCACCAGCGCCAGCGGCGCCTCCATCTCCGGCGGCAGGACCAGCGTCTCCGGCGACTCGGCCGTGAACGCGACGCCGGAAGCCTCCAGCATCAGCCGCGCGGAAACCAGTTCCGCATTCAGGTCACTGCGCCGCATGCCGGTGACCGCGGCGCGCACCTCGGCCAGCGCATGCCGCGACACACGCTCCACCTCTTCCATCTCCCGCTGCGCGCGCGGCGGATCGGCCAGCGCCAGCTTGCGCGCCAGTTCCGACTTCAGCGTCACCAGCGACAGCGTGTGGCCGAGCAGGTCGTGCAGGTCGCGGCCGATGCGCTCGCGCTCGGCCAGCGTGGCGAGCCGGCGCACCTCATCCTGCGACAAGCGCAGGGCAACGTCCTTGCGCAGATTGGCCATACGCAGATGCTGGCCGAGTCCGGACAGCAGCGTAATCGCCAGCAGCAGCAACATCAGCCACCAAGGCGTATCCAGCCGCATGGCCACTGCCACGGCTGGCAGGGATGCCATGCCCACGAAGACGAGCCAGCGCCGCCACGACGGCTGGGCGGCGAACCACACGCAACCGGAAATCGTGTAGCCCAGCGCCACGCCATTGAACGGGCAGACGATGAAGCCGAGCACCACCATGCCCGCGCAGTACCACACCTGGCGACGGCTCGCGTCGGCATACGACTGCCAGTACAGATACAGGTACACGGGAATCGACAGCACCGTCGGCCACAACCAGCGCCATCCCGGATCACTCTGCGCCAACGGTTCCACGAAGAGCATGATCAACCACAGCCGATTCGCAGTGAGCTGCCAACGCAGGTTGCGCGCGCCCAGCTGCCCGAGCAGCGAATCCGGTCGTGGCGTCAATCCGCGAATCATGTCGCGTGCCGCCGGTTCGGCAGCCAGCCAACCGCCGGATCGGCCGCACCTTCGGCGACAACCGGCTCGGCGGTGAGTTCTTGCTGCAATCGTGCGGTCGGCAGGGGTACCTCGATGCACAGGTGCGTGCCCTGACGCCGTGGCGATTCGATGCGCAAAGTGCCGCCCAGCGCGCGCACCCGTTCACGCATCCCGCTGAGGCCGTTGCCATGCGCGTCGACACCGCCGCATCCGTTGTCGTCGATGCGCAAGCGCGCGACGCCATCCTCGACGGCAAGCACCACTCGCGCCTGCGTGGCCCGGGCGTGCCGGGCGATGTTGGTCACGGCTTCGCGCAGCACCAGTGCCAGGCCGCGCTCAACCTCAGCCGGCAACGATGGCGGCAGGGGCCCGCAATCCAAGTGCACCGCCGAGGATTCCAGCAGCAGTCGTGCCGAGGCCAATTCGGCGGCGATGTCGGCGGCGCGGATGCCGCTGACCGCACTGCGCACTTCGGCCAGCGCGTGGCGCGCCACCCGCTCGGCCTCTTCCAGCTCACGGCGTGCCGCCTCGTGGTCGCGATCGAACAGCTTGCGCGACAACTCCAGCTTCAATGTAATCAGCGACAAGGTGTGGCCAAGCAGGTCATGCAGGTCGCGGCCGATGCGCTCGCGCTCGGCGGTGGCAGCCAGCCTGCGCACCTCGTCTTGCGAAAGCCGCAGCGCGACATCTTTTTCCTTGTGGGCCTGCTCGACCATCACGATGACGTAAATGATCATGGCCGTGATCGGCATGATCGCCAGCAGCGACAGCGGGTAGCCGATGCGCCACGCCAGTGCCACGTATATCGCATTGAGCAGCAACAGCTGGATCACCTGGGCACGAAGTCGCATCCGGCCATGGCTCAGCATCACGCAGGCATAAATGAAATAGCTGAGACTGCTCGGATACCACCGCATGGTTCCGAAGCACAGGATCGCCATGCCCAGCGCGTAAAAGCGCGTCATGCGCCGCGGCGCCAGCTGAATCTTGGCGAACAGCAGCAGGAACACCGGATAGGTGCCCAGTGTGAACAGGAACCAGGTCAGGTTGTAGCCGCTGAGTCCGCCGTTGAACAGCGGCGTGATGAAGATCCACGCCGACCACAGCAGATGGATGCTGTCGGCCCATGGCGATTTGCCGCGGCGAATGTCGTCGGCCACGCCAGAATCCGAGGCAGGGACAAACCACCGGGCGATGAATGCGGAAATCATGGCGCAGCGAACCGTTGCTGGATGGGTATGCCAAGCATGCTACTGCGACTTCAACCGAACCGGCGCAGCCGCCGTGTCGCCAGCGCCAGGAACACCGCCGAGAAGCCGAGCAGCACCAGCAGGTGCGGCCATGCCGCGCCCTGCTCCATGCCCACCGCCGCCAGCGCCAGCCGGTCCAGGTGGTAGCTCGGCCATACCGGTGCGATCTGCTGCAACGCCTTCGGCAGCATCGGCAGCGGTATCCACAGACCGGACAGGAAGGACATCGGCAGGTAGATCAGGTTGAGCAGGCCGGGCGCGCCCTGCCCCTTGATCAGCGTGCCCACGAACATGCCCATCGCGCAGAACGGCAGCACGCCCAGCACGCCGGTGGCGAGCAGCGCGGCAACCTGCGCGGGCGCCAGCACGACATGCGCAACGCCCAGCGCCAGCCCCAGCAGCAGCAGGATCACCAGCGCCGCGGCGCCCATCGCCATCAGCATCTTGCCGAGTAGGTAGGCGCCCGGCGGCATCGGCAGCGCACGCTTGAGCGTGAGCAGGCCGCCGTCGCGTTCGATCGCCAGCGACGCGCCGAAGCCGAACAGGCCCGGGCTCATCACGCCGAACACGCCGTAGCTGGCGAGCAGGTAGCGAGCGATGTCAGGGCCCTCGGACTTTCCCATCGCGATGCCGAACATCAGGTAGAACAGCGTGGGAAACAACACGATAGGCAGCATGAAGCCCGGCGCGCGCAGGTAGCGCAGGCACTCGCTGCGCGCTTCGGCGAGATAGGCGCCGAGCACGCGGCGCAGCGGCATCGCGGAAACGGCGGCCGACGGTGTAGCGGGAATGGTCACGGCGTTCATCAGGCAGCCTCCTGCTCGGCGACGGTTTCACGGGTGAGTTCGGTGAACGCCTCGGCCAAGCCGGCGCGCTGCACCTCCAATTCGGCCAGGGCGGGATCGGCGTCTAGCAGCCGGCGCACCACCGCCTCGGCCTGCGCGGTGGCGATGCGCAGATGGCCGTCTTCGCGAACGGCCGTCGCCACGTTCGGCCAAGTGGCAATGGCATCAGCATCGAGGTCGCTCACGCAGCGGATGCGCGTCAGCGCCACGCGCTTGCGCAAGTCGTCCACGCTGCCTTCGCTGAGCACGCGCCCCTTGTCCAGCACCACCACGCGCTGCGCCAGCGCCTCGGCCTCTTCCAGGTAATGCGTGGTGAGCACCACGGCGCAGCCTTCGGCGACCAGCGCGCGCATCGCCGCCCACAGCTTCTGCCGCGCGTCGATGTCCATGCTCACGGTGGGTTCGTCGAGGAACAGCAGCTCGGGCCGCCCGCACAGCGCCAGCGCGAACTGCACGCGCCGCTGCTGGCCACCGGAGAGTTTGCCGTAGGGCCGCAGCAGCAGGTCGGCGATGCCGGCCAGTGTGGCGGTTTCGTCGAAACCACGCGGGTTCGGGTAATAGCTCATGGTCAGGCGCAGCAGCTCGCCCACGCGCAGCGTGGCCGGCAGGTTGGCCGACTGCAGCATCACGCCGATGCGGCGGCGCGCCTCGATGCGCTGCGGGTCGAGCCCGAACAGTTGGGCGCGACCCGCATCGGGGCGGATCAGGCCCAGCAGCAAGCCGATGCTGGTGCTCTTGCCGGCGCCGTTGGGGCCGAGCAAGGCCAGCAGTTCGCCGCGTCGCACGGCGAGGTCCACGCCATCCAGCGCGGTGAGCGGGCCGTAACGCTTCACGGCCGCGGCGAGTCGGGCAACGGTAGTCTCGTTCATGTGGGTGTCTCCTCCTGCCACACAGCCTAGACAGCACGCCGCGTCGCCCCCAGTCGCCACCGTCAACCATCGCGGGTGACAGGCGTCATCCCGGCCGTGCAGGCACCGGGAAACGACTCCCAAGTACCTGATCGAGCAGGGCAAGGCACCCCCCGCGCCGACTGTCCCGGCTCCCTCAGGGGGTACCGGGCACCCTGCCTGCCGGGTTATCCTCGGTGTCCGTGGAAGCGCGCCACACCCCGTCGAACCGGGCCATGCGCCGCGGGAGCCAGGCTCCCCCACGCAAACACGTCGGCCTGCTTCGCGCTGGGTGCGAGGCGCCGACGGACTCCGAGGAGAAAGTCATGGGTTTGATCGATCAGCTGCGCGAACTGCGCGAATTCGGCGGCAAGCCGCGCACCACCGGCCTGGACGATGCCAGCATCGAACGCATGGCGGCCGTCGACCCCATGCTCGGCGAGGCCGTAGCCAGCGCCGTGGCGCGCCACCGCGAACTACGTGCCGAGCTGGGGGCCGCTGGTATGGGTGATTTCCTGAAGCTGGACGAGGCCGCGCAACTGGCGCAGGCGCAGGCCGGCTTCGTCAACTTCTACCCGGATGACGCGATCAACCCCTACCTGCCGGCCGCCGCGCGCGGCCCGTGGATCGTCACCCTGAAGGGCGCGGTGCTGCACGACAACGGCGGCTACGGCATGCTGGGCTTCGGCCACAACCACCCGGCCATCGACGCCGCGCTGGCGCGCGACCAGGTGATGGCGAACGTGATGACGCCCAGCGTGGCGCAGTTGCGCTTCGCCCAGGCGCTGAACCGCGAGCTGGGCCGCCACCGCGGCGGCAACCCGTATGCGCGCTACCTGTGCCTCAACTCCGGTTCGGAGTCGGTCTCGCTGGCCTGCCGCGTCGCCGACGTCAATGCCAAGCTGATGACCGACGCCGGCGGCCGCTACGCCGGGCGCACGATCAAGCGCCTGGTGGTGAAGGGTGCGTTCCACGGCCGCACCGAGAAACCGGCGCTGTATTCCGATTCCTCGCGCAAGACCTACCAGCAGCATCTCGCCAGCTACCGCCACGAGGACAGCGTGCTGGTGGTCGAGCCGTACAACGTGGCCCAGCTGGAGGCCGCGTTCGCCGACGCCGACAAGCACGGCTGGTTCGTCGAGGCGATGTTCCTGGAGCCGGTGATGGGCGAAGGCGACCCCGGCCGTGCGGTGACGCCGGAGTTCTACGCCGCCGCGCGCCGGCTCACCGAGGCGCACGGCTCGCTGTTCCTGGTCGACTCGATCCAGGCCGGCCTGCGCGCGCACGGCGTGCTGTCGATCACCGACTACCCCGGCTTCGAAAAGCTGCCCGCGCCGGACATGGAAACCTTTTCCAAGGCGCTCAACGCCGGCCAGTACCCGCTCTCGGTGCTGGCGGTGAGCGAGCGCGTCGCCGGCCTGTACCGCAAGGGCATCTACGGCAACACCATGACCGCGAACCCGCGCGCGCTGGACGTGGCGCTGGCCGTGCTGGGCGAGCTCAGCGACGAAGTGCGCGCCAACATCCGCGCCCGCGGCAAGGAATTCGTGGACAAGCTCAATACGCTGAAGGACGAACTGGGCGGCCTGATCACCAAGGTGCAGGGCACCGGCCTGCTGTTCTCCTGCGAGTTGGCCCCGCAATTCAAGTGCTACGGCGCCGGCTCCACCGAGGAATACCTGCGCGAGCGCGGCATCGGCGTGATCCACGGCGGCGTCAACTCGCTGCGCTTCACCCCGCACTTCAACGTCACCAGCGCCGAGGTGGATCTGGTGGTGTCGCACGTGCGCCACGCCCTGCTGGAAGGCCCGCGCAAGAGCGAAAGCAAGGCGGCCTGAGCTGGCCGCAGTGCCTGCTGCCGGAGCCGGATCTTCACCCCGGCAGGCACCCGCGCCCGCCGCCGACACCGGTGCGGGCAGCGGGCTTACGCGACCTCCACACCGTTCAGCGACGATGCTCCCCCCGCGGCTATAGACTTCCCACGCCGGCAACCGCCGGTCACCCAGGGAGGTCACATCATGTCCGTGTCGATCCGTGTGCTTGCCGTCAGCGCCGTCATGGCGCTTGCCGGTGCCGCTTTCGCGGCCACCGCCGCCCCCGCCGCGCAGCAGGAAGCTCCGGCCGCCAAGAAGCCGCTCACCGCGCAGCAGCAGCGCATGGCGGACTGCAACAAGGAAGCGACCGGCAAGAAGGGCGCCGAGCGCAAGACCTTCATGAGCTCCTGCCTGAAGGGCGAGAGCACCGCTGCGGCCCCGGCCACCAAGGCCACGCAACAGGAAAAGATGAAGAGCTGCAACGCCGAAGCCAAGACCAAGACGCTCAAGGGTGCCGACCGCAAGACCTTCATGAGCTCCTGCCTGAAGGGTGATGCCGCCGCGGCTCCCGCCGCGCACTGAGCCTGCAGCAGCTTGTACAGGGCGCCGCCGCAAGGCGGCGCCCTTTTCTTTGCCTGCGGCTATGCTTGGCCAATGAAAATCGTCGAAGTCCGCCACCCCCTGATCCAGCACAAGCTCGGCCTGATGCGTCGCGCCGGGATCAGCACCAAGGAGTTCCGCGAGCTGGCTGGCGAGGTGGCCGCCCTGCTCACCTACGAGGCCACCAAGGACCTGGAAACCGTCGAGGAACGCATCGAGGGTTGGGCCGGCCCGCTCGCGGTGCAGCGGATCAAGGGCGCCAAGATCACCATCGTGCCGATCCTGCGCGCCGGCCTCGGCATGCTGCCGGGCGTGCTCGACCTGATCCCCGCCGCCAAGGTCAGCGTGGTGGGCCTGCAGCGCGACGAGCAGACGCTGAAGCCGATCGCCTACTACGAGAAGCTCACCGGCCGCATGGACGAGCGCATCGCGCTGATCGTCGACCCGATGCTGGCCACTGCCGGTACCCTGGTCGCCACCGTGGACATGCTGAAGGCCGCCGGCTGCACGCGCATCAAGGGCCTGTTCCTGGTCGCCGCGCCGGAGGGCCTCAAGCGCATCGAGGCCGCGCATCCCGACATCGAGATCTACACCGCCGCGATCGACGAGCGGCTCAACGAGCACGGCTACATCCTGCCCGGTCTCGGCGACGCCGGTGACAAGATCTTCGGCACCAAGCAGGGCTGAATGCAGCTACCCCAGGGGACATTCGACACCATCGTCGTCGGCGCCGGGCCCGCCGGTTGCGCCACCGCGGCGCGGCTGGCGGCGGCGCGTCCCGACGCCAGCGTGCTGCTGGTGGAGACCGGCCCCGCGAAAAGCGGCATACGCTCGGACGTGCCGCTGGGCATCGCCGCGCTGATGCCGTTCCGCAATGCGCGCAACTACGCCTGGCATACCGTGCCGCAGGCGGGTCTGGGCGGTCGCCGCGGCTACCAGCCGCGCGGACGGGGGCTGGGCGGCTCCAGCTTGATCAACGCGATGATCTGCATACGCGGCCAGCACGAGGACTACGACGGCTGGGCCCGGCTGGGCGCCACCGGCTGGGCGTGGCGCGACGTGCTGCCGTACTTCCTGCGCAGCGAACACAACACGCGCGGCGCGGACGCATGGCATGCCGTCGGCGGCCCGCTGCACGTGAGCGACCAGGCCAGCCCCAGCGCCTGCGCGCAGGCCTTCGTGACAGCCGCGCAGGAATGTGGTCATCCGCTGAATACCGACTTCAACGGCGCCAGCCAGGAAGGCGTCGGCCTGTTCCAGGTGTTCCAGCAGGACGGCAGCCGCTGCAATGCGGCGCGCGCCTATCTCACCGGGCTGGCGCCGAAGAACCTCAGCGTCGTGGCCGACTGCCAGGTCGATCGCGTGCTGATCGCCCAGGGTCGCGTGCACGGCATCCACTGCGTGGATGGCCGCGAGTTCGCGGCGCGGGGCGAAGTGGTGTTGTCGGCCGGCGCCTTCGGCACGCCGCAACTGCTGATGCTGTCCGGCATCGGCCCCGCGGCGCATCTGCGCGAACTGGGCATCGATGTCGTGCGCGACAGCCCCGGCGTGGGCGGCAACCTGCAGGACCATCCCGACTTCACGATCAGCCGCAAGGTGCGCGATCCCGACCTGCTCGGCATCGTGCCTTCGCTGCTGCCGCAGATCCTGCGCGCGATCAAGCCGTACCGCCGCGGCCACGGCCTGCTGACCAGCAACGTCGCCGAGGCCGGCGGCTTCCTTTGCACGCGACCGGAACTGGAACGGCCTGACGTGCAGTTGCAACTGTGCATCGGCATCGTCGACCACCACAGCCGCCGACTGCATCCGGCGCGCGGCCTGTCGCTGCACACCTGCGTGCTCAGGCCGCACAGCCGCGGCAGCGTGCGGCTGGCCAGCCGCGATGCGCGCCGGCCGCCCTTGATCGATCCGGCCTTCCTCAGCGACGCACGCGACCTGGATACGCTGGTCGCCGGCGTGGCGCTCGCCCGGCGCATCCTCGCCGCACCCGCGTTTTCGGCTTACACAGGCCCGGCCTACCACGACGCCGAGACGACGGACGAGACGCGCCTGCGCGAGATCATCCGTCGGCACGCCGACACCATCTACCACCCGGTCGGCACCTGCCGCATGGGCAGCGACGCCGCGTCCGTGGTCGATCCCGAGCTGCGCGTGCGCGGCGTGGCCGGCCTGCGCGTGGCCGACGCCTCGATCATGCCCACGCTGATCTCGGGCAACACCCAGGCCGCCTGCGCGATGATCGGCGAGCGGGCGGCGGAGTTCCTTGCGCGCGGCACCTGACCCAGCCGGAGCGCATGTCCGGTTTTGCCGGAAACACGTCCTGTCGGACGAAATGGCCTGTCGCATAATTCCGTCATGACACGCACACCGCACCGACCCGCGCGCCGCATCGGCTTTCTGTTGTTCGACGGCATGATGGCACTCGACCTAGTCGGGCCGATGGAAGCATTTGCGATCGCCAACACCGAGCATTCGCGCACCGGCGGCCGTCCCTGTTACGAACTGATCGTGATTGGCTTGCGCCGCGGCGATTCGACTGCGGTATCGGGGTTGGTGCTGAAGCCGCACGCCACGCTGAGCGATTGCCCGCCCCTCGACACGCTGCTGATTCCGGGCGGCGAAGGCTTGCGCGAAAACGCAGCCACTGCAGCCCAAGTCACACGCTGGATCAAGCAGCGCGCCCCAACCACCCGCCGCATCGCCGCGGTGTGCACCGGCATCTATGGACTGGCGCCGACCGGCCTCATCGACGGTCGCCGCGTCACCACGCATTGGCGATATGCAGGGAGTCTGTCGCAACGTTTTCCCGCGCTGCGCGTCGAAACCGATGCCATCCACGCGAAGGATGGGAAGTTCTACACCTCGGCCGGCATCACCGCCGGCATCGATCTGGCGCTGGCGCTGATCGAGGAAGACCTCGGCCACGCCGCGGCACTGCAGGTGGCGCGCGAGCTGGTCGTCTACATGAAGCGCGACGGTGGCCAAGGCCAGTATTCGCAGCCGCTGCAGCAACAGGTCGCCATCACGGATCGCATCGGCGAGCTGGCCACCTACATCGACGCGCATCTCGCCGGCGATCTTTCGGTGGAGTCGCTGGCCGCACGCCATCACCTCTCGTCGCGGCAGTTCAACCGGCGATTCCGGGCTGCCTTCCATGTCTCGCCGGCAGCCTATGTCAGGGCGATGCGCCTGGACCGGGCCAGACAATGGTTGGACGACGAACGCTGCAACGTATCCCGGTTGGCGAGCATGGTCGGCTTTGCCAGCGACGATGCTTTTCGCCGCGCCTTCGAGCAACACTTCGGCGTTTCGCCGCATGACTACCGCCGCCGGTTTGCCCATCGAAAACCCGTGGGCACTCCTGGCCCGTGAACGCCCTCCGAGGCATGTCGCTCGCGTTGTCGTGCTTGCTGCTGGCCGCCTGCGCGCCCTCGAACCGCACACTGGCCGCGCTCGCCCGGCATGGCGCCATCCAGGTCGATGCGCGGGTGAAAGCCGCGTCCACCGTCAACATCCATGCACCCGCCGAAGTCGTCTGGCGCATCCTGGCCGACGCGACAGCATGGCCACGCTGGCAACCGGGTGTCGAAACCGTCTCAAGCAGTGGCCATCTGCATGACGGCGCCTCGTTCACATGGCAAACCGGCGGCACCGCCATCCATTCGCGCGTGGAACTGTTCGATCCACCGCATCGACTGGCATGGATCGGCCGCGCCGGCATGGCCCACGCCATCCATGTTTTCGCGCTGGTCCCGCTGGGGCCGCGCGACACGCAGGTCGAGAGCCGCGAGTCGATGGACGGCCCGCTGCTCGACTGGTTTTACGATTCAGCGGATCTGCAGTCCAGCGAAGACACGTTGCTGAAGAATCTCAAACGCGCAGCGGAAACAACAAGCGCATCAAGCGAGCCGGCGGAAACGTATGTCGCACCCGCCACCCCGAATCCGCTGCCGCACGTGTCACCGCATCAACGCAACTGACCGAAGCGGTCGGTCGCCTCGATCAGTTCATGGATGTTGCCCGGCTCGAACGCCGAGTGCCCGGCGTCCTGCACGATGCGCAGCTCGGCTTCCGGCCAGGCGCGATGCAGGTCCCAGGCGCTGCGGATCGGGCAGACCACGTCGTAGCGGCCCTGCACGATCACCGCCGGAATCTTGCGGATGCGGTCCACGTTGCGCAGCAACTGGTCCTCGTGGGCGAAGAAGCCGCCGTTGACGAAGTAGTGGCATTCGATGCGGGCGAAGGCCAGCGCGAATTCGTCCTCGTCGTGCGAGCCGATGCTGGCCGGATCCTGGTGCAAGTAGCTGGTGGAACCTTCCCACACCGACCAGGCGCGCGCCGCGGCCACGCGCATCGTCGGGTCGTCGCTGGTGAGACGGCGGTGGTAGGCGCTGATCAGGTCGCCGCGTTCCACCTCGGGAATCGCGGCGAGGTAGGTTTCCCATGCATCCGGGTACAGCGCGTCGCAGCCCTTCTGGTAGAACCACTCCAGTTCCCAGCGGCGCAACATGAAGATGCCGCGCAGCACCAGCTCGGTGACCTTGTCCGGGTGCGTCTGCGCATAAGCCAGCGCCAGGGTGGAACCCCAGGAACCGCCGAACACCTGCCAGCGGGTTACGCCCAGGTGCTCGCGCACGCGTTCGATGTCGGCCACCAGGTCCCAGGTGGTGTTTTCGCGCAGTTCCGCGTGGGGGGTGGACTGGCCGCAGCCGCGCTGGTCGAACAGCACGATGCGATAGACGGCCGGGTCGAAGAAGCGCCGGCACTTCGGGTTGGTGCCGCCGCCCGGACCGCCGTGCAGGAACACCACCGGCTTGCCGTCCGGGTTGCCGCACTGTTCGTAATACAGCGTGTGCAGCTCCGACACCTTGAGCGTGCCGCGCTCATAGGGCTCGATCTCGGGGTACAGCGTGCGGCGTTCCTGCATCATGGTCGTGCCTGGTTTGAAATTAATTATGAGTGCGGCCATGGACGGCCGCCCGTTTGATGTCCGCAATCAAGGATGATTGCAAAAACATCTGAAGAGTGCGGCCATGGATGGCTGCCCGTTTGATCCACGCGATCATGGATGATCGCAAAAGCCAATCAAAAGGCTAGCACGGCGGCCCGAGGCAACGGACTGTGCAGCACACGGTCCAGCCACGTACACGCTATCGCGCCGCCCTTTTCGTCTGGGAAACTGGCGCCCTCCTGCCGACCGAGTCCCAGCATGCAAACCACACGTGCCCGCCTGCCTCGAATGTTCGCCGTTGCCCTCGCTTTCATCGCACCAATGGCCATGGCGGCATCACAACCAGCGGACGTCCATGCAGCGCTGCAAGGCAAGCTCGACGCGCTGTCCAGGCGCACGCAGCCCGGCGTGTTCGGCATCGTCGTGCTCGACCCGCGGAGCGGCGAGCGCTGGCGCGTCAACGCCGACCGTGCCTACCCGATGATGAGTGTGTTCAAGGCACCGGTCGCTGCCGCGGTATTCGCGCAGATCGACAGCGGCAAGCTGTCGATGGAACGGGCCATCACGCTCACGCGCGCCGATATCGTCGGCGGCTCCGCCGTACCGTCCATCGGCGCGCACTTCCATGGCGGGCGCATGAGCTTCACCGTGCGTCAATTGCTCGCGGCAGCCGTCAGCGACAGCGACAACACCGCCGTCGATGCGTTGCTGAAGCTCGTTCCCCCGCAGGACGTCACCGCCTTCCTGCGCGCGCACGGTATCGCCGGCATGCGCGTGGACATGGGCGAGGCCGGCGTCGACGGCGTATTCGAGCAACTCGCTCCCCGCCAACAGCCGCCGGCGAACGAGACTGCGCAAGCAGAGGCGTCGCGCCTGCAGCGCGGCTATCGCGCCTATCTGGCCGACCCGCGCAACCGCAGCACGCCGGATGCCGCCGCGGACTTTCTGCGCCAACTGCAGCATGGCACCCTGCTCTCGCCGTCATCGACGCGCGCTTTGCTTGCCCTGCTGCAGGCGCAGACGCAACCGGACCGCATGCGGCAGGGCTTGCCCCACGACGTGCAGCTCGCGGACAAATGCGGCACGTCCTACACGCTGGACGGGCTCACCGCTGCCTACAACGACATCGGCATCCTGACCTGGCCCGACGGCCGCAGCGTGATCGTGGCTGCCTTCCTCACTGCCTCAACCGGCTCAAAAGCCCAGCGTGAGGCGCTGTTCGCCGACCTGGCCCGCACGATCGCGGACACGCTGCATCCCTGAGCGTTCACTCCGCCTCGAACAGTTTTCCCGGATTGAGGATGCCGTTCGGGTCGAACACCTTGCGCACGCCGCGCATCAAGGCGATTTCCGCCGCGCTGCGCGTGCTGTCGAGGTAGGGCCGCTTGACCAGGCCGATGCCGTGCTCGGCGGAGATGCTGCCGCCATGCTCCTTCAGCGTGGCGGCCAGCAGCTTGGTGACGTGCTCGCACTGGGCGATGAAATCCGTGTCCGCCATGTCGGTGGGCTTCAGCACGTTGATGTGCAGGTTGCCGTCGCCGATGTGGCCGAACCACACCACTTCGATGTGCGGGTACTCGCGCGCCAGCAGCGCCTGCATCGCGTGCAGGAAGGCCGGCACCGCGCCGATGCGCACCGACACGTCGTTCTTGTACGGCTTGTGCGGCGCGAGGCTCTCGGTGATGCCTTCGCGCAACCGCCACAACGCGGCAGCCTGCGCCTCGCTCTGCGCGATCGTGCCGTCCACGATCCAGCCCTGCTCCATGCCTTCGCCCAGCACCGCCAGCGCAGCGTCCTGCGCGGCCTCGTCCGGGGCGTCGAACTCGGTCACCACGTAGTACGGATGCTCGCCGTCCAGCGCGCGCTGCGCGCCGTGCGCCAGCACGTGCTTCAACGCGATGTCGGTGAAAAATTCGAAGGCCTGCAGCGCCAGCTTCGCCCGGAACAGGCCGAACACCGCCAGCACCGCATCCATGTCCGGCAGCGCCAGCAGCATGGTCTGCGCGGGCGGCGGCGGATCGGTGAGCTTGAGCGTGGCTTCCACCACGATGCCCAGGGTGCCTTCCGAACCGATCAGCAGCTGGCGGAAGTCGTAGCCGCTGGAGTTCTTCACCAGCGCGCGGTTGAGGTCGAGCAGTTCGCCGTTGCCGGCGACGACCTTCAGCCCCGTGATCCACTCACGCGTGTTGCCGTAGCGGATCACCCGGATGCCGCCCGCATTGGTGGCGATGTTGCCACCGATCGAGCAGGAGCCGCGCGCGGCGAAGTCCACCGGGTAGATGAGGCCGTGCTCGCGCGCGGCCGCATGCACGGCTTCCAGCGGCATGCCGGGCTGCACGGTGAGCGTGCGGTCGGCCGCGTCGAAGCCGAGCACGCGGTTCATCCGCTCCAGGCTCAGCACCAGTTCGCCCTGCGCCGCCACCGCACCGCCGGAGAGGCCGGTGCGGCCGCCCGAAGGCACGATGGCCACGCCGTGCTCGCTGGCCCAGCGCACGATGCACTGCACCTCCTCCACCGTGGCCGGCAGCGCGACCGCCAGCGGCGCCGGCGTCCAGCGCCGGGTCCAGTCGCGACCGTAGTGTTCCAGGTCGCCGGCGCCGGTGAGCAGACGCAACCCGGGCAGGCGGCGGACAAGCTCGTCCAGGGCAACGCTCATGGGATCTCCGGCTGGGGCATAAACTTATGCCTCGAATTCGTATGGACGTCCAAACCGCGACGTGTTGCAACGCCGCAATTCTGGCATAGTAGCAGCTCCTTTCCACCCCGGAGCCACCATGAAGACCTCGTTCCCCCGGCAAGACATCAAGGTGCTGCTGCTGGAGGGCGTGAGTCGCACCGCGGTGGAAGTCTTCGAGCGTGCCGGCTACAGCCAGATCGAGTACCACGAGAAGTCGCTGCCCGAGGCGAAGCTGCTGGAACGCATCGCCGACGCCCATATCGTTGGCCTGCGCTCGCGCACACAGCTCACCGCCGAGGTGTTGCGCCATGCCAAGCGGCTGATCGCGGCGGGCTGCTTCTGCATCGGCACCAACCAGGTCGCCCTGCCCGAGGCCGAGCGCTTGGGCATCCCGGTATTCAACGCGCCCTACTCCAACACGCGCAGCGTGGCCGAGCTGGTGGTGGCCGAGGCGATCATGTTGCTGCGCGGCATCCCGCAGCGGAGCGCGCAGTGCCATCGCGGTGGCTGGAGCAAGTCCGCCAGTGGCAGCTACGAGGCGCGCGGCAAGGTGCTGGGCGTGATCGGCTACGGCCACATCGGCACCCAGGTGGGCGTGCTGGCCGAGGGCCTGGGCATGCACGTGATCTTCCACGACGTGGAGACCAAGCTGTCGCTGGGCAACGCGCACCCGGCGGCAAGCCTGGACGACCTGCTGCAGCGCGCCGACGTGGTGACCCTGCACGTGCCGGAAACCCCGAGCACCAAGCTGATGTTCGGCGCGAAGGAAATCGCCGCGATGCGCCAGGGCGCGTTGCTGATCAATGCCTCGCGCGGCAGCGTGGTCGACATCGAGGCACTCGCCGCGGCGTTGCGTTCCGGTCACCTCGCCGGTGCCGCGGTGGACGTGTTCCCGGTCGAGCCCAAGGGCAACGACGACCCGTTCGTGTCGCCGCTGGTGGGCCTGGACAGCGTGATCCTTACTCCGCACATCGGCGGCAGCACGCTGGAGGCGCAGGACAACATCGGCATCGAGGTGGCGAGCAAGCTGGTGCGCTACAGCGACAACGGTTCCACCCTGTCGGCGGTGAACTTCCCCGAGGTGTCGCTGCCCGGGCACCCGAAGAGCCGCCGACTGCTGCACATCCACAAGAACGTGCCAGGCGTGCTGTCGCGCATCAACGAGCTGTTCTCCGTCGGCAACATCAACATCGACGCGCAGTTCCTGCAGACCGACGCGGAAGTGGGCTACGTGGTGATCGACGTGGCCGCCGACGAGGCGCAGTCGAACGAACTCCGCGACAAGCTGGCGGCGATCCCCGGCACGCTGCGCAGCCGCGTGCTGTATTGAGGAATGCGGGCGACGCGCCGCCAGGCGCGTCGCAGCGCATCCGTTGCTCAACCGCTCGTGCGGCGTGACGCTTTCGCGGCCGGTTTGCGCGCGGCCGTTTTCGCCGCGGGCTTCTTGGCGGCGGTCTTCTTCGATGCAGCCACCGCACGCTTGCCCGTGCCGGCACCGCGCGCGGCGCGGCGCCGCTCCGCCGCGTGCTCCTCGCGGAACGCAGCGGCATAGGATTTCAGCTCGGCCTTGAGCTTCGCGCCCAATCCGCGCGCCTGGTCGAGATGCTGCTCCATCCGCTGCATCAGGTCGTAATCGTGGTAGTCGCGGTAAGGCTTGAGGTCGAGGTCGGCCGGCACCTTCTGCAGGCGCTCGTCGCCGACGGATTTCACGTACTTCTGCATGAAGCGGTCGTAGGCCTTCCAGGTGACGCGCTGCGCGTTCACCGCGGCCTCCTCGGCGCGCGTGGCGATCTGGTGCGCGTGCAGGTAATGCAGGCCAAGCTGGTCGATCAGGGTCTTCTCCACTTCCTCGTGCAGGACCAGGAAGCGGTCCACTTCGATCGTGCGGCCGCGGAAAGTGAAGCTCTTCGGCAGGTGGCGGTCGATGTAGATCGTCTTGCCGTCCTGGCTGTAGCCCGCGAGGTAGGGGATGTCGTGTTCGCGGTCGAGCTTCTTCACGCGGCGCAGGATCGCGTCCAGCGCGCGATCCATCATCAGCGCCGAGACGTACCAGTCGGGCGCCTTGAGTTTCTCGTGCGGCGCATTCGGGTGGCAGCTGTTCGACGGCATGGGGCATCTCCTCGTTGGCGAACCCGATGTCGGAGCCTAGCCGGCCCGCAATGCAATTTCCTGCGTCGCCAATCCCGCATACGCAAACGGCGCCCAAAGGCGCCGTCGGTATTTCCAGATTGGTCGGGGCGGCCGGATTCGAACCGACGACCGAGGCCCATAGGATCAATTGGTTAGCCAGTCTTGCGCGCTTGCCCCAAAAGACGACAGCACAGCGCCTTACCAAACAAAGGGTTAGCCACGCTCAAACCTGCTTGGCGTAACACTTTGATGTCGCGATTCAGTGTAGCAGACCGGCTCAGCCGAGTGCCGTCCTCTCGGTGGCCTACTCCACAAGGTCACGCTTCACCAACTCCCCGCGCTTCATCTGCTCAATCGACTACAGCAGTCGGCGCGCATTCGCCGGATGCCTGAGCACATGCCAAGTCTCACGTGCACTGCTGGAGAAAGGCCACTGCGCCAGCAGCCAGAGGCGACGGTGTAGTGGGATCGGGTGCTTCATGGCGTTGCTCCCTGCAGATATCGAGCAGCTTCAGCGAAGCGTGGCGGCAGTGCAAGAAGACCCCTCAGCGCCCGTCCGCCCTAGCCTGCACACGATCAGCGATCAGCATGGCTTTCGCCTCAAACAGCACAGCACTGTCGAGTCCACTGCTGCGCTAACGATCCACCCTTGGCAGGGTGGACAGGTCATCACGATATCCGAAGCAAGTTGAGGCAGGACTTGCCGGCAACGGCAGTCGCGGCGAGGGCCACAGTGAAGCAACCATAGGCCACGATCATCCCGGCCATCGCGTGTGGATCGTGAGGATGATTGAAGGCGATGTCGCCGAATTTTGCCGCGACGAAACCGAAGCACCCAGCCACGGCGCTTGCGTAGAGGAACAACAGCAGTTCCAGCAGCGGCGGCGTTGGTTTCGATCGCCTCTTCCTGGAAAAGAGCGACACATGTTTGGGCGACCGGAGGATGTAGGACATCACGCAACTCCTTGGTGGTATGTGCGGTCAGCCTACCCTTGCATCGTCGGTGCATTGCGCTGCTGACAGGCGATTGAACGGACCGTAGGCGGCCCATCGACGGGATCAGCCGCCGTTCGTCAGCCTCGGCGGGAAATCCCCCGTCAGCAAGGCTGAGCCGCTAGACCCGCAACGTGGTCCATTGTGGCTCACGCTACTTTTCACTTGCACTGTCATCAGTGCCCTCGATCACCGGCTTCTCAAGCGCTTCTTGGTAGCGGTTAATCACCCACTTCAACCCTTCAAGCGTTTCCGCCGAAGGGACTGCTGGACCAGCCGACCACCCCTCAACTGTGCCGCCTTTCCGGTAGTAGACCTCCCGAATGACGAACTCGTCAGCGGTCCGCATTACCCGATAGTTCCATTTCACGACTCGCCTCCACTGACGCTCGTATTCGCCAGCACGGCATTGATCAACTTGCCCAAGCGAACCAGATCCGCCCTTTCTAGTTCGCCGGTCAGGCGAATCTCATCGCCACTGGCCCAGACCCACGGGGTGAAATCGTCGCCGTCATAGGCGCCCACGTGCTGGACCGTAATTGCCGAGCCGGATGTTCCACCTGGAGATCCCGCATCAGCACCGCGAACAGTGACCCGGGTCAGCTCGGTGTCCAGACACGCCAGAACGACAGCGGAGCCAATATCTCTCAACAGCTCGTCGTGATCTCCTCGCCAGCTCCGAAGCTGGTCTTCGGCTACCGAAATCAGATGGCAGACGCCCATACGCACCTCGCGTTGAAGGGTGATGTAACACTCGATGCTAGACATGTCGCACGAGCCTGTCGGGGCGGGAGCTCAGGAAGTGCAGGAAGCACAACGAAGACATCAAGCGGAAGCGCAATATCTTTCGAATCAGTTCAAGTTCCGCGAGAATGCTCCTGCAGCGATCCTGCTGCGCTTTCGCTCACTTCGAACCAGTGATCAGCACGCTGATCGAGAACGGCTCTGCGGTGGACGAATACTGCAAGTATCAGGGGGAAGAATGCTTCGACTTGGAATGGCCGGCTTGCTGGCCGTGATGGGATGTTCTGGTTGCACAGTGATGGTTCACACCCTGCCGACGCCTCATGAAGCTGGGAAACCGGTTTCAGCAGATCGCTTACTTGCTTACCAGGAACAAATCGACGGCTATGCTCACATGGTGGTGACGCGCGACAAAGGCTTCATGGGTTCTGGCTGCTACATCGGTGTTGCCATTGCCGGAAAGCTTGCAGCTCGTTTGGGTCCGTCGGAGACAGCTGACTTCTACGTCCCTGCAGACACGACGGACATGGCCGCTGTGCCAGACCCGAAAGGGCGCGGGCTTTGCAGCGCGGGCTGGGATCCTGTTCCAGAGCACTACACACTCAAGCCTGAAGGAATGAATCTGTTTCGGATCAGTCTTGGCGCATACCGTCGACCTCGACTGACGCCGGCGATCTACTGATGTAGATGGCCACGGTTGTGAGCGCACGGCTACCAACTGTGGCCTAGCCGAGCAGTTCTACTTACACTTGACTCGAAGGGGAGAACACCATGCGCACATTTGGGGTCATCTGTGATGGGACGGGCTTCGTGGTCTATCTCGGCCCCGCCACCGATCCAAAGGACGCTTGCCAGCGCGCTACGCGAGACACCAAAGCCTGGGGCAACGTAGGAGCTTTCCATCGCTCGGGCTTTGGTCAGCCGAGAGAGGAGAGCTTTTCGTGGCTGGAGTTATCGGTTTATGACGTAGGCAGCCTGCCACCCAATCCGAACGTCGACTTCGACGATGAGGAAGCACTGGCTGCAATGACAGAGGACAGCTTCATTGACCAGTATGTGGCGCGGCAATACTGAGCTTAGGCCATTCTGATAGTCCACGGAATCAGCAGTGGTCCAGGCTGTAAGCAACAGGGGAGCACGATGGCGCGAAGCTTTAGGAGAGCTGGGCTCGGTTTGGCAATATGGACGATTGCCTTAGTTGCCCTGTTTTCGAAGGAGCTTTGGAGCTTCTTCGGCGTTGGCGTTTTCGCCGTGATAGTGGCAATCCTCATCTTCACTGCGATGATGCTGCTGAGTGCGAAACCCGACCCACCTGATCTTGCGCCAAAGGCTCCGCACACGCATGAGCTCACCCGCGCGAACCTCCCCCCTCAGCAAACTCATCACGCCTCTCATGAACGCCGAGGCGTGCCGACCTTGCGTGCAGCTGGGCCGTTAGAGCCACCTGCTCTACCGAAAGCGTCCAGCCAGCCTCGGTTGAATGACTCAGATCAAGGCCCTTCTCCAATTGGCCCATTCCAGCCACCTACGACAACCCAGGGTCGGCTGACGGAAGTTCAGGGGCAACCGATCCACACAGCTCGTAAGCCCGATGCTCGTTTAGACGCGCAGGGGACAGAGTGGAATCGCGACCGTGATGCTGGGATCGAGGAAAGCAGGCAGAGGGTTGAGAGCCTGCGCAAGAAGCTAGCAGCTTTAACTAAGGTGCCTGTATCTGGCACGACAGCACCGCCCTTGAGCGTTACCCCTGCAGCACCTCCACCGCCAACCACTATGTCTCCGCCTCCACCGAGCTCTACCGGGGCGCCCATACCAGAGCCCGAGCGCCCTCTTGAGGGCTTCATTCGCATGCTCCATGGTTCGCCTGAGCCCGATCGCATGTACTCGGTATCAGGGGCTACGAACCCTACCTCGGATCACGTTTTACCAGCGGCTCCCGCCGGCTTCGGCGAGGGGCGCTGGATACCCCCTGGCGAAAGCATCGAAGTCGCTGGCGTGAACTTACCGGGCGGCATGCTCTATGTCGGCGGGAAGCTGAAAGCGCTCAATGGGGGCGCCGAGCCATGCCTGATCAGCGGCCAATACACCGTGGCGCGTGTAGGTAACTACCGCGCTCGGCAGATGGGCTACTGGCCCAGCTACGCCGAAGCTTCCCCGGAGGAGCGGCGAGCCTATCTGAACTGGTTGTCGGAAGGTCGCTCGAATCCCGACTGCGACATTGGATACGTGTTCCTGTTCTTCTACGGACTCGAACGTCGCGTCATCGTGGACTCGCGCGACGACCCCGCAGCGAGAAGTGACTGGCCAGCCATCATCGTCGAGCTCCGGCGACTGCTTGCGATCTATGGCGAGAAATCGGGATCGTTCAATCGCTACGCCGGCGAACTTCTGGGTTGGATCGAGCTGGCCGGAAAGTCCAGTCAGCTCTACAAGCAGCCCGTCCCGGATTTCCCGAGAACCTATGAGCTGCCGCCGCATCTTCGACTGGCCCTTGGCCAGGCAGCCGTCGATCGTGCTCCGCTTCCCCCGCATCTCGTGCTGGCTTGGCTCCGTTTGAGTCCGGAATGCTCTCTGCGCACTGCAGCCATTCGTTGCCCCAACGAATTCGAGCGTCTGTTCGCTCAGCGCTATCACGAAGTCCTCGGCCCTGGACTGGTGCTTCCGAAAAACCGCACCAAGCTCAAGTTCATCTACCAAGCCGCCTCGGCGGGGTTGCGCGGCGCCAATATCACGATGACCTTCGGGGATGTTCCGGATGTCACGGCCTTGACCGCACCCATCAGGAAGCTGATGGAGGTCGCGAACCAATGCACGGACGAACTTGGTTCTTATAGTCGCCTCGTCGGAAAGGATCCTGGGGCAGTCGGAGCGTTGGAAGGGCTGTTGCTCTTGCCCGCCACCCTCTGGCCCGCTGCCATCCAAGCAAAGCTGCGGGCGTTGACCGCACAGATGAGCGAAGGCCGACTGTCGTTACCGCTGAAGGAACTTCTTGCGGCGTTGGGGGGCGCCAATCAAGAGGTCAATCGCGATCGCGTGCGGGGCTTGGCGCGGGCGCTTGAAGGCGCCGAGATTGGGATGGAACCGCATGTCCTCGGCGGCGCCAAGGTGCCGGGGGAACAGGATACGATCGTGTTGTTCGCTCAACCGCTCATGGATTCGGGTTTGGGTTCGCGTGCCGAGTATCAAACGGCCGCGTTGACACTGCAGTTGGCCTCGGCCGTGGCCCAGGCCGATGGAGTCTTCCATGATCGGGAGGTCGCACATCTTCGGGCGGCAATCGAAGGATGGGTGCACCTCGCCCTCGCAGAGCGCCGCAGGTTGCACGCGCACCTCCAGTGGTTGACCGTCTCGCCAATGAATCTGGCGGCGCTGAAAAAGAAGTTGGCGCCGTTGCCCACCGCGGCGCGCGAGACGCTCGCTGCCTTCATGGCGTCGCTGGCCCAGGCTGACGGAGTTGTCTCGCCCGATGAAGTGAAGTTCCTGGAAAAGGTCTACAAGGCTCTCGGCGTAGAACCCAAGCGCGTCTTCAGCGACATCCACACAGCTGGTTCCGGCGGCGTGCCTGCGTCCGCTGTCCAGGCCGAGAAGCGGGGCTTCCGCCTGGATGCTGAGCGTATTGCGGCGTTGCAAGAAGACACGGCGCGGGTCTCGGCGCTGCTGTCGAAGATCTTTGTCGAGGAAGCTGGCAACACACCTGCGGCACCCGCTCCGGAACCGGAGCTCGAAGACGAAGCCAATGCGCCGCTGGGCTTGGACGAGGATCATTCCGCTCTGCTGCGCTTGCTGCTGTCGCGGCCCGAGTGGATGCGTGCCGAGCTGGAGGACGCTGCCGCCGATTTGGACCTGATGCTCGACGGCGCGTTGGAACAGATCAACGAGGCGGCTTTCGATGCATTCGACGAGCCACTGTTCGAAGGCGAGGACCCGATTTCGGTGAACACCAAACTACTTGAGAAGATCGAAGCATGAATGCTGCCATTCGCCCCAAGGATCGCGACGCCGTTATCCAGTCTCTGCGTGCCGGCGTTGTGCCTCGCGCAGGTCAACACCTGATCCAGGTCGCCCGAGGTCGGGAGATCGAAGCATTGGTCGCGGACATCGACCGCGTTGCTGACGGTGGCTCATCGTTCCGCTTCGTCATCGGCGAATATGGTGCGGGTAAGACCTTCTTTCTCAATCTGATCCGTGCCATTGCCATGGAGCGCAAGCTCGTCGTGGCCAACGCCGACCTCAACCCCGATCGACGCCTGCACGCGTCTGGCGGGCAAGCTCGGTCGCTGTATGCCGAGCTCATGCGCAACCTAGCCACGCGAACCAAACCCGAGGGGGGCGCCTTGTCCGGCGTGGTCGAGAAGTTCATCGCCACGGCCAAGTCCGAAGCCAAAGCGCGGAGCCAGTCCACCGAGCAGGTCATCCGGTCGAAACTGGAACAGCTGACCGAGCTCGTTAACGGTTACGACTTTGCCGATGTCATCGCAGCCTATTGTCGCGGCGTCGAGGAAGGAAACGAGCAGCTGAAATCAGACGCTGTCCGCTGGTTGCGCGGTGAGTTCGCGACCCGGACCGACGCGCGCGTGGCACTGGGCGTTCGCACGATTGTCGATGACGCATCGATCTACGATCAACTGAAACTCATGGCCAGGTTCGTGCGCTTGGCCGGATACGCGGGACTGTTCGTGTGTCTGGATGAAATGGTCAATCTTTACAAGCTTGCCAACTCGCAAGCGCGCAGTTCCAACTACGAGCAGATCCTGCGCATGCTCAACGACTCCTTGCAGGGCACAGCCGTTGGCCTAGGATTCGTGCTGGGCGGCACGCCGGAGTTCCTGATGGATACACGCCGCGGGATTTACAGCTACTCGGCACTCCAAAGTCGACTTGCCCAGAACGCTTTCGCGACCAATGAGCTTGTCGACTTCTCTGGTCCAGTGCTGCGCCTTTCGAGCTTGACGTTGGAAGACTTCTACCTGCTGCTGGGGAAGATCCGCCATGTATACGCCGCCGGGGACACCGCCCGGTATCTGCTTCCCGATCCGGCGATCGCGAGCTTCATGGAGCACTGCGCCAATCGCATCGGCGACAGCTTCTTCCGCACACCGCGCACCACGATCACGTCCTTCATCAACCTATTGGCCATCCTGGAACAAAACCCCGGCACCGACTGGAAGAACCTGATCGGCGAGGTCCGGGTGGAAGCTGATGAAGGTGGCAAGAGTGATGCGATCGTGGATCCGGAAGACGAACTGGCTTCCTTCAAACTCTGATGGCAGCTTCCCAGGCCTTCCTGCAACTAGACCCTCGGATACAGCGCTATCTGTGGGCCGAGGGTTGGGGTGCACTGCGCGATGTGCAGGAACAGGCCATTCCGCTGATCCTGCCAGGCAACCAAGATGTCATCGTGGCAGCCAGCACGGCCTCAGGGAAAACCGAGGCTGCTTTCCTGCCTGCCTTGACCCATTTGCTCGGCCGGCCAGACCAGGGCTTGATCGTCTACATCAGCCCGCTGAAAGCGTTGATCAACGACCAGTTCGGACGCCTGGATCGCCTCTGCGAGAACCTGAACGTGCCCGTCTGGCCGTGGCACGGGGATATCACTTCGACTTCCAAGCGGAAATTCGTGCAAAAGCCGACTGGCGTGCTCTTGATCACGCCGGAGTCCTTAGAAGCCACGTTGTGTAACCGTGGCACCAGCATCGCCGCCCTGTTCAAGCAGATGACCTTCTTCGTCATCGATGAACTTCACGCGTTCATCGGCACCGAACGCGGGAAGCAACTGCAGGCGCTGATGCACCGCATCGAAGTCGCACTGGGGCACACGGTGCCTCGCATTGGTCTCTCCGCCACGCTGGGCGACATGGGCTTGGCAGCCCAGTTCCTTCGGCCCGACCGCCCCGTGGCAATGGTCGATGCGGCATCGACCGGGGGCCAGTTGCTGATACTGGTTAAGGGGTTTGAAGAGCTCGCGGCCGCTGACGGAACGAGCAGAAAGAACGATCCGGAAACGGAGCGTGCACCGCTGGCGATCGCGCAGCACATGTTCAAGACCTTACGCGGCTCCAATAACCTCATTTTTCCGAACAGCCGCCGGGAGGTTGAGCGCTACACGCATCTTCTGAATGAGTTGTGTGAGCAAGCTCAAGTCCCCAAGGAATTTTGGCCGCATCACGGTAACCTGTCGAAGGAAATCCGCTACGAAACCGAGGCTGCACTGAAACAGCGTGAGCGCGCGGCAACTGCCGTTTGCACAAGCACGTTGGAGCTGGGCATCGATATCGGCGCGGTCAAAAGTGTGGTGCAAATCGGGACGCCGCCATCTGTTGCAAGCCTCCGCCAACGACTGGGGCGATCCGGCCGACGCGAGGGCGAACCGGCAATCCTGCGCGGCTATGTCACCGAGGAGGCTTTGGACGAGAAGGCTGATCTTGAAACGCGGCTTCGACTGGACACGGTGCAGACCGCGGCCGTCATCTCGCTTTTGCTGGAAAACTGGTTTGAGCCGCCTGCTGTCCACGGAGCACACTACTCCACGCTTGTGCAGCAACTCCTGTCTTCCATCGCGCAACATGGCGGCCTCCAGGCGGCTCAGGCGTTTCAACTTCTCTGCGCCCCGCCCGGTCCGTTCGAGCGAGTGCCCAAAGACGCTTTTGCCGAACTGCTGCGCACTTTGGGGCAAACGGAAATCCTGACCCAGGATCATTCAGGTCTTCTGCTCCACGGTCGCATTGGCGACAAGATCGTCAATCACTATTCGTTCTATGCGGCGTTCTCCAGCGATGAGGAGTTCCGCATCGTCTCCAGTGGCAAGGCATTGGGTACGCTACCCGTCTCGCAAATGTTGACGCCCGGCCAGCGCATTCTGTTCGGCGGGCGTACTTGGCTCGTTGAAGCCATCGATGAAGAACACAAGACGATCCATGTCGCGCCCACCAAGGGCGGTGCTCCTCCGCTGTTCAATGGAGGCGGTGGGCGTGTACATACCCGGGTGCGGCAGCGCATGCGCGATATCTATGTTGCACAAGACGCGCTGCCCTTCTTGGACCCTACGGCACAGCGCTTCTTGGGGGAAGGCCGCAAGGCGTTTGCCACGCTGGCCTTGACCGATCGTTTGCTGCTGGATCAGGGAAGCCAAGCGATCCTGCTGACTTGGCTGGGCGACGCAGCCAACGAGGCCATCGCTTGCCTACTGATGTCGCATGGCATGCAGGCGTCCACAGGCCGGCTCGGGGTCGAGATCCAGCGCGCTGGCCGTGGCCTCGAACAGATCGAAGACTTGCTGGCGGACATCGGTTCGGAGCCCGCTGCACCTGTGGACGAACTGCTCGCAAAAGCAAGCAACCTCGTTCGCCAAAAATGGGACGGCTTGCTTTCACCACACCTGTTGCGGCAAAGCTATGCCAGCTCCAACCTGGATCTTGATGAGGCAATGGCCTGGCTCCGCGCGACGTTTGAATCGCGGTCATATCAAGTCAGCAGGGGCACCTAAACTCACCTGCCTGGTTCCACAAGACCTCGGAAAGGTCCGAGCTACGACGTCGGCCATGCGGGCGTAGTCGTCCATGCTGTCCAGTGCGATGCGAGCGTCGTTGGTGGTGATGTAGGGGATGTTGCTTTGGGTGTTCACTCTTCTCTCCAACGGGGCGGCTTTCACCGCCCCGTGTTGCATTTATTTGCAGACTTGCAGACTGTCGTAGCCGAGCTGGGCTGCTCGTGCTTTGCAGGCTCGGTAGTTCCGAAGAGCCTCGTCCGAAGCCTTGATCCGCTCAGCGGTGCTCGCCTTGATTTCCCGGATGTCGACTTGGCTCTGGTGCCAGGCATAGAGGAGCGCGCCTGCTGCCAGCACGGCGCCGAAGATCACGAAGAACAGCGGTCCCATGCGCATGCCGGTGGGCTTGCTGGGCGAACGAGGGGGCAGCGGGGGCGGAACGGATGTTGTCATGGTGGGGGTCCCTGTTGTGGATGTCAGCCGCAGCCGCGGGCTAGGTGGTTATCTCCCAAGCCCCAATGTCGCACGTTCTTACGCCTCAATGCGACAGGACGACATGCCCCATCCCTTGAGCGAACAAAGGCGCGCCATCGCGTGAAGTTCGTGAGATCAACAGCCTCGATCGATCAAGCATGGCCGCACGTTCGGTGAAGTATGGAGATTCGCTCGCAGCGCTCTGACTTCGGCTGCACCCAGCACGGGTTCCACGAATGGTCCTAGGACTTCGACCCGGGACATCCCTGGCGCACACTTTTTCTGTCGCAGGAGCTGCACGGCGCAGTGGGTGGGTGCTTACAGAGGGATCGCACTTCTCGATGGACTGCGGTCTGACATCGCTCTGCTGGGCGCAGAGGTTGATGCACACTCGATATCCACTTGCGGTATCCATGACGTTGGCATGCGCAATTCCCGCCGCAGCCCGCGCCGGGCCCACGTTTATCAGCACCCGCCATGTGAGCTCGACAATCACCTCATGCTCAATCAATCGCGAGCGGCAAACAGCGACAACCCGGAGCGTCTTGCTGAGCGCTGGGTCACTGTCACGCGGAGTGCTGATCGTGAACCACTTGGGTCAACGAATGCGCACTCGGCGCTCGCCAAGCGCCCCCAGAGCTCACCACCTTGCAGTCTGATACACCCCCAGCAGTCGATCGCTCGAAGCGCGCCAGACGAACACCAGCGAAGCGAGAGAGGCATCAATGATGCGCACTCGCGAACAGCAGTGCAGTCGATCTCCGGAAGCCTGCATATTTAGGGAAACTCTGATTTTGCCCCGTGGTCGAAGCTCGACCTGAGGACGGATGTTACGCGATGACGCCGAAGCAGATGAGCCTGTCGATGGAGCACGACGCCGGTTTCGAACGGCACCGCAAGGCGA